>JAPOPC010000051.1 GCA_026713105.1 Acidimicrobiaceae bacterium
AACCTCGCCAAGCTCATCAAGCGAGTGTCGTTCGGGATCACCAACTTCGACCACTACCGAATCCGAGTCCTGCTCTATGCAGGCAAACCCGACTGGACCCTCCTCGACACCCTCACTCCACGCTAAAACGCGAAGAGCCGGTAATCAGTCACGAAGTCCCCAGATCACGTTCACCAACCCACACCAGCGGTCATCGTACGATCTCGCGCCGGACTGCGAAAGTGTCAGCCAAGGTGGCTCGACCGGCTGAAGCTGGGTTCACCCCTCCGAGACTCATGGCTCAAGGACAACCGTGGTAGACGTTGGATCGGTTGGCTGTCGCTGAGGTTTGGGTTGCTCGAACATGTCTTTGGAACTGAAACCCGCAGAGGTGTTTCCACCCGGTGTGTACTTGCGCGACGAACTAGCGGAGCGCGGCTGGACTATCTCGGAATTCGCCGTCATCGTCGGACAACCGTCTCAGGTTGTCTCGGCGATGTTCGAGGCGATGACGCCGGACACGCGGGACGTAGCACCCGTACTGTCCGACGCACTCGGCGCATCGACGGCACCGTGGCTCAGCCTGGAGATCGCCGACAGGATTCATCGGCCGCAGGCGGGCGCGGCTCCGCAGGTGCTCTTGCTTGACGGCCAACGCTCACGTTGCGGAGGGAACAATGCCGATAGATCGATGGACTGATTCCAACGGGGTTTTGGCTGACTACGTAGCCGACCAGTCAGAGCGAACCCTCGCTTCGTATCGCGAACAGCCGAACCTGGTTACTGAACACGCGAATGTTGAGCAGGACACGGCGCAGGGTGGATATCGCAATCGGCAGCTCTTCGAACTCGTCCAGAACAGCGCCGACGCGCTCTGGCCTGACCCCAACGCGGAGCTGAACAGCGACGACACCTCGCGTCGTCGTGGCGGGCGTATCGAAGTCCTCCTGACCAATAGCGATCTCTATTGCGCTGACGACGGGGATCCCATCAGTCCTGACGGTGTCACGGCTCTCATGTTCTCGCATCTATCGCCCAAGAGGGGAACCAGCCAGATTGGTACTTTCGGCCTCGGCTTCAAGGCAGTGCTCGGTGTCAGCGACTCTCCCGAGTTCTTCAGCCGCTCCGGCTCATTCCGTTTCGATCGTAAGCGCGCCCGGGAACGGGTGAGAGATGTCGTCCCCGACGCAGATCGATGTCCGATCTTGCGCCTGCCCGAACCGATCGATCCAGCCGAACGCAGCGAGCAGTACGACGAACTGCGTGAACTGATGGCATGGGCAAACAACATTGTGCGACTGCCGCTCAGGGATGGAGCGCGCGAAGACCTTCTCCAGCAAATGAGGGACCTGCCGGCCGAGTTCCTTCTGTTCGTCCCTCACCTGAAGACGCTCACGCTCGCGGACAGCACCACAGAATTGAACCGAGTTCTCGAATTGGAGAACGTGGATGACGAGTACCTCCTCGCTGAAGGGGATTCGACCAGCCATTGGAAGCTCTTCGAGCGAACCCATTGGTTGTCGAGTGATGCGCGTGCCGACCGCCGCCCCGGCGACGATCGAATGGAGGTGCCAATTTGGTGGGCCGCACCCGTCGACCGTCTCGACCGACCCGGAAAGTTCTGGGCCTTCTTCCCGACGAACACAGCGAGCCTCGTTCCGGGCATCTTGAATGCTCCTTGGAAGACGAATGAGGATCGTCAGAACCTCCTCAGCGGCCCATTCAACGACGAACTGGTCGGAGCAGCTTCGGATCTAATCGCGGACGCATTGCCACAATTGCGGGCGGACGATGATCCCGCCCGACACTTGGACGCGTTGCCTCGTCGACACGAGGCAGGCGACTCCGAGCAGGCCAGCCTGCTGCGAGAACTCCTATTCGAAGCCCTCGACGATCAACCCATCGTTCCCGACCAGAACGGCGAGCTCCGCCGAATCCACGACATCTCCTATCCCCCGTCGCGGCTGACCCCAGATCGCGGAACAGACATGACGCCGTTCGATCGATGGGCCGCATATCCGGAACGGCCACGGGCATGGCTGCACCACAAGGCGATAACTCGCACAAGACTCGCGACCATCGAACGGCTGCATGGAGGGACCGGTCAATCAGGACGGACGATGCGGCGCATGCGCCGGGCCTCAATCGCCAGTTGGCTCGGAGCATTGGTCCTGGACCAAGTGCCGGGCGATGCGGTTGCCGCTGCGACGGCCGCTATCCAGGCCGCCGCGCTCATTCCCCTCGAAATACGCTCGGGCACAGAACTCGGCTCGATCGTGCTCTCGGCAAGAGGGGGCTGGAGGTCGCCAGATCCGGACCTGGTGTTTCTGCCAGACGGGTTTCCGACCTCGAGCGACGAGTTCGATCTGGAGTCCTGTGTTCATCCGGCACTCGTCGCCGACGGCGACACACTGGCGGCACTCAAGGAACTAGGTCTGAAGCCGCCATCGGCCGAGAGCAGATTTCGACTTACGGCAGAAAGTGTGTTGGCACAACGAGGTCCGTCGCGTCTTGACGACAGCCTCTACGAGAACTTTTGGGCGCTTGCTCGAATACTGAGCCGCTCATTGGTGCAGGACGTCGTTCGCGAGTACGCACGGTGGCCGAGCAACTTACGAGTACGGACGCGCTCCGGCGATTGGCGACCAACGCACTCGGTCTTGCTGCCCGGAGACATCGTTCCGGTCGATGGCAGCCGGGATGGCCACGTAGCCGTCGATTTCGACTTCCATCAGCGCGATGTCGAACTTCTGCGCGAACTCGCGGTCGTCGACTCACCCTCAGGCGACCGCGACATGGGCTCGGAGCCGTTGTTCAAGGAATATCAGGACCAGTGCGAGAAGCAGTACCGCCGACGAGATGATCTTCCGGCCCGGCCATGGTGGGGGTACTTGGCATTCACATCAACCGAGGGCGTCGGCCCGTTGACCGTGCTCACTGAACTGTCCGACGAGGGACGAGCACTTTTTACTGATGCCCTGTTGGGGCAAGAATCTTTCGACCGATGTTGTGAGATGTGGCATACGGGCGGGAATAGGAACTCCTATCCGAAGGAACTATTTGAGTCATTGACGGTCCACGCCATCCGGATACACGGACGCATCCAGGCCTCCAACGGCGTTGTGCCGTTTGCCGACGCCCTCGGACCACAGCCCAACTGCCCGGAGGCCCTGCACGTACTCTTGCAGCATCCGAATGCCGAAAAGATCAAGGCGGCATTCGATCTCTCGGAGCCGATACCGGAATTCTTGGGCGAAGGAGAGCCGGTCCCGCTGACCGATGTGTGGCCTGGGTTGGCTGAACATCTCCCGGCGCATCGGCGGACCAGTCGCCTAATTCTCTGTGAACAGATCCTTGTGGCGGGAGCGGTGCGCGATTGCGTCACTCTCGGGTCCGACGTGTATCTCGTCGGCAACATCGACGACGATGCGCGGCGTGCACTTGAGCTCGTCACGGAGGTATTGGGTCTCGGACTAGCCGACTTCCAGATTCAAGCAGTCCTACAGCGCAAGACGCCCGCCGAAGTTGAAGAACGGCGCGCCGCAATTCGGCAACTTGCAACGGATGCTGAGCGACTGCTCGCTGCCGTCGGCGAAGCATCCCTGCGATTGGGTCTTCCTCGTTTACTCCTGGATGTTCTGAGCAATGATCGAGAGACGCTGACTGGGGTCGAAATTGCAGAGGCCGCCATCGCGACCTACGACACTGGCGCTCTCAAACATTTCAAGCGGGCCTTGGACAATCTCGATCCTCCCGCGACGTGGTCCGGGTCGCGGCGCGCTATTGAATTCGTCCGCTCATTGGGATTCTCGGAAGCATGGGCTGGCGAACGCAATAGGCGCCGCCCCCAGTTCGTCGAGGTCGAAGGCCCTCGGACCCTCCCCCCGCTTCACAACTATCAACGCCTCGTGGCCGACAACGTCCGCAAGATGCTTCGCTCCGAACGCAGTGACGGAACCGAGCGGCGCGGGATGCTGAGCATGCCCACCGGGTCCGGCAAGACCCGCGTTGCGGTGCAGGCAATCGTGGAAGCCATGCGCTACGACGCATTCCAAGGAGGGATTCTCTGGGTTGCGGACCGCGACGAGCTGTGCGAGCAGGCTGTCGAATCATGGGAGCAGGTGTGGAGGAGTGTCGGCGCAGAAGCAGAGCAGCTGCGCATTTCCAGACTGTGGAGCGGGCAGCCCCGACCATCGCCGACAACTGAACGTCATGTCGTCGTCGCCACCATTCAGACACTTCATGCCCGTCTCACTCGCCAACCGGCCGACTACGACTTTCTGAGAGAATTCGAGCTGGCCGTCTTCGACGAGGCCCATCGGTCGATCGCCCCGACATTCACGGCAGTCATGCAAGAGATCGGTTTGACGTTCCGCCGCAAGGAAGATGAGCCGTGTCTGCTGGGTCTCACTGCGACGCCTTATCGCGGGCACGACGAGGCAGAGACGGACAGGCTCGTCCGCCGCTACGGCCAAAATCGCCTTGACGCCGGAGCGTTCGCTCACGATGATCCCAAGGAGGTCATCGGCGAGCTGCAGGGGATGGGGGTGCTCGCTCAGGCTGATCAGGAGCTCATCGAAGGCGGAACGTTTCGTCTATCTGATGCGGAACGGGACGAGGTCTTGAGGTTCGTTCGAGGCCCAACGCGCTTGGCGCATCAGTTGGCGTGGCTCCCGCAGAGCGTGGAGGATCGCATCGCTCAGGACTCACACCGCACGAGACGCATCATCGAGGCGTACGAGACGCATGTGGGCCCAAACTGGCCTGCGCTCATATTCGCTACGTCGGTAGAGCACGCCCAGACTCTGGCGGCGCTGCTCAATCAGCGAGGAGTTACCGCGCGATCTGTGAGCGGGAACACCGAAACGGTGACCCGTCGCCGCGTGGTGGAGGGCTTTCGTCGCGGTGACGTAAACGTCCTCGTCAACTACGGAGTCTTCCGCGAAGGGTTCGATGCGCCCAAGACTCGGGCCATCATCGTGGCCCGACCTGTGTACAGCCCAAATCTGTATTTCCAGATGATCGGAAGAGGCCTGCGGGGCCCCTTGAACGGCGGTGACGAGCGCTGCCTCGTACTCAACGTCCGAGACAACATCGAGAACTTCGGCAAGGAGCTCGCTTTTTCCGAATTGGACTGGCTATGGGATCGCTGAGGCGATGTCCTCAAGTCCGAGCACCGTCATGCGTAACGCCGACATCAGCGGACATCCGTGCAGCGATCCACGATGAGCGGACCGTCATGTGTACGCCTTACAGCCCTGACACCGGCTTCAGTGCTGGAAACGCCATGGGTCGAAACAAGCTGATCTACGCACAGTCAGCACTTACGCTTGTAGTCGCCAGCGACAACGGCAAGGGCGGCACATGGTCAGGCGCAACCGAGGCGCTCGACAACAAGTTCGGCCGGGTTGCCGTGTGGCGAGGACCGGGCGAGGGATCAGGTAACGAAGCTCTTGACCGGCGTGGTGCCGCCTCCGTCGCCACTGTCGACGAACTCAAGTCGTTGCTCGATGGAGATGGTCCGCTCACTCGTGCCGATTTGCCATCGTCGAGCGGCCATCTTGAGCAACGAAGTCTCTTCGACGACCAGCCGGCCGTGCCTTGAGAGGAAGTCGAGGTGAGAGCTCACTCGCCGGAGCGCCGTAGCGAGTCTGCGTGGCGCTCCGTGATCAAATCGGCCGCTGCTGCGACACGATCTCGATGGTCTGCCACGTCGGGCGGTGCGAGGGTGTGCTCGATGAGGTGTTGCACTACTTCGGCGAGGGCCTCGTCGTTATCCGCGCCGGCGTCGAGCGCCGCTTGGTAGACGGCGAGCTGGTGGCTTGCTGAGGTGCCTCGCTCGCAGATGGTTCGCAGGTGAAATATCTCATCAACGCAGCCGAGCGCCTCGGCATCGGGGCTCACCAGCTCGATAAGTTCGTCGACTAGGTGCTCATTGGGCACCAGCGTGCCCTTGCCCAAGTCGATCAGCGAGCCGCCGATGCCGTAGCGCTCCGCGCGCCACAGGTTCTCGCCGATCAGGAAGTTCGCATAGCTGCGCCACCGCTGATTCCCGTCTCGCAGCCGCCACAGCATCCGCAGCAGGCAGACATACGCGGCGGCGATGGCGACCGTGTCCTCCATGCGGGTCGGCAGGTCGGTGACCCGCATCTCCAGGGTCGGATACCGCTCCGAGGGCCGGATGTCCCACCAGATCTTCGATGAATCCTCGATGATCCCGGCATTCACGAGCACATCGACATGACGCCGGAACTCCGCCCAGGAATCGAACTTCGGGGGCAGGCCGGTGCGCGGCAGCGTCTTGTACACCGCCGACCGGTAGCTGGCCAGCCCCGTGTCACGGCCCTGCCAGAACGGCGATGAGGTGGACAGGGCCAGCAGGTGCGGCAGGAAATAGGTCACCTGGTTCATCAGGTCGATCCGCAGCTCCGGGTCTTCAATGCCCACATGGACATGCATCCCCGAGATGAGCAGCTGGCGCTGGATCTCTTGAAGATCGTCGGCGAGGATCCTGTATCGCTCCTTGTCGGTGATGTCGAGCTCGTGCGGCCTGGCGAACGGATGGGTGGACGCGGCGATCGGCGCAAGCCCGTGCTCTGCCGCGGCCTCGGTAACCGCCAGACGCAGCAGGCCGACATCGGCGCGCAGGTGCTGCACGTCGCGGCAGACATCAGTGCCGATCTCGATCTGCGCGCTGAAGAGCTCCGGGCTCACGAGCCCGTGGCGCAGCTCGGCGACCCGCTCGATGAGGCCGGGCGGCTGGGATTGCACCAGCGCACCGCTGTCGCGATCGACGAGGAGATACTCCTCCTCGATCCCCATCGTCCAGCTCGGCTCGTCGATCATCGCCCACGAGTTTGCCAAGCCGTGCGTCCCCCTCGGCGACTACCCAGTCGGCACCCGCCTCATGGGCCGCGGCGGCTTAGTCGCGCCTACCGAAAGCCCTGCCCGACGTCACGCGCCCACTGTGCTGTCCACCGTCGGGTTTTCCACCGACCCGTTGGAGATGGGCGCCTGCACCGCGCTGGTCCTCACTGCTCTGCCGGAACATCGTCGGCAGTTCGTTCGAGCGATTCGAAGAATCAGACAAGGGACCTCAACCCGAGCAGGCGTTCTTTGTGAATTCAGACGCAGCTCGCGCTGGTTTGGTTCCCTGCGAGTCTCTTTCGACTGAGCGCTGCAGCAGCGGGACTCGGCCGCCGGATCTCAATTGCTGGCGGTGACGATCCAGGCCGCGGCGGGGAACACCACTCCGCGGGGTGTCTCAAATGGCGCGAGGGCTGCGGTCACGGCCTTGCGTACTTGGGCGTGCACCTCCGCGGGATGGCCCTCCAAGGCCCGGCGTGCAATGCCGAGATCCATCGCGAATTCGACCGTCTCTTCCAGCGGTCCGGTACTGAACAGAACTTCGGTCTCGTGGGATTCCAGCGAGATATTCGACCACCCCGCATCTCCGAGCACACCTCGCACGAAGTCGGGATCGGCGAATGCGAACGGATCGACCGACGGCCCCCCGCTGGGCATCTCCACAATCTCCAGCACCGCCCGGTTGACCGTGACCAGCCACGGATTCTGTCGTGGCGTCTGCCAGCAAGCGAAGGCGAGCTGGCCGCGGGGCCGAGTTGCCACCCGCAGGTTGGCGAACGCCGCCACCGGGTCCGCAAAGAACATCACGCCGAACCGGGAGTAGACCAGATCAAAGCCGTCGAAGGCACCGTTTCCGCCAGAAGCGATGGCGGCGATGTCCGCCGTCTGAGCGTCGGCCACCTCGAAGGCGACAGGCGCAGCCGCGGGGAGCCGGGCGGCATGCGCAGCCGCCCGCTGCCGAGCTACCTCAACCAACGTCTCGCTGATGTCGAGGCCGAGCACTGAGCCTGTGACGCGTTCAGTCCACTGCAGGGAGGTCTGACCGCAACCGCAGCCAATGTCGAGCACGTTCGCACCGGCCAGCAGACCCTCGACCGCATCCATCGCCGCCGCGCCGATATGAGTCAGCTGAGCGTCGAGTCGCTCTTGCTGCTGCACCCAGATGTCGGCGTTGCGCCAGAACTCGCGCTGCTCTGCGTTGGGGTCGTCATGCACACTCATCGGGGGTCCCTCCCTGAGGCTGCCTTCTTCTAGCAGCCTCGGCGCACGACGTCACTGCGCTGCGACACATGACTCGCATCCCATGACAGCCAATTGACGCTGCGGTTCAGAACAGCGTCGTGTCGGGTCCGGCGCAGGCCGTGGCGTAGGTCGCCAGCGCCGTGGGGGTGTCGCAGTGCGCTGCACTCGGCACGGGCTCGGCGTTGGGCAATGCGTCGGCGAACGACCAGCTCAACCGGTGGAGGGCGCAGGGGCCATGCGTGGCGAGCGCTGCGCGGTGGACCGGCGCCGGGTAACCCTTGTTCGACTCAAACCCGTACGGCGGGAAGTCGGCCGCCAGACCCGCCATGATCCGATCACGGACGACTTTGGCCATGATCGACGCCGCCGCGATCGACAGGCAGCGCCGGTCGCCTTCGACGATCGCTTCGCTGGGACGCCAGTCCACGAAGTTGAAGCTGCCGTCGAGCAGGACCCGGTCGGGGTCGGCCCCAAGTACTCCGAGGGCCCGCCGAGTTGCCAGCCGCAACGCATCGGTCATGCCCAGTTGGTCGCACTCGGCCGACGTGGCGTGCCCCACCGACCAGGCCCGGGCCCAATCGTCGATGCGGTCGAAGAGTTCTTCGCGCACCGAAGGCCGGAGCTCTTTCGAGTCGCGGATGCCGTTGACGCGGCCGTGCGGCGAGACAACGACTGCGCCGACCGTCAGTGGTCCTGCCCAGGCGCCACGGCCCACTTCGTCGACACCGACGACCGTCGCTTCACCGGCCTCCCAGCACCGCCGCTCGAAGGTCAGGCTCGGCCGCGCCGTCATGGATTCGAAGCTAGTTGGCGACTCTGTGCCGCTCTGGACCTGCGCCGCTTCGGAGCCCTGCCGAGATCGGTCGCTGCTGGGGCGCCGCTATCGGGCCGGTGACGGCATCGGCGCGAGCAGCGACTCACCACGCCAACCACTCGCAGCGAACGCCGGGTCCAGTCCGGGCGCCGTGACCGTCGGCGCCTCGCCGTCGGGGTCGTGCGGCACCACGTCCCACAGCAGTGCCGGCCGCTCGCCGTGCCAGCGCACCGCCCACGACACGGGGCCGATCCGGGTCGGAACATCGTGCACCTCGACCGGCTGGCCCAGCCAGACTGCTGGCCAGTGCGCGGCAAGCCGCAACGCGGCCGGCCTGCGGCTCGCCACGCCGCTGTCGGGCACATCGACCAGCAGTCGCAGCAACGCCCGCACAAACATTCCTCCCACCACGAGGTCGTGCCCTGTCCCGTTCGTGCCCGTGTGCAGATCGGGATGCATGAACGTCGGCCAGCTCAACGTCGGCGATGCCACTGAGACCAGAGCGTCAAGTCGCTCGAAGGCACGCCGCGGCGCAGGTCGCGCCTCAGCGAAGGCGAGCAGCGCTGTGGCCACGATGTCATGGCCACACGACGCAGCAGTGTCCTCCACGAAATTCCGCGGTGTGCTGTCAACCAGCTCAGACCCCACAAACGGCAACGGCGGCGCCCACGGCACGGCGGCATGGATCCACAGTCCGGTGTCCTGCGAGAGCCATTCCCAACGTTGGCTCGGGGCCGCCGGGGCCTCATCCCACGATGTCTCCCACGGCACGCGCCCCATGGCGTCTCGGTAACTCGACGGGGACTCGGGAGCGCCCTTCACGTCGACGCACAGTGCCTCGGGCAGCGACATCGCCTCACGCCGCAGAGCATCCGCCGCACGCCTCGCTCCCAGCCGAAGCAACAGCCGGTGGCCGGCTCGCAAGCCCTCTCGGATAGTCCATGGCTGTTCTCGCTGGTCAGCGCGACGCGTCAGCAGCCATCGGGCGCTCGATGCCGCAAACTCCCCGATGGCCTCGGCAAACGCCGGGTCGGGATGCAAGGACAGCAGATGCTCGGCGAGCACGAGAGACGTGCCCGTCACCGAAGCGCCCATGCTGGAGGACTCGCCTGACGAATGCTGCGCTTGGGCCTGCCGCAACAGCAGATCCCGGACCTGCGCGGGCAAGCCCGACTCGATAAGCGCCAGCAGCTGCACGAGGTCGTCGCCGGGCAGCTGCCCATCAGCGTCCAACGCCGACGCAAGCATCGGTCCGACGATGCCGGGGCCGTCATCGAAGGGAGCCGTCGACAGCAACTGCGAAGCGCGTGCGCCCAGCGCAGCCTCCGCCAGCCGGCCGCCGGGCAGCTCAAGTCGGCAGCCCGCCTCGACCCGCTGGCGCCAGCCATTGGCCACCCGCTCCACGCCGGGAACCGCATCGAGCACAGCGCCACCGAGCGCGGCGCTGCCGGCATCGTCCCATGCGATAGCCGAGCCTCGCCCGACGACAACGGCGCGCAACGTCGCGCCTGCGACCAGCGGGAAAATCGCTGCGGCGTTGGCCAACCGTTTCGGACACATCACCGCGACCGGGTCGCGATCGACTTGCGATGCTCGTGCCGGATCGGCGGAAGGCGCGCCTCCCCCGATGCTGACCGGCGTCGCACTTGGGTGACCCATGGCGACATGGCCGTCAGCCTCCACAAGCCCGGTCGCGCCGTCAGTCCCGTGACTTCCGACGACGACGTCCCCCGGAACGCGATCAAGGATCACCGCTGCGCGGCCCACCGCATGGCTCAGGCCGTCGTCGATCGCCATCACCCGGCCGACGACGGAGATCTCGCCGATGCCCCACGCGTCCGACCATCCCCAGATCTCCCCGTCCGCATGCCCGAATGCGCCCAGGTGGTACGGCCGCGCGGCGAGTGCAACGGCCACAGGCGCAGGGGTGCGATTGGCGATCTCCACCACGAACACCTCAGGAACGGCGCTCGCGCCGTCGCCGGAGGGCTGTCTGCCACGCCGCCGTCTGACATGCCGTTCCGCGTCATCGATCCGTACCGAGGCACCCCGAGCCGCTGCCACCCGGTGCACAACGTCGCCGCCGCCGACGCGCAAGATCGTCTCAACCACCGGCATTCCGTCCACCAGGCGCTGCCGCACCGACGCCGCCCGGGATGGGAAGACCCACTCCTCACCGGCACGCACCCACCAATCGAGCGACCATCGCGACCACACCACCAGCCCGCGGGGGTCGACGTTGGCACGGTCGAGCGTCTCGGGAAGCCCGATGGTTGTCCATGATCGGCCGAGGGTGTTGGACAGCACGCTGTCGGTGACGTGCTCGGAACCGCTCCAGTAGCGGACTTCGCTGGGCTCAGGCGCATACGCGGCCGAGCCCGGATCGAGCTGGCGCTCGGCCCACCATGCGCGCACCCACCCGTCAGGAGGTTCAGTCAGCACCGCCTTGTCCTAGCAAACCGTCGGCCCCGATCCTCGGCAGACGCGGCTCGGGCCCAGCCTCGTCGATCCCCGACTGCACCGCAGTCCGAAGCATCCTCATACACTCGCCGCGGGTGACTGCAACCGGCGTCACGCCGACCGTGCTCATACCCGTGAAGGGCTTTCGACTTGCGAAGGGCCGACTCGCGGATCGCCTGAGCGCGAGCCAGCGCCATGAGCTGGCCCGAGCGATGGCGGCCCAGGTCGTCAAGGCTGCAGGCTCGCTGGCTGTCCGGGTCGTTTGCGACAACGACGAAGTGGCCGACTGGGCCTGTTCGGCGGGGGCAGAGGTGCTGTGGATCGAGGCCAAAGGTCTGAATCCGGCCGTCACCGCGGCCGTTGGAGCGCTTGAAGCGGAGACCGGCCCTGGTGCCGACGGCGCAGGTCCCGGTCACGTGCTGATCGCTCATGCCGACCTGCCCCACGCGGAGACGCTGGCCGGCCTCGCCGAGGCTGGCACCGTCACCATCGTGCCTGACCGCCATCTCGACGGCACCAATGTGATGGCGCTCCCGCTGGGGACCGGCTTCGAGTTCCACTACGGACCGGGCTCGTTCGCGGCCCACTGCGAGGAAGCCCTGCGCTGCGGCCTCGACTTGCGAGTGCGCCGGGTGCCCGCCCTTGAGTTCGACGTCGACACGCCCGACGACTTCGACGCCGCCGGCCTCGACCTGCCCAGGCCCTCCGATGCCTCCGAAAGCTGACTCCACTGAGTCCGGGTTCTCCGTGGACCTGCGGGTTCCGGCCTCCGCACTCGTCATCGCCGCCCATCCAGACGACGCCGAGTTCGACTGCGGGGCAACGCTCGCAAAGTGGGCGGCTGCGGGGACGGTCGTGCATCACTTCATCTGCACCGATGGTTCCAAGGGCACCTGGGACCCCGAGTGCGACCAGGCCGCCCTGGTGCAGACCCGTCAGGTCGAGCAGCGCGCCGCCGCGGCTGCGCTCGGTGCCACTGGAGAGGTGCGCTTTGGCGGCCATGTCGACGGCGAGCTCGACAGCGATCTTGCAACCCGTGCGCAGATTGCACAGGTCATCCGCGAGCTGCAGCCCGCTGTCGTGCTGGGCCACGATCCATGGAAGCGCTACCGCCTGCATCCCGACCATCGGCACGCCGGGCTGCTGGCCGTCGAAGGCGTCGTCGCCGCACGTGATCCGTTCTTCTTTCCCGAACAGGGCCTGCCGCCGCACCGGCCCGACGAGCTGCTGCTGTTCGAGGCCGACGAGCCCGATCACGCCGAGAACGCCGAGGGCTGGACGGCCGCCAAGACCGCGGCGCTGCTGTGCCACCGCAGTCAGTTCGTGACCACCCACGACATCACCGACCCCGACGACCCAGCCCAAGTCCAGCGCTTCGCCGACTGGGTAGACGCCGTGGCGGTCGCCAGCGGCCAGCAGGCGGGCCTCGCCTACGCCGAGCTGTTCAAGCGCATCGACAACCTGTAGGGCGAAACGCCCCGGCGCGCTCAGAACGCAGCGTCGACCTCGGTGTCGTCCCAATAGCCGGCCAGCGGGGCAGCAGCGCCGTCGCCATAGGTGCGGAGGCGGCCGGTGGCCGCGTCGTCGAACAACTCGATGACGTCGAACACCGTCGACGGTCCCAGCGTGCGCAACGCTCGGTCGCCCTCGCCACTGCGGCGGGGCAGGTGCGGCGTCAGCAGCAGCAGGCGGGCGCCAGGGTCGGCAGCCCTCAGCACCGACGCTCGCCCCAGTGCCTTCCACAGCGTCTCCGCGCGCAGCAGTCCGGGGCGCACCGTCGTGAAGGCGCCCGCCACGTCGATCCACCACTCGCCGCTCGCTCCGTCGGCTACCAAGAAGCTGAACTTCACTCCCGAACCGCGCACTGTCGCGGGGCTTCGCACCACCTCGAAACCGCAGCGCTCCAGCAGGTCGCCGGCGATGTCGTGGGCCTTGCGACCGGATTCGGTGGCTTGACGGACAAACGCATCGGCGGTCATCGCATCGGCGATGGGAGCGGGCGCCTGCGCACTCTCCTCGGAGCGGGCCATTGATGCGGCCAACTCAGGTCCCGGCATATCCGGCACCGCTGATACGTCCCGTGCTGTGGTCCGAAGCGCACCCGGCTCGAACAATGGCGGCTGTTCGGTACGACTCGGCACCTCGGACGGTGCCGACGCAGCGGCCGCGAGACGTGAGCGGGCAAGCGCCACGTAGTCGGGATCGAGGTCGTAGCCGACGCCTCGCCGGCCACACAGCACGCTGGCCACCAATGTGGTGCCCGAGCCCATGAACGGGTCCAACACCAGGTCGTCCTCGTAGGTGTAGAGGTCGATCAGGCGACGGGGCAGCTCGAGCGGAAACGGGGCGGGGTGCCGCACTCGCTGGGCGCTCTCGGGACCCATGTCCCACACGTCGAGCGTGGCTTCCATGAACTCATCCGTGGACAGGCTGGTGCGGAACGGCAGGCCCTCGGCCTCACGCTGGGACGCCGAACGCGCCCGGTCAAATCTGCCCTTGCTGGCGATCACGATCCGCTCGGTGGTGTCGCGCAAGGTCGGGTTGGATGGGCTGCGGAACGACCCCCATGCGCACGACCCGCTCGAGCCCTTGCTCTTCTGCCACACGATCTCGCCCCGCAGCAACAAGCCGAGTTCCTCGAAGATCTTGGCCACGTCACCCGACAGGCTGCGGTACGGCTTGCGTCCCAGGTTTGCGACGTTGACGGCGATGCGGCCGCCGGGCTCCAGCACCCGGACGCACTCGGCGAACACGTCACGCAGCATGTCGAGATAGTCGAAGTAGCTGGTCGGGATGCGGCTGTCGGTGCCTGCTGCAATGGCGTCCTCGTAGGACTTGCCCACGAAATACGGCGGCGAGGTGACCACCAGCGCCACGCAAGCATCGGGCAAGGCAGACATCTGGCGGGCATCGCCGCAAACGCAGCCGTCGCCGAGGCGTTCGAACAGCTCAGGGTCGAGCTCGGGCCCACGGGCCACCGTGTCGTCATCGGACAGGACCGGCGGCGTGAAGCGTTCATAGAACGCCGACGCGTCGTGGCCCTCGCGCCGGGAGGCGCCGAATCGTGACGTGGCCGTCCGGCGAGCGGATGGCGTGACGGTACGCGTCCCGCCCAATGGCTCCCGGGGAGTCATTTCCCACAAGGTACCGAACAGACGCGCGCCCGCCAAGACCGCCCTAGCGCAGCTCTGGAGTTGCCGACAATCCGAGATGTGCGCGTATCTGAGGAAGTCGGCAGCATCTACGGCGACTGCGAGTCGGCGTTCGTGGCCGGCATGGAGGAGTTCCGCCGGGGCGAGTTCTCCTTCCAGGAGGATCGGCACCGAGACCGTCTTCGTGAGCACACTCAGCCTCGGTGAAGCAGGCTGAGCGAGCGGATCATCGAGATCCAGCGGCGGCGGATCGTCACCGAGATCGAAGTTGCCACCGCAGTGCCCGGCGAGGGCGGTACATGCACGGCTCCATTCCGGAGACCACGCGCCCGATTCCGCTCCGGTCGAGTCATGCGAGCGCGATGCGACTGGCAATCCCGTGGCGGAATGACACCCCTCGGTCCGCGCGGCCGCAGCGAATCATGTCAGCTTGCGTCATCCCCTTTCGGCCAACGCTCCCTCCTCGGCGAGAGACGCATGTCATGACGCGAGACGCGGTAGCGCGAGACCACATCGAGGGCAGCTACCTCGCCGCGCTCGACTTGACGTCGTGGCCATATCGCCCGTTCGCATGCTCATCCCGCGGCGAACCCGGCCCGCGCGCTGGTACATCGAGGTTCGGGAGATTGAGCTGCTCATTCCGCGTGCGCCCGGATAGAGAGTCGACATCGCCGCTACCGCCTGAGCCCAGTCCAGCGCGTCCGCAAGCTCGCTCCCTGACGCGAGTCGGTGCACAAACGCGGCAGTCAACCAATCCCCGGCCCCACCGGCATCGACGGCCGCGACGCGCGGCGACGGGACCCGTCGACAATCGCCGTTAAGTTCCAGAGTCGCACCTGCAGCACCATCGGTGATGATCCGAACCTCGCCTTCGGCAGTCGGCGGAAGCCGGTCGCCTATTGTCTCGCTGTCTGGACGGCTGATCTTGACAATCGTCGCTGCCGCGCATGCACGCCGGTGCGCTCCGGAGCTCGCTTTCGTAGCAGGCTCATATACGACATGGCGGCCTGCAGCCCGGTGCGCCTCAGCGACGACGGCATTGAAGCGGCATGGTCTGTCGAACACGAAGACATCGCGTAGGCCAGCGTTGAGCACATCGAAGGCTGCCTTCTCTGGCAATGGCCGGTGTACGGCTGCACCGCGCCGACATTCCGAGCATCCGTACCTGTAGCGCGGAACTCCATCACGAGACGAGTGCTCAATCAATGGTGTCACGGTTTCGGCATCGAGCCAGAGAGCGTCGACCGCGACGCCAACCGTTCGCAGGTCCGCCACCACGGCTTTGCCTGCCGGATCGTCACCAATTCGAGCAGCGATCTCAGACTCCCACCCCAAGAAACAGAGGTTGGCTGCGATGTTCGCGGCGGTACCGCCGGCGGCCCGCCGTAGCCCCCATGGGCCGTGCACAACGTCGAGCACTACGTACCCACCACACAGAACTCTTGACATCACGCGCGGTATGGGCTTCCTTGAAGCCAGATGGCAGTCATGTCTGTTGTATCCCGTACCCACTGATCGTCCGGGGCCTCCGGCAAATGGTGGCTCCCGCTTGCAGTAACGACCGCTATCGGTTGCTCGATTGACGCAAGGCAAGCACCGATCGAGAGCATCTTCGAGGCATGGACCGATGTAGTCACACTCACCTCACCAAGGGGTGCGAGCAGATCCGAGGACCGCAGGTATAGACCTGTTAGTACGCGATAGCAGTCGAATGGGTTCGCTTCCTGGACGTAGAGCAGGTTGCGCTTGTCCGTTTCAAACACGTCGAATAGCAGCTCCCGGTGTTCGAGGATGAGGCCGTCAGCTCGCCGCGGATCACGCGCGGGAAACGGCAGGATCGGGTACACCTCGTCAGGTCCGAGGTACTCATGAATCGCTCTCAGCTCTGCTGACGAGGATTCGCCGAGGACCGGTGCCCAGATGGTGTTGACATCCGCTGCGTCGGTTCCCAGCGCGTGACGAAACCCGACGATGGCGCCGGGCTCGGTTGTTCCTTCTGAGCGAATCATCTGGTCTAATTCAGGATTTTCCGCCACCGTTACGAGGAACTCACCGGCGCAGCGCTCGCGAATCTGCTTCTCGATCGCTCCGATAAGTGGGAAGAATCGGCGTGTCGGAAGCGCTGACACGTCGAGTACCACCGCCTCGCCCACCTTCAGGATTCCGTCGGCGATCAGGGCTCGCGCCTGCCGTGCACCGACGGTGAGGGAGTCGGCTTCTTTTGGTTCGCCAACGTGATGAGTCGCGAATCCGTACTGTTCACGTAGTTCAGCAAGTATTTCGCGGTTTGACCGTGCAAGCGCCGACGAGTCCCCGTGCCCAACGCCGGAAGGGAGTGCCATGGTGGTGACGCGGAAGTCGATTTCAAGCGTGAGGCATCGACTAACGATGTGCAGGGTGCGCTGATCGAAACCGTCGCCGATCACGAGGTGCAGCGGTTCATCGACGCATCTCGCTGCGGCGAGCAACATGTCATCCATAACGGCGTCTCGGCCCATTGTGTAGTCACCCCACAGCGCGCCTGGCTCAGACCCGGTCATAGGTCGAACAGCGGAGGTTCGGGCGCCGCTGGTTCCGCATCGTCACCATCGAGGAGCCATCCGGCCACCTCGGCGACCTTCTGTTCACGGAAACTCCCGCGGTTGAACGGCAGACTTAGGCGAGGGCAGAGGATTCGATTGAGGTACAGCACCATTACCCGTTTGTTCTTCACCGAATAGTCGACATCCGCGACCAGGACGTTTCGGGCGATAGCAACGCCGAGCGCTTCGAAGAGTTCGTCACCGCCTGGAATTCTGGCGCGGGCGTCCGGGTCGACGAGGCGCATGCGGTCCTCCATCGTGATTGCGATTCCGTTGACACCAGGGGGATATGGTGCGTTCGGACGCCGTGTCTCCCGCTCAGAGACCCGCGCAATCCGATTGACTAGCCGGATTACGTCGACGTATCGCGGCAGACGGTCTGGCAGTTCTCTCCACACGCGTTCGCTGGCGGTGCGAAGGATCCGGTCTTGCTCCTCGACGGGAACGTTCGGCGGCTCGTCCAATGTGATCTTGGCCAACATGAATTCAAATACGTCACCGCACACGCGTAAGAACTGTTCAACATTCTCCGAGGCAGCGCGGATGATTGTGTCGGCCCCTGCATAATACGGCACATTGTATTCTCGTGCGAGAAACAGGCGAGCCGCGCCCTTTACTCCGCTGCTCAGCTCCTGCGCTAATGAAGGCCCCTGCGCTGGGTCAAAGAGCGTTTGTTGTGGCTTTTTTCTGGAGCGCTCAATCAAAATCTCGGCACCGCGCAACAGAATCGCTGATTCGAGGGCCGTCTCGCCTTTCGCCTCGTCAACCCATCGCGAGTGCAATGTGTTTGAGCCCGCTGCATCCTTGGCGGAATTGCGGATGGCCTCCAGCTGCTTCTCCTCAACAACGACGGGGGCATCAAGAAACTCAAAGAAATCTCGCTGGCTACGCGTGTATTGGTCGATGTGCCAGCCCGCTCTGAGATTGCCGATTTCCCGAAGGATGCGATCAAACCGACGACGACCCGTGCGGGCGTTCGCTCGGGTTGCCTTCTCAAGCTCCAACAATTGGTAGTCACGACCTCGAGTCTCTCCCTGCAGTACCTCAGACGAGTCAAGCGCCGAGAGACGCTCGGCATACCAACGCGCAACGGAGAGCTTGCGATCCTGCAGGGCTGTCAACACTGCTGTGCGCTGATCCTCCGCGAGCGCATGGCCGTCATCGAACAGTATGTGAACGGGCGGCACGGTCTCACTATCGAAGCGGAGTCTCGCGGACGAGAGAAGCCTCAACGAATGCAATTGCGAATGCCCGCGGGCGGCGCGGTCCCAGTCGATCGGCGTCAGCGAGTCCAGTATCTCGACAATCTCCGATTCAACCGCGCGACTTGCCTCGACCAACGTCGAGCCGTTAAGCCCGCCAAGGCGATCGGCGGCTACAGCCGCACGCTCATCGCTCTCATCGAGCTCGAGGTGCAGCCGACCCGCATCGTCGGGGTAACGCCCCGCGCAGGAGCCGACGGCTGCACGGACCACCGCCGAGATGATGCGGGCATCAAGGAGCCGAAAAAAGAGCCGGTCAGCAATCTCTGGCGGAGCACCCGACATGGCGATTGTGCGGTAGTCGCGGCTGAGGTTCAGCAGCACTCCAAGATGGGTCGGACTGTCCGTGAGTGCGCCGACGCGATCGAGCTGCTCTGCGAGGCCGCGCAAATCGTCTCGCCGAATGGTGACTTCCCGCAGACTCTCGGCGGTGAAGACCCGCAGCAGGGTTGTCTTGCCTCCACCCGAAGCCGAGCGGATGATAAGCGGTCGATCCCACAGCGAATCGGGAAGCAGTTCAAGGACAGCAGCGCCGACATGTCGCAAAAAATCAAAGGTCTCCCGTTCCTGTTCAGAAGCTCGGGACAGGAACGGGTTGTGGAGTGTCCTCACGGCCGCTCCGCGTTATGACGATGCCGGCGCGGAAACAGCCCGCGCTGAGATCCGCCAAGATGCCGGCTATCCGCCCAAAGTAGGGAAATCGAGTTGTTGGGAGTGTTGTGAGACAGCACGACTGGCAACTTGCCACCGCCGAATCCGTACCGAATATCGCCGTCAGCGACCTCGACATGGGCACCGAGCTGGTCGAGCAGCCGATCGTCAAAGTACTTCTTACACATCTCGAGTAGGTCCGAATCCTCGACTCGCAGCGACCTCGGCAGCACCTGTATCGCCTCGATATGCCACGACCATTCAACCTGATCCAAAAGCTCTTGGATATGCTCGAGAGCCATCTCGCTCGCACAGTAGAGCAGCACGCTTATGTTCGGCTCGGCAACCACTGCGACGTCAGTCAGCCGATCGAGTTGTTCCTTGGCCTTGACCAGACGACCCGTAATCGAACCATCATCTCTAGGCCGCATCATCGTGACGCCACTCGCGGAGAAGTCGTCCACAAGCACCACGTGCTCGAATAGCGCAGCTTCGTCGTCAAGCGCCCTTCGAAGGTCATCTCGCATTCGCTCTGCCGAAGACTCAGCCATTTCAGGTGCGATATAGAACTGCTCGTTCGAGAATTCGCTTGTCCTCCGCAGCTGGTCGATGTGCGCTCCGTCACCAAGCCCCAGAATCAACGTTTGGCGGTGCAGCTTCGTGAACTCGTCTGAGGCCTTGATTCTCGCTAGCTCCCACGGCTCACAACCCAGCCGTACGGCTGCCGTTCGGAGCAACGCCGGCCGGATGACATCGGGGTAGGCGGTCTCGATGAGGTGGTCAAGCTCAGCAGTTGAGATGAAGACCAACTTGTCGCGCACAAACTCGGCCGCTCGTTGTCGGTCTTCCGTGGACATCTGGCCGAGCCAACCAGTGAGATTTTCGAGAAACCCCTCTCCTGCCCGATAGCCACCGTATTCGTCATACTTGAGGCCTGCCATTGCTTGGTATTCGCCACCCCGCTGGGCGACGTCGGTCGCTTCCCAATTGAGGACGCGAGCCAAGAGCTTCTCGAGCAGTTGGTCCTTCACGAGCGAGGTGGTCGAAATCGCCAGCCGGAGGATGTCTTGCTCAGTGCCCGCAGATAGGTCACTAGCGCTTCCGGGCCCCGCCGTCCCGAGCGAGACAGGTTCCAGCATCGTGTCGGGTCACCGCTGCAACGGTCGACTGTGAGGGACCATCGCCGCGCAGCAAGCATCTCGAAGTCGTTCCCATCGACGTCTCCCCGGTCTCCAATGGCCAGCACCGGCTTGCCGCCGCAATTCTCAAGCCTCTCGACAACTGTCACTTTGGATGTCGTGGCCGCGACTACATCGACGGAATGGCCCGATTGCACGACCTTCAGGTCGGCTACTCCTGCGCGAGCCAGAACCTCTCGCACCCAGCGCAAGACCGACGCGGCGCCCAGGCCGGTCCCTGTCACAGGCCGCACGGAGACTTGCCAGGCCCGTTTCTCGATCTTGACGCTTGTCGCGAACTCAGATTCACGGAGTAGGTGGCCGAGTTGATCCAATTCGGCGCAAACTGAACGGTCGGTAATCGGGGCAGGGTCGCCAAGGCCAACGACGACGGCTCCGTTGTAGAGCCCCATGGTCACGCTTGGCCAGAGGTCTTGGGGAACCAATCCGCGAAACTCCTCGAGCAGTCCGACCCCACGCCCAGTAGCGACTCCGAGGAGGCAACCTTCGCCCAAGAGTCGAATCACTTCGGAGCGCACGTCGGCCGGTGGACCGTCAAAACGATTTTCAGTCCCACACATCGTGCCGTCGTAGTCCAGCACCACGCCACCGAATCGCGTTGCGCTGATGTCTCGGCGCCATGCCTCATAGCTCAGAGGCACATCGCCGGCCAGAGAGCTGCGAGCGGGAATCTCGGCAGCAGCTACTTTGCGATCGACCGCGTTGACCACCTCGACCGCGATATGTCGGCGCGCCGACAGGTGATAGAGGCGCCTTCCGAACGTCGGAACCCGCGGCCGGGCAGGATCAACGCCGACTGCTGTCGCAGTCTCCCCCACAGTTCGCATCGACGCGCACAGCAGATCCAAGGCGCCGACGAACCCTTCTCTCGACGTCCATAGGCGATGAAGCCGTACGCCTTCGGGCAGTTCCGTGAGCACCGCTTCAGCTAGAGACTCTGTCGCAGGACCTGCAAGGGAGACAATCGACGTGGTTTCTAGGTTCCGCGCGAAGCCTGTGTGTCTCCCGTGGGCAAAATTTCGATAGTCAGCAACCTGCGCACTGGCGAGCCCGATCTCCGAGAGCCGAGTCTCGAGATCGATCGCTGCCGAGCGTTGGCCCGGACCGTGAAGGACCAAGACACGATCCGTCTCAATCGCTGGGACGGGGAGCTTGAGCCATGGCAGGGCGGGCAGCACCGTCGCAGGATCCGCGGCTCGAACAAACAGGGTGGCCATCGCCAACACGCTGTTCGTCGCGAGGAAGCCATCCGGCACAACGGACTCAATGTGAACCGTATCCGAGAGATGCTTGGCCACGTCACGCTTGAGCGAAGCCGGGTCACGATGCGTTACAAGCACAACGGGGTAGCTGTGACGTTGCCGGGCGGCTGCGAGGCAAAACGAGACGTCGGGATGCGAGGCCCGCGACGAAATCACAACAACCGATGCATCTCGGACTTGAGCCTCGCTCACCAGAGCGAGGGGCGTAACCGCTGTGGCAAGCGCCCCCCACGTAGCACTCTGCACCTCGGCGGCCAGCTGGGCGACCGCGAGGCTTCCGCCAGACGCAGCGAAAATCGCTGGGCGCCCCCCCATGCACGCTTGTAGTTCGACGAGCTGTGCGATATCCGCCCGTCGGGCTGACTCGTACGTGTCACCTAGTCGGGCAAGCTCCGCCAGGTAAGTTGGTCGTCTCACACTATGAGTCTCGCCGTGTCTTCACCGCGCCGGAACGATACTCCTGAACCGGCTGCGAGAGAATTTTCGCTTTGGCCGTTGGAGCGAGCGTGACTGGCACTTGTTCGGGCCTCCACGGTTTCTTTGAACGCCAAGCGACTCGCGACTCTCTCGCGTTCCTCGCTAGCCAAGAACGTATCGCACTGGTCGTTGGTGCCGGAGTGTCGCGTGAATCCGGACTGCCCGGGTGGGCCGATCTGCTTGAGCATCTACTCGGCGAGGTTGCCTCGACGAGCGAGCCATTTCGAAACCACAAACGAGATCTCGAAGGCGGCCTCACGACGCCAGACGACGAGGCCGCAATCGAGCCACACCTAGCCAGCTTCAAGCGCCTTGTGATGGCTACTCACGGCTTGCTTGGCGCAGCGTCCATCGTGAAGAGCCACTTCCCACCTGATGACTACATGCGCATGCTTGAGCGAGCGCTGTACGAGCCCGCGATGGCTAGCCAGCTGAATATCACACCGGGCGCGACGGCGCGCGAGATCGCAGCGCTGTGGAAGGAACGTGGACCCGACCGGCTGACGGTCATCACAACCAATTATGACCTGCTCATTGAGCTCGCCCTCCTAGACGCCGGAATCGAGACGTCCGACGTCGAGATCATCTCAGGAGCGCCGGACGACGAGGTCGGAATCGAGACGTATCGGGTCATCCATCTCCACGGCGTCATCCCACATCCCGAACAATTCACCGCGCTCTCGGTGCCAACGGGCGGCATCGTGCTCGCCGAGGACGACTACTTCGGCGCGCTAGACAGCGAGCCTGCGACGACAACTCGACATTTCTGCCAGTCTCTTCTCAATTGCATTTCGAGCGTCTTCGTGGGGACAAGCCTCACCGACCCCAACCTGCTCTCCTACTTGCACAGCACCGCCAATCGGACGAACGACGATGTCCGTCACTTCGTTCTTGGAATCGGACAGGGCGACCAACCCCCTGGGGTTGATGCGACTGACCTTGCCCTCGCTGCAAGTCGTTGCGCCTCCGCACGGCGCCTCGATGGCATGCGGGCGGAGCACCTCGCCGCAGACTTCTTCTGCCAGACCAGCCTGTTTCTTCGCGAACTCAGGCGCAACGCGGCCGGTGAGGCCGCCCTCGTCGAGGAACTCGCGAATTGGGCCAGCTCAGCTGTCGAGATCGGTGTCCTCCCTGGCACAGCCTTCGCCGCGCGCCGATCATCCGCCCGCTTCGCGCTGTCGGAGGCCGCTAGAGCAATTTCACACAACTTCGCAACTTCCGGCGCCCTCCACCACAAGGACGAAACACTCGCGCTACATCTCTGGGCCCACGACCCAGGCGCGGGCGAACTCATCCTCGTCGCCCGCTCCGATCTTGAGTTCCATGACGAGAACACCCTCGAGCGCCACTCTCTCAAGATGCCATTTCATCGCCTCGTTGTCGAGGCAGTCTGCAGTGGCGCGCCGCTCGAGGCTGACGACCCTGCCCTGGCTTCTTCGAAGTGGGGATCAATGCTCGTCGTGCCGATCAGTGTCGACACCGGTGACGTGCCCTACTCAGCTGTCCCGGCGGGCGCAATCGTGCTCGCATCTAATCTCTCGGCCAATGCCGGTCTCACTCGGCTCCGCAAGACGCCTGCAGAACGAGCGCACCTGCTAACGACGCTTTCGAAGCTCGGAGTATTGCTCCTGACCAAGAGGCACGAGCCATCGTGACAGACGAATTCACAGACGCGATCCCCCGGCTTCAGCCAGGCACCCGACACGGCGGTGGCCTGTCGCCCGACTCAGACCTGCCGGAACGCTGGAATTCCGTCCTCGTCGCCGCCTCCGACGCCCTTGAAGCTCCGCCCGATGCTCGGCGCCGTGACTCGGAGAAGGACTGATGGAGCTTATTGACTGTAAGGGTGTCTCGTGAGTGGCCATCCCGATTGACGATCCAGAGCAGCAACGCAAGGCCCGGCGTCATAGGACGGCGCGCCACCGCGCCGCGCTGGATATGCATCGCTCTCTCATGCTTGTCGTACCAGATCGGGTCAAGAACCCTGAGCGCGTTGGCGGGGAGAACGTGTATTAGCAGGTCAGAGGCGGGATTGAGTCAATATTGCTGCGCCGATCCCCGAATCAAATCCCTTGGTGTGCCCGCTTGCAAGTGGTCCGGGTACGTCCGGATGGCGGCCCACCACCGGGCGACCACGGCTCGCGACACAATTCGTGAGCGTCCTCCTCGGAGGTCCGCAGCGCGGGTCTCGTCGAATCGGTCGAAGCTTTTGGCGATGCCGACGACAACCCCGTCGGGACGACCGAAGCATTCCGCAACCGCCGCCGCTGGCACTCGACTCCGGAGGGCATGTTGCCCATCGGATCCGTACGCCGACATCAACGCCAAGCTTTCGCCAGACTCCCACGAGCCGGGTCCGACAACGGAGAACCTGGCCAACTCGACCAACTAACGGGTCGAGCACCAGGTCGTCCTCGTAGGTGTGGGGGTCCCTGCGTTCGGTGGAGGCGGATTACTGGATTCATGCTGCGGGTTGGTGTTGGTGTCGAGCTTTGAATTCGATGGGCGTCAGCATGCCAAGCGAGGTGTGCCGTCGCTGCCGGTTGTGCCAGATTTCCAAATACTCGAAGATTGCGTTCGCCAGCTCGATGCGTGTGCGCCAGCGATTGCGGTCCAGCAGCTCGACTTGCATCCGGGACCAGAACGACTCGACCATCGCATTATCGAAGCAGTCCCCGACCGAGCCCATCGATGGCAGCAGCCCTGAGTCGATCGCACGCTGGGTGAATGCCCAGGAGGTGAACTGGGTGCCCTGGTCGCTGTGGATCACGGTCTCGCCGGCTGTGGGGTTGCGATTGTCGATCGCCATCCCCAAGGCGTTGGTCACCAGCGAAGCGGTGGGCCGTGAGTCGATCGACCAGCCCACGACGCGTCGACTGAAAGTGTCCAGCACCACTGCGCAGAACACCTTGCCTTCGCGGGTCGGATGCTCGGTGATGTCGGTCACCCACAGCCGATCTGGTCGGGTCTCGCGAAGTCTCAATCCACGAGATCGGATGCGGTCCCCGCGTTGGGGGCCTTACGGAACTTGGGACGCCCCGAGATGCCCCGCAGCCCTGCGTGTCTCGTCAGCGTCTCGACGGTCTGGCGGCACACTGCGATGCCGCGGCCCAAGGTGAGCTCGGCATGAACCCGGCTGGTGCCGTAGGTCTCTCGGGAGCCGGCGTGGATCTCGCCGATGACCGCGCTCAGCCAAGCGTGCCGGATCGACCGAGCCGACCGAGGGCGCCGCCGCCAGCCGTAGAAGCCCGATACCGACACGCCCAACAGTTCGCACGCCCGCTCGACGGGAAGTTCTTCCGCGGCCATCACTTTGATGGCCGCGGACGTTCTATTGGGTCGATACCCCCCTTCAACAGCTCAGTCGCGCGGCGGTGAACCGCCAGCTCGGTCTCGAGCTCGCGGACCCGTTTGCGCAACGCCATCAGCTCCGCGTGCTCAGCAGTGCTCATGCCGGGCTCGACCCCGGCGTCGATGCGCGCCTGGAGGCGCCACGTATCGATCGACTGGCCGCTGATGCCCAGATCAGCCGCCACTGCAGCCACCGGCCGGCCGGACTCGACCAGATCGATCACACGCCGCCGAAACTCCGCCGGATATCCCCTCGGTGCCATGAAGCCTCCTCCAGCTCATGACAGCAGAATCCAGCAACTACCCCGCGCGAAACCCAAGGAGCACCACAGCCTGCGCAAGACCCAGGGTGAATCAACGAGCCCACAAACGCCAGCTCGCCAACCGCGTCATCCGCCCAATGCGGCGCGACGAACAGGCCCGAAATCTGCCTTACGCACTCGCCGCTTGACAAGGGAGCGTCCTTCACACCACGAGCGGCTAGCCCGTCTTAACCACCTGACCGGTCAACGGGAGGAAGTGCCGGGCTAGGGAACGCCATGGGCGCTTCGGACGGGGACAAACGCCGGATCGGCGTGTACTTCCAGTGCGAGTCAGTTGCGAACAGAGCATCACGGTGTCCCCGCGGATCAGTCCATCAGCAACGGTTTCCTGATCTGAGCATCTGGCATCGGCTAATCGGATGTTGCAAGGCTTTTGGCGATGTGCTTGAAGAACCGCTGGTTGATCTTCTCGCGCTCGCCGTCGGCGATTGCCCCATGGACGCTCATGCCGGCAAGCGTCTTGACGACCCTGCTTGGCTTCTCGTCGGGACTGAAAGCAGCAGGAATCATTATGCGGCGTTCTCCGAAACGAGCACCGGTGACGCAGATGCGGCTATCGCAGCCGCTTGCTGACGAATCGTGAATTATGAGGTGGCTGGGCCGCGGTGATCGACGCGCCGACTAGAAAGATGGCGACGGCGAGCCCGACTGATGTTGCTGTATCGGGCGAATGAAGTGTCAACGCCCAAGCACTTGGCTCTCCGGTTTGGACACGACCGAACAAGACCACCGCCATACCCGCAAGGAGCGGCCCTGCGCTCATGGCCCGTGTTGCGCCGATTGCACGGGAGACACATGCGAGCCCGAGGTAGATCAGCGAATTGCGCGCCCAGATCAAGTGGGCGGAGGAATCCATCAGCCAGCTGCCGACCAGGCCGCTCAACAGTCCCACTGTCGCCAATGCGACCAACAGCCCGACATCAAACAGGTGGAATCTGACCAACGGGCACGCAATCCGGTCTCCCTCGTCGGTGTCGAGAACGACCTGCACCATGGCGACCATGATGATGGGCGCCAGTACTGCTATCGGAGTGTCGATGAGATCGCCGAGCAGCAGATCAGGGAGCGGCACCAGTGTTTGGGACGCGAGCAATGGGTGTATTGCTTGCAGCGCGAAGATCGCCAGCATCAATCTCGGTCGGCGGGCACGCAGCCACAGTCTCATCCCCAGCACGCGGATCTTCAATCTGCCAAGCGGTCCAAGTTCTCAGTGTCAACTGAGCTACAGCCGAGAATTGCTTGAACGCTCGTTTCGACGAATCTTGATGCACGGTCAGGTTCGGCGAGGACGTAGTCGACAACTTGCCGCTGCTCGATGGTGAGTGCCGGCAATTGGCTCGTGTCGCCCGCGACCGAACTCCACGCGACAGCTCGAGCCAGCGGTACCAGATCCTCTGTGGATCTACGTTCATCATGAGACTGTGTATGACGTGCTCTACAGATCGGCCGCGGAATGACCGCATTCGTAAGTTGTGCGCGCAGCGCTCCCGGCACCTCAAGAACTCTTGGATGAAGTTGCCGCGTCCACGTGTGATCTTGCCTTCGTTCAGGCACCGTGGAACGGTCAATGCGTTTGTCGTAGAACCATTCCGCAGCATCTGGTGCCTCGGTAAAGGTCCCGGGTGTGTTGATTCCCGATTCGCCCAGCCGGTCGCGAATAGTCGATGCTTCAGCACCGACAGCTTCAAACAGTTCCTCATGCTCTGGCCACAGGCACACCTGTGTTGCGCCGTGCTGCTCGCATGTCAGCTCCGATGAGGACCGAGGAACGACGCTATCCAAACCAAGGCGTTCCACCATCTGGATCCCGACGGCCAACAACACCACGACGGGCAGCACCGCAGCAGATACCCACAACACCGGCCGCTGAGAAGAGAGCGCCACGGCGATAATCGCAGACGCTGCAGCGAGCAGCAGCGTCGCCGCGATGGCATTCATCGACAAGGCCTCGTACGCTGAGCAGCAACCTCCAAATGTGCCAGTCATGTGACGTGTCCACGCCAAGCCGGTTGACGGCGGATACGCAATTGCGAGCCACGTCACAATCACTGACGACGGAACTGCCAACGCTGTTGGCACACGAACTACTACCGCTGACCAGAACGCAAACACCGACAACAGCACCAAGTACGGCAATACGAGCGCCAAGACTCCGCGGGCAGTGGTCGGCACACGACTCACTTGCCAGATCTGCACCAGAGCGAAGACGGCGAATCCCAATACAATCGTCGGTATTGCCGCATGGAAAATGATTCGCCAATAGCTCTTCAGCGC
This sequence comes from Acidimicrobiaceae bacterium, assembly GCA_026713105.1. GTDB lineage: Bacteria > Actinomycetota > Acidimicrobiia > Acidimicrobiales > Poriferisodalaceae > Poriferisodalis. The sequence continues at coordinate 27,896 of JAPOPC010000051.1, forward strand.
ATCGACCTGCAAAGTATTGCTCTTTTTGAGCTTACCGATTTCCCATGTGAGGAAACCAGCGAGTATGGGCATCAGCAGAGATGTCAGCAGATTGTTGGTATCACCCAAGCGGTCATCGAGGTAATAGTCCAACGCGCCTGAATCGGCATCAAAAATGGTGTGGGACTGCGCCGCCAACGCGCAAAGAAGGACACCCAACACTATATGACGGGCGTGTCGCCTCACCAAAGTCATGTACTGCGCTTTTGAATCATCTAGGCGGCAACGCCACGTAAGGCACTAATGTATGCCTCGGTGTAGCTGGAATGTCCCTTGACAAACTCATTAGCGGCACCGCGATAACAAATCTGACCGGTCGACATCACAGTGACGTAGTCGAAGTGCTCGAAATAGTCGGCTATTCTGTGAGTTGATAGCACCAGTGCTGAATAACCGCTGAGTTGGCCAAGTATCGCCCCGAAGTGTGCTATTTCCACGGGGTCTAGGCCGGCAGTCGGTTCGTCGAGCAAGATGATGGTCGGTTCATGCACGAGCGCCTGCGCAAGCCCTACCCGCCGCATCTCCCCTCCGGACAACTCGGACACGTATCGATTAGTGAGCGCAGATAGATCCACGCGTTCAAGCACACGGTCGACGCTCTTTGCGATACCCGAACGTGTCATGCCTTTCAACCAACCGGCATACGCGACCTGTTCCTTCACTCGCATTCCTGGATAGGGGTACGTGAATTGCGGGAGCCAGCCCACGACTCGGCGAAGACGGCGACGAGGCTTCCGCCTGGACACATCCTCGCCGTTGAAACGCACAGCGCCGCTCCGCGGCGTCATCACCGACGCTGCGAGGGCCAGCATCGTCGACTTGCCTGCCCCGTTCGGACCGAGCAGCAGTGTCGCCCCCGCGTCGAAGTCATAGTCGAAGGATGTAAACACAGGAGTATTGAAGCCATATCGAAAGGTCAAGCCGTCAAATTCAAGCGGAGTTGAATTATTCGCGGGCCGCATTAGTTCGTCAAAGCCGTCGTAGCGGTAACAGAGTGATGCCCTAAGATAGGTTCACAACCATATTGTCGAATCATGGCGAAATGGTGAGAAAGGTGCGATCAAGAGTCGCTTCGTCGCCGCTTCGCTCTCCCATTATCTCGTCCAGCTCGAGGAAGAATGTTCCATTATCGTCTACGCCGATCCAATCGTGATAATCTTCATCTGTGCAGTCGAAGAATTCTTCGCCGTAACTCTCATCAGGCCAAGCAGTAATCTGCCGCCGCAACTCAAGAGCTACGGTATCGTCGTAGTCAATATCGCCTCCGTAGGTGCGACAGTCGTACAGGTTGACTTCGAGATCGTAGTAGTCGATGTCGTTGTCCTCATCTTCCCATGTAGGAGTATCGTCACCCAAATGAGCATCGGTCCATAGGTCCTTGTGTTGCCAATAGTTCTTGAAATAGCCGGCACTGGCGACACTCGGGATGGCAAGTATTGCAACGATCACCAGAATCGCTGTTGCTGTTCGAATTCTTCGCACACTCGCTCCACTCGCTCGTACACGTCGCCTCTGACATGAGTTAAATTATATATATGAGTAGGGTCTATACGATATCCACATCTTATGCAAGTGAGAGCCCGCTGCCACCGGATGGCGTGACGGTACGCGTTCCGCCCAATGGCTCCTGGGGAGTCATTTCCCACAAGACACCGAACGAACGCGCGCCCGTCAAGAGCGCCTTGGGTGTCGGTGAATCGCTC
>JAPOPC010000079.1 GCA_026713105.1 Acidimicrobiaceae bacterium
CGCACAGCCGATCCATCTACGTTCTTCATCAGGTGGTCCCTCTCTTGGAGTTGTTACGAAGCTCTCCAGACGATGCCCCAACGGCACCGCCCGGAGAGGGACCACCACCCCTCTACTTCAACAACTCCCGGGACAACCTCTTCTGCCGTGCTCGGCCACGACGCCGTTGACAGCGCCCGTGAGCCATCTACGCTAGCAATGTAATTCAGCACAAAACTGCCTCATAAAATGCTAGCATTTAGTGATGGCATCTACCCGCGCAACCTTCACCTTCGATGCCGAGCTGGCACGCTCTGCCCGCCGCCTTGGCATCAACGTGTCCGCAGCAGCTCGCGAGGGCCTCACGGCGGCTGTCCAGCGAGCGATGGCCGATGCCGATCGGGCTGCGTATGCGGCCCAGCCCGAGCAGCCGGACGAATTCTGGGACGAAGCCGAAGCCTGGAGTGACGCATGAGGCGTGGCGAGGTGTGGTGGGCCGAAGTCGGCGGCAAACAGCGACCTGTGCTCGTGCTCACTCGCACCGAGGTCATCGACGTTCGTCGGCTCGTCACGGTTGCGGAGATCACCACCACGATCCGAGGCCTCGCTGTCGAAGTTCCCATCGGCACCGACGAGGCCGACCTGCCGCAGGAATCCGTCGTCAACTGCGACGGCCTGCACACCATTCGGCGCTCGTCGCTCGCCCGTCATGCTGGCTATCTCAACGCGTCCACGATGCACGACGTGTGCGGCGCGATCGGCGACGCACTCGCCTGCTGAGTGTCCCGGCCACAGCCGGCAAGAACGCAGCGTCCATTAGCGTGAAGATGTGGGGGACGAGCCAAACCAAAGCCTCACTGTCTTTGACCTGTTCGAGGCCGCCGAGCGCATGATCGAAGCCCGTCTGCGACGCGAGAACCCGGCGGTCACGCCAGCCGAAATCCGTGCCGCCATCGACGAGTGGGCCTCCGGCGGAGACCGCCATCTCGACGCCGATGGCTACCTGCGCGAGATCCCCATTCCCCCGCACTTGCAGTCGCCCCCGTCGTCATAACAGGGCCTCACTCCGCCGGGCTCGGACCGTTTCGGATTCGGGCTGGCATCGGCTCGGCGAAATCGAAGCTGGCGCCGGTGCACTGGCCGAGCTGTGCATCGAGTGACGATTGTTCAGCAGCATCCACCGCAAGATCCCAGCGGGTCTTGACGGCGATCCAGTCGACTGCGTACTGACAGCGGTAGCCGACGTCCGGCGGCCACCATTCGGCAGGGTCTCGTGCACCCTTGCTGCGATTGGTTGATGCGCTCACGGCAATCAGCGAGCGCGGGTCCACGCGGTCGTTTGCGAAGCGAGTCCACGTCTCGGTCGTCCACTCGTGCCCGCCGGACTCCCACGCTTCCGCCAGCGGCACGAGGTGATCAATGTCGAGCTCAGACGACGCGGCCACAACCGATGCGTCATACGCAGAGAGCCACGAGCCGTTCGCCAGTCGCTCCTCGGAAAGCACATGGTCTCTCGTCGATTGGCCCGCGCTGTACAGCCACCCGGCAAAGACAGCATCGCGTCGGTAGCCGCCACGGCGCTCAGCTTCGACGCGCAGCCGCTCGAACAGGCCTATGACGCTGCGACGCCGCTCAAGGTCGGCCGCCTCGGCCTCGGGGTCTCGAATGGACGCCTCGGGGAATGCGACATCGGGAAGGATCGGCGATGCTGGTGCCCCCGAACCAAGCGATGTCGCGGCGTCGGTCTCGGTTTGCAGTCCGTGCTCAGCCAAGAAACGCAGCACTTCTGCACCGGGGACCACTGCGCCGAGCGTGCCTCCGTCACCCTCATAACCGCCTGTGGCAACCCCGATCAAGCGGCCGTGCCGATCGAAGACCGCACCGCCGCTGACACCTGCGTCCAGCAACGCATCGGTCTTGAGCATTCGGTGTCCCTCGGCACTGGTCGTCGTACCAGAGAACCTGCCGCTCGTGAACGTGAGCGTGTCCTGAGTGTTGCCGAAGCCGGGATAGCCCAGAATCGTCAGCTGGTCGCCCAGCGCAAGTTGGCCGCGATCGACCGGCAGCGGCGCGTACGAACCAGGCGGCGTGTCCGCAACGCGCACCACTGCGAGATCCCGGGCGAGATCATCCGCCACGAGCTCAGCGAGCTGCCAGTCGCCCGGCGGCTCATCGAATCGTTGAGTGAAGCCCACGTAGGTCTCGCAGACAGGGCCGTCGCCGCCGGCATGCAGCACATGCGAGTTCGTCAGAACGAGCCGACCGACTCCGATGATCGTGCCTGAGCCGGCCTGCTCGCAATCGGGCGCCATCAGCTGCACAACCGACTGCGCGAGCCGTTCCCAGTCGGCACCGTCGGCGTCTGCGGGCACCGCACGCTCACCCGTATCAGGGATGGTTGTGCTCGCTCCGTCCTCCGCGCCCTCCGGCTCGCCGGCCGCCGCGTCCGAGCCGCGAGTTGTTGAGGAAACGCCGTCGTCCGGGGCTGCTCGAATCTGAGCCGCATCAGAATCGGCGTGCGAGGACGAGATCGTGCCGCTCGCCGGAGCGGACTGCGGCACGGCTTGCGAAGCCATCCCCGCATCGATCGAGTCAGCACCGTCAGGCACCTGAGTGCCCACCGCGACCATGACGAGTACCAGCACGGCCACGACACCAAGGGCGACGGCCGGTTTCCGTATCACGCGAAATGCCAGCCTCCGCTGCCTCATCGATCGTGCGGAAGCATTGGGCGGCGAGCGCCGTGAGTCTGGTGCGGCGGCGCGCTGGCCCGGGCGAGGGAATGCGCCGCCCGCGACCGCCCGCTCTGCGCTGCCGGTGTGCTCCCTGGGCGGCGGACGGCGCTGCGGCGGCTCAGGTCGCAACGGGTTGCGGCGACTGCGCGTTGGGCGGGGAGGTTCAGCCAACGGTGTCCTATGAGCGGCGCGTCTCAGTGGGCACTGCGAGCCCCAGCCGCGGCGAGAGCTGACTGATCACATCAGCGGTTCGGCAGATGCGCCGGCTGAACCGTGCATGGCCAGACCGCCCGCACCGACCTGCGCGCTCACGTCAGGCTCGCCGATCGGCGTCAGACGCTCCATGCCGACGGGCTCTGAGATGTCCACACGCACTGCATGGAACAGAATCGTTCCTTGTGCCCGCAGGTGTCGACACTGGTGAGCCGCTGGCCCGTGTTCTGGGGGCATCGACACCGCCGCCGGCCACCAGACCAGGGACCGGTACTCGGGCGGGGGTTCGGTGCTCGGAGGCAGAGTGCCCGAAGGCAGCCGCGACTCGCCCGCAGGCAGCAACTCCCCCAGCAGTCGCGGCAGCGTCTGGCGACCGGCACCGGCGGGGCCGAGCGACACCGCTATGTGATCGGACATGAATGTCGCCGTCATGGCCCGGTTCAGCGCCTCTTCTGCGGCTTCATGCAGCACGGAATCGAATTCGCCGGCGTACACACGCTCCGCGAATCGCCAGCGAGACCCGCTGCCTTCGGCGCTCATCGCCGATCGGAGCGCCATCGGATACGTGCAGTGTTCAGGCGGCGGCATGTAGCCATCGGCGCCGATCCCGAATCTCGACCGCTCGCTGCTGACGAATCGCGAGGACATCCGGCGGTACTGCTCGCGCAGCCATCCGGTCGACGCCAGCTCCGGCAGCAGCTCGCCGAGAAATGCGTCGCGGGTCTCGTCAGTCAGCTCGAGGTCGAACATCAGCAGCTTGCGCACGGCCGGCGCGGGGTCGTTTGGCACCGTTGCAGCACGGTGCGAGCCGAAGGGGCGGTGCACGAGCCGAGCCGCCACGGCCGCTGTCGTCAGCCAATGGGCCTTGAGCACCTCGAGCGCCGCGGTGCGTGCGGAGCCCAGCTCGCACCCATCGACGAGTTCATCGATGCGCTGTCGCCATTCGCTCACCTGCCGTCGATCGCGCCTGCGCACGATCCGGACCAGACCCCCCGCTGCGATCACGACCGCGACTGCAACTGCCAGCAGCACCGTCAGCAGCCGCCAGTTCCGGTTCTCAAAGACCGCCGGCGCCGTCTGATCGAAGTTCAGTGCTGCCACCGCCATGACGAACGCGTACGCAAACGGCACCGCTCCCGCCGTGCGATCACCCACCAGCGCCGCCAGAGGACCCAACAGCGCCCGGTCGCCGGCGAAACCGCGGACCCACGCGGCTATCGCCAATGACATCACGATCAACACCACCGCCCCAGCGGGAAGCCACTGGCCCGGCCGGTCGAGAGCACTCTCTTCGATAGCCGGTGCCGTCACCACCACCACAGCAGTGCATCCGGCATACACCGCTGCTGTCAGCGTGAGGCGAACCTGTGCCGACAAGCTTCGGCTCGGAGTGAGCCTGAGTACCGGCGGCAAGGTCGCGGCCAACGCCAGCAGCAGGAACGACGCGACCCTGATTTCCTCGGACAGCCGGTCAGGCGTGATGACCTCACGCAGCCCTGTCAGAGTCAGCAATGCGCCGATCCCGATCAGCACTGATGCCAGCAGTGCCCAGGACACGAACGACGTGACGCCCGGCTCGGGCCGGCTCTCAGGGCCCATCTGGGCGTACAGCAACCCGATATTGCGCTCGGAATCACGCTCGGACCGCTCGATCTCGGCGTCGAATTGGCCCGTCACCTCGGCAAGCAGCGACACCGCGTCGTGCCGGTTCGGATCGTCTTGCTGGTCGATGGCCGGCTCCGCGTCCTCGGCGAGGTCGCTGAGATCGGTTCGCATACGCGCCTCGTCGTCCGACTGGGGGTCACTCGGATCGAGATCCACGAGGTCGCCTGCGGCATCAGCCATCCTGTAGCGACCGCTGCCATCGCGGTGCGCATCGCCAGCGAGCACCGATATCGCAGCGGCCAGTCCCTCGGCATCGGGAGCGAGGACGTGAGGGTCGACCACCACATAGCGGGCGCTCGTCGCGGCTGCTCGGATTCCCTCGGTCGCGTGCGTCGCGTCAGCCATGCCGAACACGCCGTCGAGCAGCTCCTCCCAGCCCTGTACCGGCACGGCTTCCATCGACACCGGGGCACGAGTGCTGTCGAGCAGCGTCCGTGCCTCGGCGGCTGCACCTGAAGGGTGCCCGGCGTCGGCGGACACATCTCGGGCCAGCGGCTCTGTCCACGGAGCAATCGCGACGGTGTCTGCGATGTAGTCATCAAGCTGCGACGCCGCCTGCGCGGCGTCATCGTCGCGGTCGAGCACACTCCCGATCGTCTCGGCTGCGAGACGGCGTACCTGAACCTCCTCGGTGAGCGGGATCAAGCCGCGCAGCATGCTGTGCGACACGCCGTCATCGGCATCTGCGGTCTGCGTGCCGTCGCCGATGTCGTCCTGCGCGCCTGTCAGCACCCGGAAGGTCGACGGATAGATGTGCGGGGCGGCGGCCCGCACCATGAACGCCGAATCGGGGGCAGGAAGTAGCCCCGGCGTCAGCGGCAGCAAGCCCGTGCCGTCGAGCGACTGTTCTGGCGAGGGCGTATGAATGCGAGCAGCACGGCACATCGAGCGCACCAGCCGCACCAGCGGTCGGCCCACCCCGCTGGCGGCCGTCTCGACGAACTCCAGCGGAGCGCCGTCCATCGTTGACCACAGGCCCCCGAGCGACGCGACCTCGACCGCGGCGTGCCAGCCATACACGTCGTCATGGCCGGCACCACTCACGGGCATGGCCGCGGCTCGCTCAAACTGGCGGTCCACCGGCAGCACCACCAGCGCACTGTTTGCCTCGGAGCTGACAAATGCCTCGTCGGGCACCATGACGGCGTCTCCGTAGCGGGGAATCCACACCCGGTGAGACGAGACGGGCGTGGCCTCAGGCATGACCCTTCGCAGGTCGTTGCGCAGCATGACGTCCGCCTGCGCCAGCTCGGCCTGCTGAGCTTGGCCGAGCGACGCAGTGCACGCCGTCACAATGTCGACCCGGCTCAGTTCGCCAAGGCCGTGCAGCGTGTACATCAGCCCGACCGGCACCCACGCACCGCCGTTCAGCAGACGGCTCGAACGGCCCAGGTCCAGTGGCGCCGGGTCGTCTTCGGAGAAAGGGCGATGCTCAACGCACATGAACGGCGACAACTGGGATGCCGCTGAGAGTTCCGCCCACACGTCGAGTGCACGCGCGACGGCTGCGTCGTCGGCGTGGTGGAGCACCACGGCGATACGGTGCCCGCCGCCTGCCGCGCGCAGCGCGAGTGTGCCGGGGACATCAGTGTCTTCCATGCCTGGCGCAGCCGCCGCGTTCTCGCTGCTCACATCAGCGGTCCGGTGCCGTCGGCGATCTGCTGTGCCTGCCGCTCCGCGGCTTGAGCAATGTCGTTGAGGGCCGGGCTCATATGGCGCTCCCAGAGACCGGTCCAGTGCGGCGCAGTGGATAGCAGGGCTGGCTGGGACCGCCAGAGTGCCTGCAATTCGGAAAAGAGCTTCTCGTAGCTTGCGATGACCTCCCGGCAGGCCGCCGCGAGCTGCGACAAGCGTTCTGCGGGCTCCGACGTGCCACCGACAGCGGCCACTCTGTTCAGTACCGCCGCATCGCCCGCCCCGGGATCGATCAGGCCGTCAGCCACCCACTGGTTGAGCGCCGGCGCGAGCGACTCGTAGCCGAGCAGTCCGCCTTCGGGCTTGGAGCGCCCCAGCTCCCGCAGTTCGGTGTAGGGCAACAGCGGTTGCAGCGTGCCGTTCCGACTGACTTCGACGTACGCAAGCGCCAGAGACTCGAGCACCAGAGGAAGCGCGTCTTGATCGCCGCTGGCGCGCGGCGTCGACAGCCATTCCTGCGAGAAGCGCATGTATCGCGCATCCTGCGGGATCCAGATCTCCCAGTGGTCGTTCACGGACCGGACCAGTCCCAGCAAGCGGCCGGTGAACCAACCGCGCACCATGCAGCGAATCAGCGCTTGCGGTGCCGGAACGAACGATTCGAGCGGCTGAGCTCGCCTGCGGGCCCAGAACGCGCCGCGCTGCCCCGCGGAGTTGAGCTGGAACCAGCGCTGCGAGATCGGGCGAAGCAGCGACTCGACCGCCAGGATCGATATGGGCGCCCCCAGAGCGCTCGTGATGTCGATGTGATCCACCGATGAATCGCTGGTGAGTGCCCGACCGATCTCGTCGTCATTGATGCCGGCCCGCGACAACACTGATCGAAGTTCCTCCTCGATTGGGTGGGCCGCCAGCGGCATCGAGCTGAGCTGCAGGCGTGGCCCGCTCCGGGTTGAATTGGGATGCACGAGCCCGAGCAGGCTGTCGTCGATGTTGATGAGCGGGGCAGCCGCTCTCAGTGCTGCGTTGAGCTGATTGGTGAACCGGGAACGGTTCTTGCGCGCCTCCGTCTCGCTGATTGCTCGTGCATCGTGTGCATCGGTGTTGCCGACGAAGTCTCGGATCGACCGTCCTAGGAAGTTGCCCCATGCCGAGCCTGGACGTCGGAGCCACGCGTGCGCGCGGTCGGTGAGCTCTTCGAGGTGCGTCGACAACGAGACCCTGAGCTCGGCGGGCGCATCAGCACCCTGGGCCCCGTGTTCGGGGCACCAGTCCTTCTCGACGGTCACGCAGGACGGGACTGCCGCGTTCGCGGCGGTTGCTGTGCTCTCCAGGAATGAGCCCGAGATGATGCTGCGCCTGACCTGCTCGCGCTGTTCCTGCGGGCGAGACGCGTCGCCGACATCCTTGCCGAGCAGATCGGAAAAGTGGCGGGGGTATTCGTCGGGATCGATGAGCGAAAAATCCCCCGCAGGTGGGCGAACATGGGTGGGAGGCGACTCATCGTCCCAGTTGACCCAGCTGACCGCCCGCTGCGCATCGCCTTCCGCCACGCCGTGTGCGTCGCGCAGTGCCCGAGCGAGCGGTTCGAGGATCTTGCCGGCGACTTGCTTGGCCAGCGTCGCCGCTTGACCGCAGAGCAAGGCATCACCGGCGTAGGCGGCGGCGTTCACGCCTCCCGAGATTGCATCTTCAAGCCGAGCGTCGTCGCTTGGCACGGCGCGGCCGGCGGTCTCGAGGGCCTCGTTGACCATGTCCACCGCTTGAGCCGCCCAGCGCTCGTGCTGATCGACATCGTTCTCGGTGAGATCAACTGCCACTTCGTCGGTGAGGTACCGGCCTGCCTGCGCGCACAGCTCGGCCGTGACCAGCAGACCGTGCATGCCGATTCGCCGCTCGACAGCCGCGATGATGCGGCCCTGCACATCGGTCACCCACCCGTCGGTCGACAGTTCCAGGCCCCGGCGATACTCGCCTTCGTAGTCCCTGCGAGCCTCGGCTATGGCGTCGGTGATGTGCCTCCTCCATTCCTCCACGTCCAGCTTGTCGTAGTGGTCGATACCGGCGTTGTGCCGCACACGTCGTTGGAACTCGCTGACGAGCTCGCCATCATTCGCGGGACGGAGGTCGTCGACGATCTCATTGTCGTCCGGTCCCACCTCGGTGAGCCGGGTCTCGTGCAGGAACGCACGTCGATGGTCTTCGGCAATCCTGCGCAGGATCGCGTCGGGATCTTCGGTCTCAAGGTCCTTGGCCACCGCCACCGCCTCATCGGAGCCGGTGTGGTAGCGCGTGAGATGAGTCAGCGCGTCTTTGACAAGACGCTCCTGCGCGTAGCGCTCGAAGTGCTCCGCGCCCACGGACAGTCGGGAGAAGCCGAGCGCGGACAGGCACGGCATGCCCTGCTCGTGCGTCTCACCGGCGTTCACCAGGATCGGGCCCTGCTCGTGGGCCAGAGCCGACGACGCCCAGTTCCCCGACGTGTACGCCACGAATCGCGACTGAACCACCAAGTCGGTCACCCACGACAGCAGTGAGCGGCCCGTCATCTCGAACAGCCGGTCAGGGGTGCCGTGGTCGACGCCGCCCTCGGCCACGCGCCCGACCAGGAACGGGTAGGTCGGCCCGCTGCGTTCCTGGGGCTTGGGCAGGCCTGCACGACTGAGCACGGCGTTCTGTTTCGGCGCGGCGATGGACGGCGCGCTGACGTCGCTGCCCTGCCACCACTGGCCGTTCAGCAGTTCGCAGATGGCAGCGAGACTGTTCGGGTACACACCGCCGGTCACACTCCTGCCAAGCGACTGGAAGACCTCGGGCGTGTAGAGCAGCCCGAAGATGCTGTCGCCTGCCGGGGTCTCCATTGCTCGCAGCAGGTCGCAGACGAGGTTCAGCAGCCCCGCTCCGGTGCCGCCGGCGAGCGAGCTGACGACGATGATGTACATCTTCGAGTCCGGCCCGGCGTGGCCGTTGGGCGTTGCCTCGACAGCGTCGTACAGCTCGCCCAGTTCGCTGTGGGCTGTTGGTCCCACCATGCGCCGGACGCGTTCTTCGAGCTTCTCGCGGATCTGGTTCGAGTAGGCCATCGCCACCGTCTGCCCGACCGCGCGGAACTGGCCTGCGCCCTGATCCACCGACACGCCGAGGCCCGCCGGTTCCACCCGCCACGAACGCAACTCATCGCGCAAGTGCTGATCGCCGTCGAGCATGTTCTGTAACGCCTTGAAGCCCAGTCCGGCGTTGATCAGCCCCATGTACTCGTCGTCGTCGAGTGGGGGCGCGATGTCGTTGATCTCCTGGCCGTCGGGAATCGTGGGTGTATCGATGTGCAGGAACTGCCATGCGTCGGGGATGCGGTCGCCCGCGTCATGGCCGCTCATCCAACGCACGATCTCCCGCTTTAGGAAGCGCAGCGTCTTGCCGCCCGACCCTCCGAGTCCTACGAACAGGAATTTGCTGTACATGTGGTCCTTCCTCGTTGCGACCGACGCCATCGAACGGCGGTGTCGGGGCTCTCACCGCCGGCTGAAGTCATCGAGAATTGCGCCGCCTGGGGGGCGGCCGGTCAGGACCGCCAGGCCCCGCCTGCGGTGGCCGTGCGCTTCCCCGCTCCTCGGGGCCGTCGGCCTGCGGTGACTGCCGGTCGGCAGGCGGGGCATCGCCCGTCTGCGGGGCGGCTGAACCGTCCCCGTTGCCGCTGTCGGAAACATGTGGGATTCCGTCATCTGTCGCGACCTGGCTGCCGAAGGCAGGATCGACGTGCAGGCCTGACTCGCTCGCGGCCTCATTCAGCAGTTCTGCAAGCGCGCGTTCATCGAGTTGCTCCAGCGACGAGGACCGTCCGGCCTTGGGGTGCGCAACCCAGACCGGTGCCGACATGGCACCGCTGCCGTCGTGACTCGGTGCGCCCACCACGATCAGGCGCTCGAACTCTGCCCGCGATGCAGCCCAGTTCGGGCGGGGGGACCGCTTGCGACCCTTGGGATGCGCGGCCACGGCACGGCCGTCAGACCGCACCTCGCTCCACGGACCACGCAGCAAGCCGAACAGCCAGAATCTGGGCGAGCGCCGCAAGACGACGCCGATGCGATCATGCCCCTGCTGTGACGCAGGGCCGCGCCATGTCGTGAATCGCGGCCTTCGGCTACTGCCGACGCGTTCACCGTGGACCGCCTCGGCCTGCGCTGCGGCCAGCGATGGCACCGCACCGTTCACGAACGAGTAGCTCGACGCCGTGCGACGCTCCACTCCGAGCACCGCATGCCGCCACCAGAACCGTCGGGGGTCTGCCAAGCCGAACGTCGATGCCAGCGCCAGGCAGAACAGCACATAGCTGAGCAGCAACGTGGCGAGGAGCCCGAGCAGGAGGAGCCAGCGTGCGAGTCCCGAGTCGCTGCGTGCCACGTAGGACGCATCAGCCCGCACCGCCGTGCGCTGGGCTGCCATCTGCTCATCAGCGGCTGCGTTGATCGCAGGGTCAGAGATGCCGGTCTGCCAGACGGGCACCAACTCGATCACGCCGGCTATCTGCCAATCGGCGTTCGCGAGTTCGTCCGTGGTGACGAAGCGAAGCACGACGCCCTCGGGGGCGCTGCCGGGACCGAGCCGCAACTCTCTCCCTGACTCGTCCACAACGCCCTCGAACTCGCTCGCGTAGTAGTCGCCGTCGAAGCGCCAGTCCAGCTCGCCCGGCAGGTCCTCGGCGCCAGCGTCGGGCCGCCACTGCGCCCGCAGGTGGACCACACCGTCTTCGGGCGGGTACAGCCGACACGCAGTGACGCCCGACAGCGGCGTACGCGGCAGTTCGTGGCTGTCGGGTTCGATCACCAACGCCGGCAACGCGGCTCCAGCCTCGCTGTCGCCTTGCGCTTCGGTCGAGCCGGCCCCTGTCGCTGTCGGCGCGTGGACATTTCCAGCACAGCTCAGCAGCGGCGCACCCAGGCAGTCATAGAGACGGCGGGTCGATCCAGCCACCTCGATGCGGACCTGCTGGGACACTTCCCCAGGGCCGAACAGACCCTCGGCATAGGCCGGCTCGAACCGGTACACCAGCGGTCTGTCGAGGTCGTATGACTGCTGGCACTCGAGCGGGTTCAGTTCGAACACGACGGTGCCGTCACTGCGGCAGTACCAGTCGCGCACACGCTCATCGGGCCACACCTCCGGCCCTTGCTCGCAGAGACCCGGCGGCGCATCGGCCTCGGCGACGACGATGCGCACGCCGTCGAGCGGTGGCGAGTCTGTGCCGCCTGCACTGCGGACCACGTCGGGCAGCGGCTGCTCATCGCTGCCGGTGACGGTGCCCTCGACATCGGCCGAGGGAGACGCGGCCCGCCTGGCGTAGCACGCGACCTCGATGCCGCCGCTGCCGCCGTCGGTGACGAATTCGAGGGTCCAACCCGCCTCGAGTCCGCGCAGCACGTCGCTTTCGAGATACAGCGGCCGGTCGAGGTCGCCCGGTCCGCGGATCACCTGCCCGTCAGCCGTGACGATCTCGTACGCCTCAATGAGCGACCCACGTGGGTACGCCACGATGGTCTCGATATACCTGCCCGCCGGCAGGGGACCCGAGCGTCCGCCACTGCCAGGCGCGATGCCGCAATCTCTCCACTCCACGAGCTGGCGAGCCGCCGTCTCGGCGACTTCGAGCAGTTGGATGGCCAGGGAATCGAGGTCGTCGACTGCGATGATCGAACCATCGCGATCATCGGGCTGCGTATCGCTCCAGCGTTCGCAATCGAATCGGCGCGAGTACGGCAAACCGCGCACCAGTGGCGAGTCTGCGTGACCGGTGAGCGCACGCAGTATCTGCTTGGACGCCTCGGCCATCTCTGCATCGACGTCGTCGGCGTCGCCCGGCTCGGACTCACCGGCGACGCCTCGGAAGGCCTGACCGAGCAAGATGGAGAACGTATTGATGCCTGCGCGCTCGTAACTCAGTTTCAGATCGCGGCACACCACCTCCCGCAGGTCGTCGGCCTGCTGAAGAGTGGGTGTGCCGATCGGGTCATACAAACCGTCGCTGAAGAACAGCAGCACGCGGCACGCGCCGGGCGTGCCCTCTTCCAGGAAAGCCCGCTCCGCGGCGCGCAACGCCTTGAGATAGTCGGTGTGGTTAGTGCGGTAGCTGTACCTGCCGTTCCCAAGCGGCTTACCCAGTGACGCTTCTATCTGTGCGTTGGATGGATGGCTGGCCGTAGCGCGCTCGAAGGCCGCGATGCGCGTCACATCGCTCTCGAAGCGCCATAGCGCTATGCGGACGCTGCCCGCATCAGCCGGTGGCAGGCGCTGCAGCAGGCTCGTGAGTTCTTCGCGGAACATCTGCAGCGCACTGCGGCGCAGGCGCCCGTCGCGATCTATGCCAGACGCAGGTGCATTGAGCGAACCCGATGCGTCCATCATGACCAGCAAGTCGATGTCCTGTTGCCCTGTATCGCACGGCGTGTAGCCGCTCGCACCAAGCTCGCCTGCTGCTTGCGCTGCGACCACGGTGGTGTCAAGCATCGGTGTCGCCAGAGCGGTGAGCACGGCCGCCAAGCCCGCGACAAGGAGGCGACGGCGACGGCGATTTGCGCCGTTCACGGCCTCGTCAGATCCTGCGCCCAGAACCACAGGTGCAGCGCGCCCCCCACCCAGCTGCACAACGTCATCCAGCCCATGAGTACCCGAGCGCCGATGCCGGGCCAGTCGTTGTAGCGCAGCGTGGAACGGGCTTGCCCGTCGGCGCGTAGGAACAGGTACAGCATCCAGATACTGACAAAGCAGCCGGCGAGGTAGCCGAGCGTGTTGAAATCGACTTCGCGACCGGTGTTGGCCATGCCGATCTCGGCCCGTGCGCCAAGCCAATAGCTGCACAGCGTGAACGCGAGCACCACCGCTGCGGCAGCGAAGCTTGTCTTCGGCGGTCCGGTCGCAGCGCCGGCCGCCGCAGGCCTACGGGGCCGCTGTGAACCCACCTCCCCCCGGGTCGGCGGCGGTGTGTCCGGCCGACGTGGCGGCGGGCGGTCCGTCATCGCCATCGGTGCCGGCCTTCAAACCCCCGACGCCTCACCCAGTTTGGTGTACCGACCAGCAGGCGATTATCGAACGGCCCCGTCACACCGATCTCTCCCGTGGCGAATATCCAACAATCTTGATAGATGGGTGGCCACGCAGGGAACAGCACATACGGTCCGGCAGTATTCCAGACAGCACGGCTGTGTGCACCCACGTTCGTCTGCACCAGAATCGACTCTGGCAGGCTGTTCCGGCGCCATGGCCATAACATTGTGGTGATGGACGTGGCGCGGCCGGTTGAGTTCTTGGCCGACTCACCGGGGCGGCGCCGACCCGTGGCTGTCGCCGAAGGTGGCGGGTGGTCGGTGTTCCTGCCGGGCACCCCCATCGCCGCCGACGGCGCCGACTTAGACGAAGCCGCCGAGGAGTTCGTCGCAGCGCTGCGGGAGTACGCCGAGGACTGGATCGAGCGGCTGAGATTCGCTCCCAATCACGTGCAGCACTGGCCGCTGGTGCACTTCGTGTCGCTGAGCTCGGACGCCGAAATGATCGGATGGGTCCGGGCCGACGGGTAAATCTCACTGTGCGCCGTGGGAACCGGACAGTCAGCTGCCGATGCACGGCGGCCGTAAGGAACTGGGGCGTGGGCTCGTCGCGAAGATCAAGAAGGACCTGGGGTTGAACTGATGCTCGAATATCCGATCGAGTTGAGCGAAGACGACGGCACAGTCCTCGTGACGTCGCCCGATTTTCCGGAACTCACCACATTCGGCGATGATCGAGCCGAAGCAGTTGCCCGCGCTGTCGACGCCCTCGAAGAGGCGATTGCAGCACGCATCAGCAACCGAGAAGCCATCCCGACGCCATCGCACGGGCAGATCCTGGTGGCCTTGCCGACGCTCACAGCCATCAAGGTGCTGCTGCATCAGCGCATGCAGTCCCAGGCAATCGGCAAAGCCGAACTGGCGCGCCGCTTGGACTGGCACATGCCACAGGTGGACCGCGTGCTGGACATCAACCATCACTCACGCTTGACGCAACTTGATGCCGCACTCGGCGCCGTCGGCTGCCGACTGAATGTGGAAGTCACAAACGCTGCGTGAGTACTAGCTGTAATGCCCACAGAGGTTGTTGACGCGGCTGGCGGGTGTGCCTGCGATGGCGGTGTGGTGCCGGTGGAGATTGTAGGTGTGCACCCAGGCTTGGAGCCGTCGGCGCCGGTCGGGTTCTGAGCGGAATTTGTAGTTGTAGA
>JAPOPC010000083.1 GCA_026713105.1 Acidimicrobiaceae bacterium
AGCCGGTGTGGATCGCGTCGGACTCGGCGCTGGCGCGGGCTTTGGGCGGGGTTGGGGCTTCTGGTGAGTTCCGGTTGTTGTTCGCGACTTCTGTGCCGACGTCTGCTGAGGTGGGCGACATCCGCTATTACAACCGTCATGTGCAGGATGTGGCGGCCAACAATCCGCTGTTGGCGCCGTTCAAGGACGGGTTCCGCGCGGTGGTGTCCACCGCGGACATCGATGCTGAGTACAACACGGGGGTGAGCTATGCGGTCGGGGGCCCGGACATCTTGTGGATGAACGGCGAGAACGTCACCTACTCGCGGTTCCAGCCGGCTTTCTACTCCGGTGCGTGGCAGACCCGCCAGCCGCTCGATGAGAACGCCAGGCCTTACAACGGCGGGATCTTCACCGGCACTGCCGAGTTCGGGTTCCGGCACCCCAGCGCGCATGTGGGCGCTGCGAGCGTGGTGACCGCGGACACCGCTAAGTCGAGGCTGGACGGCCCGGTGCGCCCGGCGGGCGAGGAGTTGGCGGTGTATGCGCTGTCGCCGGTCATCCGTGTCCGCGAGCGGATCGACGACATCGCGGTCACGCCCGGCGACGGGCAGTTGGCGGTGGACTGGGACAACGTCGGCGCCGCGGTCGACTATGAGGTGAGGTGGCGCACGGCGGGCGGGTCGTGGCAGTCGCAGATGATCGACCCCGGGCTGGCGACCGCCTACACGATCACCGGTTTGGCTGCGGGCACGGCCTACCAGGTGGAGGTGCGCTACCGGCCCGGCGAGTACAAGAGCCGCTACATCGAAAGCTACGAGAGGAAGCGCTTCGACAGCGGCAGCAAGCAGGCCGACGGCAACGGTGATTTAACGGTGTCGTGGACCAGGCCGCGGGGGCTGGTGTACAGCCACGTGAGATGGTGGGTGGCCAATGAGGGCTGGGTGGAGTCGGGGCGGATCGGCCCCGGCGGGCTGATCGATCCGGCCGACGACAACCCGGTCGGCTGGAACCCGAGGGGCTACCCCAACTCGAACAGCCCGAGCCCCTGGGAACGGCACAGCTACACCATCACCGGCCTGACCCCGAACAAGGTGTACAAAGTCGACCACTTCTATGAGGTGCCGGCCCGGGGGTACACCCCCGTCGGCGAAGCCCGGGCCACGACCACGGGCACAGCCACCGCCGCGGCGTTCAAGCTGGGCCGGGTGCAGGGGCTCAAGGAGGCGAAGAAGTGGCTGCGGGGCATGAGGACCGACGGCATCTACCTGCAATGGCGCCAGCAGACCGACGCCGAGGGCTACGTGCTGCAATGGAAGCCCAAAAACGGCGCCTACAGCACCGACCGCCAAGTCACCCTCACCGGCCAGCACAACACCCGCTACCGGATACTCAACAACGCCCTGCAGCCGAACCAGAGATACCAGATCAGAGTGCGAGCAATCCGCGAAGGCGCAACCCCCGGAAACTGGTCCCAACAAACCGAGGCCCAATCCCCCGCATAACAGCCCAAGTCACATCCGCTGTGCTGCGCCCAGACCCGCTGTTTTGAGGGCAAGCGCCGGCCTCGGGCTATGGATGAACCCAACGAAAAGGCGCTCGACAGCAGAACACGCAGAGACGGATGGTCAGAACCCTCAGCCGAGGTCACAACCAAAATCCCCGCAGCCCCCTGAGCCTCGTTCTCAGCTTGAAGGTGCAGTGTTGCTTGAGGGTCGGGCGATACCGGAGACTACGCCGGTCCCGGCCCTGGCGCCGGTTCCGGCTTGGCCATGCGGTAGCCCTTGCGGGGCTCGCTGAAGATGTACTTCGGATCGGCCGCGTCCTCGTCCAGCTTGCGCCGCAGCCTCATCAGGGTCGTTCTGATCGTCTGCGCGCCCCCCCGGTGGTAGTGGCCCCACACCGCGGTGAGGATCTGCTGGTGTGTGAGCACCTGCCCGGCGTTGGCCGCCAGCACGATGAGCAGGTCGCGCTCGGTGGCGGTGAGCTCTAGCGGGCGGCCGGCGAGCGACACTTGGCGCTCGGCGTAATCGATTCTCAGGTCGCCCTGTACATAGGGTTCGCGCGGGTAGGTCGGAGCCGCCAGCCGCCGGCGGATCGCCGTTCGGACCCTCGCTGTCAATTCAGCCGGCGAGAAGGGTTTGACGATGTAGTCGTCGGCGCCCATGTCGAAGGCTTTGTCGATCATCGTGTCCCGGTTGTACCCGGACAGGAAGATCACCGGGATGTCGGCGATGGCCTTGAGGTCTCCCATGAGCTCCACCCCGTCGGCTTGGGGCAGCATCAAGTCGAGCAGCACGAGGTGGGGCATCTCCGTGCGCATGAGCCGCAGCGCGTCTACGGGGGCGTCGGCGACGATGACGGTGTAGCCAGCATCCGAGAGCGCGTCGCGCGCGAATCTGAGCGCCAGCGGGTCGTCGTCTATCGCCAGGATTCGCGCACGCTGGGTTTCCCCATGTCCGGGCTGATCGAATGGAGTGGGCACCTGGGCGGGAGCGGTGGAGGCTTCCTCGGCCACCGGGATGGTGAACGTGAACCGGGTGCCCCGGCCGGGACCGTCGCTCTGGGCCCAGATCCGGCCGCCGTGGGCCTCGACGAGGTCTTTGCAGATGGCCAGTCCGAGGCCCTGGCCCATGCCCATGCCGCTGCTCTCGTCGGCGTCGAGGCGGGGGAATTTACGGAACAGATCGGGCAGCCGCTCGGCTGCCACTCCCACCCCCTCGTCGCAAACCGAGATCGCTATGTGCTCGCCCTCGTGGGTCGCCGCCACGCGGATCGGCGACGAATTCGGCGAATAGCTTGCCGCGTTGCTGAGGAGATTGCCCAGCACCTGGACGATGCGCCGGCGGTCCACCAACGCTCTGGGCAGGTCGGTTGCTGCGTCGATGTCGATGTCGTGTTTGCCTTCTCCGTTCAACATGGTGCTGCGGGCCCGGTCGATCAACATCGCCACCTCGGTGGGCTCCACAGAGAGCATCAGCACGCCCGCCTCGATTCGGGCCACGTCGAGCAGGTCGTTGATCATCTCGAACATCTGGTCGGCCTCGCCCTCGATGATCCTGAAGAACTGATGCATCTCGGTGGCGTCAAGCCGCGACGAAATGCTCAGCGAGGCGGCGGCGGAGCCCTTGATGGCGGCCAGCGGCCGGCGCAGTTCGTGGCTCACCATCGCCAGGAACTCGGCCCGCAGCCTTTCCTGGTCTTCCAGCGGCGTCATGTCCTGAACGGTGGCCACCAGCGACGCGGCCTCCCCCTCGAGCGAGCGGTTCATAGCGGTGTTGACCAGCGTGGTGATCGACCGGCCGTCGGGGGCCGCAATGACGATTTCCTCGGCCCGCACCGTTTCGCCCCCTTGGAGCGCTTCGCCCAGCGACAGCTCTTGCCCGTTGACCCGCCGGAACACCAGCTCGCCGAGCCGTTCCTCGAACGGCCGGCCGGTGTCGCTCACCGCGCCGATGATCCTGTCGGCCTCCCGGTTGTGCGAGACCAGCGCCCCCGCTTGGGTGTCGAACACCACGACGCCCACCGGAGAGGTGTTGATCAGCGCCTCGAGGTCGGACCGCACCCGGTGCTCGTCTTGGGCCCGGCGGGCGTTGTTGATGCCCACAGCCGCATGCGAGGCGAACATCACCAGGGTCTCCTCGTCGGCTTGGCTGAACTCGGTGCCGTCCTCTTTTTCGCCCAAATAGAAGTGGCCGATCTGTCGGCCGCGGAGCCAGATCGGGGTGCCCAGAAACGTCCTCGGATGCCTCGCCGGCCCAGGGATGGTCTGCTCGATGCCTACCGAGGTTGCATAGCTTTGCAGATCGCCCACCCGCAGCGGCTCGGAGATAGCGCTCAGGTGGGTGTAGAACGCCAGCCCGTCGGGCCAGTCGATGAGCTGTTGACGTTCCTCGGCGGTCACTCCCGAGGTGATGAAGTCTTGGAGCTGCCCGGAGTCGTCGAGTGTGGTGAGCCCCCCCTGCCTCGCCCCGGTCAGCAGGCAGGCCCCGTCGACGATGCCCTGCAACACCACGTCGAGGTCGAGGTCCTCGGTGACTCGCAGGCTGGCCTCGCTCAGCTTGGAGAGCCGATCACGCAGAGTCTCGTTCTCCCGCTCCAGCTCGCTCTCGCGTCCCATTTCGCCCTTCCCTTGGATCCGTCAACAGATGTGACCGACATTGGTGCTGTTGCGACGAAAGAGTAATGGAGCGCCGGCATCCCCCCCCCGGTTGGGGACGGTTCGATTTTCGACCGGTCGCGCTGTGTCATTGGTTTGTTGCGCCAGCCCCGCACCTCCGCGGCCGCGGAGGTGCGGGGTTGCTCGCGTCGGAGGCGCTGAGTCATCGAATGTGATCAGTCATTTACCTGATGTCATCGATATCAATATCGAAAATGCCCGTCTAGGTCTGCCACAATCGAGAAATGTCATTGATTGGAATGTCTGGGCTGAGATCTCGGGCTGCAACGCCGAGCCCGAGGCGGCGCGGTCGTCTCCCGGGTCGGGCGGCTTGGCGGGCCTCGCTCGGGGCGGTGCTGGCGTTCGCGCTCTTGGCGGTGCCGCCTGCCGGCCCGGCCCTTGCCCAGAGCGGCAGCGAGACCGGGCCGGGGATCGCCTCTGGCCCCGCCATGGCCTCGAGCCCGGCCGTCGGCGACGCCTACGGTGCGGGCGAGCGGGTCGTAGTGGCTCTGACCTTCGACGAGGCGGTGAGCGTGAGCGGCCAGCCGCGCCTCGGCGTCATCGTCGGCGAGCAGCGGCGCTGGGCGAAGTACGACCGGCGGGCGTCGGGCGGCGCCGTGCTGCACTTCGCGTACGAGGTGAGGCCCGCCGACCGCGACGACGACGGTATCAGGATCAAGAAGAACTCCCTGAGGCTGAACGGCGCGGCCATCGCCGATGCCGGCGGCAACCCCGCCAGCCTCGAGCACCGGTCCCTGCCGTCTCAGGCCGGCCACCAGGTGGACGGCTCTGCGCAGCAGCCCCAGCAGCAGCAGCCCGATCCCGAGCCGACACAGCCCGAGCCGACACAGCCCGAGCCCCAGCAGCAGCCCGAGCCGACAACGCCGCCGGTCATCGTGGACGAGGCGCCGTCGGTCACCGGCGGTCCCATCCTCAACAGCCCCCGCAGCGGCGGGGTCTACGGTTCCGGCGAGCAGATCGCCGTCAGCCTGACCTTCAGCGAGCCGGTGACAGTCAGCGGCACGCCGCGCCTCGGCGTCGTCGTCGGCAAGCATCGGCGTTGGGCGGGCTACGACCCGCAGGCGTCGTCGGGCGCGACCCTGGTGTTCGCCTACACGGTGAGGGCCGCCGACCGCGACAACGACGGCATCAAGATCAAGAAGAACGCGCTGCGGCTCAACCGCGGCAGCATCGCCGACGCCTCCGGCAACGCCGCCAAGCTGAAGCACCCGGCCGTGGCCACCCTGCCCAGCCACAAGGTCGACGGCGCCGCGGCGCCGGCGGTGAGCGTCGCTGCGCAGACGACCGAGCCGGAGCCGCCGGCGCCGCCCACGGTGACGGGCATCGCCATCACGTCCACGCCCGAGGCCGGCGGCACCTACCGCTCGAAGGCCACCCCGCGCACGGTCACCTACTGCGCAGGTGAGGCAACCCTCACTGTCAGGGGCACTCAAAAGGTCTTCAAGACCGTGACGTCGCCGCCCTGCGGAACCGGGCAGACGGAGACCACCGTGACGACGGCGCTCAAAGACGTCACCCACGAGAAGATCCAGGCCACTGTCACCTTCGACGAGAAGGTGACGGTGACGACGGGCGCCGTCGCGGGGACGGACGTGCCCTTCCTCCGGCTCGACATCGGGGGCATCCTTGTTGCGGCCGGCTACACGGCCGGCACCGGCACCGCCGACCTCGTGTTCGAGTACACCATCGGGCAGCGCGACGCAGACGCCGACGGCGTCAGCATCCCCGAGAACCCGATCGTCCTGCTGGGCGGCGCGTCCGCCATCCAGGGCTCTACCGGGCTGGACGCCGTGACCGACCACTCGGGACTGGGCGACCAGGCCTCGCACAAGGTCGACGGCGCAATCCCCCAGACCCCGGTCACCGGCGGCAGCACGACGCCGATGATCGAGAAAGTCAGCATCGCCTCCACACCCGCCAAGGGGACCACCTACGGCGCCGGTGAGCACATCGACGTCGCGGTCAAGTGGAGCGAGATCGTGCGCGGGCTGAACCATCCCTATCCGACATTGAAACTCACCGTCGGCAACAACACGCGCACGGCGCTGATGGCCACCCACCGCGGCGACACGTCGACGTTCCGCTACGCCGTGCAGTCCGACGATGCAACGGCCGGCGGCTTGAGCGTCTCGGTCAGCGTCCCGCAGGATCCCCTCACCGTGCCGAACGGCGTATCCATTCGCAACCTCCACAACAGCAAGGACGCGGTAACGAGCTATGCCGGGCTGGCCGCCGCACAGAGCGGGTACGAGGTGAACGGCTCGGTCGACAACATCGCGGCCCCCCAGCCGACCGGCCTGTCGGCCACCGGCCGTTCGGGCTGGCGGACCATCTTCGGGCCCGGCTGCAGGGGGAATCCCGACTGCCGTGCGAGATACGAGGAGGAGGCCTGGGCCGACCTGCGCTGGCAGCGCTCGCACGACACCACGATCACCGCATACCAGTACCGGCTGAAGCCGGCTGGCGGCGACTGGGGCGATTGGACCGTCATGGCGCCGTTCGACGGGGCGGCCATGTCGTCCTACCGCATCACGGGCCTGACGAAGCGTGCGGAATACAAGGTCAAGATCCGCGCCGCCGACAAGAACGGCCCCCCCGCCGAGTCGGCCGAGGCCGCGGTGTCGTGGAATACCCGCTAAACGCCCGCTCCTGACGCTGCGGCGCCCACCATTCTGGCACCTATTTTCCCCGCTTAGCGGTTTGTGGCCTTTCTCGACCGTACAGCAACCTCGGTCGCCATTGCAGGGGTATACAACATCAGCCACCATCCACGATGACGGGGGAGCGCGTTCTTGCATTGGCGGTATGGTGATCACATGGCCAAGTCTGAAAACGCCGAGGCGAGAGACTGGATCACCGGCCTTGAGCCGGGCACATGGTTCTGGAGCAAGAACGTGCCCGGCAGCCGCCAGATCGTCCACCCCGTCCTCTCCCGCCTCCACGACGACAAGTCGAGCGGCGTGCAGCGAATCGCCAAGGGCCTCTACTGGCGCGGCTGGCCGGAAGGCCACGAGTGCTTCCCGCTGCCCCCCAACTACGGGATCGGAGGGTTGCTGCTGGCTGGCGCTGGTGCCGGCTTCGCTGATTGGACAGCGCTCAACAAGCTCCGATGGACGACACAACGCCCCTGCAAGGTCTTGATTAGCGTGCTAGGCACACCGCCCAAATCACCTCATCCGACCGTGGTCTACAAATCAAGAAAGAACCAACGGCGATCCGAGTTGAACTGGACTGAGGTCACGATTTTGGAAGCAGTTGGCGCGTGCTGGATGACGGAGGAGCCTTGGCATGAGTGCCTTGAGAGATTCCGCAACGGCATCTCCATGAGACGCCTTCCATGGCAGGCACGCATACGCTCTGAAAAACTGAGATGGGCTGCTGAGACTGAGGATGATGTGTCCGTGGAATCACTGCATCTGGTTCAAGAAGTCTCGTCGGCGGTAGGCGAGATGGCGGCAGTTTGATGTCCCAGATATGTGGTTCCACAGACACGGTTAACGGCAAACCGTGCCAGAACCCTGCCAAAAACTGCAAGGTTCTACACAGAGGCGGTAGGCAGAAGAGCACCAGCAGCATTGCGGACGTAACAGCCCCGCTTAGCCATCCCATACGGATCGACGAGTCGCTTGTAGGAATTTCACAGGGGACTCGTGGGTTGGCCGGCCACCCAGACGAGTTCACTCAGTTGCTCAGCACGGCTGCGGCTTCCCTCAGACTTGAACCTGATTCAATCCTTCAGGACTACTGGCTTACCGCATGCCTCCACAATCTCTCCGAGTCCGGTTCTCCCCACGGAATGCAGGTATTCAGGGAATTCAAAGGCCAGCGAGAACCAAGCGCGATCTGCTTGTTCACAGGGGGCACATCCTTAGTCTCAGCATGGGACATCACTGAGCGCTACTCCGAAGACCTCGACCTCCTCGCAGTTGACCTTACAGGCGGCGTCGCGAAGGAAACCTTACGGAAAGCCAGGTCGCAAATCTCGGGCTGGGTGAAGGAACCACTCGGCCAGACTGAATTGGCCGTCAGGCAGGACGACGACCGCAAGAAGGCCTACAGGAAGATGTGGCTGCCTGTAGGCCGAGAAGAAGCGTTTTTGAAAGTTGAGATCGCCTCGGAGGAGATTGCCAGCGACTTGCTGGAAGCTCGTCCCATCATGTCGTTGATGGGACGGTTCGCAACCGAAGCGCAACTAGCAAAGTACGAGGAACTCGGCGGATTCGAGCTTCTCTGCACAAAACCCGCGTACACCGCGGCCAACAAGCTCGATGCCCTGCACCGCCGAGCCGCCAAGGGCCACTTCCGAGGTCTCACAGCGCGAGTGCGCGACCTTTACGATCTCGCCATGATCGCCCAGTCCGAGCACGCAGACGGCACCCGAAGCAGGATTCCCGACCTCGCGGAGACAGCGGCACACTCGTTCGGGAGAGGCGATGAGTCCGTGCCCAGGCCGGCTAAGGGATACGCGGACAGCATCCTGTTCAGACAGGGCTCCGAAGCGCAGGAGCATCTCGAACAGGCATACCCGAGCCTCGCCAATTTCGTATGGGGGAACCTGCCCCCGTTCGGCGAAGCGCTGGAATTGGCCGCGAGCCTCGACAATCACCCCTTCTGATCTCCTGACGCTGCGGCGCCCACCATTTCCGATGGGCGCATACCGACATGGGCCGAGCTTGCGCTGCTCAACACCCTCACCCCACGCTAAAGCGCGAAGAGCCACCAAAGGGGCGATCCGGGAATTGCTCAGCAGTCTCCTAGCGGGTGCCACGTCGACTGTTTCCCGCCGATGCCGGGGCCAGGGCCCCGCAGACTTCGCTGATCCGGTCATGGAACACCGACGCCTCCCCGCGTTCGCCCTCCGCGGCCCACATGATCGCGTCCGCCCGGAGCATCCCCATATGCCCGAGGCTCTGCTCCACGTTCCCGTCACGCGCGTTCAGGTTGGTGGTGCTCGGGATGGGTCGTCGGTCGGGGATGGGCCATGGCTGCTGTTCGGTGGCTGGGCTGGCGGTTGGCGCCCGTAGCGGCTGGTTGCGGGGTCCCATTGGACGGTGAAGCCTTGTTGGTGGATTTTGTCGGTGTGGCCGTCGTGTTGCCAGTGGTCGATGTGGTGGTGCTGGCAGCGTTCGGGTGCGATGCCGCAGCCGACGCAGCCTTTGTCGCGCAATGCCAGCGCGGCGCGTTGGAGGTCAGTGGCGGTGCGGCGGCTGCGTCCCATGCGCAGGTCGCCGGTGGCGGCCTCGAAGATCGCCGGCCCCACGCTCGACGCGACAGGTCTGACAACAGGCACAAGGCCAATATTTTGTGGAGTCATCGCCGAGCGCAGGACCGGACCGTAACCCCCTGGCTGGGAGCCCCGGCAACCCCCAAAGTGACACTCGGTCATGATGTTGGGGTCAGCAGTTCGGGCCTGGGTCTGACTCTGGGTGTGACGGGCCGGTGTGCCTTGTTCGTGATCTGTCGGCTGGCCCACCGGGACATCGAACGCGCATCGGCCGACGAGACGCAGACCTGCCGCCGCTGCGTCCTCACGGCGACACCGAGGAACTGCGCTGTGCGGTGCGCTACCGGCGAGAGCCCCTCGCCGACCGCGCTCGCCAGATCAACCGCCTCCACGCCGACGTTGACCTATGGCAGCCTCGAACAGCTCCGGCCCGGCTGCCGCCACCGCTCCGGCCCGCTCAGCACCCCAGCCGCCCTCGAGCGCGTCAGCCGCATGCTGCGCGGCGACAACAGCGCGCGCCCAGATCGCCCGCAGCCGCGTCAAGACCCTGCGCGCACTCCAACGCGCCATCGACGGTCTCGCCGGCGAGATCCGCGACAAGATCTCCCGAACCGGCACTACCCTCAAAGACATCGAAGGCGTCGGCGACCTCGTCGCCGCCGACATCGGGACCGAGGCCGGGCGACCCCACAAGATTCCCCACCAAAGCCGCGTTCGCGATGGCCAACGGAACCGCCCCCATCGAAGCCAGCTTGTGTTGCGTCTGACTTCGCGCGACAGGTCCTGAGCTTTTTCAAGCAGCATCGGGCAGGGTTGGCGGTCTCAGTTCAGGAGGCCGCGGCTGATGAGTTCGCCGGACCGCAAACCGAAGAGGCTGCTCACAGCAGAGCAGAAGTACGACTTGTGGGTGAGGATGCTCGCCGGGCAGGTCACCCAGGCCGAGGCGGCCGCGGAGGCCGGCGTGGACCGGTCGGTGATCTCTCGTTTGCGTGCTGTGGCCCGCGACGGCGCGATCGCCCAGATCTCCCGACCCGGCACCGAAGCAGCCAACTACTACGAACGCTGCCTCGCCCGCGGCAAGACCAAGCGAGAAGCCCTCCGCAACCTCAAACGACGTATCTCAGACCGCGTCTGGACCCACCTCAACACCCAAAACTTGACATAGGAGCTCATCTAGCGCCGCCGGCCAATCAAACGCAACTTGAACAGTCAACAGCTCCAGCCCCTGGGAACGGCACAGCTACCCCCGTCACCCCACTGCTAATCGTGACGTCATCGACTGTGATCGAATAACCACGCTGTGTTATCGATTGTGTATAGCAATCGCCTGTCTGAGGCTCCATAGTGAACAGTATGTCGCTTGGGACGAGCTTCGGCGCGGGTCGGCATCGCTGGCGGGCCGGTGTCCGATTGATGGTGGCCTTGGTGGCGGCGTTGCTGTGGGTGTCGCCGGTCGACCCGGCCCTTGCCCAGAGCAGCTCCGAGTCAGGGCCCGAGATCGCCTCTGGCCCTGCCATAGTTTCGAGCCCGGCCGTC
>JAPOPC010000084.1 GCA_026713105.1 Acidimicrobiaceae bacterium
CTCGATCAGGTCCCGGTTCTCTTTGCTGGCCTTGTCGATGAGGTCGCGGTTCTCTTTGCCGGCGTCGGTGATGAGTTGGCGGGTCGTGGTGCTGTCGCGGTGCTGGATGCGGATCGAGGCCACCATCAGCGTGATCAGCGCCGCCAGGATGGCACCGAAGGACGTCCCGACGATGGTCAGCACGGTTGTCACGGCTTCGGCGTCCATACGGTCAATCTATGCCACCAGAAATCACGCTGCAACCTGAAACACTATGAGAATGATCGGCGCATCATCGAGGAGTGGGCTCCAGCGGCGCCTCGTCGTCGTCGGCCATCAGCACGAGCCGGACTCGCTGCCGGTTCCGGGCGTCGATCGTGCGCGACTCGACCCCTACTCAGGGACCCTCAACCACCCCGCTCCCCACGAATTCGCCAAGGCTCGATTATCACGGCGTCTGACGACCTGGGGCGACTACGTTATGCAGTGATGAAGAGATATGATGCTGTGCATCATGAGAACCACGATCTCGCTTGATGACCAGCTTGCCAAGCAGGTGCGTCGCGCCGCCGAGACCTGCGGCCTCAGCGTAAGCGCCTTCATCGCCAAGACACTGGACGACGCCCTGAAGCGTCGCGAGACGCTGGAGCCGCCGCCGTTCCATCTGGTGACCGTGCGCGGCGTCCACCCTCGCCCCGGCGTCGATCTCGACCGGCCGAGGGCCCTTGACGCGCAGGATGACGAGGCCCGGTTCGGGCATGGAGGCCGGTGACCGATTGCTGCTTTCCGACGTGACGCGGCGGCGGGTCCGTGGCAGGGTGCAGCGGCGCTTCTTCGGCATCGAGTACGGGTAGGCGTCAGCTGAGCGCTGCGGGGACGGCGCGGCCTCCGCGCCGTCGGGTGGCTCGATTGCCGTCCCTGTCTATGACGGCTAATCTGCCCGCCCGTGCAGTTTCTGTTCGTGCCGCTACGACTGATTCCTTGAGTCGTGACGAACGGGCTGCAAATGCGACGATCCTCGCGGCGCGGTGTCAGCTGGCCGGGATGGGTACGGCTCGACAAGCCATGTTGAACGGCGCTGGCGTCGCAATATCAAAGCTGGTTGCTCGTCACGGAGGGCGGCGAAGGGCCCAGCGGGGCCCTGGGGTGGCGGGGTAGTTGCGGGCGACGGTTCCGTGAGCCAGTCATGGTCCGATGACAGACCTCCAAGGCGAGAGGGCGAGTCCCGGCATCCTCCGGCGCCCCGGCGCCAAGACGCCTCGCCTCGACCGCCCGCACGGGAGACGACACGCCCGCGCCGAGGCAACAAGCGGCCGGCTAGCGTCACCGCGTCGACACGGCCGCCCGTCCACGACGACCTCCCACCGCGTCGAAAGAGGGCAATGCCGTCCGAAGGAGACGGTCCGCCGCGACGGACGGCCCGATCCTCTCGGTCTGGGCGCACCGGACCCGCCAGCCGTCCGCCCGCGCTGTTCTTTGCGGTCACGCTTCTGATGTTGCTGGTAGCCGCGGCGTTGCTGTTCATGGGCGGAGAGTTCATGCCATGCGGCAAGGCGGCGACGTGCGATCCTGCAGTCAATCTCAGTGGATTCGTCGGAGGCTCGTTGATCGGCGTGGCGTCGTTCGGCGCATTCATGGCCGATGACAAGGCGTATCGGGCCACCAAGCGCTACCGCGATTGGCCGATCTCACCTCGGAGGTTGATCCCCTGGATTGCAGGTCTGGCATGGGCATTGGGGATATGGCACATGTTCGGCTTCGCTCTTCACTTGACAAGGCTGCTGTGAGCACAGCCTGTCGCTCAATCTCGATTCCGAGTAGCTCCCACCGCCGATACCGACGCGCGGCCCTATCGGTGCTGGCGCTCGCCGCCTTGGCCGGTGCAGGTGTGCTGGGCGTCGCCGACACTCCGCCGGCGTCGGCCCAAGTCGCACCGGAGTCAGCGAGCGAAGCATGTGAGGCCGTCGACCTGCTGCTGTTGATGGATCAGTCCGGATCCCTCAACTCCGTTGATCCCGGCGGCGAAAGGCGCAGTCAGGCTCTGAACTCCATTCGCAGCGACTTCTCTGGCGACGACCGCTGGCATGTGGCGCTCATTGGCTTCAACGAGGTTCCGCTTCTGCATTCCGCTTGGTTCAGGCCGGCGGCCGATAACGGTCAGCGCCACCCGAGCGATGACGAGATCGCGGAGGCGCTTCCCGGCCGAGACTCCACCTACTACGGCGTTGCGTTGGATGCGGGACTCCAAGTCTTCGTCGACCACGCCCGTGAGGAGTCGTGCCGCCACCTCGTGTGGTTCACCGACGGCCTGCACGACACGGCGCCCGGCAGCACGGCCGAGGAGGTTCAGGAGGCTGAGGACCTGCGCGACACGGTATGCCGCGTCACCGCGCCGATGTACAGCGCCGAGGGAGTGTCCACAAGCGTTGTGCTCCTCGGTGACAGCTTCGAGGGCAAGCTGCAGTCAAGTGACCGCCATGAGCGACGCATGGCTGAACTCTCTTTGGACATCATCGGCATCATGACCGGTGAAAGGGTGATCGCGGGCAGGCCGGTAGACGCCGACTGCCCTACTGCCGATCTGCCCAACGGCGACGTATACCAGGTAGAGGACGTCGCGGACTTGATCAACTCCATTGTCGAAGCAACTCTCCCTGCTCGGGGATTGCTGCGATGGAGCGACTGCGACACATCTGGGGGCGATCGGCGCAAGAGCGACAATCTGCCTGCCGGCGCATACATCGACGAGATCCAGGTCCTTTCCTACCGCGGTGCCATTGACCGCTACCGGCTCGGCCCAGGGGAGTGGACTGAGGCGAGCGCCGGATCGCGTCGGATCGGTCTGAACCCGGATGACCTGGAAGACTTGGCAGCGGGTTGGGAGCTCCTGATCGAGGTTGTGGCTGACGGAGGCCGCGACATCGGTGAGGTCTCGCTCTCGTGCTGGTCCAAGCCCGTCGACACGCCCCTGGTGATGACGGGAACGACCACCGACGGCAGCGGGAACGTGGCCACAGTGCTGCTTCAAGACCGGCCATACATCCTCGGTGTGGACATGGACCCGTTCGATTGCCCGGTAGAAGCATTCGATTTGGAGTCCGAAGCCTTGGCGTCGCCGATGCGGTACGCCGACTGCGGGCTCGGGTCGGACGCTCGGTTTGAGTTTGAGGCTGTCCGGGCAGGCGAGGCCACGCAGATGACTGCGGCACTAGGCCACCTGACTCCCGAGCACGCCGGTGTCCTGTGGGGGGATCGGGGCCGCCTCGCTGTAGATGTGGACGTGACCACGCGCCCCCACATCCTATCGGACGAACCGGTCGTGTGCAGTCAGCCGGGCGACCTCCCACGCGTCGAGGGCGGCATCCTTGGTGACATGCCCCCGTCGCGGGCGCGGATCGTGGTTGGCGAGTGTGGCGTGGCACCTCCCGACGAAGGAACGCTCACCGTTGATGTCGAGGACGTGACGGAGGGGCCCGACTACCACATGGAGAATCTCGACGGCGAGAGGATCGAGGGACCGTTGACACTCAGCAGCGGGGACGAACCGCGGCAGATCCGGATCGTCAGCGACGAGATGGCACCCGAGAGATTGCCCCAACAGCCGGGCGAGGTGAAGGTCACCGCCGAGTGGCAGCCCAGTGAGGATGTTCCGCCGCAGCCCGCTGCACAAGAGACGATGGAGGTCCCGCCAGCCGCACAATCCCCCCTTGACTGCAAGGGCGTGGTGCCTAACGGCGCGGCAGCAGGCAGGCCCGGGGCGGCGGTTGGAGGCCCCGGAGTCGGGGCATCGGACGGACCTCAGGGGCGGATTGTGACCAGCGAGTGCGTCGTAATGCCACCCGCCGACGGCACCTTCACCGTCGACGTGGACGGCCCCGACTACCACATGGAGAATGCCGAAGGCGAGAGGATCGAGGGACCGTTGACGCTTAGCGTCGGGGACGGACCGCGGCAGATCCGGATCGTGGGTGAATGGGTCTCCTTTACGGAGATGCCGCCTGCGGCTGGCGAGGTGGCGGTGATTGTCGAGTGGCAGCCGGCAGAAGGCGCGCCGCTCCTGCCGGTGTGGCAGCGAGTCATCATCCCGCAGTTTGGAGACGTTAGGCTGACATGCGGACTCGAGGACGATCTGCCCCGAATCGAGGCGGCAGCACCGCTTCGGGTTGCGGCCGCAGCCTGTGAGATCGGACCGCCTCGTGAGGGGACGCTAACCGTCGAGGCGTCAGTCGCCGCGGACAGGCTCGCGTACTACGTCGAAGCACCTGGCGGTGCCAGGTTCGAAGAGACGACGATTGGCAGCGGAGACTCGCCGCTGAGGCTGCGCGTGGTGAGCGAGTCGCTCGGACCAGCCGGTTGGAGCACCGAGGGAGAACTCGCGTTGACTGTGGTGCTGGCACCAGGCGGCGGGCCGGCACTTGTCGCAGTGCACTTCGTGGCGGTGCCACAACTGCCGCTCCCCTCACCGCTGCTGGAGTGCGAATCCGCACCCATGCAGTTGATGAACGCTGACGGCGACGAAGTGCCCTCCGAGCCACTCGAAGCCACCCTGCGGTGCTCGTCGACGTGGCGTGGCCTTGACGGTCAGTTGACGCTCACGCTCGCAGCCGGAACCGGATTGCTCGCGCCGGACTGGCGCTTCCTGCCGGCTTCGATACTGCTCAATGACGGGCGTGGTTTGAGGTTCGAGGACGGCGAGGAGTTGACGGAAGTTCGCTTCGTGACCAGCGATGCCCTGCCCAACGACCGGATTGAAGATGACGGCACGGTTGTGATTGAGGCGCAATGGATGGTTCCGGGCTGGACGGAGCCTCTGACGGGTGTCACGGAGGTGCAGTACTCGGTTGATCTCTGGCCTCGCAGCGTCCTCTGGCTGGCCGTGCTGATCACGCTGGTTGCGGTCATGCTGAGTTGGCTGTTGCTCTACGGCGTGGTCGCCTTCAAGAATCGGCTCCCGACAGCGAGCAACTTCTATGCACGCCGGTTCGAGATCAGCACCTACCGAGACTCTCGAGGCGGGCTCCGCTCTGCCGAGATCGAGAGCTTCAACCTCGATGACCACCCGCCCATCCCGGTGAGCGGTGATTCAAGGCAGAAGCGGCTGCGAACCGAGGAACTGCGTATCGCTGCTAAGCACCCCAAGTGGTGGCAGATCACCTCGCTGCTGAGAGGCGGCTGGGGAGAGGTGAGCGCGGGCCCGAATCGTGTCGTCGCCGTCCGACCAGCGGACCCCCGAAAGCGGGCTGGCTTGACGCCTGAGCGGTTCACCGAGTTGGCCGTAATCGCTCTCGACAGCCGTAGCGGCGCGGCGGAGCCCCGTGGTATTGCCTTTGTCCTCGCGCCGCGAGCCCCAAGCGAGCGGGCCGATGTTCGCCGAATGCTCACTGACGCGCTCAGAGATCTCAGCGGTCAGCGCGGCACCGGCACCGAACCAAGGCCGCTGCGAAGTGAAAGGTCCAGGTGATCAGATGTACAGCAGGTTCCTCTTCGTAGGCCTAGGCGGATCGGGCGGCAAGACGCTCAGATTCCTCAAACGCGACCTCCATCGCTGGCTGCGCCAACACGGAATAGACGGCCCGCTGCCGACAGGCTGGCAGTTCGTCAACATCGACACGCCAACCGTGGCCGACGGCAATGAGATCAACGACCGCGTCGAGCAACTGCCTCCCGACGAGTATGTCGGCCTCATTGACAAGGTAATCGGTTTCGCAGGGGTCCAAAACGCGCTCGACCTGCAGCCCGGCCTCCATGAAGCGATGGCCACATGGCGTGTCGATCCGGTGGGAGTGGGGGTGCCGTTACACATCGGTGCAGGCCAGGAGCGAGCTATCGGCCAGACGGTCGCCATGGCCTACGCCGCCACAATCCAAGCGAAGCTGAAAGCGCGGATTGCGAGGCTGTTTGGTGCCGATGTGCAGCCGCAGTTGGGCAAGCTCTACCATCAGGTCACCGATAAACAGCCTTTCGAGGCCTCCAACGTCCACATCGTGGTGGTGTCGTCGCTCGCGGGCGGCAGCGGGGCGGGGCTGCTCAACCTGGTCTGCGACATCCTGCGGGCCGACGGCACCGCTGGCGATGACATCTTCGCGGTGCTCTACACCCCCGATGTATTCGGTTCGCTTGGAGGTGCCACCACCGGGGGAGTCCAGCCCAACGCATTGGCGGCCACATCGGAGCTAATGAACGGGATGTGGCGAAGGAACTCGCCCCAGCAGTCCCCCAATCCGGTGCTTGCGACCGCTGGAGCGGGAAGACTGATCGCGGGCAGTGGACCTTCGTTCCCGTTCCTGGTGGGAATCACGAACGCCGAGGGAATCAACTTCGGCACCCACGACAGCGCCTTCGAGATGACCGGCAGGTCGCTCGTTTCATGGGTGACCGCCTCCGCCGCGAAGTCCAGTTTCGTGTCGTACACGGTGGGGAACTGGAAGCTGGGAGAAAGGGCGCACATTCTTGGACCGGTGCTTGTCGACGAGGGTGGCGTCGACGCGGGCGTCCCCCAGTTCTCGGCGCTGGGATTTGCAAGGGTGAGCATCGGGGCCGACTACTTCGAGAACTACGTCACTCAGCGGCTCGCCCGCGACGCCAACGGGTGGCTGGCGGACTACCACGCCTCGTCCGAGGAGGCGCGCCGTATCGCCAAGGATCTCGATGAAACCGATCCTGACGTGCTGTCGCGCGCTATCGCCCAAGAGCACCGCGACTCGTTCCTGCGTCGGGCCGGGCTGTCGGAGTTCGGGCCCAACGAGAATCAGATTATCGATGCGATGCGCCCCGACAGCTCGCTCGAAAACAAGTTCCTGGATCGTGCAATGGAGTTGGCGGGCGTCGGTGTTGGCGGCAGGCGCACCGTCGGCGAGTGGATGGCCGACATTCGCGACGCGGTCAACCAAGCCCAAAAGGAATACTCAAGAGCGTACGGCACGGCAGTGGCCGTTGCAGCAGAGAGATGGGCAGAAGCGATTCAGGGGCAGCTCATTGACGCCGTCGAGGATCAAGTCGCCACCCGAGGCCTTCATGTAGCCAAGTCCTTGTGCGAACTTGCCGCGGTCCACCTGAAGGAGGATGTCGTCCCCGATCTCCGCCACGACGCCGCGAAGTTTCGAGAGTGGCACGGCGGATGGGAACATGAATACCGCGACCGGCTTGAGGACTCTAGCGGCAACATCGATGCCAATGACCAGGCACTCGAGGACGCGATTCGAGACGCGGTCCACCTCGCGAAGTTCGTAGGTGATGAGCTGTTGAACGATCGTGCTGCCGACCTCTGTCCCGAGGTAGCGGAACGGCTTCTTGTGCCTTTGGCGGCTGCTCTATCGGATTCCCATGCAACGGCGACGGCGGACAAGCAAAGGGTGGTGTCGTGGCCTGCCTGGGGCGATGGGCCTCCGCCCAGGTCGCTGGAGCCCCCTGCAGGGGAGTTCACCCTGATCGCTGCAGAGACCTACCCGCAGCACTTCGCGAGCCTGATGGCCGAGACGTTTCCTGACCTTCCCGTGCAACAGCAACGAGGCAGTGTTCGAAATGCCGGAATCGATGGGCGCTTCGTCGCCTCCGAACCCGGTGTCTCCGACAGCAACTACAACAGCCTGCGATGCCTGAGTGTGCAGCACGACTGGTGGCCGCAGACCAAGTGGCTGGATCCGATGCGCACGGCGAGCCGCCTGCAGGTCAAGGCGCAGACCGGCATCGGCGACCTGCGGCGTCGCTCCGCCCGGTGGCTGCACCGCGGGGGCACGCCCTTCGCCAAGTTCTTGGACTTGACGCTGCGGTCCTATCTCGGCTCCGAGGCGCTCTTCGCCGAGGGGTTGTCCCAGCAGGACGCAGGAGCCAACACCGCTAGATTCCTTACTCAACTCTCTGGCGCCATCAAGGCTTCTGCGCCATTGATCGACATCGATAACGCTCTGTTGGGAATGGTCCATCCGGGTCGTGGCGGGGCGAGCCACCGCAGATTCTTCAGCGAAATACCGCTCCAGGGACACGATGCCGAGGGCGAGGTCCGTCAGGTGCTGCTGGGCCAGGGTGTCGATGACGAGAGTCTTGCCGACATCCTCGGCAATGATGGGTCGTTGACGTACATCGACATCACGTCGACGCTGAATGCCCCGCATTCGCTGCTCGTGATGAAGTCGCTGCTGGAGCCGATTGCCAACGCTTGGGCCAAGGCATCCGGCCTCGCCCAGGCCCGATTCTCCTTCTGGCGTCATCGGCGAGGCCAGCCTCTCGACAAGTTCGTGCCTGTTCCTCAGTCGATGCTGATGTGCATGATCCGCGGCTGGTTCACCGGGGTACTGTTAGGCCATATCGACATCGGCGATGGCAGCCGGGCTGTACGCACTCGCGCCAAGAAACCCGATCCGGTGGAGTTTCCGTTCCCCTTCCTGACCGAGGCCAGCGACAAGTTCGCAAGGCTGGGCCAGGTGTTGGAGGCACTGGCGCTCGCCAACATGCGGATCGGAGTCACCGGGAGCCTCGATCCCTTGGAGCCGTACAAGGCGTTGCGCGACCTCGGCAGGTCGGCACCGGACCTGTCGGCCTACCCGCAGCTCACCCCCGTGCTGGACTCATGGATCGAGACTGGCAACCGTGGGAATTCAATCGTCGGTGCCCATACCTACCTCAAGGAGATCGAGCGCTCGGTGGATTCCGGGGCGGACGAGAGCGGCGCGTACCAACGCGCCGTCGGGCTGTCCGGCGTGTTCAAGAAGAACCTCGACATCTACCAGCGAAAGTCCGATGCGGAGATCGCATCCTGGGGCCAGGACTTCTCCAAGATCACCAAAGCGCCGCTCTGGATCGGCCTCATGCGGCCGATGTCGCGGGCACTCGATCAGTTGTCGATCGCGTGCGACGCCGCAGCGCAGCGCCTTGAGAGCGACGCCGATGAAGGCTTCTAGAGCGGCGGCCTGCCGCAGCCTCCACGCAGGGTTCGACTACCGGCGCCTGGCCAGTCCCTGCGCTGACGGCGAGACCCCTCGCGCCGTCGTCGTTCTGCACGACGAGCGCGATGATCCCATCGTGTCGGGGCTGGAGGAGTTGCGCGTGCTCTCCGCGCAGGGCACGACCAAGCCTCTGCTGGTGGTCTGTGCCACTGAGTCCGGCCTCAAGGTGACGCGAGTAGCCGACGGGGTCTCCACAGCCGACGATCTCTTCGATGCTCTGCACCGTGCCGGCAGGATCGACCGCCTCGACATTGTGACCGTCTTTTCCGAGACGCTGGACGACCGTGCGGGAAGCGACCTCGCCGAGGCGGCTTCAGAGCTTGTACGGCTCAGCCGGCGCTTGGCCGGCGTGGGCGCCTCAGCGTGGGACCACCGCGTCTCGGTCAGCTCCTATGACTCGCCCGGAACAGCCGCCTTCAGCGGCACTCCAGATACGAGAGTCGTCGTAATTGCCGAGGATCGCCGACATTCGTCGGCGATCGCGCGGCCCCTCGACGCGTCCGACAACGAAGAGTTCGGCCTGCATGCCGCGGTGGAGATTGCGTCGCTTTGCGGGCTGTGGGAGACCGTTGACGGCGCCGCTCTCGAGCTTATTCGAGCGACGGCCTCCGGAACAGGGTCACCGCTCGTAGTGCTGGCAAGATCCTTCGTGCGTACGGCACGGCTGTCGCATCCGTCGCCGGCGGAGGCCATGCAGCGGGGTGAGTCGCTGCCGGTGCCAGACGGCGCAATGCGGACGCCCGTGCCCGAAGCTGTCATCGCCCAAGCGGTTGCGCTGCTGCACCCTCCGGCTTTGCGCTGGCAGCCGCACCACCATGCGCCGCCCGAGTCCGTCG
Source organism: Acidimicrobiaceae bacterium (assembly GCA_026713105.1). Classification (GTDB taxonomy): domain Bacteria; phylum Actinomycetota; class Acidimicrobiia; order Acidimicrobiales; family Poriferisodalaceae; genus Poriferisodalis. The sequence goes on from JAPOPC010000084.1 coordinate 9,758, forward strand.
GAGGGTCGAGCTTCTGGCGCGGCTTCGGCGCACGCCTCCTTAGCGACCTTCGCCGTTTCCCGGCGCGCCTGCGCAACCGGGGCCGCAGCGAGATGTCGGCAGCCTTCGATGAGATGGCCGCGGGCTGGCGTTCCGAGACTCCCTGGCTGTTCGCGTCGGATGCCGCGGCGGGTGCGACCGACCCCGCAACTGGGCCCGTGTGTGGCCGCGCACCGCGCCCGGTCGAGGTCTTTGTGCCCGATGTCTGGGCTGACCTCGTGCAGGGAATCCTCGGGATCGCCGACTATTCTGAGCACGCCCGAAGGGTCCGTCAGGACGCCTCAGGCGACGAGCGTCACGTGGCGGTGTCGAAGCGGTACCTCGCATCGGTCCCTGAGGGTGCCAGCGGGGCCAGCGACGACCCTGGGTCGGTCTACCGCTGGCTCGGCGGTGAAGCGGCGATGCAGCAGTGCGCTGGATGGGAGTCGTCGTCAGCCGATGGGTCGGCGGCGGACGCCCCTGGGTGGCAGCAGCCGCAGCCCGTCACGGACTCGATCGGTTCCGTTGATGACTCCGAGCCAGCTGCGGATGGTGGTTCTATCGGGGGCCTTGAGTCGACGGTCGAGGTCGATTCCACAGGGCCAAGCGACACGCGCCCGCTCGGCTGGGACGACGGCGACCTGTTGCAACGCCTCACCGCGGAGTTCGATCAGCACAAGCGCCGAGCCGACCGGGCTCTACAGGAGTGCCATCAACGGATGGCGGAACTGGGCTCCGTTTGGCGTGATCGGCTCCGTCCCGATGTCGAGATGTCGCGTGCGGTGCCGTACCTGCTTGCCTACGGCATTCTGCTCGCACTGTTGTGCTGGACGGTCTTGCCCGGCTGGGATGTGCTGCAGACCGACATAGTCGAGAACTCGTGGTGGCTGAGTCGGGTGTGGGTGCTCATCACCACAGCGCTCGTGCTGTCGCTGCTGGTATTGAACATGCCCCGCGATACCAAGCGGCGGCAGATCCACCTAATCGTCGGCACGGCCGTCCTGTTGGGCGCGGCGAGCTGGCTGCTGTTGGCGGATGGCCCCATCCGCAGTCTGCTGGAGGCTGACGCTGCCGCGCTGGCACCGCTGCTGATCGTCGTGCTGGTCGCGTTGATGGCGGTGAGTGTGTGGTTGATGATCGGCAGGGAAAACACGACTTCGGCGCTTCGTCTGTCGGCCGTCCTCATGCTCGTCTACGTGACCGCGGTTGCCGTGGCCGTGCTGAATGACGCGAACTTCACCGAGCAGATCGGCTTTCTTCGCTCCGGCGGCTACAGGCTGATCATCGTGTTGTCGGTGGTCTCGGGCTGCTTGGTGCTCACCAGCTTCGCGGTCGTGTCGATCCTCCACTACCGCTACACGCTGGACCTTGAGCGCCGCCGTGACGAGGTGCAGGAGTTGGCCTCCTGGCACCATGCGGTCCATCGAGAGGCCGAACGACTTGCCTCGGTGCTTCCTCATTGGCTCGGCGCGGCCCTGGCGCTCCACCGGATCATCCGTCTGCCTTACGGAGCCCTTGAGGAGCCCAGCACCGAGGGCGATCGTCGTTTCGTCGGCGACGGGGTCGGCAGCCTCTGGAAGGACTCCAGCGGAGAGTCCGGGACTGAACGGGAGTCTCCTGCGCAGTCCGATCGAATGCACCAGAGCGTGTTGATGAAGTCCGTGTTCTGTGTGCTTGAGACCACTGACAGGGGACACGAGACGTTTCAACGGTTGCTGCAGGCGGACTTGGCTCGACCGGGCTGGCTCTACGCCCAGTTCCGGCGTGCCGCCGAGGCGTACCGGACGAGCCTGGGGACGCCTGGGACCAGCGGGCTCTCAGGCCGTGGCTGGCCGAACGCCTGTGCCTATCCGTACCCAGCCGATGAGGATGTGCTGAGCACGATCAACGGAGATCGCTGGCCCTTCGTGCAGCGGCTCTATCGGGGCGACTTCGATCCCGCCATGAGAGAGCGTGTGGAGGAGTTTGTCGTTGGGGACGGCCTAGATGAACTCTTCGATGAGATCGAGTCGTTCAAAGTCTCCTTCGGAGCCCATCCCGACGAAGATCCCCTCGAATTGATGGCCGAGATCGCTCCCGATGTTGATCCTGAGATTCCTCCGAGCATGCTCGGTGATCTGTCGCTCAACATCTCGCGCGACGAGCGCCAGATGCAGTCCTGTCTGTGGTGGCCGCAGCGCCTGGATGTGCCCCCGGGTTCGGTGCCCCATGCCAGGTCGCGGAGTCTGCGACTGGGAGATTCGGTCGTGCATCAGGCGGTCCGGGTCGACCTGTCCAAGCCGATCCATCTCACCGCCCTGACTCCCACTGCGTCGCCCAGTCGGGCCGTTGCAGATTCCGACGGCCGCCCGGGCGGGGACCCTGCCGACGCCGACCTCCTCGAACCCCTGTTCTGACGGCACCGACCGAGCGCTCAAAGCCGATAAAGCTGGAGATCCTGGTGGCCGAGATCGGCCTCGAGGCCGCAGTACTAGACCGGGCCAACGGCCGCCGAGCCTTCCGCCGCCTCGCCGACGCCGAGGTCGCGACGATCCTGGACGCCTAGAGTCACCCACTCAGATACTGGCAGCGCATTACACACCTCCCAGCGTGTTCTGCTGCTAAGTCCTGATCGGCCATCCTTGAGACAGCGTGTTGCGTCTTCAGTCTGTTCTATGTAATATCGATTTTGCTGATGGCTCCCCCGTTGGGGAGCCGAGCGGGGGTCCCTTCGGGCCCCCGCGCTGCTTGGGAGGTGCTTAGGTCCATGGATCGTCGCGGTCGGAGACCATGAACGGTGAGCTGGCATATACGAGGGGTCAGATCGACCGCGCCGGCAGGACGCTGCGCACTGATCGGGGTGCAGCCGCTGCCGTCAGCTGACGAACTCCGTGAAGCGACCCGGGTGGTGGAGGCCTTTCGGAGCGCGCACCGCATCCCCATGATCAGTGCCCGCATGGGGCTGCGATCCTGCATACACACCGAGGGGTTGGCCGTGGTGGAGCTCACGCAGCGCCTGAAGCGGATGCCGACCGTTGTGGACAAGCTACGGCGGCTGCCCACCATGAAGCTGTCGAGCCTCCAGGATCTCGGTGGTTGTCGCGCCGTGTTTGCGACGCAGGCAGAGGTCGCGCGAGCACAGCAGCGGTTCATGGCCAATAGCAGGCGCCGCAACGGGACCGAGGACAAGGTCCGCGACTACGTTGCGAGGCCGCGTGACTCCGGCTACCGGGCGCTTCACCTGTGGACCCGCTACCGCGGCCTGCGCATCGAGGTCCAGTTGCGTACACAACTGCAGCATCGTTGGGCCGCGAACGTCGAGGATCTCTCGGCGCTCACGGGCATCGACTACAAGAGCGGCGAAGGTCCGGAGGAGGTCCATGCGTGGCTGCGCCTGCTCTCGCAGTCGTACGAGTATGCCGAGGCAGGCGTTCGACCGGGTGGGCGATTCGAGTTGGAACTCGCTGACGCCAACGCAGCCGCGTTGTCTAGGATTGTCCGTGGAGCAATCCGACAGGAGGGCAATCATGGCTAGAGGCAAGACGATTCACTTCCTGCTGACCTACGATCGGTCCAAGCTCCGTTTGGCGAACATCGAGCGTTTCCGTGACGGCAAGAAGGCGGTCGACATGTACGAGGAGCGAGAGCACCAGTACGCGGACCAGCCGCACATGGAAGTCGTGCTGCTCGGCGCGGATTCCGAGGAGGCCATCAGGGTCACGCACCCGACCTACTTCCGCGACTTCGACGTCGAGCCCTTCACGTTGGAGGCGTGCGAGCGCCACTTGCCCTGGCTAACGCCTCAGCCCGCGACAGGTTGAGTCGCCTTACGAACCTTTCGGGGAAGCCGCATGGCCCATGACGGAGGGTGGGCTTACGAAATCGGCATCCAGTAACTGACAGGAGTGTCGAACGGCTGAGCTAGGTCGGCCTCTTCGTCGTAGAGGTTCCTCCAGCCCGGAAGCCGCAGGTACATCGCCCATCATGGCCGATCTGTCGCATCCACCGGTGGAGTTCGCCGTGCATTGGTCGGGCCGATCCGTCGGCGCCGGGCGTTGGGGGCACGGTGGCGGGGGTGCAGCGGTTCATCCTCGGTATCGAGAACGAGTGCAGCGTCACCTGCACGCCGAGGATCCTCCGCCGCCTGACTGACGCCGAGGTAACCGCCATCCTGGCGGGGTAGGCCGCCGAACCCTCTGAGAGCCCCCTCCAGGAAGCCCACCGAAGCCGGCCTCTTGCGCTCGCCCACGCTGCGTTCGCACAAGGCGAGGGTCAGTTCAGGGCGAACTGGGTTCGGAGCCCTTGCCGGGCGCATCTCGAGCACCGCCGCGGGAAGGCTGCCCCGTCACTGGCTTCCAGGGGTGTCCCCGAACTGCGGGAGCGCGGTGCCGACGAACGCGACCGGCCGTCGCTCACGCCGACAGACGTGGTACACGACTGAGCGTCGCAGCGGTTCAAGCAGCCTCGCGGCTGTCGCCGTCGGATTCGGGGTCGTCCGGTGCGGGCCAGCCGATCCCGAGGTGGCCCTCGATGCGTGCGAGCCGTTCCCGGGTGTCGCTGAGGATGCGGATCACGGTGCCGTGGTTCTTCTCGATCAGGTC
>JAPOPC010000087.1 GCA_026713105.1 Acidimicrobiaceae bacterium
CAACAAACGCTCGTCCGAACTGCTCGCAGCCCAACGACGCGAACGAGCCAGAACCCGAGCCGAAAAACAACACCGCTGGGGCAGACCCACCAAAGCAGCCGCATGACCAAAGCGCGCAAACGTTTGCGGACACAGCACTAGTCGAGCAGAAGCAGCTGCCGGCCGAGCAGTCCTGGCGCATTGCCGAGAACTTCCAGTTCTTCGGGAAGCAGATTGCAGCGCTGGGCGATGACGTGGGCTCACTCTGTCAAGGACTTGCGAAGCTGATGGTCGTCGACATCGCTCTCAGTCGTGACCAAGACAACCCGCAGCTCATCTTCGAGAGCATGAACTCGACGGGCCGCGAACTAAGTCAGGCCGACCTCATTCGCAACTTCGTGCTGATGCGCCTTCCGCGCGACCAGCAGACTGAGCTCTACGCGGATCATTGGCGCCCGATGGAGGTCGCTTTCGGGCAGGAGTCCTACGGGACGCACTTCGACGGCTTCATGCGCCACTATCTCACGTTGAAGACTGGCTACATCCCCAAGATCGGGGCCGTGTACGAGGAATTCAAGTCATTCGCGGGTCGGCAGCGGAATGCAGGGCAGGGGATCGTTGGGCTGGTCGCCGATGTGCATCGGTTCGCGGGCTACTACTGCTCGATGGCCCTCGACCAGGAGCCCGATGGCATTCTCGGCGAGGCCTTCCGCGATCTCCGTGAGCTCAGGGCCAACGTCGCCTACCCGCTGCTCCTCGAGCTGTATGACGACTACCGCACGGGTGTGCTGAGCCGGGACGAGCTCTGCGAGGCGGTTCGGCTGATCGAGGCGTATGTGTTCCGGCGAGCGGTGTGTTCGATTCCAACGAACGCGCTCAACACGACATTCGCGACATTCGCCCGTGACCTCGACAAGGACCGCTACTTGGAGAGCATCAAGGCCCGGTTTCTCCTGCTGTTGTCGTTTCGGCGATTCCCGAGAGACGACGAGTTCAAGCGCAAGCTGCAGAACCGAGACGTCTACAACTTCCGAAGCTCCGGCTACTTGCTGCGCCGACTGGAGAACCATGGCCGTAAGGAACGGGTTCTCGTCGACGACTACACCATTGAGCACATCATGCCGCAGAACCCGGATGTGTCGGCCGAGTGGCAGAGCGACCTCGGCCCCGATTGGCAGCGAGTCCATGAGACCTACCTGCACACCCTCGGCAATCTCACGCTGACCGGCTACAACTCCGAGTACAGCGACCGCCCCTTCGCCGAAAAGCGCGACATGGAGGGCGGCTTCAAGATGAGTCCCCTGAAGCTCAACGACGCACTCGGAGAACTGGAGCGATGGGACCAGCGGGAGATCAGCGCCCGCGCCGGCCGTCTGGCCGAGGTCGCCGCCAAGGTGTGGACCGATGTGAGCCTGCCAGAGGAGCAGCTTGCGAGGTACCGAACACAGCCCGGTCGGGGAGTGCCCAACACCTACACGATCGACGACCATCCGCAGCTAGCCGCGGGCAGCACCAGCCGAGCGCTGTTCGAAGCCTTCCGCGCCGAGGTGCTCGCGCTGAGCCCCGTGGTCACCGAGGAGTTCCTCAAGCACTACGTCGCGTTCAAGGCGGAGACCAACTTCGTCGACGTCGTCCCCCAGATGGCCCGGCTTCGCCTCAGCCTCAACATGCACTTCCACGAGTTGCACGACCCGCGACATCTGGCCAAGGACGTCACCAACGTCGGACGATGGGGGAACGGCGACGTCGAAGTTCACCTCAGTGACGCGGCTCAGCTGCCGCACGTGATGGCCTTGGTCCGCCAAGCCCTTGAACAACAAATGGGCAACGGCGACGACGAATCGTGATCGACCGTCACCGCTCCCGACCCGAGAGCGATTCAGCCGGGCATCTTGACAACGGGGTCAGTGATTCTGACATTCGTGTCGTGTTAGGTGACATCAACGCAGGGGAACAGGTCATGAGCGCGGATGAGCCTGATTCGGCCGTCGAAGAAGAGGATGGCGCTTGCGCGGCGCTTGCGGTTTGCGCGTGAGTACATCGGTCTGCTGCAAGAGGATGTGGCGACTGCGCTGGACATTCCGCGTGCGAGCGTGTCAGCCATCGAGTCCGGGAAGCGTCGGGTCTCATCGCTCGAGCTCAGGCGTCTCGGTCGTCTGTACCGCCGTCCCGTGGCGTGGCTGCTCGAGGAGGACGGCGCCGAACTCGACGTGGGCGAACCCTTGTTGCGGGCGACCAAGGCGCTGTCTGATCACGACAAGGAACAGGTGCTGCGCTTTGCTGAGTTCCTCGCCGACGCCGGACGGCCTGGAACCGCTTCAGCGAAGCGGAAGGAGTGACTTGCCGTTTCGGACAGCGGACCCCATCGCTTCGAGAACGGTGAGGACAGCGAGCAGCGCTGAAGCCGCGGTCGATTGTCGTCTGGTCGTAGACCGTGAAATCGCGCTGAGGTGTGGACGATCCGGCAAGGACCTGCGTCATGGACCTGTCGTCGAGCGCTGCGAGTCGGCCAACAATCCGGTTCAGGTCGTCAGCGCCGACCGCACTCCAGCCGCCCTGTTGAGGGTAGGTGCGGTCCAGCGTCGAGAACCGCCACGAGAGGGCAGCGTTGTCAGGGCTCGGCGGCGTTGCGCTTGGGCGGGGGCCGTGCTGTTTCGAGCGCTTCGGCTGAGTGCCCTTCGGGCGCTTAGCCATCCTCGGACTGTTGGTCCATCAGTCCGCTGAAATAGTCCTGCATCGTGTCAAGGCTGATGACGCGCGTGCCGCGTTCAGTAGGCGCAAGACCCTCGCGCGCTTCGATCCACGGCCGTTCGCCGTGCGTTGCGCGCGACAACTGATCCGCGGACCAGTCGCCGTAGAAGTTCACGACGGCTTCGACGGTTTCGCGCTCGTCCTTCGTCAGCCGCTCATGGTCAGCGCCCCAGGAAGCAGGGAGCGGATGGTTCAGTCGGAACGTGCCGCGATGCAGGTCGTAGATGTCGCGGACGACGGGGCCGTTTGCCCACGCCTCGATGCGCTCGTCGAATAGTGCCTCGCCGTCCCACGCCAAGTGCCAGCCTTGGCAGTAATACAGCAGCTTCTGCAGCTTCATGGTCGTGGCCGACCCGAGCAGGCTCAGCACGAGGTCAGATGAGTCATGTGCGCTTGCCATCGCCGGCCTCCTTCCCATCGGCCGCCCCGTCGTTCATTCTGGGGCTGCGGCACGCTACCGACGACCACACAGGTCGTTCGGCACCAGTATGGCAACGGGGTGCCACGCGAAACGCGTTGCGGTCGCCCTGCGATGTCCGGCGGCAGCCCCGCTGGCTGTGCTGCGTAGACCGACGGATCAGCGCTATCGAATGCCGCTGGCCACATCAGGGAGCGTCCGACAGACCCGGCGCGACGCACTGGCATGCCACGTAGAGTCTCAGGTGGGACAGATGTACGTTGCATTGGCACAGACTATTGCGGCGTTTCTTGAACGAGCGAGGAGTGCACAAGTGCAGAAAATTGGAATTCACCTAGAGAACTGTTATGGCATCAAGCAGCTAAATGCAGAACTTGACTTCTCTGGTACTCCAGTCTATGCGATATACGCACCGAATGGCGCCATGAAATCGTCTTTAGCAAAGACTTTCCAAGACGTTGCAGATCGGACTGAATCGCAAGATCGAATATTTCCCAAACGCAAGACGATCAGGGAGATCGTCGACGAACATGGACACGAGATCGAGGCAGAAAATGTTCTTGTGGTTACTCCCTATGACGAAGAGTTTGGTGTAAACGAAAAAACGTCAACGCTCCTTCTTGATGCAAAACTAAAACAAGAATACGAGCGCCTTCTACACGACGAGGCGGCCGCAAGACTCGAGTTGCTAACCGCCATACAACAGCAATCGCAAACCAAGACGGACATTGGTGTTGAAATTGCCAATGCAATAACACAGACCACCTCTGGGCTCGACCGTGCCCTCATACGCCTTGAGTCAGAAGTCCATGATCAAGCGGATACTCCATTCGCCGACGTGCCGTACGACAAGATATACAACGAGAAAGTACTCACCGCCCTTGACAGCAAAGACTTGAAAGACGCAATCGAAGAGTATGCGCAGAGGTACGATGAACTTCTCTCAGGTTCCACATACTTTAGGAAGGGAACATTTGACTACTATAACGCCGCGCAAATTGCGAGAAACTTGACAAACAATGGATTCTTCGAGGCGGAGCACACAGTCCGTCTCAACGCAGCCACTGGCAGTCGAGAGATACGAAACAGCGCGGAACTTGAAGAGCTGATATCAGAGGAAAAGAATGCGATCCTCTCAGATTCCTCTCTGCGCAAGAAGTTTGATGATGTAGGCCGTCAATTGATGCGAAACGTTCAACTGCGAGAATTCTACGACTACGTCCGTGACAATGAAGCGCTTCTGTCTCGCCTCAAGAACCCCGCTCTCCTCAGGCAGGAAATCATCAAATCGTACATTAAGGCACATGAGGGTCTCTATGACGCTTGGCTATCGAAGCACAGAGCGGCCCAAACCCGCCGAAATGAGCTTGAGATTGAGGCCCGAGAGCAGAGAACACAGTGGGAAGAGGTAATACGGATCTTCAATGATCGGTTCTTTGTTCCTTTTACACTGGAGGCAAAGAACAAGATCGATGTTCTTCTTGGACAGACATCGATCATAGAGTTAGGTTTCACGTATTCGGATGGCGACGAGCACGCGGATCTTCAGCGCTCGGAGCTGCTGAACTCGTTAAGCACGGGCGAACGAAAGGCACTCTATATCTTGAATGTGATATTTGAGGTTGAAACGCGCCGAAAGAACAACCAGGAAGCGTTGATCGTGATCGATGATCTTGCGGATTCTTTCGATTATCGCAATAAATACGCGATCGTGCAGTACCTGTGGGATATCAGTGATTATGATCAGTTCAAGTTGATCATAATGACACACAATTTTGATTTCTTGCGCACCATTCAGAGCAGGTTTGTCAAGTACAATAGCTGCCTGATGGCCTCGAGAAATGACGAAGGTGTGAATCTCGCACCGGCTAGCGGCGTCAAGAATGTATTCGCGCGCGATTGGAAGAACGAGTTCTTCAGTGATGCGAAAAAGAAGATTGCCTGTATTCCCTTTCTCCGCAACATTGTGGAAATGACGACGGGAGAACGTGACGCCAGGTACGAACAGCTCACATCGGTTCTACATTTCAAGCCAGAAGTGTCTTCGATGTCAATCGCTGAACTAGATGTCATCTTCTGTGATATCTGTGGTATAGAACACGCTCCTGTCGGCAACACCGAACTGGTACATGATCTGATCATCGAGCAAGCGGAAAACTGCCTGACGGCGGGGACGGAGGACGGTCTGGAGCGTAAAGTAGTTTTGGCGATCGCAATTCGGCTATTGGCTGAGCAATTTGTGATTGAACAGATTCAGGAACCCGATTTTGTTCGATCAATCAATGCTCACCAGACCCAAGCTTTGATCCAGCGATACAAATCTAAGTTTCCCGCTGATGTCGAGAGAATAAGGATGCTTGAGCGAGTGGCGTTGATGACACCAGAGAGCATACATCTGAATTCCTTTATGTATGAACCGCTCGTCGACATGTCTGATGAACATCTGCAACGATTGTTCTCAGAAATTAGATCAATTTCAGAGTCCTCCGCAGTGTGAACGTTGAGGGATGGCACATGTCTCAAGGATGCCAAGTTGATCGGAGTCCTCAGATGCTTTCGCGACGCGTTTCGGACGTACGTTGTGTAGAGCTATTTGGTTCGGTGTTAGGCATGGAGTGGACTTTGGGACTAGGGAGTCAATTCATGAAGAGATGGGTAATGGTTCAGGCTCACCGACGTTCGATGCCGCAGCTCGCTGAAATGAGTGGCCATGGTCACGGGTGAGCTGAAGCGGCAGATCGATGCGGTGTGGAACGACTTCTGGTCGGGGGGCATCTCGAACCCGCTGGAGGTGATGGAGCAGCTCACCTACCTGCTGTTTGTCAAGGCCCTCGATGAGCAGCAGACGCTCGCGGAGAACAAGGCGAATCGCACGGGCGAGCCGATCCCGGCCGAGGACGACATCTTCCCTGAGGAGCAGGTGTTCCAGCCCGAAGGGCGGGCTGAGGGTCGGCCGTACCGGGATCTGCGCTGGTCGTGGTTCAAGAGTCTGCCTCCGGCCGAGATGTTCGACATCGTTGAGAACTACGTGTTCCCGTTCCTCCAGCAGCGAGCCGACGAGAGCACCCATGCCAAGCACATGACCGGTGCCAAGCTCACGATTCCCACTCCTGGGCTGTTGCAAAAGGCTGTGGACGGGCTCGACGCGGTCGAGATGCAGGACCGGGACACCAAGGGTGACGTCTACGAGTACATGCTCTCGAAGATCGCCTCGGCCGGCCAGAACGGCCAGTTCCGCACACCGCGACACATCATCGAGCTGATGGTCGAGATGATGGCGCCCCAGCCCGACGACGTGATCTGCGATCCGGCCAGCGGCACCTGCGGCTTCTTGGTTGGCGCCGGGGAGTACATCCGCCGCGAGCACCCGAGCGCGCTCACGCGCCCTGCCGCGGCGAAGCACTTCCACAACGGGATGTTCTCGGGCTACGACTTTGACAACACGATGCTCCGCATCGGGTCGATGAATATGCAGCTTCATGGGGTGCAGAACCCGAATATCAGCTACCGGGACTCGCTCGCCGAAGATCACGCTGGCGACGCCGAGGCTTACAGTCTGATCCTGGCTAACCCGCCGTTCGCCGGATCGCTCGACTACGAGGGCACTGCCAAGGGCCTATTGCAGGTCGTCAGAACCAAGAAGACCGAGCTGCTGTTTGTCGCCCTGTTCCTGCGGTTGCTCAGGCCCGGCGGCCGGGCTGCGGTCATCGTTCCCGACGGTGTGTTGTTCGGTTCGACCAAAGCGCACAAGGAGCTCCGCCGAATCTTGGTGGAGGATCAGAAGCTCGACGGGATCGTGTCGCTGCCCGCAGGTGTGTTCAAGCCCTATTCCGGGGTCTCGACTGCAATTCTGATCTTCACCAAGACCAACTCCGGGGGCACGGATCTTGTCTGGTTCTACGACCTTCAAGCCGACGGCTTCAGCCTCGACGACAAGCGGACTCCGCTGCTGCACGACGACAGACTCGGCGTACTGGGTGAGGGCCTAAGCGGAGACGAACACTCAGCCAATAACCTTCCCGATGTGCTGACCCGTTGGAGGGAGCGCGGTGGCTTAGAGATGGAGCGGACACCATCAGAGCAGTCGTTCTGCGTGTCGAAAGCCGAAATTTCAGCAGATGGCTACGACCTCAGCATAAACCGCTACAAGGAAATTGTCTACGACGAGACCGAGTATGCGCCGCCAGCCGAGATTCTGGACGAACTCGCTACCCATGAGACCGAGATTCTCAAGGGTATCGACCAACTAAAGTCGATGTTGAGATGAGGGGCTGTCTTGGGCTTGTAGTTGATCGAGCATTCTCTGAGCTCTGGCAGCCATTGACGGACCATGACGACTGTCCGACGAATGTGTTTGGCGAAATCTATGCTGGTCTTCGTCGCTTCTTGAGAGATCCCGAACCGGAGTATGTAAGGGAAGATGACGGCACAATCCGCGATATGACGGTTGGACTAGATGATCGGGTGTCGCTGGCGCTGAGTGACGCGGCCGTTGCCGAGGAACTGCTAGTCGGTTTATCAAGGTCGGATTTCGAGTCGGAATCAAGTGTCCTCGGTGCCGTCAGCAGCACGTACAGCGTACTTGGCGATATAGCCAGCGATGACCTTGCGAATTGCTATTTGAATCTTCTCAAGACCTTTGTCCAACGATACAGCCTCAGATATTACATCGACGACAGGGCGCGGTTTTGGATTTCGTTCGCTGGGTTTGCCACAGCTATGTTCGCGCAACTTCGACATGCCGTAGAAACTAATCGTCATGCGCTTGAGCAGTTGAACGCATTCGAGCACGCACTGGCTGAGTGTCTTGCCAACCCCGATGAGATTCGCATCAAGACGGCAATCCAAAAGCAGATCATGGCTCTTGAGGCCTTCGGGTTGCGCCAGCACACGGCCCACATCAAGACGCTTGGGCAAATGTTGGAGGATGTTGCTAGCTGGCCTCATAATAGCTTGAACGAGGCCGCGAAAGGTCTCAATAAGTTTGTTAATGATTACCCAGGCATACGTCATGCAGGAACCCCCAGTTCTGCCGCCCGCCCGCTTGATCTCCGCGATCTTGTTAACATCACACTCTCACTCGTTGGACTTGTGGCCTATCTCGCCGAAGGCTTTGATGTACAGGTTCGGCATGCCATACAGGGCGATCTTGCTACCATCGACCACGGGAACCTTTCCACGGCACCGTGGTTAGATGCACTAATAGACTGTACGGGCGGCCCATGACCGTAGATTCACGATCCAAGAAAGATCGTGGTGATCTGAGTTGGCCACGTGTCGCTCTTGGCGATGTGGCCAGTATCGAACGACAAGCAGTGGCCCCAGAAGATGTTCACCGGTACCAGTTCTACGTCGGCCTAGAAAACGTGACAAGTAGCGGAGGATTCAAGCGCGTGACCACTGCTAGTGAAGCAGCTTTGAAGAGTAACAAGTTCGCATTCGATGACGGCCATGTCCTCTACGGAAAGCTCCGGCCGTATCTTGCAAAGATCGCTGCTCCTACGTTTACAGGAATCTGTAGCACCGATATTCTCCCGATAAAACCAAGTGCCAGGCTCAATCGCCGTTACCTATTGCACTACTTACGCATACCGGAAATGGTGGCTTATGCGGCCAGCAACGCGGTGGGTATCAATCTTCCCCGTCTAAGCCCGAAAGCCTTGGAGTCATTTGAGATTCCATTACCATCGATTGAGGAGCAGCGGCAGATTGCGGCGGTGTTGGATGCGGCCGACGCGCTTCGGGCGAAGCGACGTGAGGCGCTCGCCCAACTCGACGGCCTAGTAGAGGCCGTCTTCCATGACTTGTTCGGCGATCCCGTATTGAATCCTCGCGGATGGCGGGAGGGCCGTGTCCTGGGTGAAGTAGCAGAGATTCGATCGGGCATCACAAAGGGTCGGAAGAGCGGCGACTTACCCCTCGCACCGGTCCCTTATCTCGCTGTGGTGAACGTTCAAGACGGCTTCATCGTTCTCGATCCGATCAAGTCGATCGATGCGACCGCGGCGGAAGTAGAGCGGTACCACTTGCGCGTCGGCGACATCCTCCTAACTGAAGGAGGTGATGCGGACAAGCTCGGTCGCGGCGCTGTGTGGCATGGCCAGATCGATCCTTGCATCCATCAGAACCATGTGTTTCGGGTTCGCTTGACTGACGCGGGTTTGGCACCTGAGTTCATAAGTCGCTTGCTCGGCAGCCAACGCGGAAAGAGATATTTCCTGCGTATGGCCAAGCAGACGACCGGGATCGCGTCGATCAATCTGACCCAGCTTCGGGGCTTTCCAATACTTGAACCTCCTCTCGCTGCCCAAGAGGAGTTTCTCAACCAGCTCTCTTGCATCCGTGACACCGAAGCGGTTCTTCAGCGCTCCGCGGAGCAGATGGACATGTTGTTCGCGTCACTGCAGCAGCGGGCGTTTCGGGGAGAGCTGTGAGGGAGTCGCAGTTCTCGTTCCTTGAGGTTGAGTTCCAGCCTGAGTTCGAGTCGGCTTCGCGTGCCGAGGGGTACACGCTGTCGGATCCGGGTGCCGCTGTCATCTATGCGCGCAAATGCTTGGAAACAGCCGTCAAGTGGATGTACCAGCACGACCCTTCCCTGCCTGCGGCCTACGACGACACGCTCAACACGCTGCTGAACGAGGCTGCGTTCAAGGTGCTGGAAGGCGGCCGGATCTTCGATGTGGCACGGAAAATCCAGAGGGCGGGGAACCGTGCCGCCCACCAGTCGAAGGCCCCATCGAAGCTGGAGGCGGTCGAGGTCGTCTCGGCGTTATTCCAGTTCTGCCTTTGGTTCGCGTTCACCTACGGCCGCAAATCGAAGCCAGATCTGTCGCTGCGATTCAACCCACACCGGTTGCTTGACGCGGGCGAAGCCGAGCGGGCAACGCTGCGCGAGCGCCAAGAGCTCCAGGCACAGCTGGAGCACGAGTCCGGAGAGCTCGCTGCGGCCCAGCTGCGTCTGGCGGAATCGACCCGCACAGCCGAGGAGCTGAACGTCGAGCTGGCGAAGCTGCGGGCAGAAGTCGCCGCGGCGAAGAAGAAGGCGGCCGAGAAGGTCCCGCCGGAGGCCTTCGACTGGTCTGAGGCTGAGACGCGCAAGTTCAAGATCGACGCACTGCTGGCAGAAGCCGGCTGGGCCGGTCTCGTCGAGGGCCGAGACACCGAGTACGAGGTGCATGGCATGCCCTCCGACTCGGGCATCGGCTACGTGGACTATGTGCTGTGGGGTGACGACGGGCTTCCGCTGGCCGTGGTGGAGGCGAAGAAGGCGCTCGCTGATCCGAAGGCTGGCGAGCAGCAGGCCAAGCTCTACGCCGACTGCTTGGAGGCCGAGACCGGCCAGCGGCCGCTCATCTATTGCAGCAACGGCTACGAGCACCGGCTGTGGGACGACACCCAGTATCCGTCCCGACCAGTGCAAGGGTTCTGCACCCGCGACGAGCTGGCATTGCTCATCCAGCGACGCACGGCTCGCAAGTCGCTGGCATCACTGGACGTCAGTGAGCAAATCGTCGACCGCCACTACCAGCGGCGAGCGATCAGCGCCATCGCCGAACACTTCGAGCAAAGCAAACAGCGCAAGGCACTGCTGGTGATGGCCACCGGCGCGGGCAAGACCCGCACGGTGATCGCCCTGGTGGACCTGCTGATGCGAGCCGGGTTGGTGAAGCGGGTGCTGTTCCTGGCTGATCGCACGGCGCTCGTGAACCAGGCGGTGAACGCCTTCAAGACCCACCTGCCTGACTCGGCGCCAGTGAACTTGGTAACCGAGGGCAACGTGGACGGCCGGGTGTACGTGTCGACGTATCAGACGATGGTCGGCAAGATCGACGAGTACCGGGCCGACGGGACCCGCCGGTTCGGGGTGGGGCATTTCGACCTGGTGGTGATCGACGAAGCGCACCGCTCGGTATACCGGAAGTACCGGGGCATCTTCGAGTATTTTGACTCGCTGCTGATGGGCCTGACCGCCACCCCCAAGGACGAGGTCGACAAGAACACTTACGACCTGTTCGACCTGGAGACGGGGGTACCCACCGACGCCTACTCGCTGGACGACGCCATCAAGGACGGGTTCTTGGTGCCGCCTCAGAGCGTGTCGGTGCAGCTCAGATTCGTGCGCGAGGGCATCCGCTACGACGACCTGAGCGAAGACGAGAAGGACGACTGGGACGAGCTGGACTGGGGCACCGACGATGAGGGCAGCCCGCTGGCGCCGCCCGAGGCGGTCGACCCCGCCGAGCTCAACAAGTGGCTGTTCAACAAGGACACCGTCGACCGGGTGCTCGAGTATCTGATGACCGAGGGCGTCAAGGTGGCCGGCGGCGACCGGCTGGGCAAGACGATCATCTTCGCCAAGAACCAGAAGCACGCCGAGTTCATCAAGGAGCGCTTCGACGCCAACTACCCGTCGCTGGATGCCGGGAACTTCGCCCGGGTCATCACGCATCAGGTGAAGTACGCCCAGAGCCTGATCGACGATTTCTCCAACAAGGCGAAGGCGCCGCACATCGCGATCAGCGTGGACATGCTGGACACCGGCATCGATGTGCCCGAGGTCGTCAACTTGGTGTTCTTCAAGCTGGTGCGGTCGAAGACCAAGTTCTGGCAGATGCTGGGGCGGGGGACCCGGCTGTGCGAGGACCTGTTCGGGCCCGGGGAGGACAAGACGCATTTCAACGTGTTCGACTTCTGCGGGAACCTGGAGTACTTCAGCCAGCCGCTGGTGCCGGCGGAGAAATCGAGCGGCAAGTCGCTCAGCGAGATCCTGTTCTCGACCCGGCTGGAGTTGCTGCACACGCTCGATTCGGTGGCGGCGCTCGGCGACGAGCGGGCAGAGATCGCAGCCACGCTGCACGAGACCGTGACGTCGATGAACCCGGACAACTTCTTGGTGCGGCCTCACTTGGAGCTGGTGGAGCGGTTCAGCTCGCTCGAAGCGTGGGAAACGGCCTCGCTGGCGGACTTGGCTGAGCTCAATGAGCGGGTGGCCAAGCTGCCCGACCAGCTCAAGGCCGACACCGAAGATGCCAAGCGCTTTGACGTGGTGATACTGAATGCGCAGTTGGGTTTGCTGCGGCGGGAGCCGTTCGAGCGGCAGCGCAGGCGGATCATTCGTGTGGCGTCCGCGCTCGCGGACCTGGGCACGGCGATTCCGGTGGTGGCACAGCAGCAAGAGCTGATTGCCGACATTCAGACTGACGAGTGGTGGGCCGACGTCACCTACCCGATGCTCGAAGACGCCCGCAAGCGGCTGCGCAACCTTGTCCAGCTCATCGTGCACACGAACAAGAACGTGCTCTACAGCAATTTTGCGGACGAATTCGGTGGGGCCAGTGTGATCAAGCTGCCTGGCACCGGTGATCCCGGCGGCGATGGTGATGCTGGGGAGGATGACGACGCTGGCGGCGCTGGTGGTAGCGACGAGTTCGCCCAGTTCCGCAAGAAGACGCAGCACTTCCTGAAGGAGAACCTGGCCGAGGAGGTTGTGGCCAAGGTCCGCAGTGGCGAGACGTTGACGCTGGTCGATATGAGTGCCCTGCAGCGTGTACTGGTGGCGGCCGGCATTGGCGACACCGACACCTTCGCCGAGGCGTCAAAGCGGGCCGGCAGCTTCGGGCTGTTCATCCGCTCGCTGGTAGGGCTCGACCGGGCCGCGGCCAAGCGCGCCTTCGCCAAGTTCCTCGACGACAAGCGCTACAGCACCAACCAGATCCGCTTCGTCGAGATGGTCATCGACTACCTCACCGAGCACGGCACTGTCGAAGAGCGGCGCGTCTACGAGTCACCCTTCATCAGCGTGGCGCCCGAGGGCCCCGACGCCATATTCGTGACCGACGACGTCGACGAGTTCTTCGAGATCGTCAAGCACCTCCGTAACACCGCCGCCGTCTGACCGACTGACGGCCTGCATCTCACTTGGAGCGGCAGTCCGTCTGCGCTAGACCGTCACTGACCGTCGCCGAGTTCGGTTCTAGGCTCGGCGAGCGAGGCGGACTCGGAGGGGCGCATGGCTGGCCGTGATCTCAAAGAGCTCTTCCGTGCGTTCCGCGGCGCTGACGAGCTTGCCTTTCGTCGAGCGGCCAACTCGATTATCGAGGAAGAAGAGGCGCGGCATCACGTCGCGCTCGCCCGTGATCTTCGCAAGATTCTTGCCAGCGGTGAGGCCATCGACATAGGCCAAGGGGATACCCAGCTCGTGCCGCCGCCGACAGACCCCGACCAGGGTTGGGACTTGGCGACAGTACGACGACCGGAGCGCTACTTGGGAAACTTGGTGCTCAGGCCCGAAGTTCGAGACTCACTGCGTGAGATTGCGAAGGAAGTTCCTGACTGGAGCCGACTCGAGACTCTTGGTGTTCCCCGCCGCAACAGGATTATCTTCTATGGCCCGCCTGGGTGTGGAAAGACATCCGCGGCCGAAGCGCTTGCAGCGGAACTTGGCGTTCCGCTCGTCATCGTTCGGCTTGATGCGATCGTTTCTTCTTACCTCGGCCAGACAGCAGGCAATCTGCGCCGGATCTTCGACTATGCGGCAGCGGCACATTGGGTCGTGCTCTTCGACGAATTTGACGCGCTGGGACGGGAACGCAGCGACCCCAGCGAACACGGTGAGATCAAGCGGGTTGTGAATTCGTTCTTGCAGCTGCTCGACAGCTACGCGGGTCCCGGCATGCTGATCGCAGCGACGAATCACGAGGAGACTCTTGATCGAGGACTGTGGCGACGCTTCGACGAAGTCGTCGAATTCCCACGGCCGACCGTCAGGGAGATCCGCTCGCTTTTACGTAGAGGTCTCAAGCACGTCAAGTCAGGTCCACTGCCCATCGACGAAATGGGAACGCAGCTGCGTGGTCTGCCCCATGCTGCCGCGGAGGCGACTGCTTGGAACGCGATTCGATTTGCCGTGAGAGATAACCGAACGGCAGTGACGGTCGAAGACCTCACGAAGGCGGTCGCGGCGACGAAAAGACGCCGCTGGTAGTTCGTGGCGAGACATCTTCCGTTACCGGGGCCACACGAGGTCGGATCACGGCGCGCGCTGCCCGCTCCAACCGGTGGACCTCCCCCTCGCGAGCACCGGACACACGGCAACAGGCTTCGTGCTCGCCTCGGGGCTGCGCTTGTTCCCCCGCAAGTGCCAGTGCGCCTGGTCGGAGTCGACCCGAGGCTGGTGTTCAAGATTCGGGCCACGTCGCGATTAACTGAGGCTGACCTCCGGAACAAGGGCCTCCAGCACCTTGGCGAATCAGCGGGCTGGGACTACTTCGTGTTGCCTCATGATCCCGAAGCGACGACGTTCCAAGAAGCAATTCAGGCCTACGAGCGCAGCGACGAAGGCAAGTCGGTATTTGCGTTGATTGACGACATCGAGCCATACGGCCCCGATGATCGTCGCGGCCCAGGTCTAGAACCCGACCAGGTGCTCACGTTTCCGCTACTCGTCGACATTCACCTCTGGCCGGCGTCATCCGGTCCACAAGCTCGGGAACGACTTGCATCGGTCCGGGCCGTCGTGGGCGATCATGAGCGCGGAGCGGATGATCAGCCCGAGTTCCTCTTGATGCGAGCGTCGGTCGACGAGGAGTCTCTGAACGGCGTGCTTCAGCTTCCCGCCGTCGAACGTGTCCGAGTGCCACCGAGCCCGTACTTGTCACCGACTGACTGGATCGATGAACCGTCTCTCGAGACAATCGAGCAACCTGCCACCCGCGTGGGCTCCGTCGGGATAATCGATGACGGTGTCCATCTCAATCATCCGCTCCTGCGTGGGCTCGTCGATTCCTTCGAGGTCCCTTCGGGTCACAGCTGGGCACCGCCCACACAACACGGGACCATGGTGGCCGGTCTCGCTGCCTACGGCGACTTTGAACCCGCGTTGCGAGACGGGACCCCCCTCCCGCCGCCATTGAGCGTCGTCGCTGCTCGAGTCGTGGAGGATCGCGCGGGAAGTGAGACTGCGACGTTCCCTACCGACACACCGGAACACCGAATTCTCGAGGAAGCCATCCGCGAGATCGTGAGCCGGGGCGCCAACGTTGTGAACATTTCGCTCGCCGATCGATACGGGTACGCCGGGCCGCACGTGGATCACCGCACTGAAATGCTTGATCGACTGGCTCGTGAACTCGATGTCGTCATTGTGGTGGCGTCCGGAAATGTCGGGGAGTCACTCCTTCCAGAGCCCCGTGAATTGCATGCCCGCCACCCGGAACATTTGCTCGCCGACGAATGCCGGGTGGCCGAGCCCGCCGTTGCTGCCAACTGCCTCACCGTGGGAAGCATCGCGAGGTCAGACCAAGGAGCACACCCAGACGGCGACTCGCCACCGCAGTTGCGAGCTGTTGCTGGTATCGATGAAGTGTCGCCGTTCTCACGTTCGGGACCGGGCTTCCGCCCCAAGGGTTCCGTCAAACCAGACCTTGTGCACTACGGCGGCAACCTTGTCAGTCAGGCCACGCTCTCCCAACGGAACCTGTCTCCCACCGATGTCGGCGTCGCAGTCGTGTCGCTCGGGGTTCCTGGGCCGTTTCACGCATCGATCGGTACGTCGTTCGCGGCACCGAGAGTCGCGAGAATCGCCGCTGTTGTTCGTGACGAATATCCAAGTGCCTCAGCGAATCTGACCAGAGCCCTCGTCGGGCTCTCGGCACGAGTGCCGAATCCGCATCGGGTGAAGAGCGGCGCCAAGGCCGCCGAGGTTGCCAAGCACCTGGCACTGACCGGATACGGCGCCCCAGATGAGCGTCGCGCAATCGAGTCGCTTCAGAACAGAGTCGTGATGACCTTCGACGGCGAAATCGAAGCGGACACGAGCATCATCCATCCAATTCCGATTCCAGAGGAATTCGCGATAGGCAAGTCGGATAGGACGATCGCCATCGCACTTGCCTACGACCCACCGACACGTCGTTTTCGCCGCGAGTACCTAGCGAGTCGGATGAAGGTCGACCTCTACCGGCTGTTCGACCTCGACGAACTGAAGGCGATAATGGCGAGGCAACCCATCGACGGGGACAGGCTGAAACTGCCGGATAATCGACGACGGATAAAGAGCTTGAAGCCATCCTCCGAAGCAGTGCTCCACTCGACGTTGCAAGTGCGGCGTTGGAATGCCTCGGCTGCCACCTCCCTCGACCCCAATGACGGCCAGACGTATCACCTCGTTGTGACTCACATGAGAACACCGTGGGCTGAGCTCGCGGAGCCGGGGTATGACCGACAGCGATACGCGCTCGCGGTTGAGCTCGAAGACCGCGGCCGCCAACAGATCAATATTCTCGATCGCCTGCGCGATCGCGTCCGCCCCACCGTCTAGGGGAACCCATCGGCTTGCTTCACCCGTCAACGAACGTGGAGGTGTGACCGAAACGGAACCCGACCACGGGCTGCGATCGGGTGTCGCCGGGTTGCGAACTCTGCAATGCGCAGACCTTGGGCGGAAGGCTCAAGGCGATGGGGGCGCCGAAGTATTAGAACGACGGCGACCCGCTGACGAGCGGGCCGGGCTTCAAGCTCACTCTGCATCGGTCGTCGCTCGATGTGCCTCGACGCTGGCGCACACCCCGCCTCGTGTTCGTGGATTCGATGAGCGATCTCTTCCACAACGATGTGTCGCCCGAGTTCATCGCGCAGGTCTTCGAGGTGATCCGCGAGACGCCCCAGCACACCTACCAGGTGCTCACCAAGCGAGCGCAGCGGCTGAGCCGGATCGCAGGCGAGCTCGGCTGGCCGCTGAACCTGTGGATGGGCGTGCGCGTCGAGACTCGCCGGTTCGCCTTCCGCATCGATCACCTGCGCAAGGTGCCCGCAGCGGTGAGGTTCGTGAGCGCCGAGCCGTTGCTCGGCCCGCTGGGCGAGCTCGATCTTGCGGGCATCGACTGGGTGATCGCCGGCGGCGAGTCCGGTGCGGGCGCCCGGCCCATGGAACTGGACTGGGTCACCGAGCTTCGCGACGCCTGCACTTCGGCCGGCGTGGCGTTCTTCTTCAAGCAATGGGGAGGCAGGACGCCCAAGGCCGGCGGCCGGGAACTCGAGGGCGAGCTGTGGGACGAGCTGCCGGTGAGCACGGCGGCCTAGCAGGGCGGCTGTTGCAGCCGGAGCATCGGCGCGAACTGCGAATCCGCTGGTGTGGGCAGATTCAGAATTGCGTTGCTTGAGCCGTCGGCATTGCCAATGTCGAGGGAACGCGGCTGTGGTGTTGCATCCATCGAGCCGTCTCGGGGGACATCATCTTGAGCAAGCGGCCGATTCGGTCGTAGTCGGCGTGGAGGTTTCTGAAGAAAATCGGTTCGTGGTGGGCGATGCGGTTTCGAAGGGTTCGAAGACGGTCGAGCTGCCCGAATGCTGCCTTGCGAGACGGCGTAGGCGCAAACGCGCGGTGCAGCGTCGATCGCCAGAGCATCGCGTCGTAGCGCCGAGCAGAAAGGGCAACCCAGAAGCTGAAGCTGCACTCAGCCACGATGCGACTTGGTGTCTCGATCTTGCGTTCCTGCCTCAAGGAACGTTTGGCATTCACCAC
>JAPOPC010000038.1 GCA_026713105.1 Acidimicrobiaceae bacterium
CAATCTGGCCAAGCTGATCAAGCGAGTGTCGTTCGGGATCACCAACTTCGACCACTACCGCACCCGCGTGCTGCTGTACGCCGGCAAACCCGACTGGAGCCTGCTCGACACCCTCACCCCACGCTAAAGCGCGAAGAGCCCGTAATGCCGTGAGCGAGGTCCGGGAGGTTGCGCTGCATTTCGTCACGCAACAATGCGACTGCCCTGCGAAAATTCGCCGTCAGGTCGTAGTCGAGTAGCGCATATTCGGGATCGACCACTCTGGAGTCGCCAGCCCGTATCTCAGTGATGCGTAGCGGTTCAAGCAGCGAACGGAATTGCTCAAGATCACCGCCGGGCTGCCAAATCGGAACTCGGTCGCGGAGTCCAACGGTCAAGACCGGGTCGTCGGTGGCGTAAACAGGGCGACTGCGCTCCCAGCGCGTGCCAGTCCACAGTGCCAACCGCCGCAGCTTCTCGCGCTCGACGATGTCTCCTCTCTCAAGGCGCTCGGCGAGCGTGCGCATCGTCTCTAGCAGTACAGCCTGCTCAATCCGATCTGGTTCGCGCCTGCGACGGTAAGTGATCTCCTTGATGACCGCTACACAGTCTTCCGCAGATGGCGTACTGATCTGCAGCGCGCGCCACAGAGCCCCGCACTCGCGTGCTGCTGGGGCGAATGATCGCCAACGACCGAAGACTGGCGGCCCTGCGAATATGCCCGAGCGATTGAACCATCCTTGATCTGTGCATACGAGACGGTTTCGATCGAACTCCCGACGTAGCTGATCTATGTTGAGGTCGGATTCGGTGGACCTGCCGCCGACGCTTCGTGCCAGCGCCCTATAGACAAGCTCTGCTCCATGTCGCACATCTGCGGAAGGGACGTCGTCCTGCTGCGATTCCCTACGAAGTTGCCGAAGTCGTGCGACAAGCTCAGATCTGCTCGGATCGCCCGAAGTGCCGAGTGCCGCTAGGGGCGCTCGATGAGCCGGGCTGTCAAGATCGGCATGCAAGAAGTCTGGCCAGTCTTCGCCGTCGAGCGCCACGGTGCCCGGTGTTCGAATCCGTAGCTCAGCTGGTTTGCGGGCTACGCCGCCTTTGTCATCAAGCCAAGCTATGTCCCCTGCCTGCGCAAGCCAGAAAGCAGGGATCTTCCCACTGAATTTCCAGCCCCAAGAATCGATTGCCGCGTCGACTTCGGCGTAGTCGCTCAGGCGAAGAGCCCATGCTCGGCCAAGGGCTGAAAGGAGTGCGCCGGCTCGTTCTCGCCGCCGGACTCCGCGGCGCTCTCGCGAGATATCGGTAATCACTGCAAGGAGATCAGGGCAGTCGTGGTCCTCGAGTGTGTAGGTAGCGGACCGTTCTTGCATCGCGGCAACTCGAGACTCCGGGCTCGTTGCCAACGACTTAGGGAGGCCCCGCCTCTCGTCGTTGGAATACACCTTTCTCAGCGACGGGTCGTTCAGCGACGGGTGCGGTCGTAACCGCGGCGCGGTCTCAGCACCGAGAAGTCGCAACAGGGTTCGTGCACCGATGCCTCCTCGCTTGTCCTCGCGGCGAAGAACCGTCCTGTAGCGACCGCTGAGCCACACGGGTCCCGGCGCAGTAGCTGCTGCGGCCGCGAAACTGTCGGTTCTCGTTTCAATCGCCCGCGGCAAGTACGCAATGGCTGGCAGATCAGCGCCTACTTGCTTGCGGCCTGCGTCATCAAACGTGTATGTCTCCAACCGGACCGCTCGGCCAATGCCTGGGCCAAGTTGTTCCTGAGTCTCCGGAGCGAGGCGCTCAAGAGCATTCCGGAGCGCACGCAATTGCTCATCGGTAAGCGGCGCATCGAGCGAGCCTCCGCGGCGCCCCGCCTTCGCTAGCCGGTGAAGCACCTCGCCGTCGTCTCCACCGGTGAGCAGCACTTCACACTCTCTCAGCCATGCAAGGACCTCAGGAGCGCCGTTGTTCGTCGCTAGATAATCCGGGTGGAGCAGCGTCGTCACACCGAGTTGCGCCGCTAGGAGTGATGACTCAGCTGAGACTGCCATCACCGAGTCGGCTGCTGGAGGCACTAACCGTCGTCCGTCGCGTGCAACCACGCAGGGAAGCTCCAATAGCCGCGCACCGAAGCCCTCATCGAGAGCGACAGCGACGAGGGCTATCGACGAGGCAACTGGCCGCTCCTCATCGCCGACCAAACGCAACGCCTGCTCGATGCCGACCTGTCTTGGGAGATCAGCTCCGTGATCTCGCCAATCGTCCAGCACCGAACGCCATCTCCCGGTCGGATCTCTGGCTTCAGCCGGCAGGGTGACGCTGAGTCCCGCCAATTCGGCGATCTCAGCTTCCTGCAGTATCCCCTCCAAGGGTTGCGCCTCAATCGCAAACCGTGACAGGTTCAGGGGCTGCTGGCCGCGCGCCCTAAGCGAGACTCGGGACGCGACTTTTCGCCTCGCATGTTCGAGAATGGCCTGCTCCAGCGCCAGAATCACAGGCGGCCGCTCTCTGCCTTCATTGTCATACGGCAGTGGCATCGACTGCCAAGCGATCTGAGGATCATGTTCGAACAAGTCGACAGCAGCCTTCGACCAAACTGCCGCAACGAGCCCTACGAGGGCCTCGTTCCATGGATTGTTGGCCAATTCGCTGCGGTTCGCCACGGGATCGAACTGTGCGTTCACAAAGTACGGCGAACTCGTCCGAACTGCAGGCAGGCCCACACAAATCTGGCCCGTTTCGGTGGGATTGTGTGGGAACGCCACAGAGATCGAGGTGGTCAATCCTGTCGCCTTGCCAGCGCGCTGGACACCACGCGGAGTCGGGACTTCCGCACCATAGGTGGTCCACAAGCGGCCATCTGATGTGCTGATGTGTTCACGCGAGATCGTTGGGAATTCCAGACTCGTTATTGAGTTGCCGCCGGAGTGTCTCTTGAGCTCGAGCTGAAGAGTTGTGCCGCCATTTGGATCCAGAAGGGCGACACGAGACACATTGCGAAGAAACAGCAAGGCAGAGTCGTCCCACTGGCTGAACCAATCTTCGAGCGACTGCGGTTCAATCGCGCCTTGTTGTAGCGGAATCCGTAGGGTGGTCCACCCACTCTCACAAAGGTGAGGAGGCAGGTCGGCCGCTCGCACCCAAGCCACCGTGGGGTCGCCGATCTTCACGTGATACGGGGCGCAATGCACTTCGAAGGAACGTGACAAGGCTCGGAGAGTCGACAGTCCGACGCCGAATCGGCCCGTGGCGATCGGGTCACCCGCCTTAGTGCCCAGCCACGGAATCGACATCGCGTGCACATCGCGCAGGCGTAACGCCGATCCATCGTGGCTCGCTAGCAGTTCGGCCGATCCCAGCATGAAGCGCACTTCGGAGGCTTTCACGTCGTCCGCGTTCTGAATGATCTCGGCAAGGCCCTGGAATCGGTCGCTCGAAAGCAAGCTTCCGCTGCTCCCGGCGTTTTCCAGAGCTTCTACGAGCGAACCGGGAGCGCCGTTCCACCGCTCACCCAAGCGCTCGATGGCCACTCGGGCTTCCTCGACGCCATCTGGCTCGAAAGAAGGGCTAGGAGATCCCGATTTCGAATTGAAAACCTGATCGGCAGCTTCCGTCGAGCGAGCGAATGGGCGATTGTCACCCGTCAGGTCGTATTGCATTACTTCGCTCCTCAAGTGTCACGAAACCAACTTCTTGGTCGGCGACTTTCGCAACGCCGAACGTACAGCTTGCCCACGTCGACATTCATGTCTTCATGTGATGTGGAGATCGTCGAGGTCAGAGCGAACCCCGGGGCACGATCCACTCGGTCGGCTGATCAGTTACCGCAGCAACCCGTTCGTAGTCGGCGTCGTAGTGAAGGACCGTCAGGCCGTTCAGCTCGGCGACTGCGGCGATCAACAAGTCCGGCAGTGCGACCCTGTGCTGACCGCGTCGCGCTAGCTGATGCTGCACTTCCAGCGCCCGCGAGGTGATCACCTCGGTGATCGGAAACGACGTCATGGCGCGACGTTCGGCTGCGATCGACTCGTAGTCCTGGAGTGAGCGAGCGCTGTACAGGACCTCAAGATCGACGATGGGACATGTCGCCACGTACCCGTCGACAATCAGGGGCGAGAGCCGGTTCGCAACCTCATCATGGTGCATGCGCGCCAGAGCGCTCTTGTCCGCCAGGAACAGCGGTCTCAGCGCCATGCAGCGGCCATCAAGCCTTCATCGGCAAGATCGGTGCCGTCAAGGTCCGCGAGACGGCGCACGTGCCTGAGGCGCAACTCTGCCTCCACGGTGTGCCGTAGCGCGGCATTCACGGTGTCCTTCATGGTGGCGGCTCCGGTCACCTGTCGCGCCTGTTCCAGCAGTGCGTCGTCGATGTCAATGAGCCGCTTCGTCACGAGCCGCAGTATATCCAGATCACCTTATTCATATATACGTCGTCGCGCTCGTGCGTCAGTAGCGGGCACGGGGGTGTGCTTGGCGGTAGACCTCGGTCAGCCGTTCCTGGGAGACGGCGGTGTAGCGCTGGGTGCTCGAGATGGAGGCGTGGCCCAGCAGCTCCTGCACGCTGCGGATGTCCGCGCCGCCGTCGAGCATGTGCGTGGCGCATGAATGGCGCAACACGTGGGTTGTCAGCACATCGGGACCGAGGCCGACACGGTCGCCGTGGCGGCGCACAATCAGCCAGACGCCCTGGCGGGTAATGCGGCGGCCGCGGGCATTCAGAAACAGCGCAGCGGCATCATCCCTCGTCCGCCAGGCAGGCGGCTCGACGGCGCCACGGCCGGCACCGCTCAACCATTCGCCCACCGCATCCGCGGCGTGACGCCCCACGGGCACGACACGCTCCTTGCCGCCCTTGCCCCACACCCGCATCAGCCGCTCGTCAAGGTCGACGTCGCCAAGCGAGAGCGCCACCAGCTCGCTGGCCCGCAGGCCCATGCCGTAGAGCACTTCGAGCATCGCCCGGTCGCGCCGCGCCAGCGGGCTGTCTCCCACCGGGGAGGCCAGCAGCTGAAGAACCTGATCCCGCCGCAACGCCCGGGGCAGTCCCGCCGGGGTGCGCGGCACGTCGAGTGCACCGGCTGGATCGGTTGGCGCCAGGTCCTCTGCCACGAGGAACCGGTAGAGGCCTCGCAAGCTGACTGCGGCCCGGGCCACCGTCGAGGGAGCTCGCCCGAGGTCGTCTCGCAGGAACGCCAAGTAGGCGGCGATGTCTGATGAGGCGGCATCGAGCAGGCCGCTGCCGCGCGCCTCCAGCCACACGGCGAAAGAATCGAGGTCGGCCCGGTACGACGCCACGGTTCGCGCCGCTCGGCCCCGCTCGTTTGACAACCAGCCCAGATAGTCCTCGGCTTCGAGGGCCAGTGCGCCGGCCACCCTCAGCCCATGGGGTCGTTGATCAGCGGCCCGGTTCCAGACGATGCCGGCAGCAGCTGCGGATTGCGTCCCTCGGCACGAGCCAGTGCGGCGCCCACCAAACCGCAGAACAGTGGGGCGGGGCGGTTCGGCCGGCTCTTGAACTCCGGGTGCGCCTGGGTGCCCACCCAGAACGCGTGACCGTCCAGCTCGATGAACTCCGCCAACCGCCCGTCGGGCGACAGCCCGCTGCACTGCAGGCCGCCTTCTTCCATCCGCTGGCGATAGGTGCTGTTCACCTCGTAGCGGTGCCGATGCCGCTCGTTGACCAGCGTGTCGCCGTACATGGCTGCCACACGGCTGCGGGGCGCCAGCCGGGCCACATAGGCACCGAGCCGCATCGTGCCGCCCTTGTCCTGGATGCCTCGCTGCGCATGCATGAGATCAATGACCGGGTGCAGCGTGTTGGCATCGAACTCGGTCGAGTTGGCACCCAGCAGGCCCAGCTCATTGCGGCAGAACTCGATGACCATGACCTGCAGTCCCAAGCACAGCCCCAAGCACGGGATGTCGTGCTCGCGCGAGTAGGCAGCCGCAGCGATCTTGCCTTCGATGCCGCGCGAGCCGAACCCTCCCGGGATCACCATCCCGTCGAGGTGTCGCAGCCTCCCCGCGGCGAGCAGGCCCTCAATCTCCTCGGAGTGAATCCACTCGATGTCGACCTCCACGCCGTGGTAGGAGGCCGCATGGCGGAGCGCCTCCACGACGGACAGGTAGGCATCGGGCAGGGTCACGTACTTGCCGATAATGCCGATGCGCACCTTCGCCTGGGGCGCTTTGATGCGTGCGAGCATCGCTTCCCACTCGGCCAGATCGGGCTCGACGTCTTCGAAACCGAGGATCCCGCACAGGAAACTGTCGAGTCCCTCGGCGCGCAGCACCATCGGGATCTCATAGAGGACCGACGAGTCTGGGGCGTTCACCACGCCAGCGAGCTCGACATCGCTGAGATTGGAGATCTTGTTGCGCAGGCCGTCCTCGATGGGACCCTCGCTGCGCAGCACGATGGCGTCGGGCTGCACGCCGCGACTGCGCAGCTCGGTGACCGAGTGCTGGGTGGGTTTGGTTTTCTGCTCACCCGACGGGCCGATGAACGGCACCAGCGTGACATGGACGTAGCAGATGTTCTGCCGGCCGACCTCGAGACGCATCTGACGGATCGCCTCCAGGAACGGCAGGATCTCGATGTCGCCGACCGTGCCGCCTACCTCGGTGATGACCACGTCTACGTCGCTGTTGGCCAGCTTGCGGATGCGCTCTTTGATCTCGTCGGTGATGTGCGGGATGACCTGCACCGTGCGGCCCAGGTATTCGCCCCGCCGCTCATCGGCGAGCACCTTCTGGTAGATCGAACCCGTCGTCGCATTCGAGTCGCGCGTCAGCGATACGTCGATGAACCGCTCGTAATGGCCGAGATCGAGATCGGTCTCGCCGCCGTCGTCGGTGACGAACACTTCGCCGTGCTCGTAGGGGTTGAGGGTGCCGGGGTCGACGTTGATGTAGGGGTCCAGCTTCTGCATGGTGACCCGCAAGCCGCGGGCAGCGAGCAGGCGACCGAGCGACGCTGCGGTGAGCCCTTTGCCGAGGGAGCTGGCAACTCCACCGGTGACGAAAATGTGCTTAGCCACGCAGTTGTCGGGGTGATCTCTGGAGCATGTGTCATCAAGCTACCGTCGCATCGGACCGTGTTGGCTGATCCCTGCGAGCGTCTGGCGACTGCTCACCGAGCCCGCTGGGATCGTCGTTCCGACAGGGCAACCAACCAGACGGGACAACATGAACGACACACCCGACGAATCAACCGGGGCGCCGGCAGACCTCTTGGTGCATGACGCCGCATTGGTGGCGACCTGTGACGACCAGCGCCGTGAGATCAGCGGCGGCTGGGTCGCCGTGACCGGCGGGTTCATCAGTGCCATCGGGGGTGCCGCCGATCCGCCTCCGGCGGCGAGGGAGCGCATCGACGCCAGAGGCTGCCTGGTGACGCCTGGGCTCATCAACACCCACCATCACATGTACCAGAACCTCACTCGCTCGTACGCGCCGGCACTTCGGGGCGGGCTGTTCGACTGGTTGACCACGCTGTACCCACTGTGGGCGCGGCTCGATGAGCACGGCGCGTATCTGTCCGCATGGGTGGGTCTCGCCGAGCTGGCGCTGGGCGGCTGCACCACCAGCACTGACCATCTGTATGTGCACCCGCGGGGTGCCGGCGACTTGATCGCAGCAGAGATCGGTGCGGCGACCGAGCTGGGCATGCGGTTCCATCCCACCCGCGGCTCGATGTCGCTGGGCGAATCAGACGGTGGGCTGCCCCCCGATGAGGTGTGCCAATCCCCCGAGGAGATCTTGGAGGATTCCGAGCGCCTCATTGCCGCCCATCACGACCGTTCGCCGAACGCGATGGTGCGGATCGCATTGGCGCCGTGCTCACCGTTCTCGGTCTCTACTGAGCTGATGACGGCCACCGCCGAGCTGGCTGAACGCCTCGACGTGCGGTTGCACACGCATCTCGCGGAAGATCCCGGCGAGGACGGGTTCTGCTTGGAAATGTTCGGCATGCGGCCGGTGGACTACTTCGAGCACTGCGGCTGGGGTTCAGATCGCTCGTGGATCGCGCACGGCGTGCAGCCCAACCCCGCCGAGATAGCGCGGCTGGGTTCCTGGGGCACCGGAGTGGCGCACTGCCCGAGTTCCAACCTGCTGCTCGGCGTGGGGCTGGCCCCGGTGCGCGAGCTGCGAGACGCCGGAGTTCCCGTCGGCCTCGGCGTGGACGGCTCGGCCAGTACCGATTCGGCATCGATGTGGACCGAAGCACGCAACGCCCTGCTCGTGGGGCGTCTGCGCGACGGCCAACGACACTTGAGCGCCGAGCAGGGCCTCGACAGCGGCAGGACCGGCGACGGCAACGACAACTCGGGACTGGCCGATTCCGTGTACTTCTCGGCCCGCGACGTCCTGGACGTCGCGACCCGTGGCAGTGCGGGCTGCCTTGGCCGGGCGGGCGAGATCGGCGAGCTGGCGGCCGGCGCGTGCGGCGACCTGGTCGTGTGGGAACTCAGCGGCCCAGCATTCGCCGGCGCGCTGTCGGATCCGATCGAGGCGTGGCTGCGGTGCGGACCGTTGTCGGCCCGCGACACGATCGTGGCCGGGCGCCCGGTCGTGTCCGGCGGCCAGATCGTTCACCCCAGCCTCGACGAGCGCCTGGCCGAGCACCGCTTGTGCGCCGCTGCCATGCAGCGGGCATGAGACCCAGCGCCGCTGCCATGCAGCGGGCATGACGGATGGAGACCTAACGACGGTACGGCGAGCCGAGCCGGTCCAGCCATCGCAGCGGCGGCACTGCGTCAATGACCTGACTGAACGACCAGCGTTCGCTCGCTAGGTTCAGCACGGCGATCCCTACGAGCACGACCCATTCGACTGATGCCGGGGACATCGCGACGGTGGCCAGCCCTAGGGCAGCACCGAGGGGATTGACGCCAGTGTCGCCCTGCATGTGCGTTTCCGCCAGTTCACTGCGCAGCAAGCCAACCGCAGCACCAACGGCCCCCGCTGCCCACAACGCCGGCGAATGCCAGGCGAATCCTCCGGTGCTGGCATCTGCGAATTGAAATCCCTGCGGCCAAGAGGGACCGAACACCGCAGCCGGCACGAGCCCGCACAGCCACCATGTCAACGCAGCCTTGGTCGCCCGACCCGGCGCTCGGTCGAGCAGATTCAGCAGGTTGGCACTGAGCGCTACGACAGCGGCCCCTCGCAGCCACGGAATCACGGTCCAGCTCTCGTGTGACCCGATCACGAGGTGCTCGAGCGATCGCATCACCGAGTACCCATCGCTCCATCGGGTGCTGCTCCACAGGGCGGCGACGTTGCCGAACAGCACCAATTGCACGCTGAGGAGCGCGGCTGCTGCGCCACCGACGGCTTTCTGCGCTCCGGTCGTGAGCCGACGCCGGCGCAGGCTGCCCAAGAAGTGCGCGACGAACCCGCCCGCATCACCGCCGCCTCGGGTGTCGTCCCGGTATCCCAGCAATCCGAATGCCACCAGGGCCAACGCGGTTGCCACCGCACCGGTGGCGCTGGCCGCCGGGGGCGTACGGAGCGCGTCGATGGACACCAGTTCCAGTGGAGCCGGGCCTTCGAGTGCCTCGGCTGACGATGGATCCATCGGAACGGAGACGTAGGCGAACCAGCCCGTCGCGCGGTGTGCCAAGGCCGCCACGGCGCTTGCGCCGGCGACGCCGATCGCGACCACGAGCAGCCCCGAGGTCGCAACGATCCGCTCGCCGCGGTAGTTGACCCCCATCCAGCGCTCTCGTCGCATCGGGGATCTCACCAGACGCCACAGCATCGCCGTCACGACCGCCGAGCCGGCGAGGATCAATACCAACGAAGCCGCAGTCCGAAGAGCGACGTCGGCCGGCGCAGTCACTGGATGCGGGTGTTGCGGCAACGCATGTGGACTACGACTCGCTCGTCGGCCGGCGACCCTGTCCCTCCGGCAGGATCCGCAACCGCCGAAGCGAACGCCACGGCCGCAGGTCCCGGATGGAACGAGGCGGCCGGACCTGCCGTGCTCGCTGCCATGATTGGCGTGCCGTGCGACCCAGCAGTCGCCGGCGGTCGCGCAGCGGCCCCGGTCGCGCCGTCGAGACGACACGGCTCAGCACTGATGCGATCAGGTAGTAGATCAACTGAGGACCGCCGACGCGGGGCAGCGCGGCGAGATATACGTGGCGGCCGATTCGTGCCCGATGCGCGAAGCCGCTGAGGTCACGCCCGGTTTGGCGATGCGTGAATCCGACTTCTACCTCACGGATGGATGCTCCGCGGTTGGCCGCATCCAGAGTCAGGCCGATCTCGAGACCGAATCCGGGGGCGAGATGCAGCGACCGCAGCAGCGACCCTCGCACGGCGCGCTGACCCGACAGAGGCGCTGCGAGCGACATTCCCGTCTCGGAACGCAGGACGCGCGCCGCGAAGCGCTTGACGAACCCGAATCCGCCCCCACGCTCAGGTGAACCGAGCACGGCGATCGTCATGTCCGCCATTCCGAGCGCAACCGGCTGCAGCAGATCGCCGGCCAGCGCGGCGGAATCGCCCAGATCGGCATCGATGAGCAAGTAGGCATCGGGCGCGCCAGACGCGGCAATGCCGGCGGTGATCGCCGCTCCCTTGCCGCGATTGCGCGCGAGCTCGACGACTCGCGCTCCTGCGGCAGCGGCAGCGGCGGCGGTGCGGTCTCGGGACCCGTCGTCGACCACGATGACGTCGAGCACATCGGGCACGGTCGCCAACGCGGTCACCGTGGCGCCAACGGTGTCCGCCCGGTTGAAGGCGGGCACGATGGCCACGGCATGGGTCATGACGGGCCCAATCCATGGTTGAGGTCCGCTCCGGAGAAGTGGCTGACAGCAGGCAGCCGCTCCAGTGCGACCAGCAGCGCCAGATCGCCTGAGAAGGACGTGACCTCGTCGACAGTCGAGTAGCCCTGCGCGAGCACCGGGTCGGAACGGACCCGCTCCAGCACGGCGCCGTAGCCGACGCCTGCTGAGCCGGGTGCCCGAACCTCGACGATGACGCCGGTGCCGGCGTGCCCATCATCGACGATGGCGGCCAGCAGGTCGAAGACAAAGTCTTGGTTCAACCCGGCAGCCCCCTCATCGGTCACCACCACGAGTCGCAAGTGCTCCCCGCCGAGCCGGTGCAGTGCCACCGCGCCGGTGCCGTCGTGAGTGACCAGTTCGAGGTCGCGCAGCAAGGTGAGCGCCGTGCGCGTCTGCGGGACCGATGAGAACCCGCGAGAGAAGCCGTCGAGCGCCGCTGAGTCGGTAATCGCGTCGACATCAGAGCCGAGGGCTCGGCTGGAACCGGCCTCGGTCGGCCGAAAGAGCGCTTGGGGCACCAAGAAGCGCAACGCCCGCTGTATGGCGTTGCGGCTATCGCCGGCCAGCGAGAATGCCTCAGCGATGCTCTCGCGTACCGCTGAATCGTCCAGACGCAGGTCATCGCTGAGCCACAGCACCCCGCCTTGCCTCGTATCGGTTGCCTCAAGTCGTGTGCGGATGGCCGCAACCGCGTCACGGTTAGTGGACTCCGGTGCGACGATGAGCGTGGTCGTGCCGCTCAATCGCCCTTGCGGCAGGTATGGCCGCACGAGATCCTCCACCTCAAACCGCACGGACGCCGCGGCTTCGACGCTCGCGAGCGCCGCATCACGTTCGGCCTCAGCTTCGCCGAGAGCCCCCTCAGCCGACGCTTGCCGTTCGATTGCCGACTCGGTGTCAGCCTGTAGCTGGTCCACGCGTGACTCGAGATTGCTCACCAGCACCGAGTCCACAAACGTCGAGCCCAGTGCCAAGCCGATCGCCAGGGCCAGGAACACTGCGGCAATGGAAACGATGTGATAGCGGAGGTTGATCATTCGCCTGACCGGCCTAGAGGCCCATGTTGATCCACAGCGTGCGCAGCAGTAAACGGCCCGGCTCGGTCACCGCAGCGATGACGCCGATGGTGACCAGCGCGGAGACGATGAGCATCGCCATGTCGCGTTTGCGCACCTGCGTGCGATACAGGCGGCTCACGCCCTTTGCATCCACCAGTGCTGAGGACACCTGCATCCTGGTCAGGAAGGTCGACGCCATGCCTCGACGGCCCTTGTCGAAGAAGTCGACCATCGACGTGTGCGATCCGACCTCGACAATCTGCTCGGCCCTCCGCTCGAACGCGAGCCGTAACGCCACGTCCTCGCTGGTGCCCGGCGCAGCGATGACGTCGTAGCTGAGTCCTGCATCCTCGAGCCGCTTCGCTCCTGGCGCGCCCCCTTCGGGATATGCGTGCACGATGAGCTGTGCCCCGCAGGTCAACGCTCTGGGCGAGACCGAATCGAAGTCGCCGATGATGATGTGAGGCACTAGCCCGGCTTCCAGCAGCGCATCGGCACCGCCGTCCACCCCGATCACGACGGGCCGCATGTCCGACATGTAGCCCGAGCGACGCAGCGCTGCCAGATCCTCGCGATAGTCGATGCCGCGCACCACGACCAGCACGTGACGGCGCCGCAGTTCATGGCGCAGCGGCGGGATCTCCAGTTCGTCGGTGAGAACCTGCGGCTCCTTCTCGAGGTACTCAAGCGTGTTGCGGGCGAAGCTGCCGAGCTCGCTGCGCACCGCGATGCGCGCCGATTCCAGCACCTGCTCGAAGTGTTCGGCATCGCGGCGATATCCGGTCCCCACCACTTGGTCATCTCGCAGCACCTCATCGCCTGCGATGGCAACTTCCTCGCCGTCACGGAGCGATGCGAACGCCTCCTCACCGATGTCTTCCAGCACCGGCACTCCTGCCTGCGCGAGCGTGAGCCCGCCCAGCGCTGGGTACCGCCCGGTCATCGTCGGCGCTGCATTGACCACGGCGATCGCACCTGCCGCCAAGAGCCCGTCGGCGGCGACCCGATCGAGATCGGCGTGGTGAATCACTGCAATCTCTCCCCGCTCCAAACGCCGCACCAAGTTCTTGGTGCGGCGATCCACACGACACCTTGCTGCGAATTCGACATAGCCGCTGCCCTCGCTGCGGCGCACGCGCTGGCGTCCCCACAATGAACGCGAGCGGGACATGGTCACCCTGGCGAGCCCCCGCGCTCGGGGGGTAGATCGGTCTCGGCGACGTGCGTCGAGTCGGGAGCCACAGCAGCGAGCCGCGCCGGATCCCGCGCTGCTCGGCCCGCTGCGGCGACCTCCAGCAACTCGGTCGCGTGCTGGCGGCCGCTGGCCCACGCCGGCTGACCAGCGAGCATTCGTGCGAGTTCGCTGACGCGATCCTGCCCCGCCACGGCAACGAGGTCTGAGGCCACCGCGTCGCCGTCGTCGGTCTTTCGGACGGCGACTTGGGAATGCGCGAAAGCTGCAACCTGCGGGAGGTGGGTGACCACCAGTACTTGGTGGTGCTCGGCAAGGTTGGCGAGCGCCTGGCCAACCGCCAGCGCCGTCTCGCCGCCGATGCCGGCGTCGACCTCGTCGAACACCAGCGTCGGGGGACCAGCGGTGAGCACCAGTCGCAGTGCCAGCATCACACGCGCCAGCTCGCCGCCGGAGGCCACCTTCGACAGGGGTCCGGGCGCAACTCCCCGGTTCGCACTGAATGCCAGCTCGACGTTGTCGCTCGGCCCTTCGCCGCTGACGTTGACCTGCAGCGTGCCCGCTGCCAGCGCCAGCGACGCCAGGTGCTCGCTGGCTGCGGCAGCGAGTCCGGGTGCAGCGGCGCGACGAGCCGCGGCCACCGCGTGAGCCTCGGCTTCGACACGCCGCTGGGCGGCAACGATGCCTTCTTCCAGCTCAGCTGCGAGCTCGGCGTGCCGCTCAAGCTGGGAGAGGCGTTCCGCCGCTCGGGCGCCGAACGACGCCACCTCGGCAAGCGTGTCGCCGTACTTGCGAGTCAGCTCACGCAGCAGTTGGTGCCGGGCACGGACGTCGGCCAGCGCCTGCGGATCGTCCTCGATCGTCTCGAGCACACTGCGCAGCTGCGCGACGGTGTCGTCCAGTTCGGCGGCCACAGCGGCGAGTCGGTCGCTCACGGGGGCGAACGCCTTGCGAGAGGCAAGCAAGGCCGCCGCTGAACCGAGCCGGTCGATCGCCCCGTCGTCGCCGGAGAGTTCCTGGCGAGCGCCATGACCGTCCGCGAGGTGCGATGCGGCATCGGCCAGCAGGTCCTCACGCTCGGTGATCCGCTCCAGCTCGCAGGGGTCATCCAGCCGTGCCGCAGTGATCTCGTCGACCTGATACCGCAGGAGATCGATCTCCTGCGCCCTGGCCCGCGCGTCGCCTCCGAGCGCGGCCAGGTTCTCCCTCAACACCCGCAGCTCCTCACGCGCTGCCGCCAGCGGGCGCAGATCGATGCCGCCCCAGCGATCCAGTGCCTCACGCTGGGTGCGTGCCCGCAGCAACGACTGGTGCTGGTGCTGCCCGTGAAGGTCGACGAGGTCGGTTCCCAGCTCCGCGAGCTCCGGCGCCGACGCCATCGCGCCGTCGAGGTAGGCGCGGCTGCGGCCGGTTGCGGGGATTATGCGGCGCAGCACGCGCTCGCTGCCGTCGGGGCTTACGAACCTGCCCTCAACGATTGCTTCAGCAGCGCCGGCACGCACCATCGCAGGATCGGCTCGCCCCCCCATCAGCAGCTGCACCGCCTGCACCACAAGCGTCTTGCCGGCGCCCGTCTCGCCGGTCAGCGCCGTCATGCCATCACCGAGCACCAGGTCGGCCCCCGTGATGACGCCGAGATTGCGCACCGACAGTTCGGCGAGCATCAGCGATCCTTCAGGCCGAACTTGTGCTTGAGCACACGATGGAAACTGTCGCCGCCGGCGGTGACGAAGCGGGCCTCGTAGGGAGCGCGCGTCACCACGAGTTCGTCGCCTGTGTGCAGCATCGTGGCCGAGCGGCCGTCCACGGCGGCAAGCGCCGGCCGTTCGCTGATCACCCGAACGCCGATTTCCGTGTCCGGCGGCAGCAGCAACGAACGGTCGAACAGCATGTGCGGCGCGACCGGCGTGACCTGCAGCGACGAATGCGTCGGCGCAACGACCGCACCGCCCGCAGAGAGGCTGTAGGCCGTGGAACCGGTCGGCGTCGAGACGATGAGGCCGTCTGCCGCATAGGTCGCGAACACATCGCCGTCGAGCCACACCTCCAGCCGGACAGTGTGACCTGGATCGCGCTTCTCGAGCACGACCTCATTCAGTCCTGTCCACCCATCGGTGTCTTCGGTGTCTCGTGGATCTCGATCATGATTGCCCCCGTCGTCGCGACTGTCGGCCGCAGCCCTGCGCACTCGTGCGCTCACCATCATCCGCTCCGAGACCCCCAAGGCCCCTGCGAGCGCCGCAGCGACCGTTTCGGTGAGCTCTCCCGGCTCAAATTCGGTCAGGTAGCCGAGGTGGCCGACATTGACCCCGAGCACCGGGACGCCTGCGGCCGCGACGAGATCGAACGAGCGCAACATGGTGCCATCGCCGCCCACGCTGACGGCAAGGTCCCAAACGGAGCCGGTCAGCTCGCCGGCCCCAAGATCGGGGCGACCGATCGCCGTCGCCTCCACGCGGCCCATCTCGACGGTGTGACCCTCGCTTTCGAGCCAGTCCACGAGACGCGTCGACGCCGCCAGCGCCTCAGCCCGCTCGGCATGGGCGATCACCAGCACGCCGCTCATGCCGACGCCTCCCCGACGGTGGGGATGCCGCTGGCTCCTGCTGCGGCAGCGGGGGGCGGCGCCTCGATGGCGATCTCGATGGCGATCTCGATGGCGGCCTCCAGGTCAAACGTCCGGGGCTCAGCATCGTCCGTCGCGCTGCATGCGCCTTCCACAACGCGCCGGCAGTGCAAGAAGAACTCGGCGTTGCCTGCGGCGCCTCGCAATGGCGAGGCGGCGACGCCACACGGTGCGAGACCGTTGACCGAGGCGCTGGCTGCCACGTCGCTGAGCACCCTGCGCCAGACTTCGGGGTCGCGCACCACGCCCTTGCCCCGCGAGGCCTCCCTCCGGCCGGCCTCGAACTGCGGTTTCACCAGTAGCACGGCGTTGGCGCCCGGCGCCGCGCACGCCGCCAGGTTCGGCATCACTGTCTCGAGCGAGATGAACGACAGGTCAGCGGTCACGATGTCTGCGACGCCGCCGATGTCGGCGGGCCCGACATGGCGCACGTTGCAGCGTTCCCGCACGATCACGCGCGGATCGTCTCGCAGACGAGCGTCCAGTTGACCCCAGCCGACATCGACGGCAACGACCTGCGCGGCCCTGCGCTGCAGCAGGCAGTCCACGAACCCGCCCGTCGAGGAACCGGCATCGACGACGCGTCGCCCCGCTACGGCAATTCCGAATGTGTCCAGCGCAGCGTCAATCTTGTCCCCGCCGCGCGACACGAATCTCGGCGGCTCGCCGCTGAGGTGAACTGGCTCGCCAGCCGCCACCATTCTGGACGGCTTGTGCGCGACGGATCCCCCGACCAGAACGCGACCGCCCGAGATGAGTGCCTGTGCTGCGGTCCGCGACGGCGCCATGCAACGGCGTACCAGCTCGTTGTCGAGGCGTCGTCGAGCGACGTTCATGCAGCCGAAAGTACCAGCGCGCCCGCGGCGCGCCGCAGTGATTTCCGCGCGAGGTAAGAGCCGGTCAGACGTACCAAGTGCCGCGTGAACGCAGCAGCTGCGAAATGTCGGCCGGACCTTGTTTTTCCTGGGCCGCAGCCAGCTGTCGCGTGGAGGCCATTGCGTACTCGCTGCGTCGCACAGCGCGGAACACACCAACCGGCGTCGGCTCGAATGGTCCTCGTGCCAGACGAGCCAGCATGAACGCTGTCGAGGGATCGTGCTTCGATTCGTCGTGCATGAGCAATTCGTCGGTGCCCACCTCGGCGGTGTGCACGACTCGGGCGCAGCCTGACTCGTCGATGACGCCGAACTCGCCGTCGGCCCCGAATTGGATGGGTTCGCCATTCTTCAGCGGGATCAGGTTGGCATCGCGGTTCTGCTTCTTGGTCACCCCTTCGAACGCGCCGTCATTGAAGACGTTGCAGTTCTGGAACACCTCCACGAATGCGGCGCCGTCATGTTCGTGCGCGCGTCGGAACGTCTCCATCATGTGCTGGCGGTCCATGTCATGGGTCCGGGCCACAAAGGACGCCTCGGCGCCGAGTGCTACCGCCAGCGGATTGAACGGGGCGTCCAGCGAACCCATCGGCGAGCTCTTGGTGACCTTGCCGATCTCACTGGTGGGGCTGAACTGGCCCTTGGTGAGGCCGTAAATCTGATTGTTGAACAGGAGCACCTTGATCTTGACATTCCGACGCAATGCGTGGATGAGGTGATTGCCACCGATCGACAGCATGTCGCCGTCGCCGCCGATGACCCACACGTCGAGATCCGGCCGGGCCATCGCCAAGCCGGTGGCGATCGCCGGCGCGCGGCCATGGATGCCGTGCACGCCGTATGAGTTCATGTAGTACGGGAACCGAGCGGCACAACCGATGCCCGAAACGAACACCGTGTTGTGCGGTTCAGTGCCGAGGCTGGGCATCAACATCCGCATCGCCGTCAGAATGGAATAGTCGCCGCAGCCCGGGCACCAACGAACCTCCTGGTCCGAGGCCCAGTCTCCGGGCTGTGTGGTCGGCGTTATCGAGGTGTCTGTCATCGTGGAGTTTGCCTCTGTCTGTGTTGGCTGGTCTCGTTCGTTACGGGTGAGTTGGGGCTCAGTTGCTGCCCGACAGCTCTTCGAGGCGCTTGCGGACCGCAGCGGTCACCTCTCCGGTGGTGAAGGGCACGCCGTCGATCTTGCCAAAGTGCTCGACATCGATTAGGTATCTCGCCCGCACCAGATCGCTCAGCTGTCCCTTGTTCATCTCGGGACACACGACGGCCCGGTAGCGCCGCAGCACGTCGCCGAGGTTTGCGGGCAGTGGATTGAGGTGGCGAAGGTGTACGTGGGCCACCTCAAAGCCGTCATCGCGCAGCCGTCCCGCGGCCGCGTCGATGGCGCCCCACGTGGAGCCCCAGCCCAACATGACGAGATCGGCATCGACATCGCCGGCAACCTCGACATCGGGTACGTCGACCCCGTCGATCTTGGCCTGCCGCACGTCCACCATCAACTGGTGATTCTCCGGGTCGTAGGAGATGTTGCCGGTGCCGTCCTCTTTCTCGATACCGCCGACGCGGTGCATCAGTCCGGGCGTGCCGGGAATGGCCCACGGGCGGGCCAGAGATTCGGGATCGCGCAGATAGGGCAGGTAGATGCCGTCGCCGTCTTCGTTGGTGCCGTTGAATTCGGTCGCAAACTCGACGCCGATGTCGGGCAGGCTGTCGACGTCGGGAAGCAGCCAAGGTTCGGAGCTGTTCGCCAGGTAACCGTCGGACAGCACGATGACGGGCGTCCGGTACTTCAATGCGATGCGCGACGCCTCGATGGCGATGTCGAAACAGTCGGCTGGGCTGCGGGGCGCCACCACCGGCAGCGGCGATTCAGAGTGCCGCCCGTACATGGCCATCATCAGGTCGGCTTGCTCAGGCTTCGTGGGCAAGCCCGTCGACGGTCCGCCACGCTGGATGTCGAGCACCACCATCGGCAGCTCAAGGCTCACCGCAAGGCTGAGCGTCTCGCCTTTCAGCGCCAATCCCGGCCCCGATGTGGAGGTGAAGGCCAGCGCCCCGCCGAACGCCGCTCCCACGGCTGATGCTGCTGCGGCGATCTCGTCTTCAGCCTGGAACGTCCGCACGCCGAAGTTCTTCTTCAACGACATCTCGTGAAGGATGTCGGAAGCCGGCGTGATGGGATACGAGCCGAGGAAGACCGGCAGGCGTGCGAGCTGGCCCGCAACGACACAGCCCCAGGCCAGCGCGGTGTTCCCGTTCACGTTGGTGTACTCGCCGGGCGCCAGCGGGGCCGGCTTCACCTCGTAATGGGCTTCGAAGATCTCGGCCGTCTCGCCGAAGTTGTAGCCCGCCTTGAACGCCGCCGTGTTGGCATTGATGACCTGCTCGCGGCCCCGGAATTTGGTGTTGATGAACTCGAACGTCGGCTCGACCGGCCGGGTGTACATCCACGAGATCAGGCCGAGAGCGAAGAAGTTCTTGGATCGCTCCGCGTCGCGTGGCTTGACCCCGTGCTCGGCCACAGCGTCGCGGGTGATCTGGCTCATCGGCACCGGGTAGGCGCGGTAATCGTCCAGCGTGCCGTCGTCGAGCGGATTGGACGAGTAGCCGGCCTTCTCGAGATTGCGTTCGTTGAAGGCGTCTGTGTTCAGGATCAGCGCGCCGCCCTGGGTGAGGTTGTGCAGCTGCGCCTTCAGTGCCGCCGGGTTCATCGCCACGAGCACCGTCGGGGCATCGCCCGGCGTGGTGATGTCGAAATCGGAGATGCGTACCTGGAACGCCGAGACGCCGGCGAGCGTCCCCTGGGGGGCGCGGATCTCGGCGGGGAACTCCGGCAGCGTGGACAGGTCGTTGCCGAGCGCGGCGGAGATGCTCGTGAATTGGTCACCGGTGAGCTGCATGCCGTCGCCGGAGTCACCGGCGAAGCGAATGATGACCTCATCGATCTCCTGCAGCGGCAGTTCGCGCGATGCGGTATCGGTCACTGTTGTCTCCTAGAGAAGGGGCTCCTGGGGGCAATTGCGGTCGCTCCAAGCGACCACGCTAGTCGCGGCCGTATCGGTACGGCCGGGTCTCCTCATCGATCAGGCGATGGTCACCGCCTGGTCCAAGTAGACGTCTTGGATGGCTCCGAGCAGTTCAACGCCTTCGGCCATGGGTCGCTGGAACGCCTTGCGGCCCGAGATCAATCCGACGCCGCCACCGCGCTTGTTGACGACTGCGGTCTTGACGGCTTCGGCCAAGTCGGTGGACCCTGAACTGGCACCACCGGAATTGATGAGACCCACACGTCCCATGTAGCAATTCGCCACCTGCCAGCGGCACAGGTCGACCGGGTGATCGGTCGTCAGCCGGTCGTACACCGCGGCGTGGGTCTTGCCGAAGCCGGGCACCGAGACAAACGCACCGTTGTTCTCGGGCAGCTTCTGCTTGATGATGTCGGCCTCGATCGTCACACCAATGTGGTTGGCCTGTGCGGTGGCATCGGCGGAAACATGATGGTCGACGCCGCCAGCCTCGCCGGACAGGTCGATCGCCGGATTGCGCAGGTAGCACCACAGCACGGTGAACATGCCGAGGCCATGCGCTTCTTCGAATGCGTCGGCGACCTCAGTAATCTGGCGACCGCTCTCGGCCGAGCCGAAGTAGATGGTCGCCCCGACACCGGCGGCGCCGAGTTCGTGCGCCCGCTGGACCGAGCCGAACATGATCTGGTCGTACTTGGAGGGGTACGTCAGCAGTTCATTGTGGTTGATCTTGACGATGAACGGGATGCGGTGGGCGTAACGGCGGGATACCGCTCCCAGGACGCCGAAGGTTGTGGCCACGGCGTTGCAGCCACCCTCGACCGCCAGCTCCACGATGGAGGCCGGGTCGAAGAAGATCGGGTTCGGCGCGAAGGATGCGGCACCTGAGTGCTCGATCCCCTGGTCCACCGGCAGAATCGAGACGTATCCGGTGCCGCCGAGCCGACCGTTGTCGAACAGCGACTGGAGGCTCCGCATGACCTGCGTCGAGCGGTCGGTGCCGGCGACTACATCGGTCACGAAGTCTGGCCCGGGCAGGGTGAGCAGGTCCCGCTCGATGCCCTCGCATGTGTGGTCAAGCAGATAGGAGGCCTGCTCGCCGAGCAGGCGCTCGATGTCGGTCGTCATGTCGGTCGCTTGCCTCGCGCGATCTGGCGGCACCGGTATGGGGGGGACCGGAACCGGGGGTCGGTACCGGGTGAGGCGCTCGCCGAATGGCGGGCTCACTCTATCTGCGCAGCCGTGGCCCGAGCGGCCCGTGAAACCCATCGCATGAGACCTGCGCACACGACCAGGCAGCGCAGCGGGCGCGAAGCGCTGCCCTCAGCCGTCACCGGTGCCGAGCGCCGCCAGCCGGTCGTGAACGTCCACAAAACCGGGCTCGACATCTGCGACCCTGGCGAACCCGCGCCGGGCACGCTGTAAGTCGCCGACCCTGTCGTACAGATCGGCGAGGGCGTACCACAGCCTGAGGTGATGCTCGCCAGGACGCTTTGGACGCAACGGGCCCGCTTCGAGCAGGCGAATGGCGTCGCGCGGCCGACCCTCGTCGGCCAGAGCACCGGCCGCGACGATGCGTCCTTCCGTCATCGTCTGGGCATCTGGGTCGGCATGCCTCAGCCGGTCCCACACCTCGTGAACGTCATTGAGGCGGCCCAGCGCCCGATAACAGTCCGCCAGCACCGGCAGTTGGTCGACAGAGCGGGTGAGCGTCTCGTAGTGCTCGAGCCGGTGAGACGCAGCCGTCCAGCGGCCGAGGCGGTACAGCGTGAGGCCGTACAGCTCTTGCACCTCCGCTACGGCGGCATATCTCGATGCCAGCGGTCGCAATATGGACAGCGCGTCTCCGAACCGCTCTGCCAAGAAGTCCTCGCCCGCGTCACGCAGGCGCCGGGCCAGCCGCTCCTGCTCGGAGCTCGGCATACCTCGCACCGATGCGGGGTCCAGCTGGGGCAACTCCAGGCGCACGGTCGGACGTCGGCGGCGCTGAGCGGGAGCGGCCGACGGCTCAGCACGCTGAGGTCCCTGCGGCGGCTCAGGTCGGCGATTCTGGCGCTCGGGCACTTTGGCCGCGTAAGCG
Source organism: Acidimicrobiaceae bacterium (assembly GCA_026713105.1). GTDB lineage: Bacteria > Actinomycetota > Acidimicrobiia > Acidimicrobiales > Poriferisodalaceae > Poriferisodalis. The sequence continues at coordinate 21,630 of JAPOPC010000038.1, forward strand.
TCGCCCCGGTCGGCGCCAGGGATCGGTCTGAGCACTGCGGCACCCTTGCGGGCCACGCCGCCCCAATCGGTGCGGCGAGCCGCCTGCTCTGCAACCTCGTCAATCGGCTTGTCGCGGCGGCGCGCAGGACTCGATCGATCCTGCGGCGCTCGGGGGCCCTCACCTCGCCCTCGTCGACGATCACCGCCGGCGGGTCCATTTCGACGGCGACCGGATTGATCTCGATTGCGGGGCGGCTGCCGTCGATCGCGATCGCTGTCAGGACGCCGTTTCGGGCCTTTGCGAGGTGGCCGCCGATTCTCTGACACCCTTCGAGGCTAGGTCCCAGACGCGAAGAACCCCCGCCGCTTACACGACGGGGGTTCGGGTTCCGGCAGCGACCTACTCTCCCAGGGGAATTGCCCCCAAGTACCATCGGCGCTGGCAGGCTTAACTTCCGTGTTCGGAATGGGAACGGGTGTGGCCCTGCCGCCATAACCACCGGAGATCAGGTGCGTGCGGTCGTGCCGCACGCAGACTCCAGGCACTGCAAAGCGATGCACGCTGCGCACGGACGTGCCGTGCGCTTCCTCGAGGCTGAGTATCGATACCAAGCCCTCGGCCGATTAGTACCGGTCTGCTGAACGCATTGCTGCGCTTACACATCCGGCCTATCAACGTGGTTATCTGCCACGGGCCTTACCTGGTTGTACCAGTGGGAGATCTCATCTTGGAACAGGCTTCGCGCTTAGATGCTTTCAGCGCTTATCCCTTCCGCAGGTCGCCAACCAGCCGTGCTCCTGGCGGAACAACTGGCACACGAGAGCTGCGTCCATCCGGGTCCTCTCGTACTACGGACAGCTTTCCTCAAATCTCCTACAGCTACAGAGGATAGGGACCGAACTGTCTCACGACGTTCTAAACCCAGCTCGCGTACCGCTTTAATGGGCGAACAGCCCAACCCTTGGGACCTGCTTCAGCCCCAGGATGCGATGAGCCGACATCGAGGTGCCAAACCTTCC
>JAPOPC010000082.1 GCA_026713105.1 Acidimicrobiaceae bacterium
TCGTAGAGGCGGCAGAGACACATTTGTGACACAACTCGTTCTTACGTTGCACAGCACGACAACACCTCACGAAAGGAGTCAGACATGAGGTGGCTGAAACGACGGAACAAGAAGGTCATTGCGGGAGCGGCAGCGGCGCTCTTGCTCGCCGGGGCGGCGCTTGCCAGCTGTGCCTCGGGCGACGATGACGCACACCGAGAGCAGGGCGAGCATGGCAGCGGCCAGAACTCCGAGCGCGGTGGCGAGCACGCGAGCGGCGAGGCGTCCGAGCGAGGCGGCGAGGGCAGCTCGGTGGTGGCGCTCGCACCAGATGAGACCTACGACGAGACCCGCAACGGCGCTCGGCTCATCCTGAGCTACGACGCTGCTGCCAACGCCTTCACCGGCAACGTCGAGAACACCACCGACCGTGTCCTGACCCGGGTCAGGGTGGAGATCCATCTCTCCAATGGCACCGAGCTCGGCCCGACCACACCCACCGACCTCGCGCCGGGCCAGGTGCTCGAGATACGGCTTCCCTCCACCGCCTCTTCATTCACGAGCTGGACGACCCACGCCGAGATCGGCAGCGGCGAGGGAGGCGACGAGCACGGCTCCGGCAGCGATGGCAGCGGCAGCTAGGCGTCGTGCAGCACCATGCGGACTCGTTTGTTGCCCTTGCCTTTTGACTCGGTCTTGGTGATCTCGAAGCGGCCGACTGCCCCGGTGGACGCCACGTGGGTGCCGCCATCGGCCTGCCGGTCCAGCCCCACAATGTCCACCACGCGGATGTTGGTGACCGACTCGGGGATCAGGTTCACCTTGGTGCGAATCAGTTCAGGATCGGCGAGCGCAGCCCCGCGCTCCAGGAAGCTGACCTCGATCGGCCGGTCGGCCGCAATCTCACCGTTCACCAATTCGGTGACGCGGGATGCGAAGCCCTCTGGCAGGGGGCCGAACTCGAAGTCCATCCGGGCGGACAGCGGCTCCATGTTGCCGCCGGTCACCAGCACCCCCCACTCGTTCCAGATGACGCCGCACAGGATGTGCAGTGCGGTGTGGGTACGCATGAGCTGCAGGCGCCGCTCCCAGTCGATCGTGCCGGTGACCGCTGTTCCCGCCGGTGGCGGCGTGCCGTCCACCCAGTGCCAGAGGAGGTCGCCCTCCTTGCGGACATTGAGCACCTGCCACTGGTTGCCCTGCGAGTCAACGAGCGTCCCCGTGTCATGGGGCTGGCCGCCACCGGTCGCGTAGAAGATCGTCTGGTCGAGCGCTACCGCATCATCGCGCGCAGCGACCACCGTCGCCTCGACGCTCTGCAGGTACGCGTCGCGCAGGTAGATCTGCTCAGTGATCTGATCGGTTGCCTGTTCGGCCTTCGGTGCGGCAGTCATCGGCGCCGACGATACGGCTGTGACGCTGTGCGCCGACGTCGTTGAGTGCCGCGGGCAGCTCGCCGCAGCGTGTCGACCGTTACGGTGACGCAGTGCGGATCGTGACCTGGAACCTGTGGTGGCGCTTCGGTGACAACTGGGAGGCTCGCCATAAGGCGATAGCCGTCGCGCTCGCCGAGCTCGAACCCGACATCGTGTGCTGCCAGGAGATTTGGGCAGAGCGCGATGGCGCCAACCAGGCCGACCTGCTCGGCGAGGCGCTGGGCATGAACGTCGCTCACCATCCGAGGTTCGGGCGTCGGGGACTGTCGTTCAGCAACGCGATCCTCGCCAGCGCGCCGATCAACGCATCAAGCTCGCACTCACTCGCGGTGGGCGACCAGGCCGCTCACCGCACGGCCGTGGTGGCCCAGGTGGCTCGCCCCGGCGGCGACATGACCGTCATCTGCACCCACCTCGAGCACCGATTCCACCTCAGCGCGATACGCCAGGGGCAGGTGGCCACGCTGTGCGAGCTGGCGGCGCCGCATCACGACCCCGAAGGCTTCCCGGTGATCATGGCCGGCGACTTCAACGCCGTGCCGACCTCCGAGGAAATCCGGCTGCTCACCGGCGAGCGGCCGCCTCCCGTTCCCGAGCTGGTCTGGAGCGACGCCTGGGCGCAGGCCGGCGACGGCCCGGGCCACACCTGGAACAGCCAGAACCCCTACCTGTCCCAGGCCATGTGGCCGAACCGGCGCATCGACTACGTGTTCGTGTCGACGCCCCGCCCAGTCCCGCTGGGCAACATCGCATCCATCGAGATGATCGGCGCCGAACCGGTCGACGGCGTAGTGCCCTCGGACCACTACGGGCTGGTCGTCGACCTCATCGACTAAGCCCCGTCGACCGGGCCGAATCGGCCGGTCCGTATCGAGTGGGCATCATGCGCCGCTAGGTCTCGTAGAGCTCCAGGATGGCGGCGGCGGCTGTCGGGCCGGCTTCCGCCAACTCGGGCGGCAGCTCTGCTGCATTGATGATGCGCGTGTCAGTGCCGAGGCGCAACAGCATCTGGCTGAGCACCCATGGGCTGCGGATGGCATAGGTCACCGTGCAGCGATCCCCGTCGGGGGTCACCTCACGCGACGGGTAGGCCTCGACCCGCCACAGGTCACTGCGGGGAATCGACAGCACCACATCGGTGGTCTCGTCGGACTCGGCGGGCGCCACGCTCACTGCCTCTCCCACTTCGGTGGTGCGGTGATGCCGTTCTCCGGTATCGGTGCAATCCTCGATGCGGTCGACCCGGAACAAGCGCAGGTCCCGGCGCAGATGGCACCAGGCCCGCAAGTACCAGTGGCCGTCGTGCAGCGATACCTCGAGCGGATCCACCCGACGCTCGGACACCTCGTCGGTATTGGGCGTGAAGTACTGGATGGCGACGGTGGTCCGGGTGCGCAGCGCTTCGCGCAGCGTCGGCAGGCTGCGCGGCAGCGGCAGGACGACCGACACCCGGACCCGCTCGCCATAGACCTCTGCCAGCTTGTCGAGCGCGGTCGCCAGCGCACCTGAACGGTCGGCGCCACGTAGTGCCAACGCGGACTGGCCCGCCACCAGGATCCCGAACGCCTGGGGCACCGACAGGTTCAACGGGCGGTCCAGCATGGCGCCCGGCTCGACGTGCACCCAGGCATCGCTGGCGTCGCTGTCGTTGCCGTTGTCGCCGAACACGACGATGCCGAGATTCTCATACGCCCCCGCTCCCACGACCTCGTAGCACATGGCCGCGAGCAGCAGGTCGTACACGGCACCGGGTCGCATCTCGAAGCGCTCGGCGATATCCGCAACCGTGGCGCCACCCCGCTCGACGACCCAGGGAACGATCGCAAGCAACCGCTCGATCTTCGACGACGTGCTCGGCCCCCTCACTGCTCGGCCCCCCCTGCTCCGGCGGCCATCGCAGCGAGCCACGAGGTGATGTCGCCCACCAGCTCGGGCGGCGACTCCACCACGGCGTGACGGCCCATGTCCAGCAGCCATGTGCGGAACGCGATGCGGTTGCGGACACGGGCCTCCACGGTCACCGATCCATCGTCGTGCCGCTTCACGACCGTGCCGCGCTCGGCGGTGGGCTGGGGGGCCATGGTGGCGTCGATGCGCACCCGGGCTACGACGTCTTCGCCGAAGTCGATCTCCATCGGCTCAGACGGCAGCAGTGCGGCCACGTCGACATCGGCTCGCCCGAACGCGCCCCGCTCGCCCACCGCCACGTCACCCTCCATGCGATCCACCCGGAACGTCTTGGCCGTGCCGTCTTCGATGGCAGCGAAGTACCAGAATCCGGCCCGGCACAGCAGGCCCAACGGCTGCACGGCGCGCGCACGGCCGGCGTAGGTGAACTGGACCGCCGCTCGCTCGGCGGCTGCAGCGGCCAACGCGGGCAGCAATAAGCCTGCCGACTGCTGAGCCGCAGCGGCGGTCTCCAGCGCCAACTCGGCCTGCGGCTCGTCGATGTCGGCGGCCGGCTCTGCGGCGACTTCGCTCGTGAGTTTCGCGACGGCCTCGAGGTCCCACGTCTCGCCGATGTCCACCCTGGCCGCAGCGAAGCGCAGCGCCATCTGCTCGTCGGGCGTGAGCTGCAGGTCTGGCAGGAAGTAGTCGTGATGCCGGATCGTGTACGACGTGGCGCCGTCGTGCTCCATCGACTCGGTGATGCGCACACCCAGATTGCGAACCAGCGCCTTGTCCCGCTCGAACGAAGCGCGGGCGCTCTGCAGCAGGAGCCGGTCGCTGGTTCCCTCCGGCGCGTACAGCCCGGTGTCGCGCCAGATCTCCTCGCGGGTCTTGGGCACGTCGCGAGCCAGCAGGTACATCATCAGTTCCATCACGCGCTCGGTCGCGTCCGGCCGTGATCGCGTCGCCACGCTCGGGAGTGTAGGACTGCGCCATTGCAGGGCCGGGCGAGTATTGGGGCCGGCCCGCAGGCGGCTGGGGCCGGCTGATCAGGCGGTGACGCCCGCCTTGCGCAAGGCCGCCCAGACCCGCTCGGGCGTGAGCGGGAAGTCGTCCATCCACACGCCCGTTGCATCCGCCAGCGCCGCTGCGACTGCGGGTGCGTAGGGGATCACGCCCATCTCTGCCATGCCGCGGGCGCCGAATGGGCCGAGCGGGTCGGCCAGTTCGAGCACGACGCTTTCGGTGGTGACGGGGATGTCGCCGATGCCCGGGATCAGATATGTGCTGAAGCGGGGGTTCAGCAGGCGACCTTCCCGGCTGCGCAGGTGCTCGCTGAGCACATGGCCGTGCGCCTGCGCCACTGCGCCCTCGACCTGGCCCACGACGAAGCGGGGGTTGATGGCCCGGCCAACATCGTTCGCGTTGATCACACGGTCGATGCGGATGTGACCGGTGTCGATGTCGACGGTCAGCTCGACGTGCTGTGCGACGTACCCGTAGGTGAAGTTCGGGGTTCCCTCGCCGGTCTCGGGGTCGAGCTCGGTGGTCGGCGGGGGCGTGAACCGGAAGTGGCCGATCGCCGGTCGATCTCCGTCGCGCCACGCCTTCTCGGCCTCCTCCGCGGCGCCCAGGATCGAATTGCCTGCCATCCATGTGAGCCGCGATGCCGACGCCGAGCCCGAGTCGCCCGACGTGCCGGTGTCGCTGAAGCGGCCCACCACCCTGGAGGGGTCGACACCGGTCGCCTCTGCGGCCATCTGCAGGAATGCGGTGTGCGCACCTTGACCGACATCGGCGCCGGCGTGCGACAGCTCGACCGATGCCGGAAGCTCGTCGCTGGGCTCGCCGTGCAGCACGATCGTCGCCTCGCAGCGCTCGGGGAACCCGAACGAGAAGCCGACGTTCTTGAATGCGCAGGCGAAGCCGCTGCCGCGCCGCAGCGACGACGGCTTGGCCGGTAGCGAGCCGAACGGGCTGAACAGCGCTGGGTCATCGGACGGTGCGACGCCGGGTTCTGAGCTGCCGCCCTCGTTGGACGCAGCGGTGCCGGAGCCGGCAGGCAGGGCGGCGGCGTGAGCACACGCCTCGATCACCTCGGGCATCGTCACGCCAGCAGGCATGGGCGTGTGGGCGATGCTCGGCGATCCCTCTCGCAGGGTGTTGACGCGGCGGATGTCGATGGGATCCATGCCGAGCGCTTCGGCCAGCTTGTTCACCTGGCATTCGGTGGCGAAGGCTGCCTGCGGCGCGCCGAAGCCTCGGAACGCTCCACCCGGCGTGGCGTTGGTGTAGACCACATGGGTGTCGATGGCGGCATTGGGCAGCTCGTAGGGCCCGCCGAGGCCGAGGTGCAGGTTCCCCATCACCTTGTTCGACGTGTAGTTGTAGGCGCCCGCGTCCAGCCACGCTTCGGCCTGTGCGGCGGTGATCTTGCCGTCACGGTCAGCGCCCCAGCGAGCCCAGATGCGCCCGCGGTGGCGCTTGTGGTGCCCGACAATGGATTCCTCACGCGACCACTGCATGGCCACGGGACGGTTGATGCCCCGCGCGGCCAGCCGGGTGGCGGCCAGCGCCAGGACAATCTGCATCGAGGTGTCCTCGCGACCGCCGAACGCACCACCGATGGCGGGATAGCGCACCCGGACGCGTTCTTCAGCCAGGTCGAGGGCGTGGGCGATCTGCTCGCGATCCTCGTGTACCCACTGACCTGCGATCTCGACGTTCACGATGCCCTCGGCATCCACCCACGAAGTGCCCGCTTCGGGCTGCAGGTACGCGTGCTCCTGGTAAGGCACCTCATAGGTGGTCTCCACCACCACGGCTGCGGCCGCGAAGCCGGCTTCCAGATCGCCCTTGCGGGTACGCATCGACTCGTACAGATTCGAGCCGATGCCCTCATAGGGGTGCACGAGCGGCGCGCCTTCCGCAAGCGCCGCATCGAGGTCAGCCACGACTGGCAGCGGCACCCACTCGACCTCGATGGCGGCAGCGGCTGCACGCGCCGCGTCCAGGCTCTCCGCGACGATGAGCGCCAGATGGTCGGCCTCCCAGCGGGACACATCGCAGGGCACCGCACTGCGGCCGCTGTGTTCGAGTCCGACAAAGACCGGCTGGTCGAACTTGGTCAGCCCGTACTCGTTGCGGGGCACATCGGCCGAGCCGAGCACGGCGACGACGCCAGGCGAGCGCTCGGCACCGCCGAGATCGAGGCGGCGAAGGCGAGCGTGCGGCTGGTCGGTGAACACCGCGAACGCCCACAAGGCGTCGGCGGGGATGCGGTCGGCGGGATAGCCGGCGAGGCCGGAAACCTTGGCCGGACCATCGGCGCGCGGCGGCGACTGTCCCAGGCCGCCCGCAGTCGGCCTCGCCATCTCGAGCTCAATGGCTGCGCCGGGCGTTCCAGGAGCGGCGCCCTCCCTCACGACGAGCCTCCCGAGCCAGGCGCCTGAGGGACAGTCCCTGCATCAACCGCGGCGGCCTGCACCGCTCCTGTATCAACCGAGGCGGTTCGGACGGCCTCGATGATCGAGCAGTAGCCGGTGCAGCGGCAGAGGTTGCCCGACAGCCCGACGGTGATCTGCTCAGACGTGGGCTCCGGTATTTCCTCCAGCAGCGCCGCAGCACTCATGACGAAGCCCGGCGTGCAGAATCCGCATTGCGCCCCGCCGGTGTCCACCATGGCCTGCTGGAACGGATGCAGCTCACCTTCTGGCGAGGCAACTCCCTCCACGGTCGTGATCGTGGCCCCCTCCGCACGCCCGGCTGGCACCAGACACGAGAACACAGCTGCCCCGTCGAGGTGCACCGTGCAGGCGCCGCACTCGCCCTCTGCGCAACCTTCCTTGGTGCCGGTGAGCCCCAGATCGTCCCGCAGCCAGTCCATGAGGGTCTTGCCCGCGGCGCCTGCAGCTCTGCGAACCGAACCGTTCACAGCCGCCGTGACGACATCGTCGGCGTCGTCCAGCGCTGTCGACGCCCGTGCAGCAACGGGCTGCTGTGCCGCCGGCGCCAGTCGCGGAGGCTCATGCGGCCACCGATCGGCCTCGGTACCGCCGGCCAGCGCTGCAACGGCGCGTTCCACCACGACGCCGACAGCATGCGACCGGTACTCCGCACTGCCGCGGATGTCGTCAATCGGTGTCGCTGCACGCCGGGCTGCGCCGACGATGTCGTCGGCCGCCTCGTCCAGCTCCCGATCCATCGCCAGCTCGTTGGCTTCAGGCACGGTGATGATCGTGGGGGCGACGCTGCCGAGGGCGACGACGAGATCGACGATGTCGAGCCCCCGCAGTTCCACCACTACCGCCGCGTGAACCACCGAGATGGCTTGCGCCCGGCGCAGACCCAGCTTGACGAATACACCACGGCGACGATTGGGCCGGTTCGCTCCGTCGAGTGCATCGAACGCGACGGCGGTGACGATCTCGTCGTCCTCGAGCACCGTCTGGCGAAAGCCCGAGACGAACTCGGTAACAGGGACCGTGCGCTCACCCCGCACCGACGCCATGGTGACCTCTGCGCCCAGTGCAACGAGTGCTGAGATCGTGTCGTTCGCGGGGCTCGCCGTGACGATGTTGCCCACCACGGTCGCCCGATTCCGAAGCGGCGGCGACCCCACCTCCAAGCAGGCCTGGGCCAGCGGCAGCCCCGCGGTGAGCATCGGCGCCGAGGCGATCACATCGGCATGGGTGACAAGCGGTCCCAGTGTGACCCGACCGCCTTCGTACGAGATCCGGTCGAGACCCGCCACGCCGGAGAGGTCGACCAGTAGCCCGACACCGGTACGAGCCCCACGGCTCAGCTCCAGCATCAGATCGGTGCCGCCGGCGATCAGCCGCGCCGCGGCGCCGTGCGATGACAGCAGCTCGACTGCCTCGCTCAGCGAACTGGGTGCGACGTAGCGGGTCGGCAGCGGGGCCGCCCGCTGCACCTCATGAAGCTGAAACATGCCGCATACAAGGGTGTCAGATGTGCGACCCGCAGGCGACACCAATGCCCGGCAGCAACTTTCGTGCTGTCAGAAAGGCTGGCCTGGGGCGCGGTCTGCTCAGGGGCCGCCGTGTGCTGTGAGTTCGTGGCGCAGCAACTTGCCAAGCGCATTGCGGGGCAGCGCCGCGATGCGGTACGTGCGGCGCGGCCGCTTGTAGTACGCGAGCCGCTCGCCCACGTACTCCTTCAGCTCATCATCATCGAAGTCCCGCTCGGCGACGACGTAGGCGACAACGACTTCACCCCACTCAGGATCGGGTTCTCCCCCCACGGCGCATTCGATGACATCGGGGTGGGAAGCGATGGCTTCTTCGACCTCGCGGGGATACACGTTGAAGCCGCCGCAGATGATGAGCTCCTTGGCCCGTCCCACGATTCGCAGGTAGCCGTCGTCCCACACGCCGAGATCGCCGGTGCGGAACCAGCCGTCGTCGAAGGACGCTGCGTTGTCGTCAGGCCGTTCCCAGTAGCCCGAGAACACATTTGGCCCCCGCACCAGAATCTCAGTCGCGCCAGCGCCGGCCATCGGGTCGCGTTCACCGTCGTTGGCGTCGAGTGCATCGAGGCGCACCTCCACGCCTGGAAGGGGGAAACCGACAGTGCCGGCGCGGCGTGGCTCGTCGTGGGGATTCGACACCAGCATGACGGTTTCCGTCATGCCGTAGCGCTCGATGACATGCTGACCGCTGGCCTCCCGCACGGCGTCGTGCAGCTCAGCAGGCATCGGCGCCGAACCAGAGACGCACAGCCGCAGCGCCGACAGCTCAGCGGCACGCGGCGAGGCCACCAGCCGGGAGTACATAGTCGGAACGCCGAAGAACATCGTTGCCCGATGCTCAGCGATCGCATCGAAGACGTCGTCGGGGTCGAAGGTCGGCAGCAACACGGCCCGCGCACCGACGGTGAGCGTGCCGTGCAGCCCGACGCCGAGACCATGCATGTGGAACAGCGGCAGCGCCAGCACAAGCACGTCATCTGAGGTCCAGCGCCATGCCATTTCCAGCGCCCGCACCGACGCCAGCAGGTTCGCATGACTCAGCACCGCTCCTTTGGGCAGTCCAGTCGTGCCGGACGTGTAGCCGATGAGCGCCGGCTCGGTGCTCGTGCGCACGCGGGCCTGCTCCGCGACGTCCAGATTGCCAGCGGCGAGATCGACAGCGGCACTGCCTTCGCCTTCGATGTCACCGAGTCCGGCGGCGTCGAAGCGATCGGTCAGCACCGTCGGATCCGCCGAGGTGATCCACTGCTCCCACTCGCCCGGACTGCCGACATCTTCGATCAGTGCCGCCGCAGGACGGCAGTCCGTCACGACATTGCGAACTTCGTCGGCGCGGTAGGCGCCGTTCAGCGGGACCACCACCGCGCCAATCCCCGCCAGCGCAGCGTGGGCAGCAACGAGCCGCGTCGAACTCGGCCCGCTCATCAGCACCCGGTCGCCGGCGACGATGCCCACGCCCACTAGGCGCTGCGCGACCTCTTGTGCGCGCTCAAGCAGTTGGGCGCCAGTCACCCAGCCCTCGCTCGCATCCCACACCACTGCGCGCTGCGGATCCGATGACCAGCGGTCCAGCCACACCGCCGGCAGCGTGCCGCCCGCGGCCAGATCGACATCGCCAGCGCTCCAGCCAGCCGGCAGGTGTCGGTGCCAGTCCGACGCCCGGTTCGAATCGAGTTCAGGGTTCGAAGCGGGCTCAGGACTCATCGGGAGCGGTCAGCATTCTCTCGGCGGGAAGCTTGTCGAGCACGTCGGCGACAAAGGTGACGAGCGCCTCCTCATTGTGGACTTGGCGGCCTGCCGCTGTGGAGCGCTCGTAACGATGCTGGATGAACTCGTAAATCAACTGCGCGTTGTCGAGGCGGTCCCGGTAGTGCTCAGGAATGGCATCGATGACGGGCTCATAGCGCTCCGACAGCCAGCGGTAGGCCTTGACCGCCTCAGGCAGCGGTGCACCGGCTTCGCGCTCCAGCAGCAGCCCGTACGCATCGAGCGCGTTGAGCAGCGTCCGGGCCTGGTTTTCCTGCACCTCCAGCCCGGTGAGCCTCCGCAGGCGCAGGTGCGCGTGGCCTTCCTCCACCACGACGGGGCGGATGCGCAACCGGGTCCCGTCGGCAGACCGCACAATCGAGAGCTCTTCGACATCGAAGCCAAGCTCGTTGAGCCGTTCGATGCGGGCGTTGATGCGCCAGCGCTCCTCCGCCGACATGGTCTCTTCGTGGGTGAGCTCCGCCCACAGCCGCCGGTATCTGTCGATGAGCTCCTGCGCGGTCTCATACGGATCGATCGAGTCGTCGAGCAGGCCACCGCTCTGGGCATCGAGCAGGCCTCCGGCGATGTTCTCGGCGCCGGCCTCCAGATCGTGGCTGCGCATGGCGTCGCTCAACTGCGGATGGCACTCAGCCGTCTCGGCATCGACGAGATACGCCATCAACGCGCCTGCGTCGCGACGAAACAGCAGGTTGGCAAGCGACATGTCTCCCCAGAAGATGCCGTCGAGATGCAGCCGTGACAGCAGCACGACCGCCGCATCCAGCAGCCGGTCGCTCAGCATGGCGGCCGAGGTTGTGTGAAACAGGTGCTGGTACGGCAGCGAGAAATCCAGATAGCGAGTGATCAGCACAGAGTCCAGCTCTGCGCCGTCACAAGCCGTGCGGCCGCCTACGACACCGACCGGCCGCACCGCGGGCAGCCGCTCGTCCTCGAGGTGGCGTAGCACCCGGTATTCGTGGGCGGCGAGCCGATGCGGCAGCTCCTTCAGCGCGTAGACCCGCTCGTCATAGCGGACCATGCGCACGACATGTCGGCTCTGCCCTCTGCGGACATCGACCAGGCGATCCGTGACGCGATTCCACCCTGCGAGGGGATGCTCCCACGGCAGATCCAGGAAGTCTGGGTGCCCTTGCCGGGTCACTACCGACAGGTCCGCGGCAGCAATCTGAGACGCTGGGCCGGTCGCTTCAGCGAAGTGTTCGGGTGTCACCGTGATTGGGGTCCGATGCGCCGAGCGGCCACGAGCACCCCCAACGGGATTCGAACCCGTGCCGCCACCTTGAGAGGGTGGTGTCCTTGGCCGCTAGACGATGGGGGCTGGTTGAGATGCGAGGAGCCAGCATACCCACCGCCCGGCGTGGGCTTGTGGGCTCCGCAGGGGCCGACGGGTCGGCTGCACTGGTGCTTCGGGCGCGCGTTGGGGGGTCGCTAGTTCTGCGCGGCAGGCGGCCAGATTTCGGTGTCGGGATGCAGCCCGTACCAGGCGAACCAGAACGATTGCGACGACACAATGCGCGGCAGCCTGAGATCGACGCGGTTGCGCCCGTCCACGCCATTGACGCGCAGCTCGTCGTGCAGCACGCCCCCGGGGGCCACCTCGACGAGCGCCCCGTGACGCCACGCCGCAGCCGGCACTCCTTCGACGTCGGCCGCGCTGTACACCCTGGCCCCACCCCGGTTCGGCACGATTACCAAGGGTTCACCGCCGAGCACGTAGACGAACGGGCCCATGTCCTCCAGCTCAGCGAGCCCCAACGCCAGTGCGAGGCCATTGCGGTCGATGGTGACCACTTCCTCCTTGAGCTCGAACACGTCGGGCGTCTCGAAGGTCGGGAACCACAGGTCCTCGCTGGAGTAGTACGAGCGGTACGCCGCGTCCGGCGTGTAGTCATAGGCGATCGGCGGGCGCTCGGGCATTTCCGCGAAGTACGTCGGGGGCGGCGTGTCGAGGGTGAACGTGTCGGGATGATCGGCCAGCCAGTCCGCCCAGCGCACCGTGGCCACCGGATATTGCTCCAGCTTCGTGCCCGTCAGCGGCCCAGCGAACGCCGTGCCCGAAAGGTGGTTCCACAGGCTCTCGGTCTCGTTGTCGATCATGATCTTGTTCGAGTCCATCAGCAGGCCCGATGTCTGAAACGTGATCTCCGAACCGTCGGGCAGCCGCCGGTCGAACATGAGCGCTGTCAGGCACAGCGTGCAGTAGCCGAGCGCCACCGGCACGCCGCCGACGACATCGTTCGCAAGCTCGTGGCGAGCGAGGAAGCGGACCGGATAGGCACCGGCTTCCCCGCCGATGACAAAGCCCAGCACCAGCTCGTCATCGGTCATGAAGTCGGCCTCGGCTGGGGTCAGCCGTTCGGGGTTGTTCAGCTCGGGAATCCCGCCTCGGCGCACCCCGCCGAACTGGATTGCCCCCAGCGTGACCCGATCGGTGACCTGGGCGAGCATGTCGCCGAACCGGAAATCGAGGTATGCGTACAACTCTTGCTTGAAGACCTCGTAGCCCTCACCCGGATCGACGCCGCGGGAGCGGTACCACGAGCCGTATCTGACGTAGTCGGTGTTGAAATCTCCCGAGCTCTCGATGCCCGTGAGCCGTTCCAGAGCCCCCATCGAAGTATCGGACACGTTGCGAGAACCGCCGGTGCGCATGATGTCCATGACCCACGCAACCCAGCGCGGATCGCCGCTGAGGCCCATCTCGCCGGCGACGTTCGCAGCGAACGCCGTGTTGGGCAGCTCCAAGAATTCGTCGATCTTCTCCAGCAGGTTGAGCTCGAGGAATGGCCGCCCGTCTTCGGTCCCGGGAAAGAACGGCTCGGTCGTCGTTGTCGTCGTCGTGCTGGCTGGCGCGGCGCCGGCTGTCTCGTCTGGGACCCGCTCGGCGTCATCGGTCGTCTCGCTGGGCGCGGCGGCCGTCGAACTGGTCTGGGGAGCCGACGCATCGGCGGCATCATCCGGAGCCGAGGTGCAAGAAGCGACCAGCACGCTCGCGGCCACCGCCGCACAGATCAGCCTCCTCATATCGCCGTCGAGCCTACGGCAGACCCCCGAAACGTCATGGTCGGGCCAGGTGGACTAGAACGGCGCCAGTGCCAGCGCGAGCCGACCTCACACGACACGCCGGCACGTCGGCTGTCGATGCCCGGACTGGCGCGGCACACAAGGGGGAATGAGCAATGGCCACCGAGACCAGCACGCTGAGCAGCGATGCGATACCCGACAACACGTCGGGCTACGTCTGCCTGACCTTCGACTTCGACGGCCCGTCGTTGTGGATTGCCCGTCGCCAGACCACGCCGACGCCCATCTCGCGCGGCGAATTCGGCGCAGTTGCCGTACCGCGGATCCTGAAGCTGCTCGCGAAGCACGACATTCCGTGCACGTTCTTCATTCCCGGCCATTCCATCGACACCTACCCCGACGCCGCCCGGATGGTGGTCGACGCCGGCTGCGAGGTGGGCCTGCACGGCTACGCCCACGAGTACAACCCCCGCCTCAGCGAAGACGAGGAACGGGCGATTCTGGAGCGAACGTTCGCGCAGATCGATTCGCTCACCGGCGCCCCGCCCCAGGGCTACCGGGCACCATCGGGCGACATCAACCCATGGACAATCGACCTGCTGATCGAATACGGCCTCAGCTACGACTCGTCGCTGATGGGCCACGACTACGCGCCCTACTGGCTGCGCACCGGCGACCAGTTCCCGACCGACGGGCCCATGGAGTTCGGCGACCAGGTCGACCTCGTCGAGCTGCCGTTCAGCTGGCACCTCGACGACTATGTCCACCTCGAGTTCGTCACCTTCAAGAACACGATCCTGACCGGGCTCGAAAATCCCGGCACCATGTTCGACACGTTTCTCTCGGATGTGAAGTGGATGACTGACGAGGTGCAGCACGGCGTGTGCACCGTCACGTTCCACCCCCAGGCCATCGGCCGCGGCGGGCGACTGTACGAAATGGAGCGCTGGATCGAACAGATGACCGACCTCGGCGTGAGCTACACCCGCATGTGCGATGTGGCCGAGGCTTGGCGAGCCGGCCGCCCGCTCGGCATCGAGTAGCGGGAACGGCGTCGACTGCTACCAGTCGACGCCGTCGAGCATCCGGCTGATCAGCATCTTCTGCACCTCCGAGGTGCCTTCGTAGATCTGGTACACCCGCACGTCGCGGTAGATCTTCTCGACGGGGTAATCGTCGAGGTAGCCGTAGCCGCCGTGGATCTGGATGGCCTTCGACGCCACCCGCTCGGCCATCTCTGAGGCGAACAGCTTGGCCATCGACGCCTCCCGAGCGCACTCGAGGCCCTGGTCGCGCATCTGGGCAGCGTGCAGGTAGAGCTGGCGGGCTGCCTCGATCTGGGTGGCCATCTCGGCAAGCGTGAATGAGATCGCTTGGTGTTCGACGATGGGGCGGCCGAAGGTCTCCCGCTCCTGGGCGTAGGCGTGAGCCGCCTTCAGTGCCGCACGTGCGCCGCCGGTGGCTTGGGCGGCTACGCCGATGCGCCCGAGCGACAGGTTTCCCAACGCGATGCCGAGGCCCCGCCCGATCTCGCCGAGCACATCGGTGGACGGCACCCGCATGTCTTCGAACACCACCTGGCAGGTGTCATTCGTGCGGTGACCGAGCTTGTTCTCCTTGGCGATCACGCGGTAGCCGGGATTGTCGGTAGGCGTGATGAACGTCGTCATCCCCCGCTTGCCAGCGCCCGAGTCCGTCACTGCCACGATCATCGCCACGTCTGCGCTGGAACCCGCCGTGATGAAGGCCTTGTGTCCGTTCAGCACGTACTCGTCGCCGTCCCGCTCGGCTCGGGTGCGAATGGCCGCCGCGTCCGAGCCGGTGTGTGGCTCGGTGAGGTGAATGCAGCCCAGCCACTCGCCGCTGGTGAGCTTGGTGAGATAGTCGCGTCGTTGCTGATCTGTGCCGGACTGCTCGATCGCCACCGCAACCGGCGAGTTGTTCGCCGCCATCATGTTGCTGATGCCGCCGTCCGCAGCGGAAATCTCCTCAATGGCCAGTGCGTACGACACGAAATCGGCGCCCGAGCCGCCCCAGCAGGGATCGACCATCACCCCCATCAAGCCGACTTCGGCCATCTTGGCGTACAGCTCGCGAGGCGCTCCCCCGGCGCGGTCCCATTCGGCCGCGAAGGGGGCGATCTCGCGCTGCGCGAAGCTCCGCGCCACGTCGCGAATCTGCTGCTGCTCGTCGGTCAACTGCACTGCACTCTCCCCGTAGCGAGCCTTCCGAGGCACCCTGCACCGCGGCGACCCGGGCAGGCATCGCTGGCCCGCAGCGACCTAACGTACCGCCATGTCAAACCGCGAATCAGGAAGTCGCATCTCAGAGGCCGGCTTCGACCTTGATCAGGTGGACCGTCTGCTCACCACCACACGAGCCGTGCGCAAGCGGCTCGACTTGGACCGCTGGGTCAGCGACGAAACCATCTTTGAGTGCATCGACCTCGCCGAGCAGGCGCCCACCGGAGGCAACGATGCGAGCCGTCGCTGGATTGTGATCCGCGACCAGGAGCTCAAGAACCAGCTCGGGGAGCTGTACGCCGAAGTCGGCACCATCTTCATCAACGCACGCGGGCGCCTCGACGGAACAGGCCACCCCAAGGAACACATCGTCAGCTCCAGCGCCTACCTCGTCGAGAACTATGCGAAGGCGCCAGCGCTCGTGATGCTGGCGATCTGGGGCATCCACGACGACAGCGGTCGACCGGGATTGTTCGACAGCGCCATCCCCTCCGCGTGGAGCTTCAACCTGGCGCTGCGATCCCGCGGGCTCGGCACTGCCTACGCGACGATGCTCAACAACAAGTCCGACGAGGTCGCCGAACTGCTCGGCATGCCACCGGGCCTGACCACGCTGGTGTGCTTCCCAGTCGCCTACACCAAGGGCACCGAGTTCTCACCCGCAACCCGCAGGCCAGCCAGCGAGGTCACCTACTTCGACCAGTGGGGCTTCACGCGCCAGCAGCCGAGCGACGACGGCACCGCCCGCGTCGCCGACGGGCAGGGCGTCGTGGCCGAGATCGACACCGACGCCCGGCCCCGGGCCGTCTGGGAGGTCATCTCCGACATCAACATGCCCGCCCAGTTCTCCAAGGAATTTCTCGGCGCCGAATGGACCTCCGACGGCCCCCCAGGCGTCGGCTCGACCTTCAAGGGCCGCAACTCCATCCCCGACGTGTTCGACTGGGAAACCGACTGCATCGTGACGGCATGGGAGGAACGCACGGCATTCGAGTGGCGGGTCACCGACACCGAGAACCCCGGTGCGGTCTGGCGTTTCGATCTCGCCGAGCAAGGCGGCGGCAGCAGGCTGCGATTCTCGATGCTGATCGGGCAGGAGAACAACGGCACGGTGCCGATGGCCCTGCGTGATGCTGCCAAGGAGCAGCGGGTGCTGAACCGGCGCCGGGAGACTCTGCGAGCCAACATGCAACGCGTCGTAGACGGCGTCAAGGCCATCGTCGACGGCAGCTGACGCGCCTGCCGCTGGCGGGCCTGGTGTGGATCTCGACACCACTGCCCGAGCGCCGGGCGGACGCGAGAGGGCCGGCGGGCATGTGCCCGCCGGCCCTCTGCATTGACCGCTTGGTCAGCTAGGGAACTGGACGCAGCAGCGTCAGGTCCCTAGTGGGGATTGCCTATCGGCAACCACCCTCATCCTTGTCCCAGGCGCAGTTCGTCGACTTGCCGTTGACATCCACGACATCGCCGACCTGGTTCCAGGTCTGCTCGGTGGCGTCGAACTTGCTGAAGTCCGAACCCTCAACGAAGTACGCGTCAGCGTTGCCGTTGAACTGGGTGATGATGCCGTCGAGGATCATCGGGTGGTAAATGTCAATCGACCGCACCGCCAAGATGAAGTTGGTGCGAGTCAGGCCACCGGGAAGATCCGCAGCAATGCGCAGCGCCTCACCGTAGGGGTAGCCGTAGGTGTAGCCGATGGCGTACAGCGACACTGCCGGATCCAGACCGGCTGCCTCGAGGTTCGAGTTCGCGAACGCAATGAAGGGCTCATCGATGAACTTCGGGTCGGTCGAGTCCTTCGACCCGCCGCCGATGATCCACCAGTCGTCGGCGAAGTCGCCGGCCGGCTTCATGTAGGCCTCGATGCCCTTGCACACCGACGGTGTGAAGAGCGCGCCGCCCTTGGCATTGATGTCGTCGTAGAGACCGCTCTGGCCGGCTTCCTGGATCGCCAGCAAGCACGGGTTGCCCGCCGTCATCGAGATGAACACATCAGGCTCGAACGCCAGGATGGTCGTCATCTCGTTGGTCAGCGTCGGAGCCGCCGGGTCGTGACGCACCGGCAGGTACTCGCTCACCACATCGGAGTTGGCGTGTGCCCACTCCTCGAAGCCGAGCTCGTAGGCCAGACCGAAGTCGTTGTCCATGACCAGACCGGCAACCTTCACCGGCAGCAGATCAGACAGGTTCTCCTTGATCCAGGCGCCCCACAGAATCGACTCGGTCGAGTACGACATCTGCATGATGCTCGTCCACGGGTGGTTCACCGGGTCGCCCCAGGCCGGGTGGCCGGTCATCACGAACGGGTGCGGGATGCACTCCTCGTTGATCTTGTCGTACACCGCCAAGGTGTTCGGCGAGCCCAGCGTCAGAATCGAGAACACGTTCTCCGCCTCGATCAGCTCATCCACGAACTCGATCGTCTGAGCGGCGACGTAGGCGTCGTCCTTGATGATCAGCGTCAGGTCACGCGGGGAGCCGCCGACCATGATCGGGTCGTTGTCGTTGATCCAGTTGAAGTAGTTCTCCCAGCCGTAGGCGATGTTGCCGTAGGCGGCGAGGTTGCCCGACTGGGCAGTGGTGTGACCGATGCGGACCTGCGAGTCGGTGATGCCTGTCGTGTTCGACCAGTCGTCGGGACACGCACTGATATCGATCTCGAAGCCTGCAGGACCACGCAAGACGCCGTCGTCGCCGACGCCGTACTCGCCGCTCTCCATGGCGGCAGTCAGCTCAGCGACTGTCTTGGCGCGACGAGCAGCGGCCTCTTCGAAGATGCCTTCGAGGGTGGAGCGATCAAACATCTCCTCCTCTTCCATCTCCTCTTCGGTCATCGGCTCTTCATCGTCTTCGCCTGCTACAGCCGCCTCGATGTCTTCCTCGGCCGCGGCACCACCGAGAGCACCAGTGGCACCCTCGTCGTCTTCCTCTTCGGCCATGTCCTCGTCCATCGCATCGTCCTCGCTGGGCGCGGCGGTGGTCTCGGTGTCTGTCTCGCCAGCTCCGTCGTCCGCGTCGTCATCGCCGCCGCCGCACGCAGCGGCAACTAGCGAGAACGCGAAGAGCAGAGCCAGCAAGCGCCACATTCGACGCTTGATCATGTTGTGTCTCCCCTATCGGTTCCAAAAGAACAAACCGGCCACGGAATCACACAGATGCCCCAACCGGTCCACCGTGACGCTAGTTCCCGTCTCTGAACTGATCACCGGGCGACCTATGTCAATTCCGCAACGATTTCGAAACTGCAATTGGCTCCCAGAGCGCGCCAAGGCCGGCGGGCTGTTGCCCGCCGGCCCTGTTGCGCCGACCCGAGGGTCAGCCAGTTTCCGTCAGCTACGGCGAGTGCCTAGCGGCAGCCGCCGTTGTCCTTGTCCCAGGCACAGTTCGTGGAACGCCCGTTGACGTCCACGATCTCGCCGATGATGTTCCACGTCTGCGCACCAGCGTCGAACTTGCTGAAGTCCGAACCCTCGATGAAGTACGCATCAGCAGCACCGTTGAGCTGGGCGTTGATGCCGTCCAGCGCCTGCGGGTGGTACATGTCGATCGCACGCACCGCCAAGATGAAGTTCGTGCGGTTCAGACCGCCCGGAAGATCCGCAGCAACGCGCAGCGCCTCGCCGTACGGATAGCCGAACATGTAGCCGGTTGCGTACAACGACACCGCCGGGTCCAATCCGCCAGCCTCCAGGTTGTCGTTGATGAACGCAATGAAGGGCTCACTGGTGTACTTCGGGTCGGTGGAGTCCTTGATGCCGCCGCCGACGATCCACCAGTCGTTGGCGAAGTCGCCGGCCGGCTTCATGTAGGCCTCGATGCCCTTGCACACCGACGGCGTGAACAGCGCGCCGCCCTTGGCCCGGATGTCATCGATCAGGCCGTTCTGGCCGGCTTCCTGAATAGCCAGCAAGCACGGGTTGCCCGCCGTCATCGAGATGAACACATCAGGCTCGAAAGCCGCAACCGTGGTCATCTCGTTGGTCAGCGTCGGCGCAGCCGGGTCGTGACGCACCGGCAGGTACTCGCTCACCACATCGGAGTTGGCGTGTGCCCACTCCTCGAAGCCAAGCTCGTAAGCCAGACCGAAGTCGTTGTCCATGACCAGACCGGCAACCTTCACCGGCAGCAGGTCAGCGAGGTTCTCCTTGATCCAGGCGCCCCACAGAATCGACTCGGTCGAGTACGACATCTGCAGACCGGTGGTCCACGGGTGGTTCACCGGGTCGCCCCAGGCCGGGTGGCCGGTCATCACGAACGGCTGCGGGATGCACTCCTCGTTGAGCTTGTCGTACACCGCCAAGGTGTTCGGCGAGCCCAGCGTCAGAATCGAGAACACGTTCTCCGCCTCGATCAGCTCATCCACGAACTCGATCGTCTGGGCAGCAACGTAGGCGTCATCCTTGACGACAAGTACGAGATCGCGAGGCGAGCCGCCGACCATGATCGGGTCGTTGTCGTTCATCCAGTTGAAGTAGTTCTCCCAGCCGTAGGCGATGTTGCCGTACGCAGCGAGGTTGCCCGACTGAGCCGTGGTGTGACCGATGCGGACCTGCGAGTCGGTGATGCCCGTTGTGTTCGACCAGTCGTCGGGGCAGGCGCTGACGTCGATCTCGAAGCCTGCAGGACCGCGCAAGACGCCGTCGTCGCCGACGCCGTACTCGCCGCTCTCCATGGCAGCGGTCAGTTCAGCAACTGTCTTGGCGCGACGAGCAGCGGCCTCTTCGAAGATGCCTTCGAGGGTGGAGCGATCAAACATCTCCTCCTCTTCCATCTCCTCTTCGGTCATCTCGTCTTCTTCATCTTCGCCGGCTACAGCCGCCTCGATGTCCTCTTCGGCCGCGGCACCGCCGAGAGCACCAGTGGCGCCCTCGTCGTCTTCCTCTTCGGCCATCTCCTCGTCCATCGCCTCGTCATCACTTGCCGCGGCGGTGGTCTCGGTGTCTGTCTCGCCAGCTCCGTCGTCCGCGTCGTCATCACCGCCGCCGCACGCAGCGGCGACTAGCGAGAACGCGAAGAGCAGAGCCAGCAAGCGCCACATTCGACGCTTGATCATGTCGTTTCTCCCTGTAAATGGATGTGATGTGCCGGCTCCCCCCAATTGAGCCATGCGAGCCGGCGCGCTACGAAATTAGTTCTCCCGCTTCCGTCGATGCCGAGCAGGGTGTGTCAGTTTCGCAACAATTTCAAGCGCGCGTTCGATTTCGACGAAAGCGGGGAGCACGCTCGCCGGTCCGTCGTGTGAACATCCCGATGAGACCCCGCGGGAAGACAAACGTCAGCGCGATCAGCAGCACGCCGAATACGAACTGTTCCTCATCAAGCAGGCTCAGAAACTGGCTGAGCGGTCCCAGACCGCCAACATTCTCGAAGAGCGCGCCGAGCCACGAGAAGACTTCCCGGATCGCCACGCCGAGGACTGACCCCCACAGCGACCCCAGTCCTCCGAGCACAGCGGTGGCATAGAGGACCAACGACTCTGAGAATGGGTACGACTCCTGGGAAGCAAACGGCACCAGCACGATGTGGAGGGCACCGGCAAGTCCGGCCAGAGAAGCGCTCACGGCGAACGTATTCACCCTTGCGGCGACGAGATTGACCCCGTACACCGCCGCTGCGGTGTCGTTGTCGCGTAGTGCGCGCATCGCCCGTCCGGGCCGGCTGTTGATGATGTTGTGCGTCAGCCACATCGCCGTGATCACCACCGCCAAGCAGATCAGGTAGTGATAGAGCCCTTCGGCCCAGCGACTCGTTCCGAACCACTCGGGCGGCACCAGTTCCGCTCCCACTGCCCGCCCGCTGACGCCGCCGGAGAAAGCGGGGAAGCGTTTCGCGAGCGGTTGGAACACGATGGCCAGACCGAGGGTTACGAGCGCGAGATGGATTCCCTTGATGCGCAAGGCCGGCAACCCGACCAGCGCACCGAGCGCGCCTGCAAATGCGGCTCCCGCAATAATCGAAACGGCCCACGGCAGCCTGAGGTCGTCGACGGCGTAGGCCGCGGCAAAGGAACCGACGGCAACGAACACGCCGTGACCCAGGCTGATCATGCCGCCATAACCCGTGGCGATGTTCACACCGAGCACCGCCAAGACCATGACCACGATCTGCGTGTTCTGCCGCAGTTCGGTCACGCTGCTGGTCAACGGCATCGCCACCAGCCAGATGCCGAGCAGCGCGCCGCCGATCCAACTGAGCGGGCTGATGCGCCGTCGGAGCGGGGGGCGGGGTGCGTGGGGGCCTCCCGTCCCGAAATGCTGTACGGCAGCACCCGCTGCGGGCGGGTCCGGCGGCTTGAGCGTCACGCCGGTCGTGGTGGTTGCGGGCGGCGGATCGGGCGATTCACTCGTCACACCGGCAACGCTGAAAGCAGATGGCCCCGTCTCCGGGTCCGAGGATGGTGCGAACACTCCCGGCGCGCCGGCGTCGGAATCTGACGTCTCGTCGTCTGCCGGCCGCGGGAACGGCTTCGGCCAGTCGTCGCCGCTCACACTCGCTCGATCCGCTCGGTGCCGAACAAGCCAGCGGGCCGCACGATGAGCACGATCACCATCGCCAAGAGTGCAGGCAACACGCTCAGCTCGAAGCCGATGAAGGGGACATAAGCCGGGATCAGCGTCTGGCTCAGGCCGATGATCACGCCGCCCACCAGCGCACCCTTCGGCGAATCCAGCCCTCCGAGGGTTGCCGCCGCGAAGGCGTACACCAGCACCCGGACCATCATCGTGGGTTCGAGCAACACCGAGTTGGCGCTCATGGTCGCTGCGATGGCTCCGAGGCCTGCTGCCAGTGCCCAGCCGTACATCAGCGTGGGTCCGACGCGGATCCCGTTCAGCGCAGCCGACTCGGGATCGATGGAGACCGCCCGGAACGCGAGGCCAGCGCGGGTGTAGCGCAAGAGCAGAGCCAGCAGCGTCAGGAGCGCGAACAGCACCAACCATGCGCCGATGGTCGAGAACCGAAGCCTGGCCCCGGCAATGCCCAGATGGTCGCCGGGCGCTGACGGGAAGAAGGGCGGGAAAACGCGCGGGCCGGTGCCCCACCACTGCGCCATGAGCGAGTTCAGCGCGAGCAGGATGCCGATGGTGACGTTGACGAGCGCTAGCTCGGGCGCGTTGCGTAACGGGCGGATGAGCACGCGCTCGGTCGTGGCTCCAGCGGCGATGCCGATGATGACAGCGCCGGCGATCGCCAACGGCGTCGAGAACGGCGCTCCGAACCACCCCGCCAGTCCGCCGCCGGTGACGCCGGGCGCCGCACCGGCGAGCAGCACAAAGGCGATATAGGCCGAGAACGTCGCCATCTCGCCCTGGGCAAAGTTCAGAAGCCCGGTAGACCGGAAGATGATGACCAGCGCCAGCGCCAGCGAGGAGTAGATGGCGCTGTTGAACAGGGCGTCAAAGATTCGCTGCAGCAGCAGAACTTCGTCCATCACAGCTGTTCAGCCTTCTGTTGCGTCCGCCGAGCCTCAGCGCCCCGGCAGAGGCGGAGGGCTCAGCGTCGCTTTACGACTACGAAGAAGCGTCGACTTCTTCAGGTGCTGGCGCGGGAGCGGTTTCGGTTTTCTCGTCGGCGAAGACGAAGTACCGCAGGCCGATGACGATCGTCGCAACGATGACGATGATGCTCAGCACCATCGAGAGCACACTCTGAGTCGGCCAGCCAATGAGCCAGAAGCCCACCGGCGTCTCGGAGGCATCGATCGCATCCGACGCGACGTTGCACAGCTCGGCTACCGACATGTCGCTGATCTCGCCTGACGGCGAGGTCTCGCAGAATTCGCCTGCCGAGCCCGAGAAGTCTTTCGCTTTCGCGGCCTCGCTGACCATGGGGATGGCGGGGATCGTCTTCCCGTCCGGATTCACCGCTATCGATTCGCGGGCAAGGTGACCGACATGGTGCGCCCGCAGAGCGAGGTTCAGGGCGAACGCCTGGATGTAGGCGAAGCTGAGCACCCCCAGCACCCCAGCCGTCTTGGCCTGGGAGCTCACCGCGTCGGCGTTCTCGCCGCGCAACCCGGCTTTGACAGCTCGGAGCTCGTTCATCGCTACGAAAATGATGACGGGCGCGAGCACCACGATGACGAAGCGAAGTGCAAAAGCCAGCGTGCCGACGAGGAGGCTGTCGATGTTCATCAGCACCCAGCCGATGATCAGCAGCACCGGGCCCGCGACGGCGAAGCGCAACGCCCAGGTGGCTCGAGTCGATGAAGAACCGGGGTCGAGGTCTGCAAGCGGAGTGATCGGTTCGCCGGCCGGTGTGAGCGGGACCACCTGGATGATCTTCTTCTGTATGGAGGTGACCATCGATGAGATGCCGCCTGGGGCGAAGAAGGTGAACAGAATGAGGATGAGCCCGAAGATTGCGGCGGATAGCGGGCCGTCGCCGTCGAGGGTGTAGAAGCCCAGCGGGATAGAGATTCTCTTCGTGAGATCTCGTACCCACACGACGAACAAGCCGCCGAAGATTGATCCTTGGAGGGTGCCGACACCGCCGATCACCAAACCGATGATCAGGTCGACCGCAAGCAAGAAGGTGAAGTCCTGGCCGGCCACGAAACCCTTGTCCATGCACCACATGAGGCCCGCCAGCGAACCCAGCGAGGCGCTCAAGGCGAAGTTCACGGTCTTGTACATCGGCAGGTTCACGCCGTACACGGCGGCACCTGCCTCGCTGTCGCGGATTGCCAGAACCGCCCTGCCGGGCCGGCTTCGCATGATGTTGCGGACCAGTGCGATGACGATCGCTGTCATCACCAGCAGAATCCAGTAGCGGTACGCATTGGCGCCACGTGCACCATCGACGCCGGGCAGCCACTCAAAGAAGCTGGAGAAGCCGCCTGCCTGTCGATCGACTTCCTCGGTGACGTCTCGGCCATTCGGGCCGCCGGTGCGACGCGCGATGCCCAGCTCGTCAATATTCACCAGCGTCGGGAACACCGCCGCCTGGGCGATGGTGACCAACGCTAGGTAGAGGCCTCGCACACGTAGCGCGGGCAGTCCGACGATGATCCCGATGGCGAATCCGACGATCACGACCACCGGAATGACCATCCAGAAGTCCCAGAGCTCGTCTTGGACCATCGAGGCAGCAACGAATGCGCCGATGCCCATGAACGCCGAGTGCCCGAGCGCGAGCATGCCGTTGAAGCCGACGACCAGGTTGACCGCGAGCACGGCCACCATCAGCACTAGCGCGCGGTTCATCTTGCCGATCTCAAACGGCTGCAGGACCAATGGCACCAGGACCGCCAGCGCCACGGCATAGCCCCAGCTCAAGAACTGCCATTGGCGGTGCTGTGTGCTGCCCTTGGAAACAATGAGCAGTGGTGAACTCATACCTCAGCAACTCCCCTTGGGTCGTTGAGCTAGACGCGCTCGATACGGCGGGTTCCGAAGAGACCCGCTGGACGGAACAACAGCACGATCAGGATCAGCAGGAATGCCATTGCCAGCTGCAAGATCGAGAAATAGGCCTGGCCGAGCACGACCACGCCGAACCATGAGACCAGGACCGACTTGACGAGTCCGACAGCCAGCCCGCCGATGACCGCGCCGCCGAGGCTGTCAAGGCCACCGAGGGCGGCCCCTGCCAAGGCGTAGATCAGGATGGTCAGCATCATGTTGGGATTGACGCCGCCCAGAGCCGGTGCCACCAAGGCGGCCGACAGCGTGCCGAACACAGAGGCCAGCGCCCAGCCGAACCCCAGCGTGCGGCCGGTGTTGACACCGACGAGCCGGGCCGACTCGGTATTGGAGGAC
Organism: Acidimicrobiaceae bacterium; assembly: GCA_026713105.1. Classification (GTDB taxonomy): domain Bacteria; phylum Actinomycetota; class Acidimicrobiia; order Acidimicrobiales; family Poriferisodalaceae; genus Poriferisodalis. Next base: position 25,094 of record JAPOPC010000082.1, read on the forward strand.
ACTGCGCGGAACGCCAGGCCCGCCTTCGTCTTGCCCAGGATGATCGCAAGTGCAATCAGCGCGAGAGCAAGTGCGATCCACGTGCCGATCGTTCGGTAGTGGAGGCGGGCCCCGATGACCTCAAAGAAGGTCCGTCCCACCATCTCGCACATCTCAGCGCCGGAAGTCCCCGGTGCGACCTCGGCGAGCTGGCCCTCGGAATTCGTCAAGCAGGCAATCGTGCCTTCGCTGGACGTCTTGAGTTCGCTGCCATTGGGCACCCAGCTCGGGAACTGGCCGAAGGGGTCATTCACCCGCCGGACCTGGTAGTTCCAGATGTCGCCCGCGACGGCGTTGATGATCAAGAACAAGCCCAAGGTGATGAGCACGACCGGTAGGTGATCCGCCGGATCGAACGGTCTCACAAGCGCTCGCTCGACTGCCGCACCGATTCCGGCACTGATCAGCATCGCTATCGCGATCGAGAGCCAGAGCCAGAGACCCTGCTCGATGTTGAGCACGTACACAAAGAACGCACCGAGCATCGCCAACTCGCCAGTGGCGAAGTTGATCAGCGTCGTGGCCTTGAAGATCAGCACCAACGCCAAGGCGGCGGCGGCGTATACGGCACCGTCGCGTAGGCCGTTGAAAATGAAATCCGGGAGGATCTCGAAGTTCCAGTTCACGGTCTGCCCCCGTACCTACGAATCAAGCGCCCAAGTACGCTTCCTGCACTGCAGGATCGTTCTTGAGCTGTTCGGCGGGTCCGTGCAGAGCGATCTCGCCGCTCTCGATCACGTACCCGTAGTCGGCCATGTCCAGCGCCAGGTTGGCGTTCTGCTCGACGAGCAGCATCGTCAACCCGGTCTCCTTGTTGAGTTGGGCGAAGCGCTCGAAGAGGTCTTCGATGATGAGCGGCGCCAAGCCTAGGGAGGGCTCGTCGAGCAACAGCAGCCTCGGTCGGCACATCAGTGCCCGGGCGACAGCGAGCATCTGCTGCTCGCCGCCTGAGAGCGAGCCGGCGAGCTGGCCGCGGCGCTCCTCGAGCCGAGGGAAGATCTCGAACCAGCGGTCGACATCCGCGTTGACCTCATTGTCCTTGCGGGTGTAGGCGCCGATCTTGAGATTGTCCATGACCGAGAGCTCGGGAAATGTGCCACGGCCCTGGGGCACGTGGGCGACGCCGCGCCGCACGATGTCGGCCGTCTTGGCACGGGAGATGTCGTCGCCCTCCATCGTGACCGTGCCGGTCGTCGTGCACATGTTGCACAGCGCCCGCAGCGTCGTGGTCTTGCCAGCGCCGTTGGCACCGAGAATCACCACGACGTTGCCATCGGGTACTTCGAAGTCGAGGCCGCGTAGGACCTCTACCGCGCCGTAACGGGCGTGGAGGTCCTCGGCCTTCAGCATCATCTCCGTCATGAAGAACTCCCCAGGTACGCCTCGATGACCTCCGGGTCGTTACGCACGACATCGGGGTGACCGTCAGCGATCTTGCGGCCGAAGTTGAGCACGACAAGGTGCTCGCTGATGTTGAGCACCATACGCATGTGGTGCTCCACCAGCAGGACCGACAGGTTGTGCCGGTCGCGGATGTCTTTCACGTCTTGAGCGAGCGAGTCGACCTCTTGGTGCGTCAGGCCCGATGCCGGCTCGTCGAGCATGATGAGGCGCGGGTTGGAGATCAGCGCCCGGGCCAGCTCGATTCGCTTGAGCGTGCCGAAGGGCAGCCCGGCTGCGGGGTGGTAGGCGTGTTCCTCGAGGCCGAGTTCCTCGAGCGCCTCCCACGCGCGGCGACGAAGGTCGTTTTCTTCGCGGCGGGTGCCGATGCGGAACGCGCCGGTGAAGAAGTTCGCCTTGGTGTTGGTGTGGTCGCCCACCATGACGTTCTCGATGACGCTCATGCCGCGCCAGAGCGCCAGGTTCTGGAATGTCCGGTAGACGCCGACGCGACTGATCCGGTGCGCAGGCATGGAGAGCAGATCGTGGCCGTCGAACGTCACCGAACCGGTGGTCGGGTCGTAGATCCGGCTGACCACGTTGAACAGGGTGGTCTTGCCCGCGCCGTTCGGTCCGATGAGTCCGAGGATCTGTCCTTCTTCCAGAGAAAAGGACAAATCGTCGAGCGCGCGGATGCCGCCGAACTGCACGGAGATGTCTTGGACTTCGAGCAACGCCACGCGCTGAACCCCCTCCGGTCCGAGCCGGTCGGGAGACCGGCCGCAGGCAAGTTATCAGGTCGGCTCGTATTCGTGAGGTTCCGTGGGGAGCCCCATGTGGGCCGAGCCAGCGGGTGATGTTAGGTCACAGAAACGCGTTTGGTGCAAATCGGTCCAACCACGCCTACAACGTTGATGTTTGATTGCCACGTCGAGCGCGCGACTCATGGCGACGACGCCCCGGCGGCCTGGTTCGGGGAGGAGGACTCGAACCCCCAATGACTGGACCAGAACCAGTTGTGTTGCCTATTACACCATCCCCGAAAGCGCACACAGGTTAGCGGCGCGGCCAATCGCGCAGCCCCCCGATATTGCGTGTTTCGACTCAGGGAGCGAGCCGGGCCTGGGCCGCGACGACACGCGCGAGCGTGGCGTCGCGGCCGAGCAGAACGAGCGATTCGAACAGCGGGGGACCCACCCGGCGGCCCGTGACCGCAACGCGTACCGGTGCCTGCGCCTTTCCCAGCTTCAGGCCGAATTCCTCGCCGATCTCTCGCAACGAGGCGTGCAGAGACTCGGCGTTCCATTCCGCCCCGGCGAATTCGGAGCTGGCTCGGTCGAGGATGTCGCGCGCGGGCGGGACCATGGTTGCGTCCCAGTCGTCGGGATCGATCTCGGGCTCGGCGAAGAGAAACGCGATGCGATCGGGAGCGTCCGACAGCAGACGTGTGCGTTCTTTGATCAGCGGGGCGACATCGCTCAACGCCGTCGAGTCGAGATGGGTGCCCCACGGCTGTGCGCTGACCCACGGCTGGATCGCAACCGCGAAGTCGGCATCGTCGAGCGCACGCAGGTAGTCGCCGTTGATCGCGGTGAGCTTGTCCATGTCGAACATGGCCGGTGCCGCGTTCACATCGGCAAGATCGAACAGCTCCACGATCTCGGCGAGCGGCCGTACCTCCGTGCCGTCGGGCGGCCCCCAGCCCAGCAAGGCGAGGTAGTTCACCATCGCGGCCGGCAGCACGCCCTGATCGCGGTAGCTGGTGAGCGACACGTCGTCGCGTCGCTTGGAGAGCTTCTTTCGCTGCTTGTTGACGATGAGCGGCAGGTGGGCGAACGTCGGCGCGTCGGTCGCGCCCAGCGCGGCGCGCAGCAGCAGTACTCGGGGCGTCGTGTTCAGCAGGTCCTCGCCTCGCACGACATGGGTGATGCCCAAGTCGAGGTCGTCGACGGCATTGGCGACGAAGAACGTCGCGCTGCCGTCGCTGCGGCGGACGACGAAGTCTTCGATGGATGCATTCGGGAACTCGACGCGGCCACGCACGATGTCGTCGAAGACTGTGACCCCGTCATCGGGAACTGCGAACCGCACCGCGCCGTCGTCGAGATACGCCAGGTCGTTGTCGAGCCAGCGCTGGACGGCTGCTTCATAGAGCGCGCCGCGCTGGCTCTGGAGGACGGGCTCGCCGTCAAAATCCAGGCCCAACCATTCGAGCATCTCGAGGATCTGGTTGATATGAGCAGCCGTCGCGAGTTCGGCGTTGGTGTCTTCGATGCGCAGCACGAGCTCGCCGCCGCAGTGGCGGGCATAGAGCCAGTTGAACAGCGCTGTGCGAGCCGTGCCCAGATGCGGCAACCCGGTGGGTGCGGGTGCGAACCGCAAACGAATGTGCGGTGGCGCCGAGACACTCCCGGACGATTCACTCATGAGAATGCTGCGGCGGTACGTCGTCAGCGCTCGAGGCGCCGCTCAGCACTGTCCGGTACTGCAATTCGGATCGCTCGCGTCGACCCAGCGGCCTACGGGCCTGCCGGCCATCGCGAGCAGCCGCTGCAGCGGCGGCGTCGACACGTCGACCTGAAGCGCATCGAGACCCGGCCAGACCGGCACTGCGGGGGCCGCCACGAGAATCCGATCCACCAGCAGTTCGTCCAGCCCGGTGCCGGCACTGATGGCCTGCTGCAGGTCGTATCCCAGAACAGTGAGCTCGGTGACTCGCGTCCAGAGCAGGCCGCGCAGCCGCGGGCTGAACCCGGCGCCGGCATCGAGGCTTGCGGCGACCGCGAGCACCGTTCGGACACTCTCGACGATCGGTTGGGTGGGGTCGGGACGTTCGTCTGGACGGGCGCCCAGTCCCAATCCGAACCCGGTCGCGGGAGTCGAGACTTGGACCGGCGGCGGCACCGGCTGACCGCTCATCTGGGCTGCAGCTGCGAGATTGCCGTCTGCTGCGCGCGCCAGCAGGTCGGCCACGGTGTAGTCACCCAGCGGCGGTGCCAGCGGCATCGGAATGTGCTCCCATGCCGGCAGCCGCATCCGCGCGGCGAAGTCGGTGCACGCCCTGCGATGCAGTCGCAAGAGCTCACGGTCGGCGTGGTTCGGCGTCTCCGAACTGGCCGGCGGAGCGGTGGTCTGAGTATCAGTCATCTGGGCCATCTGAATCTCAATCGGTGTTGGGTTCGTCGGCGTTGCCGGCGTATTGAGTGCTCTCGGAAACCCTGTGCTCAACCCTCGGGATCTCGCGTCAAGCTGAGTGGATCAGTCTCGTAGCGACGCCGTGACTCCAATGGCGTCAGCGCAAGCACGTCTGCGGGCACACAAGCGACAAGCTTGCGCACGTGGTTGTAGTGATGTGCATCTGCAACACCCTCGAAGAGCTCTTCACGGCGCGCTAGCAGCTCCGCGGGAGGTTGCTGGTCGAGGAATCCGAAGGCCAAGTATCCCGCTTCGAGGTCCCACACCACTGGTGCACGGCCGAAGATGGAGGCGCGCTTGAGCGCCACTGCGACACAGCCGGCGTCGATGTCGCGTCGATTCTCGCCCGAAGCGAGGTACACCCGATCGTCGAAGAGGTGAACCAGGCCGAACGCGTATCCCTGGTCGGGACCTTGATGGCCTCGCAACGCCCCCGTGGGCTGGCCACCGGCAAGGTCGCCTGGGCGTGCAGCATTCCAGTGCCGGGGGGTCACTTCCGGCGAGCTGTACGAACGGACTTCCGCGAGGGGTCCGACCCGGACGTGGCGTGGCGCAGCCATTGCCGCGCAGTCTAGGAAGTGCCGGCTAGGGCGACCGCGTCGGTCACCTGCTGTCGGGTCACTCAGCCGCTCGCCGCCTCATCGAGACGGTGGCGCATGAGGGCGTAGATGATCGAGTCGCGCAGAGCCAGCCACGAAGCCTCGATGATGTTCTCCGAGACGCCGATGGTGGTCCACGTCGTCTCACCGTCGGTCGAATCGATGAGCACTCGCGTCACCGCTTCGGTGCCGCGATCGGCGTCGAGGACTCGCACCTTGTAGTCGGTCAGGCGCACCGAGTCGAGATCGGGGTAGTCGTCGCGGACCGCTTGGCGGAAGGCGTTGTCGAGCGCGTTGACCGGGCCGTCGCCCTCGCCGACGGTGACCCGACGCTCGCCGCCCACGATGATGCGCAGCGTTGCCTCGGTGTCGAATTCGGCCTCGCGGCCCCGCTCGACGAGCACCTTGAACGACTCGACCTTGAAGAAGTCGAACGTCTGGCCCGCGGCGCGACGCAGCAGCATTTCCAGCGAGGCGTCGGCGACCTCGAAGTGATAGCCGGCGTGCTCGAGGCGCTTGAGCTCGTCGACGACGTCGGACATTGCAGCCTTGCCGATCTCAATGTCGAGCTCGGCAGCTTTTAGCTCCACCGACGCTCTGCCCGACAGGTCCCCGAGCAGGAACCTCGTGCTGTTCCCGACAGCTTCGGGGTCGATGTGCTCGTAGCTGTCGGGGCGCCGAGCGATGGCGCTCGTGTGCAAACCCGCCTTGTGGGCGAATGCCGATGCCCCGACGTAGGGCTGCTGGTTCTGGGGCGGCATGTTCACCAGTTCGGCCACGTGATGCGCAACCGAGGTAAAGCGGGTCAGGCACTCGCGCGGCACTGTCTCGATGCCCATCTTGAGCGTGAGATTCGGCACGAGCACGGTGTTGTCACAATTGCCGGTGCGCTCGCCGTAGCCGTTCACCGTTCCCTGCACGTGCGTGGCGCCGGCGACCACACCCGCCACCGCGTTCGCCACGGCGCAGCCGGTGTCGTTCTGCGTGTGCATGCCGATCTGGACGCCGTCGAAGTGCGCCACCACGTCGCGCACGATGGCCTCGACCTCGTGGGGCAGCGAGCCCCCGTTGGTGTCGCACAGCACCAGGCAGTCGGCGCCCTTGACCGCCGCCGCCTCGAGCACCGACAGCGCGAACTCGGGATTGCGCTTGTAGCCGTCGAAGAAATGCTCCGCGTCGAAGAAGACCCGCAGCCCCTCCCCCTTGAGGAACTCAACCGAGTCGCCAACCATCGCGATGCCCTCGCTGAGCGGCTGCCGGAGCGCTTCGGTGACGTGGTAGTCCCACGACTTGCCGACGATGCACACCGTTGAGGTGCCAGCGGCCACGAGCGAAGCCAGCGTCTGGTCATCGTCGACACGTCCACGCGGCCGGCGCGTCGAGCCGAACGCAACCAGGGTCGCATGCGCCAGCTCGAGTTCGGTGGTCGCCCGGGCGAAGAATGCCTCGTCCTTGGGATTGGAACCCGGCCAACCCCCCTCGATCCAGTGGATGCCTAATGCGTCGAGTTGGCGTGCCACCTTCAGCTTGTCGTCTGGAGACACCGAGATGCCCTCGAACTGGACACCGTCGCGCAGCGTCGTGTCGAAGATCTCCACGTGGCTGGGCCAAGAAGAATCGCGTGAGCCCTCGCGCACGAGCGGTGGGGCTGAGCCAAATTCGGGACTTGCAGCCCCGCTGTCTGTGGAACTCATGACGAGATCACCCCTCAGAAACGCCGTCGAGGATCGCCTTGGCGATCTCGTCGGTGCCTACATCGGGCACGGCCTCGTCGGCGATCACAGCGTCGCACGCCTGCCGAACTCGCTCAGCACATTCGGTCTCGCCCAGGAACTCCAGCATGAGCACTGCGGAAAGGACCGCAGCGGTCGGGTTGGCGAGACCCTTGCCGGCGATGTCGGGCGCCGAACCGTGGACGGGCTCGAACAGCGACGGGCCGGTGCGGGCCGGGTTGAGGTTTGCTGAGGCGGCGAGGCCGATGCCGCCGGCTACGGCTCCGCCGAGATCGGTGAGAATGTCGCCGAACAGGTTGTCGGTGACGATCACCTCGTAGCGATGCGGATCCTCCACGAAGTGAATGCAGGCTGCGTCGACGTGGCTGTAGGCAGTCTCCACGTCGCGATACTCGGCGGCGACCTCGTTGAACGTGCGCTCCCACAGGTCGCCCGAGAACGTCAGCACATTGGTCTTATGGACCAGCGTCAGGTGACGGCGCTCCCGCTCTCGCGCCAGTTCGAATCCGTACCGGATGGCTCGCTCGGCACCCATTCGCGTGTTGACCGAGCCTTGGGTCGCGATCTCGTGCGGCGTGCCCTTGCGCAGGAAGCCGCCCTCGCCCGCATAGGTGCCTTCGGTGTTCTCGCGGATCACCGTGAAGCTGTGGCCGTCAGGAAGGGTGAATGGGCGCAGGTTCACGTACAGGTCCAGCTCAAAGCGGGCCTTCAGGAGCAGCCCGCGCTCGATGACTCCGGGCGGCACATCAGGCGTGCCCACGGCGCCGAGCAGGATGGCGTCGAAGGTGCGCAGCTCATCGAGGGTTTCGTCGTCGAGCACGGTGCCATCGCGCAGGTAGCGATGCCCGCCCAACTCGAATTCGGTCGTCGAGATGCCGGCTCCGGCGGCGGTAATCACATCGAGCGCGACCGAGATGACCTCAGGTCCGATTCCGTCTCCGCCGATGACTGCGATGCGATGGGTCACTGTGGTGTCCTTTGCCGGATCGTGCTGGCAGGGATGCGCTCGACGCCACTGCGCTGACGGGTGTTCAGATCAGTGAGACGCGATTGCGTGAGTGAGTGTGCCAACAGAAGCCCTCGGTAACCTCGCGGGGTGCCCGAGATCCAACACATCTCAGCGGAAACCCGTGATCGACTCCAGGCCGAGCTCACCGACCTGACCGGTCGAGGGCGCATCGACATCGCGGCCCAGATCGAGACAGCGCGGCTGCTTGGAGACCTCTCAGAGAACGGCGACTACCACGCCGCCAAGGAAGAGCAGGGAAAGATGGAGGGCCGCATCATGCGGCTGAAGTCGATCCTGGAGAACTGCGAGATCGTCGAGGAGTTCGACGACAGCACCGTGTCACCGGGCGTCGTGGTGTCCATTCGATTCGAGGGGGATGACGAAGTCGAGCAGTACTTGTTCGGCTCGATCGAGGAACGGCGCACGGGTATCGAAATCGTGTCGCCAGGTTCGCCCATGGGCCGGGCCCTCGAAGGCGGCCGGGCAGGTCAGACGGTCACCTACGAGGCCAACGGCAACGAGTTGAGCATCAAAATCGTCGCCATCGAAGCGTGAAAGGCCGCGGGCTGCCCGCTGCGATACCTGCAATCACGTTGGAATGACGGGCACACAAGGTCCATAGTGAATGCCGTGACAGACAACAAGACGTCGGCCGACAGGCCGAGCAACGACGCAGCGGCGGGGCCGCGAACCCTCAGCGAGAAGGTCTGGGACCGCCACGTCGTTCGCACCGGCGGCGGCCAGCCCGACCTTCTCTACATCGACTTGCACCTCATCCACGAGGTGACCTCGCCGCAGGCCTTCGACGGGCTGCGCATGTCTGGGCGCACGGTACGGCGACCCGACCTCACCGTGGCGACCGAGGACCACAACGTCCCCACCGCCGACCTGCACCTGCCCATTGCCGACCCGATCTCGGCCAAGCAGGTACAGGTGCTGCGAGCCAACTGCGACGAGTTCGACATCACGCTGTACCCGATGGGCGATCCCGGCCAGGGCATTGTGCACGTGATCGGCCCCGAGCAGGGTCTCACCCTGCCCGGTATGACGGTGGTGTGCGGCGACAGTCACACCTCCACGCACGGCGCTTTCGGCGCACTGGCCTTCGGCATCGGCACCTCCGAGGTCGAGCATGTGCTGGCCAGCCAGACGCTGCCCCAGGCACGGCCGTCCACGATGGAAGTCTCCGTCGAGGGCGAGGCGCCGGCGGGCGTTACTGCGAAGGACATCGTGCTGGCGATCATCGGGCGGATCGGCACCGGCGGCGGCATCGGGCACATCATCGAGTACCGAGGGTCTGCGATACGGGCTCTGTCGATGGAAGGGCGGATGACCGTCTGCAATATGTCCATCGAGGCGGGGGCAAAGGCAGGCATGGTGGCGCCCGACGAGACCACCTTCGAGTACCTCGCCGGCAGACGGCGCGCGCCGGACGGTGCCGACTGGGACGCAGCAGTTGCCGACTGGCAGTCGCTCGTCACCGACGAGGGCGCAGCCTTCGACCGTTCGGTCTCCATCGACGCCGCGTCGCTTCGCCCGCATGTGACCTGGGGCACCAACCCCGCCCACGTCATCCCGATCGACGGCGCCGTGCCGACGCCCAGCGACTACGACGACCCGGTTGAGGCGACCACGGCTCAGCGAGCGCTCGACTACATGGGCCTGGCTGCGGGCACACGGCTCGCCGACGTCGCCGTCGACACGGTGTTTATCGGCAGCTGCACCAACTCGCGTATCGAAGACTTGCGTGCGGCGGCGGCCGTGGCCCGCGGACGCAAGGTTGCGGACGGGGTGCGCACGCTGGTCGTGCCTGGGTCGTTCGCTGTCAAGGTGCAGGCCGAGGCAGAAGGACTGGACGCAGTCTTCACCGAAGCCGGCTTCGACTGGCGCGAGCCGGGCTGCTCCATGTGCCTGGCCATGAACCCCGACAAGCTCTCCCCCGGGGAGCGCTCAGCGTCGACGTCCAACCGCAATTTCGAAGGTCGTCAGGGTCGGGGCGGGCGGACGCACCTCTGCTCGCCAGAGGTGGCAGCAGCGACAGCCATCGCCGGGCGCTTCGTCACGCCCGACGACCTCGGCTGAGCGAGAGAAGGGAAACAGCCGATGGAGCCAGTACGTGTGCACGAGGGGCGTGCAGTGCCCCTCGACCGCTCCGACGTGGATACCGACCAGATCATCCCCAGCGATTGGCTGAAGCGCGTCGAGCGCACTGGCTTTGGCAAGGGTCTGTTCAGCGAGTGGCGTGACGAGCGCGACTTCGTGCTGAATGACGAGCGTTTCGCGGGTGCCACAGTCTTGGTTGCGGGATCCAATTTCGGCACCGGGTCCTCACGCGAACACGCCGTCTGGGCGCTCATGGACTACGGCTTCGTGGCCGTGGTCTCGCCCCGATTCGGGGACATTTTCCGCAACAACTCCACCAAGAACGGCTTGGTGCCGGTGCAGGTGTCCGAAGAGGCAGCTGCTCGTCTGCGAGCCGCCGTGGATGCCGACCCCGATCTGGTGGTGACCGTCGACGTGGAACGCCGCCTGCTCAGCGCACCGGCTGCTGGCATCGAAGAGCCCTTTCCGATGGACGACGCCACCCGGGAACGCTTTCTCGAGGGTCTCGACGACATCGGTATCACGATGCGCAGCGCGACCGAGATCGACGGCTACGAGACAACTCGCCCCGATTGGATGCCCGCGACCTAGCCCCGATTGAGGGTGGGTCTCAGCCCGCTCGATTCGGCAGCCTCAATCTGAGCCGGCGAAGAAGCGGAGCATCCACGTTGCCGCGAGCTCTTGGTTGCACGGCGTGGCCAGGCTGGCCTTGGCTTGCGCAACAGCTTCTTCGCCGAGAAGCGCCGTGCGGCTGTCGTACAGCGGACCGACGAAGGAGGGCTGAAATTCTGGGTGGCCCTGCAAGCCGACGAGGTGTTCTCCCACCGCCAGCATGGCGATCGGGCAGCGATCCGCTCCGGCCAGGACGACGCCGCCCGGAGGCAACGACAGCACCTGGTCTTGGTGGCTGTGGATGAGACGGATCTCGTCGGACGGCGGATCCATCCAGGAGCGGCGCTCGTGGAGTTTCCAGACATTTGCACCGACCGTCCATCCGTGCGGTGCCCGCTGCACCGTGCCGCCGAGTGCGTGGGCGATCATCTGGTGCCCGAAGCAGACGCCGAACATCTTGCGACGCTCGGCGTGCAGCTGCCGCACGAAGTCGGCGAACCGGTTGATCCAGGGCACGTCGTCGTAGACCGAGGCTCGGGTTCCGGTGGTCATCCAGCCGTCGAAGGCGTCGAGGTCGCTTGGCCATTCGCCGTCGGGGAGGCTGAAGGTGTCCATCTGGACACTTGGGTCGACTCGGGCGATCACGTCGGCGAACATGTCCGAATAGGTGCCGCAGATGGACTGCAGCTCCGGCACCGGGTCGTCGCAGCGAAGCAGGCCCAGGCGCAGCGGCCGATGCCCGTCCGACGCGCTGACTCTGTCTCGCGAGTTCGGCCGCATTCTCAGCTCAGCGGAACGACGAGACCAGGGCGTCGTCCGAGCCGTGTGCGAGCTGTTCGAGCAGCCCGCGTTCGCGCAGGATCGGCATGACGCCCTCGCCGAACCAGTACGCCTCTTCGAGGTGGGGGTAACCGGACAGGATGAACTCGTCGAATCCCAGCTCGTGGTACTCCGCTATGCGGTCGGCGATTTCGCTGTAGCTGCCGACCAGCGCTGTGCCGGCGCCACCGCGGACGAGACCGATGCCGGACCACACATTGGGATGTATCTCGAGGCGCCCGGTGCCTTCGGCATGCAACTGAGCCATGCGGCGCTGACCCTCCGACATCGTCGTCGCGAAGTCGGCCTGGGCGGCGGCGATCGCCTCGGGGCTCATGTGCGCCAACATGTCGTCTGCCACGGCCCAAGCGTCGGCCGCCTCGGGCCGGGTGATGACGTGGAAACGGATGCCGAAGCGCAGTGTGCGGCCGTGATCGGCGGCTCGCGCCCGCATACGTTCCAGCCGCTCGGTCACCATGTCGGGAGGCTCACCCCATGCCAGGTACACATCAACATGCTCTGCAGCGATGCTCTCGGCGGCCGGCGAGGCGCCGCCGAAGTAGATCGCCGGCTGCGGATCGGGCACATCGCGGGTCGTGGCGGCAGCCACCTTGTAGAAGTCGCCTTCAAAGTCAAACGGCTCGCCCGACCATGCTTCCCGAACGATGCGCAGGAACTCGCCGGTCCGGGCGTAGCGGGTGTCCTTGTCAAGCCAGTCGCCGAAGCGGTTGAGCTCGCGGGGCTCGGCACCGGTCACGATGTTGATGAGCAGCCGACCGCCCGACAGCCGCTGGTATGTCGAGGCCATCTGCGCTGCCAGTGTGGGCGAGAGGAAACCGGGACGAAACGCCACAAGAAACTTGATGCGCTTCGTCACCGGCACGAGCGCGATCGTGGACAGCCAGGCGTCCTCGCACATCGTGCCGCAGGGCGTCAGCATTCCCTCATAGCCGAGCTGGTCGCAGGCCGTCGCCACTTGTGACAGGTAGTCCATCGACGGCGGTCGCCAGTGGGCGCCGGGCTCGTCGGGCAGGACATCGCGCGAGTCGCCGCCGGTTGGCAAGAACCAATGGACTTTCATCGGCCACGCACCTCGCACGTTTCGCGACGCCCCAAGGGCTGAGAAAACGGCCGTCCCCCTACATGAGGGGATCGCCCGCGCTACCGTACCGCGACGCTCCGGGTGTGCTGCCCGAATGATGTCCGATCAGATGCGGGCGGGCGTATGTGAGAAGGAGCAACTGATGAAGAAGTGGCGATTGGTTGTTGCCGTGCTCGCCGTGTTCGCCTTGGTCAGCGCAGCGTGCGGAAGCGACGATGACGACGACGCTGGTGCGCCAGCGACGACGGCAGCTGCGGACACGGGCACCGATGCCGGCGACGACATGTCTGATGACGACATGGCCGACGACGACATGGCCGAAGACGGCGACGACATGTCTGGCGACATGGACGACGACATGTCCGACGAAGACATGTCTGACGAAGACATGGCCATGGCCGCCTGCAATCACGGCGAGAACGTGGGCGGAACGCTCATCATCGGCAGCACGCAAGTACCGCGCCACCTCAACGGCACCGTGCAGTCGGGCTACGCGACGGCCGTGCCCGGCACCCAGCTCAATGCGAGCCCGCTGCTCTACGACGACGAGTACAACCCCATGCCGTACCTGGCCGAGAGCTGGGAGATCTCCGATGACGGCATGACGGTGACATTGCATCTCGTCGCGGACGCCGTCTTCCACGACGGCATGCCGATCACGTCTGCTGACGTGGCGTTCTCGATCCAGACCGTGCAGGCCAACCACCCGTTCAAGCCGATGTACGCACCGGTCACCAGCGTCGACACGCCCGACGAGCACACCGCGGTCATCAATCTCAGCCAGCCGCACCCGGCAATCCTCCTGGCGATGTCACCCGGCCTGCTGCCGATCATCCCCAAGCACATCTTCGATGACGGCCAGGACATGAAGACCCACCCGCGCAACACCGAAGACTTCGTGGGCTCGGGGCCATTCCGCCTGGCCGAATACGAGCCGGGCACCATCATCCGCATGGAACGGTTCGACGACTTCTTCATCGAGGGCACGCCATGCCTCGACGAGATCGTGATGGAGATCACACCCGATCCCACCGCCATCGTGCTTGGGCTCGAGAACGGCACAACCCACCTGTCCGCGACGCTCGGCCCGCAGGCGAACGTGCTGCGCCTGATGGACAACCCAGACGTCGAGGTCAGCGCAAAGGGCCACGAGGCCATCGGCCAGGTCCAGTGGATGGAGATGAACGTCAACGATCCGGCACTGTCGGACAAGCGCGTCCGGCAGGCAATCGCATACGCGCTCGACCGGGAATTCTTGGCCGACGTCATCGACCTCGGGCTCACGTTCCCGGCACCTACCGGCATCGTCACCGCTAGCCCGTTCCACAACACCAATGTGAACCACTACGACAAGGACATCGATCGGGCCGTTGAGTTGCTGGCCGAAGCGGGATATGGCCCCGGAGAGCTGCAGCTCTCCATCGACTACATCCCGCCGACACAGGTGATCTACGCGGAATATGTCGTGCAGGCGCTGGAGGAAGCAGGCATCGTGACCGAGCTGAGCGTCTCACCGGACTTCCCAACCTGGGCGCAGCGAGTTGCGGCGGGCGAATTCCAGATGACCATCAACAACGTCTGGAACTGGGGCGATCCCGTCATCGGCGTGCACCGCACATATCTGTGCGACAACCGAGTCGGCGTGATCTGGACGAACAACACGGGTTACTGCAATCCCGAAGTCGACGGCCTCCTCGCCGCCGCTGGACAGGAGCTCGACGCGGCTGAGCGAGCCAGGCTGTACGCCCAATTCCAGGACATCGTGGCCGAGGAGGTTCCGATCTACTTCCTGACCACGCCGCCCTTCTGGCAGGCGTACAACCCATTGGTGATGAACCCGCCGACCAACAACATCTGGGGACAGATGTCACCCATGCACACGGTCTGGCTCGACCAGTAGCGGCGACGTAGACACGCTCCGGCGGCGCTGACGCCGTCAGTCAGGGAAGCCAGGTCCCGTCGATGTTGAGGTCCATCGCCGCCAGGATCGCCCAAGCGCTTGGGCTGATCCTGGCGGTGGTGTGCCTCAACTTTCTGCTCATCCACATCACGCCTGGCGATCCCGCCACGGTCATCGTGGGCGAGAGCGGTGCCGGCGACCCCGAACTGCTCGAGCAGATCCGCGCCCAGTACGGGCTGGACCGGCCGGTCATCGTCCAGCTCGGTTCGTACATCGGCCAAGTCGCTACCGGAGACTTGGGCGATTCGTATTTCTTCAATCAGTCGGTGACCTCGCTGATCCTGCAAAGACTGTGGCCAACGGTGCTGCTGGTCGGCACTGCGCTCACGTTCGCCGTGGCAGCCGGGACGATGGTGGGCGTCGCGACTGCGAGACGCCCTGAGAGTCCCCTCAGCCACGGTGCCACGGTGCTGGCGCTGGTGGGCTTCTCGATGCCGGTGTTCTGGACCGGCATCATGCTGGTGATCCTGTTCGCCTCGGCCTGGAAGCTGCTGCCGGTGCAGGGCTGGCACGACGTGAGCTACGCCCCGGGGCTGCTCGGCAATGTTGCCGATGTGGCCGAACACCTGGTGCTGCCGGCGCTCACGCTCGGGTTGATCTACCTGGCGCAGTACAGCCGGCTGTCGCGGGCATCCATGCTGGAGGTGCTCGAGTCTGACTACGTGCGCACCGCCCGGGCCAAAGGGCTGGGCGAGCGTCGAGTGGTCTACAAGCACGCATTGCGCAACGCCATCATCCCCGTGGTCACCGTGATCGGCCTGCAGTTCGGGGCCTTGCTGTCGGGAGCGCTGCTCGTCGAAACGGTGTTCAACTGGCCTGGCCTCGGACGGCTGGCATTCGATTCGATCCTTCGACGGGACACCTCTGTGTTGTTGGGGGTGCTGCTGGTGTCGTCGGGGATGGTGATCGTGGCCAACCTGCTGACCGACCTGCTGTACACCGTCATCGATCCGCGCATCAGGCTGCGGGAGCGCACCAATGTCTGACGTTGCGGGGCTCGGGGACATGGCATCGGCTGACCTGCCGGTGGCGCCTGGGCTCGGGAGCGGCGACGGCGGGGCAGGACGGCCCGGGCGCGAGACGCTGCGGCTGTTCGTGCGCAACCGGGCCGCGGTTGCCGGCGTCGTGATGCTGCTCGGGATCATCTTCATGACCGTCGCCGGGCCGCGCATCTACGACCATGATCCGAAGGACATCGTCGCAAGACCCCTGACGCCGCCCGGTGAGATCGCCGAGGCTCGCTTGGGCACGGACTACCTGGGGCGTGATGTGCTGGCCGGCGTGATCGGCGGCGGTACGACGAGCTTGACGGTTGCCGCCATGGCCGCTGCGATGGTGCTCGTCATCGGCATCTCCATCGGGGCGCTGGCCGGCTACTACGGCGGCTGGCTCGACAGCGCACTCATGCGTTTCACGGAGTTCTTCCAAGTGCTGCCCGCGCTGCTGTTCGCCATGGTGCTCGTCGCTTTGTTCGAACCATCGATGTGGACGATCGCGTTCGCCATCGGCGTCGTCGCGTGGCCCGGCATCGCCCGCATCACGCGCGCGGAGTTCCTGAGACTCAAGAATCTGGAGTTCGTGCGTGCTTCACGCGCCGTTGGGGCAACCGACTGGCGCATCATCCGCCGGGTGGTGTTCCCCAACGCGCTGCCGCCGCTCATCGTGTCGGCCACCCTGATCATGGGCACGGCGATCCTGTTCGAGGCCGGGCTCGCGTTCTTGGGTCTCGGCGATCCCAACAACACGAGCTGGGGTCTGATGATCGGCCTGAACCGGGGCAACTTCCTGACCGCATGGTGGTCGGTCACGTTTCCGGGGCTGGCGATCTTCTTCACGGTGCTGAGCTTCAGCCTGATCGGCGACGGACTGCAGGACGCCTACAACCCCAAGCTGCGGGGGCGTTGAGCCATGAGCGCACCATCCGCCGCCACGCCGGACACCGCGGGCCCAAGGCTTCAGGTGCAGGGTCTGACGGTCGCATTCGACGACTTCGTCGCCGTCAGCGACGTCTCGTTCGACCTCTACGACGGCGGGACGCTGGCGGTCGTGGGCGAGTCGGGTTCGGGGAAGTCGGTCACCGCGCTGTCCATCATGCGGCTCATCGAGATCGGCACCCGGGCAGAGATCCGCAGCGGCGAGGTCATGTTCCGCCACGACGACGGGAACGTCGAAGACCTGCTGCAGTTGTCTGAACCCCAGATGCGCTCGATCCGCGGTGATCGCATCTCGATGATCTTCCAGGAACCCTTGACCAGCCTGAACCCTGTCTACACCGTGGGCAGCCAGATCGGCGAGGCGCTGCGCCTGCACCGCGGACTCAGCCGGAAGGAGGCTCGGAACCGCACGCTGGAGATGCTGAACCGTGTCCGGATTCCCGATGCGGCTCGCCGGATCGACCAGTACCCGCACGAGATGTCGGGCGGCATGCGCCAGCGGGTGATGATCGCCATGGCACTCGCATGCGACCCGGCAATCTTGATCGCGGACGAGCCCACCACGGCCCTCGACGTCACGATCCAAGCGCAGATCCTGGCGCTGATTGCCGAGATGCAGCGGGAAACCGGCGCTGCAGTGCTGATCATTACCCACGACATGGGCGTCGTGGCCGAGATTGCCGACGAGGTGGTGGTGATGCAGCAGTCGCGACTGGTCGAACGCGGCGATGTCTCGGACATCTTCGAACGGCCGCACGAGCCCTACACGCGATCACTGCTGGCGGCGGTGCCCAAGCTCGGCTCCATGGCGGGACGCGACGAACCGCAGCGTTTCGAGCTCATCGATCCCGACTCGCTCGAATCTCCAGCCGCCGCTGGCTCGGCCAGCGACGGAGGCTCCGCGCTATGACCGAGCAGGTCTCGGGGACACCGATTGTGGAAGTGAGTTCGCTGACCAAGCACTTCCCCGCTTCTGGGGGTGCGCGCGTGCACGCGGTCGAGCAGGTGAGCCTGCACATCGACCGGGGCGAGACCCTGGCGGTTGTCGGCGAGAGCGGCTGCGGCAAGTCGACGCTCGCGTACCTCATCATTCGCCTGCTCAATCCCACGAGCGGCACGATCCAGCTTGACGGCACCGACATCACCAACCTCGGGCCGAAGGCTCTGCGCCCGCATCGGCGCAAGGCCCAGATCGTCTTCCAAGATCCCTTCGCCAGCCTCGATCCCCGCCGCACCATCGGCAAGGCGATCGCTGAGCCGCTGGAGATTCACCGTGCAGTGCCGCGGCGCGAGATCAACGACGTCGTCGCCGACTTGTTGCGTCGCGTCGGCATGTCGCCTGACGACATGGCCCAGTACCCGCATCAGTTCTCCGGCGGGCAGCGTCAGCGGATCTGCATCGCCCGGGCACTGGCGCTGCGGCCCGAGCTGGTCATCGCTGACGAGGCCGTCTCGGCCCTCGATGTCTCCATCCAGGCGCAAGTCATCAATCTGATGATGGATCTGCAGTCGGAATTGGGGCTGTCCTACCTGTTCATCAGCCATGACCTGGCCGTCGTAGAGCGGATTGCCCACCGCGTCGGCGTGATGTATCTGGGCCAGATCGTCGAGCTCGGGTCGCGCCGGGCCATCTTCGAGAACCCCACGCACCCGTACACGCAACGACTGCTCGACGCCGTGCCGATCGCCGATCCGCAGCAACGGCGCACGGACCGCTCCGTCCAGACCGACGAGGTGCCCAGTCCCGTCTTCGAGGCCGGCACCGAACCCGAGCCAGTGACCCTGCTCGAAGTCGAACCGGGTCACTACGTGGCACAGGAGGCACACGACTGATGACGACAGCCCACACCGGCCACACCAAGCCGGACGAGCCGTTCGTGATCTACCCGGCACGCCGGGTCATCACCATCAATCCCGCCTTCCCATTTGGCGATGCCGTGGCGGTGAGGGGCGATCGCATCCTGGGGGTCGGCAGCGCCGATGAACTGGCGTCATGGGGCACGCACCGAGTCGATGATCGCTTCGCAGAACACGTGCTGATGCCCGGATTCGTCGAGGCCCATTGCCATGTGATGTCCGGAGGCCTGTGGAACTCCACCTACGTCGGATTTTTCGACCGACGCGATCCGCAAGGACGTCTGTGGCCAGGCTGCACGTCGATCGACGACGTACTCGAGCGGCTCGGCAAGGCTGCCGCGGAGCTGTCCGACGAGTCCCAGACGCTGCTGGCGTGGGGCCTCGACCCGATCTACTTCCCTGGCGAGCGGCTGGTGGCACGCCATCTCGACACCGTGACCGGCGCCAGGCCGACTCTCATCTTGCATGCCAGCGGACACCTGGCCACGATCAACTCTGCGCTCATGGAGCGATGCGGCATCGACGAATCGGCGACCAGCCCCGGCGTCGCCAGGGGAGGCGACGGGCTTCCCAACGGCGAGCTGCACGAGCCCGCCGGCATGATGCTGGCCGGCGAGGCGTTCGTCGACATGATGAACGCCAACCGCACCGAGCAGGCCCGCTGGCGCTACGCCAACGAGGCTCGTAACGCCGGGCACACGCTGCTGACCGACTTGGGCACCACGCAGCTGTTCGACCCCGAGCAGCTCGCCAATTGGAAGAAAGTCACCAGCGATCCCGAGTACCCGGCTCGCATCATGGTGGCGCTGTCCAACTTCTTCGGAGCGCCGGCCGACACCGATGAGCTGGCAGCGCTGGGAGCACGACTGAAGAACGAGCAGTCGTCGAAACTGCGCTTCGGCATCGTCAAGCTGATCCTGGACGGTTCGATCCAGGGCTTCACGGCCCGGATCAGCTGGCCGCACTACTACAAGCCGCCGCCGGGACACGTCGGCAACGGCCTGTGGCTGACGGCGCCCGACCAGATGGCCGATCTGCTGGAGCCGTACCACCGGGCGGGCCTGACGGTGCACTGCCATTGCAACGGCGACGAGGCGTCGGAAGTGTTCATCGACGCGGTCGAGCAGGTGCTCGAGCGCTACCCCCGATGGGATCACCGCCACACCGTGCAGCACTGCCAGCTCACCACCCCCGACCAGTACCGCCGCATGGCGGCGCTGGGCATGTGCGCCAACATCTTCTCGAACCACATCTACTACTGGGGCGATCAGCACCGGGACGCAACCGTGGGGCCCGAGCGCGCCGCCCGCATGGATGCCTGCGCGACCGCCTTGGCGAGTGGCGTCAGCTTCTCGATCCATTCCGACTCGCCCATCACGCCGCTCGGTCACCTGCACACGGCGTGGTGTGCCGTCAACCGGGTGACCGCATCGGGCCAAGTGCTGGGCCCTGACGAACGCATCGGGGTGCCCGACGCCTTGCGTGCCATCACGATCGAGGCAGCCCGGCAGATCAAGCTCGACTCCGAGATCGGCAGCATCGAAGCAGGCAAGTTGGCTGACTTCGCGGTGCTGGAAGACGACCCGCTGAGCGTTGACCCGATGGCACTGCGTGACATCGGCGTGTGGGGCACGGTGCTCGGCGGGGTGCCCCAACCGGCCCAGATCGGCGAGACATAGCCCCCGACGCCCAAACCGCGTACTGCGGCGTGAACAACTGAGAAGAGCATGGTGAGCGAGCAACGGATCCCGGTGACCGTGATCGGCGGCTATCTCGGCGCCGGCAAGACCACGCTGGTGAACCACGTGCTGCGGAATTCGGGCGAGCGCGTGGCGGTAATCGTCAACGACTTCGGCGAGATCTCGATCGATGAAGATCTCATCGTCGCGGCCGACGGCGACAAGCTGACGCTCGCCAACGGCTGCATCTGCTGCACCTTGGCCGATGGATTTGCCGCGGCACTGATGCAGGTTCGCTCGGCTGGCACTCCGCCGGCGAGGCTGCTCATCGAGGCCAGCGGCGTCGCGGATCCCGCGCAGGTCGCCGCCTACGGCCACACGCCTGGGCTGCAACTCGATGCAGTCGTGGTGCTGGCGGACGCTGAGCAAGTACGGCGGCAGGCCAATGACCGCTGGGTGGCTGACACCGTGCGCCAGCAGCTAGCTGCCGCCGATCTGCTCGTGGTCAACAAGGTCGACCTGCTCGGCGACACCGACGACGTCACGGCGCTGTGCAGCTGGCTCGCAGGACTTGCAGGACGGGCCGCCATCGTGCGTACCAGTCGGGCCGCAGTGCCCATCGATGTGCTGTTCGGGCCACAGGCGGAACGTGATCGGTCGGCTGGGGCCGGAGACCCCGCCGTCGCGCCACCCTCTGAAGCCCCCGGACCAGCTGCCGAGGATCTCTTCGAGTCCCAGACGGTCGAGCTTGACGGGCCCGTGCCCCTGCGGATCATCGAACAGTTGCTGGCCGACCTGCCCGCTGGAGTCGCACGGCTGAAGGGCCTCGTGAGTGTGACTCGGCCCGACGGTTCGGGCGGTGATGCGGGAGACAGCGCCGCCGACTACTTGATCGAAGCTGTCGGCACCCGAACTTCCATGATTCCCCACATGGTCGACTCAGGAGACTCGCTTCGTCGTTGGGTGGTCAGCCTCATCGCCCGCAAGGGCTCCCTGTCCCCAGACTGGCTCGGCGAGCGACTAGCGAAGCGAGGCTGACGGCCGCGTCACCGGGTCTGTGGGAGCAGTTGCGTGCCAGACTCATGGGGCATTTGCGTCATGGTCCCGGCACCGCAGCTGCGCCTGTGGCGACCACTCCCCCTGACCCGTCCTGGAGTCACTGACATGGCAATCACGATCCCCGAACCTGATGTCAACAACGTGTGGCGGCTCGAGACGCCGGGCAATGACGGCTGGGTGCGCTCGGCTCGGCCCGACGCCGACGACAAGTTCTTCATGTGCTCTGCAGACGGCCACGTGCAGGAGCCGAGCACGTTCCTCTATGACCGCATCGATCCCGACTACCACGACCGGTTGCCGACCATCGCGGTGACCAAGGCCATGGACGTCCATGGCAAGGGCGCCAAGACGGCTGACACTGGCTCGGACAACGCCGGGGCGGCCGGCGATGCGGCGCAGGACCCGCAGTTCTTCCAGAAGGCCGAAGGCTTCCGCCCCGCCAAGCTGAATTGGACGAAGCCGTTCGAGGGGCACGAGAAGCTGCGCAACCAGTCGGGGCGCGATCCCGAGTCACGGGTGCGCGACCTAGCACTGGACGGCTGTGACGCTGAGGTCCTGTTCCCGAACAAGGGCCTGACCGTGTGGGCCACGCCCGATGCCGACTTCAGCCACGCGATGTGCCAGGCCTACAACGAATGGGCCTGGGAGGAGTTCGCCGACTACAACGATCGCCTGGCGCCGATGGCCTGCATTGCGCCTGCCGCGCTGGACAAGGCGATCGCTGAGATCCAGCGTTGCGCGGCGCTGGGATTCAAGGGCCTGAGCCTGCCCGCCAAGCCGGTCTTCGGCCCGCCCGACGTCGACGACCTCAACTACAACCTGCGCGAGATGGAGCCCCTGTGGGACTGCATCGACGAGGTGGGCCTGCCGGTCACCTTCCATGTCTCGACGGGCCGCGACCCGCGCACTTCGCGCAGCCAGGGCGGGGCCGTCATCAACTACGCCGTGCATTCGCTTGCACCCACCATGGAGCCCTTGGTCAACATCTGCGCGTCAGGCGTTGCCGAGCGGCACCCAGAGCTGCGCTTCGGGTCCATCGAGGCGGGGATCGGCTGGGTGCCCTGGATGCTGGGCGCCATGGACGAGGCGTACCTCAAGCACCACATGTGGGTGCGGCCCAAGCTCCAAATGCTGCCCAGCGACTACTTCAAGCGCCAGGGGTTCGCGAGCTTCCAGGAGGACCCCGCCGGCCTCGATCTCGCCCGCGAGCACGGTCTCGTCGACAACTTCCTGTGGGCGAACGACTTTCCCCACCACGAGGGCTCGTGGCCGTATTCGGCCCAGGCCATCGAGCGCACCATGAGCCACCTCGACGACGGCGAGCGCGCCAAGATCTTGGGCCTCAACTCGGCCCGAATCTTCGGCTTCGAGATCCCCAATCGCTACCTGCATCACCCAGATGCTGCCGCCGTCGCCGCCCAGCGCTGAACGCCCAGTGCGCTAGGCGTTGACGGCGTAGGGCACGGGGTCGCCGGCTAAAGCCAGATTCACTTGCTCGGCAATGTGAACGCCTGCCCGATCTTGCGCTTCGGTCGTGCTGGCACCCAAGTGCGGCGTCGCCACGACATCGGACCTGCCAAACAAGGGCGACTCGGTCATCGGTTCGGTTTCGTAGACATCAAGCGCTATACCGCCCAGACGACCCGCGTCGAGAGCGGCTGCGGCTGCGGCCTCGTCGAGAATTCCACCCCGTGCGGTATTGATGATCAACGCGTGCGGGCGGCACTTGGCCAGGCCTTCGGCACCCAGCAGGCCGGCCGTTTCGGGCGTCCGCGGCATGTGCAAGGTGATGATGTCGGAACGTTCGAGCAGCTCATCGAACGAGACCATGTGGACACCTGCCGCCCGGGCGGATTCGGAACTCACATAGGGGTCGTAGGCAATGAGTGCGACATCGAACGGCGCGATCCGCTGCGCCACCAAGCGGCCAACTCGACCGAGGCCGAGAATCCCCACTGTCTTGCGGTACAGCTCCATGCCGCCCCAGCGGCTGCGCTCCCATCGACCGTCGGCGAGCGCTTCGTGCGCCTGCGGTATGTGGCGAGCTAGCGCCAGCATGAGCGCCACCGTCATCTCGGCCGCCGACACGACGTTGCTGGACGGCGCGTTGCACACCAGCACGTCGCGCTCGGTCGCAGCAGCGACATCGACGTTGTCGAGGCCGACGCCGGCGCGCCCGACGACGATCAGCGAATCACCTGCGGCGAGGAGGTCGGCATCGACCTGTGTCGCGGAGCGGACAACCAGCGCTTGCGCGCCGGCAACGGCGTCGCGCAGCTCGTCGGGGCTGAGTCCTGTACGGACGTCGACGTCGTGGCCGGCTGCGCGCAACAGATCCAATCCTGCATTTGCCAGCGTCTCAGCCACCAGGACTCGCGCCATGTCAGGCGACCAGATCTGCAATACGGCTGATGCCTTCGCCCAGATCGTCGAGCCCCAAGGCGAACGAAAACCGTGCGTAGCCCGGCGCGCCGAACGCCTCGCCGGGCACGAAGGCCACCTTGGCCTGCTCGAGTACCGCCGCAGCCAACTCCAGCGTCGTGGTGACTTCCGTATCGCCGTAGCGGCGCCCCAGCAGCCCTTCCATGTTGGGAAATGCGTAGAAGGCGCCTTCGGGCTCGGGACATTCCACGCCCTCGATGGCGTTGAGCATCTCGGTGATGCGCTGGCGCCGAATGTCGAATGCAGCGCGCATCATGGCGACCGCCTCAAGGTCTCCGGACACCGCGGCAAGAGCCGCTGCTTGGGCCACGTTGCAGACGTTGGACGTGGCATGGCTCTGCAAGTTGGTGGCCGCCGCGATCACGTCGGACGGTCCGGCCATCCAGCCGACCCGCCAACCCGTCATGGCGTAGGTCTTGGCTACACCATTCAGCACGACGCACCGGTCGGCGATCTCGGGCACCAGCACCGGGAGCGAATGGTGCTCCGCGTTGGCGTAGGTCAGGTGCTCATAGATTTCGTCAGTGATCACCCACAAACCGTGTTCGAGCACCCATTGGCCGATCGCCACGATCTCGTCGCGGGGGTAGATGGCACCTGTCGGGTTCGACGGCGACACGAACAGCAGCGCCTTTGTGCGGTCGGTCCGCGCCGCTTCGAGCTGTTCGACGCTGACCCGGAAGCCGGACTCGATACCGGCGAAAACCTCCACCGGCACGCCGCCGAAGACCTGGATTGCCTCGGGATAGGTCGTCCAGTACGGCGCCGGCAGCAGCACCTCGTCACCCGGGTCCACCAGCGCCGCCATGGTGTTGTACACGGCCTGCTTGCCGCCGTTGGTGACCAGGAATTGGCTCGCGTCCAACTCGAGGCCGCTGTCTCGCTGCGTCTTCGCGGCCAAAGCAGCCTTCAGGGCCGGCTGGCCCCCCGCGGGCGAATAACGGTGGTTCGCAGCATCGCGGCACGCAGCAACGGCCGCCTCGACGATGTGTTCGGGCGTCGGAAAATCTGGCTCGCCGGCCCCGAAACCGATCACGTTCTCCCCCGCCGCCCGCAGCGCCTTGGCCTTGGCGTCGACCGCCAGGGTCGCAGACGGAGCGATGCCCGCCAGCGCCGCAGATACTCGATTGCTCATTGGGCGTCTCCCGTCTGCTCGGCGCGCTGAGGCACCCGCCGCCTGCGGTCGACAGTCTCGCCGCGACGGCGGGCATTCCAACCAGCACGGTCATCAGGCAATTCCCAGAATTGTCAGACAAATGTGGTTGTCGGCAGCAGCGTCGGGCGCAATAGTGGCAGCCGATGGCTGTGTCTCCCGCATCAATTTCGATTCCCGCCGAGCTGCGACCCGCCGACGGGCGCTTCGGCTCGGGCCCGTCCAAGGTTCGACCCGAGGCCGTCAAGGCGCTCGAATCTCGTGCGATCGACTACATGGGCACCTCGCACCGCCGCACCGGCGTGCGCTCCGTGGTGGGCCGACTGCGGGCGGCGATGGCCGAGCTGTTCGGACTCGGTGACGGATGGGAGGTGATACTGGGCAATGGCGGCAGCACCGGCTTCTGGGACGCTGCGGCGTTCTCGCTCATCGAGCGCCGCGCCCAGCACCTGACGTTCGGCGAGTTTTCGGAGAAGTTCTCCGCCGTGACTGCTGCCGCACCGCACTTGCGCGACCCGATGGTGATCACGGCGCCCTACGGCACGCACCCCGTGCCTGAGCCCGCCGATCCAGCCGACATCGACGTGTACGCGCTGACGCACAACGAGACTTCGACCGGCGTGTGTATGCCGCTGATGCAGCCGCAGCTGAGCCCGTCCCGTCAGGGCGACGCCCCGAGCCTCGTCATGGTCGACGCCACCTCGGCCGCCGGAGCGATGACGTGGGATCCCGCCGATGTCGACTGTTACTACTTCGCACCTCAAAAGGCCTTCGCCGCCGACGGCGGACTTTTCATCGCTCTGTGCTCCCCGGCGGCCATTGAGCGCATCGAACGCATCGATGCGGGGGGCCGCTACAAGCCCGCCACGCTCGACTTGGCGATCGCAGCCCGCAACTCCCGCCAGGACCAGACCTACAACACGCCGGCGCTCGCGACCATTCTCCTGACGCTCGAGACCGCCGAATGGATGCTCGATGGTGGCGGGCTCGGCTGGGCCGCATCCCGGTCGGCAGCTTCCAGCGGCACCGTGTACGGCTGGGCGGCGACGCGTGAGTTCGCCTCGCCCTTCGTGACAGATTCGCAGATGCGCTCCCCCGTCGTGTGCACCATCGACTTCGACGGGGTCAGCGCCGACGACATTGCGGCGGCACTCCGAGCCAACGACATCGTCGACACCGAGGGCTACCGCAAGCTGGGCCGCAACCAGCTGCGCATCGCCGCATTCCCCGCGATCGATCCCGCCGACGCCGAGGCCCTCACCGCCTGCATCGACTACATCGTCGAGCGGCTCTAGAGCCGCTGCCAGCAACCCAAGCGCGCGGCACTAACGCCGCCGCCCGTACCTCGGTGGAGCGGGTCGAGGTCGTCCGCTGCGCCTGTTGTCGCGATATGACGTGACAACCAAGGTCCGCGCGGCCTTGTCGTGCCAGCCCCGGTAGCACGGTTCATGGCCAATCGTCAGAACGCACAGCAGGTAGAAAACCACGCCGGGGATCTGGACATAGGGAATAGAGATCGGCAGCGTCAGCACGGCCCAACGGCCGAGCGACTTGCCCAAACCGGGCGCTGTGCCGGTCGAGGCATTCACCACCTTGATCCCCACGATTCGTTTGCCCACTGTCTGACCCCATCTCGCCGTCGGCGCGACTTCGTAGACGAAGGCCATGAGCACCCCCAACAGCAGTGCTCCGAACTCGGTCAACAAGATCCCTCCGAGATTCGTGAGGGTCTCGCCTCCATTGGGGACAAAGGCATCACGACCTCGGACAATGGCCCAGATGACAGTCGGCGGGATCGCGACAATCAAGAAGTCGAGAATGCGAGCGCCGAGGCGCTCCACTGGCCGGGCCAACTCAACGGTCTGGCCCGAAGCGAGCAGAGCCCAGCCGGTTTGGGGTTGCTCGCTCAGCCCCGACGGCCCGTGGACATCGCTCACCGGCGGACTCCGCGAGATTTCGCTGCCATGAGCTCAGGCTCGGTTCAGGTCTTGATGACCAGCGTGCCCGCGACCTTGTCGTGCCAGCCTTGGTACACGCGGTCCCACGTCAGGCTCACGTAGCACAGCAACGACAGGAGCGGGCCGAGAATCGGGATGAGGGCGACCAGGCCAGGGATCGCCCAGCGGCCGAACGCCTTGCCCCATCCCGGTACTCCACCGTGCACGGCATTGATCACCCTGATGCCCGTCATGCGCTTGCCGATGGTCTGGCCCCAGACCGCAACTTGGGAAACCTCGTAGCCGATGCCGACGACCAGCCCAAGCCGCATCGATCCGACGGTGGAGACGCCCGTACCCGACACGCGCAACAGCATCACGAGGAGAATTCCGGCCACGATGGCGTCGAGTATTCGAGCGCCAAGACGGCGTAATGGCCGGGCCAACTCGACGGTCTCACCGGACCCCAATTCAGCCCAACCGGTCCGCCGGCTTCCGTCGTATGACGCGGACTCGGCGTGGTCGCTCATGGAAGGCCTCCGAAGTGGTCGTTTCCAGCCGATCCGTTGGCGAGCCTAGAGCGCCGTCGATCGGACTGTGTCGAGCGGGACATCGCAGCCCGCACCACGCGGTCTGGAGCCTACGTTGACTATTCGCCACCACGACGTCCATCGCCCGCGGGCCCGATGCACTAGTTCAGAGCAGGATCGTCCGGGTAGCGAGCAAGCAGTCGTGCCGGCGGGGACTGCCGCGCCAGCATGTCGTACCAGAGAGTCGTGGCGTCTGCGGTCAGGTCCTCAGGCGTCGAGTCGAACACCCACCAGCATCCGGCTTGCAGTTCACCTCGCAGCTGGCCCGGTCCCCATCCGGCGTGGCCGCCGTAGATCCTGACGGCGACGACAGCGGCATCGAGTTCGGACGGATCGGCGGTGAGATCGACCAGCCCGACCTCGCCGTTCACAGTGCGCCAGACGCCGCCGGCCTCGGACGACTCGGCGCGGGAACCTCCAGGTGACTGCAATTTGCCTGCCGACCGGCCGGCGGTCGCCCCGAGCGCCAGCAATCCCTGAGGCTCGACAGGCCCGCCGAGCCCGACGGCGGCTTCGGGGGTGAAGCGCGATGCCCAGCGAGGAACCGCTGACGCGCACGAGATGTCCGAGACACGATTGATGACGACCCCCAGCGTGCCGGCCTCTTGGTGCTCGATCACGAACACGACGCTTCGGTCGAAGTTGGGATCGACCAGGCGCGGCGTTGCCACGAGCAGGTCACCCGCAGCAGGCACCCGCACCGGAGTCACGACGACCTCGACCACGCCCCGATTCTGCCAACGTGTCGCGCAAGCTCAGGAGCCCCGAGTCCGGCGATGCCTGATCGGAAGCGATCAGGAGACGGCGCCGCCGGATGCAGCTGTGACGTCCTGGCGGCCTGCGGTGATCCACGGCATCATCGCCCGCAGCTCCGCGCCGACCTGCTCGATGGGGTGCTGGTGGCCTTCTTCGACCATACGCCGGTAGTTCGGCAGCCCGTTGCGGTTCTCATCGATCCATTCGCGAGCGAAGCTGCCGTCCTGGATCTCGGCCAGGATGCGCTTCATCTCAGCGCGGGTCTCGTCGGTGATGATGCGGGCACCGCGGGTCATGTCGCCGTACTCGGCGGTGGTCGAGATCGAGTAGCGCATGCCCGAGATGCCGGCCTCATAAATGAAGTCGACGATCAGCTTGACCTCATGCAGCGTCTCGAAGTACGCCGACTCGGGTTGGTAGCCGGCTTCCACCAAGGTCTCGTAACCGGCCCGGATCAACTCGGTCAAGCCGCCGCAGAGCACCACCTGCTCGCCGAACAGATCGGTCTCGGTCTCCTCTGCGAACGTGGTCGTCAGCACGCCACCCCGAGTGCCGCCGATGCCCTTCGCGTAGGCCAGCGCGTCCGCGAGCGCGTTCCCGCTGGCGTCCTGGTGAATCGCCACGAGCGCCGGCACGCCGCCCCCCTCGACATAGGTTCGCCGGACGTTGTGGCCGGGACCCTTGGGGGCGATCATCCACACGTCCACGTCGTCGGGCGGGCTGATCTGGCTGAAATGGATGTTGAAGCCGTGCGAGAACGCAATGGCGTTGCCGGGCTGCAGGTTCGGTGCAATCGACGCGTCGTAGATGGCGGCCTGGTCGGTGTCAGGCAGCGCCATCATGATGATGTCGGCTTCGGCGGCCGCGCCTGCCACGTCGCTGACCCGCAAGCCCTCAGACTCGGCCTTGGAACGGGACGACGAGCCTGCTCGCAGCCCGACCACGACGTCCACGCCGCTGTCGCGCAGGTTCAGGGCGTGGGCGTGGCCCTGGGAGCCGTAGCCCATGACCGCCACGGTGCGGTCGGCGAGTTGGCCGATGTCGGCGTCTTGGTCGTAGTAGATGGTGGCGGGCATCGATTTCGCTCCTCGAAGTTGTTCAGATCGCCGGAGTTTGCCGGAACTTGATGGACTTGACTCTGGGCGTGACGCTCGGAGCGTCGCGCTCGTGACTAGCTCGTGATGCCAACAGCGGGCTCGTCGGCATCGAGTGCCCGAAGCGCTATGCGACCGGTGCGCTGCAGCACATGCAGGCCGAACGGGCGCAACTGGCGCTCGCACCGGTCGAGTCGGTCCGGATGGGCGCTGACGCTGACGATGGCCTCGTCGTCGGTGTGATCGAGCACCTCACCGCCGTACTCGGAGATGACATCGACAACTGCAGCCAGATCGACCGCCCCGACGCGGGCGAGCATCAGCTCGCGTTCCATCGAGTCGGACGGGTGCAGCTCGCTGATGTGGATCACGTTGATGAGCTTGTCGAGCTGCTTCGCGATCTGGGTGACGTCGGTGTTATGGACGTCGACGACAATGGTGATGCGGCTGTATTCCGGGTCGTCGGTGGGTGCCACGGCGAGGGAGAAAATGTTGAAGCCGCGACGGCTGAACAGCCCCGCAATGCGAGCCAGCACGCCGAATTTGTTCTCCACGATGGCCGCGAATATGTGCAGATCCGGTTCCTGGGGGCTGCCCGCGCCGGCGCCGTTGCTCTGTGGGCTGCTCATGACGGCGCGCTTCCCTTCAAGGCGGCGTCGGCATCGCCCTCGGGACCCAGGATGATGTCGTCGTTCGAACCGCCGGCGGGCACCATCGGGTACACCTTCTCCTCGGTGTCGACACGGAAGTCGATCACCACGGGGCGGTCGTTGATCGAGTTCGCCTTCGTGATAGCAGGCACCACCTCCTCGGCCGACTCCACCCGGATGCCCGTACAGCCCATGGCCTCGGCCCAGCCCACGTAGTCGGGATGATCAGCGCTGAGGTACACCTCGCTGTAGCGCTCTGCGTAGAAAAGCTCCTGCCACTGGCGCACCATGCCCAAGTACGCGTTGTTGAGAATGGCGATCTTCACCGGAATGTTCTCGGCGCTCGCCGAGATCAGCTCCTGCGCCGTCATCTGGAAGCAGCCGTCGCCGTCCACGGCCCACACGGTTCGGTCGGGCTGGCCCACCTTGGCGCCGATGGCCGCAGGCACCGCGAAGCCCATCGTGCCGAGACCGCCCGAGTTGACCCAGGTGTAGGGGTAGTCGAACTTCCAGAACTGGCTCGCCCACATCTGGTGCTGCCCCACGCCGGCCACCACGATCGTGTCGTCCGGGGTGTGGTCACGCAGCTGCTCCACCACGTATTGCGGCTTCAGCGGATGGCCGCTCGACGGTTGATCGTATTGCAGCGGGTACTGCTCCTGCCAGCCCGAGATCGTCGACTTCCACGCCGATCGATCGGCCATGGCGTCAGTGGCGTCGCCGCCGCCGGCAGGCCGCAGCGCCGCGATGAGCGCCTCGACGGCCAAGCGGGCATCGCCGGCGATGGCCACCTCTGGCACCCGCACCTTGCCGTGCTCGGCCGGGTCGATGTCGACATGGATGACCTTGGCCCCTGGGGCGAAGTGCGCCGGATTGCCGGTGACCCTGTCGTCGAAGCGCGCGCCGAGGTTGATAAGCAGATCAGCCTGCTGCATGGCCGTCACCGCCGAGTAGTTGCCGTGCATGCCGGGCATCCCGAGGCACAGGCGGTGACGGTCGGGGAACACGCCGCGGGCCATCAGCGTCGTCACCACATGGATGTCGCACATCTCGGCCAGCTCCCGCAGCGCCTCCGCTGCGCGGGCCTTCAGCAGGCCGCCGCCTGCGTAGATCACCGGTCGCTGGGCCGTCCGAATCAGTTCCGCCGCCTCGGCAATCGCGGCTGGATCGACCCCGCTGCGCGGCCGGTAACCGGGCAGCTCCACGCTGTCGGGCCAGTACCAGGTCATCATCTCGTTGCTGACGTCCTTGGGCAGGTCGATCAGCACGGGGCCGGGACGACCAGTGGTGGCGATGTGAAACGCCTCGGCCACGATGCGCGGGATGTCGGCAGCTTCGGTGACCAAGTAGTTGTGCTTGGTGACCGCCATGGTGATGCCCGTGGTGTCGCACTCCTGGAACGCATCCGAGCCGATCGCCGACATGGCCACCTGGCCGGTCACGACGACCATCGGGATCGAGTCCATGAAGGCGTCACACAGCGGCGTCACGATGTTCGTGGCCGCTGGTCCGCTCGTGACCATGGCAACCCCCGGCTTGCCGGTGACATGCGCGTATCCCTGCGCCATGTGGCCGGCGCCCTGCTCGTGACGAACAAGAACATGGCGGATCGGCGAGTCCAGCACCGGGTCGTACACCGGCAGGATCGCCCCGCCGGGCAGGCCGAACATGACCTCGACGCCGCTCATCTCCAAGCTTCGCATCAACGCCTGAGCGCCGGTGAGCTCCATGAAGTTTCTCCTGCCCTGCTACTTGGAATGGTCGGTTCGTGAATTGACTGTGCCCATAAATGACTGTGCCTCCCGAGCGGGAGGCAGGGCGAGCGCGTCAAGACGGGCCCGCCTAGGTGAGTACCCCTACAACCTCGTTACCGCTCACGGCCTCGGCCGGGCAGCCAAGCGTGTTTGCTGGCGCGCGCATCGGTTCATTCTGTCGTGCCGTCCCCGCAGCCACAACTTGACACGCGTTCACACACTGCCGAAATCAGACTGCCATGCCGCCGAGCAGGCGTACATTGGCCGGGTGCAGGGCGGACGGCTGTTCACCATCGCGGCCTGCACGGTGGCCATTGCTGCCGGCGCGATGACCGCCGGGTGCTCGGACATTGCGATCGACGACGGCACCGGTCCCGCCGTCGGAGATCCCGACGATGGCACCGGCCGAGTGACCACTGTGCCCGCCACGACCCTTCCGCTCACGCAGACCCCGCAGTACGTGGCATCCAATACGCCCTGCCCCGGCGATCTGCCCGAACTCTCCGCTGCACCGCTCAGCGAGGCGGCTCCCGGGCGTGCCGTCACGCTCGTGCCGTACATCGATCTCGTCGAAGCGACCGTGATGGTCTTCGACAGCGCGGCGGAGGATGCCGGTGATTCCAGCGCCGACGAATCAGGTGCCGGCGACCCGGACGGCGATGGCTCAGGCGGCGGCTTCGTGGGCGATAGGAGGGGTCGGATCTGGCGATTTGCGCTCAACCTGGCTGGCCAAGTGGGCAGCGACTTCGGTGCTGCCATCGGCGAAGAGCCGGTTGCCGACTTCTCCTCGAACACGGCCGCCGAGCACGATCAGGGCTTGGTGGGCATGACGCTGGGGCCCAACGGACGGCTGTGGATCAACCGCACTGACCGGCACGGTTCCAGCATCCTCACGGTGCTCACACCGACCGCTGATCGCGCAGTGCTGGAAGGCAGCTACGCCGATGTGCTGGAGGTGTCCCAAACCAATGCGCAGCACAACGGCGGCGATCTGCTGTTCGACGAGAGCGGGCTGCTCTACGTGTCGTTCGGCGACGGCGGGGGCCTCGGCGATCCCCACCATCACGGTCAGAATCTCGCCACTCCGTTGGGCGCCGTGCTGCGGTTCGCCGTTGACACCGCCGACAGCGACGATCCCGGCGACTGGCGGCTCACTCCGGCACCGGGCAACCCCGACCTTGGACCCCGCAGCGACCCTCACATCTGGGTGTACGGCGCACGCAACCCGTTTCGCATGTCGTTCGACGAGCCGACCGGCACCTTGTGGGTTTCCGACGTCGGCCAGCAGTGCATCGAAGAGGTCAATGTGCTCGACCTCGACGAACGCGGCGCCAACCTGGGCTGGAACGCCTATGAGGGAAGCCGGCGATTCGTCGGTGACGAGCTCGCCGACCACCGGCCGCCCGATTTCGAGTACCGGCACGGGCGCGGACTGTGCGCCGTCATCGGCGGCCACGTCTACCGGGGCAGCGAATTGGAATGGCTGGCGGGCCGCTACGTATTCGCTGACCTCTGCGGCGGCGACATCTACGCGGCAGCAGTCGAGCCTGGCGCGCAGCCCGATGAGGTCTGGCACCTGGGCGTGAGTACGCCGAGGCCGGTTGGGTTTGCGGTCGACGGGGCCGGCGAGCTCTACGTGATCGACATGGAAACCGGCGTGTGGCGCCTGAGCGGATAGGGCGCGACCAGATGATCGCTGCCTCCTTGATCGCGGTCGGGCCCTAGCCGTGCTGCGCCGCACGGTCTATGACCGCGAGATCCTGCTGCTCGCTGTTCCGGCGTTCGGCGCACTGATCGCCGAACCGCTGTACGTCGTCACCGACACGGCGATCGTGGGCAGGCTCGGCACGCCCGAGCTGGCAGGGCTTGCGATCGCTTCGGCCATCCTGCTCAGCGCTCATGCGGCGTTGATCTTCCTGGCCTACGGCACGACCGGGCTGGTGGGTCGGCTCGTGGGTGCTGGTGCTCCGCAGAGAGCCGCTGAACAAGGCATCGCCGGCATGTGGCTTTCGGTCGGCTTCGGCATCGCTGTCAGCTTGGGCATGTGGGCCGGCTCGGGATGGCTCGTGGGCCTGTTCGACCCGACTCCCGAAGTCGCCGATCTGGCACTCACGTACTTGCGGATCAGCCTCATCGGCTTCACTGCGCTGCTGGCGGCAATGGCCGCTACCGGCTACCTGCGGGGCGCGCAGGACACGATCACACCCCTCATCGTGGCGGTGGCGTCCGCTATCGCAAATCTCCTCATCGAGCTGGTCCTGGTGTTCGAGCTCGACATGGGCATCGCCGGCTCGGCATGGTCGACCGTCATTGCCCAATGGGCGGCGGCAATCGCCTTCGCCTTCGCCGTTCGCCGCCGCACGCGGGCCGTCGGCGCCTCGTTGCGGCTCGTCGCAGCCGCAGCCCGCCGCTATGCCCGCGTCGGGCTGCAGATGTTCGCGCGCACGAGCGCACTGCGAGGCTCGTTCGTGCTGGCGGCCGTGTTTGCCTCGCGCATCGGCACCACCGAGGTGGCCTCGCACCAGATCGGCGCCGAGATCTGGGCGCTGCTGGCCCTGGCGCTCGATGCGGTCGCCATAGCGGGCCAAGCCATGGTGGCCAAGGAACTGGGCGCCGGCCGGCCCGGTGTGGCGCGCGCTGCCAGCGTCCGGATGATCGGCATGAGCCTCCAGCTCAGCTTCGTGTTCGGCCTGGTGCTCGTCGTGCTGCGCGGGCCGCTGGCATCGATCTTCAGCACTGATCCCGACGTGGTCTCCCTCGGCGGATTCATCCTGCTGTTCGTGGCCGCCATGCAACCGGTCAATGCCGCCGCATTCGCCTTCGACGGCATCTTCATCGGCGCCAGCGACCTGGGCTTTCTGGCATGGGCGATGGTCGGTGCCGCAGCGGGCTTTGCAATCGTCGGCTGGACCGTGCGTCTGCTGGATCTGGGAATCGGCTGGCTGTGGGCTGCGCTCATCGTGTTCATGTGTTTTCGCGTCGCGCCGCAGTGGATCCGCTTCCGGGGCGACGCGTGGCTTCGCACCGGCGAGGGCTGAACACGCGTGTATCGGACTATCTGGAGTTCAAGCAGTTCCTTGCGAATCCGTCAAGCCGCGTCTTCACGACCTACGGCATATCCGACGTCGACGCCGAACATCTGCTGCACAGACTCCGCAATTGCCCGCCCGAGCAGCGGTGGAACCGCGTTGCCGATCTGTTTTGCGATCTTGGTTCTGTTGCCTGCGAACTTGAAGTCGTCGTCAAATGACTGAAGCCTCGCGCCTTCACGAATCGTTAATGCACGATCCTGATATGGATGAATGCACTTATTTGATGCAGGATGAACAAAATTCACAGTAATTGTGACAGAGGGCTCATGCGGTTCAAGTCGTGAATAACATGACGAGAATCCAGAAGTAATCAGATGTTCCGGCACAGAACTGATATTGGAGCCAGAATGTTTGATGATCTCTAGCATCCGGCTGGAGTGAGCAGTAGCCACATGCCATTCGAGCTGTGTAGAGCGCGATCGTCGCTGCTCCTGATACATAGTTTGAGGCTGGCAAGAATACGTATCGACTTGCTCGCCCGCTGACAAGCGAGGAAGGTCACCAATTGCCTCCATCACCGTCACGGCCCGCGGAAGATCTGTGATGTGATCTTCGAAGAGCGACACTATGCCGCCGTTCTCAGCTGGCGCCAGTATTCGATGCCGCTCGCGTAATCCAATGGTCCGAAAAATGCCTGCGTGGGTGGGCTGCGGGAATCTGACAGCCACACCTTCCTGAGCCCCAATTAAGATGAGACGTTCGCGCTTCTGAGGCACTCCGAAATGAGCAGCGTTAAGCACTCTCCAGTCCACATCGTAACCAAGATCGGAGAAGCAATTCTCAATCTGCTCTATGGTTGTACCATTCTTATAGGTAGCGAGGCCTACAACATTCTCCATGACAAATACAGCCGGTCGAAAATAGTTGACGTACGCTGCGAACTCTTCGAACAAGCTGTTGCGAGGATCGTCCTCGGTCATTGAGCGAAATGGCCTGATCGACGAGAAGCCTTGGCATGGTGGGCCTCCGACGATGACATCAATCTCGCCTCGCGCCAGACCAGTCCGCTCGGCAACGACACCGAGTCGCACCTGCCGGATGTCGTCAGTGAACGTTACGGCTCGAGGATGATTCAAGCGGAAGGTTTCGATGGCCTCGGGGAGCATGTCGATGCCGCACACGACCTCGAAGGCGCCCGCATCCTCGAAGCCCTTCGAGAATCCTCCGGTGCCAGAGAACAGATCCATGATCTTGAGCGGGGCCATTGCGCCTACCTTGCCACCGAGTCGTCGCGGGTGTGCGAGACTATAGTCTCACCGAGTCCGGTGTGGGTGGACTTAGGCTTGACCTTTGTGACACTCGGTGCTGACGACGAGGAGGCCGAGACCGCCCGCGCCGTTGCGCGCGCAGTCGGCACTGTGGTGGGCAGCCTGCGCGATCAGCGAGGCTGGTCGCTGGCCGAACTTGCTGACGAGACCGGAAAGCACCGCACCCACCTCGGTCTCGTCGAGCGCGGTGAGCGCCATGTGAGTGTCGAGTCGGCGTATCGGCTCGCCAGGGCGCTGGGATTGTCACTGACTGAACTCGTCAACATGGCCGAAACGAACGCGGCGGGTGGTGACCTGCCCGTTCGCCTTCCAGCACGAACGCCGCCGCCGCACGCAGCGCGAAATGCCGACAGTGTCAGTACCACGACCGGACTCGGCGAAACATGGATTGTGGGCGCGATCACGAACACCTACCGACGGTTGGATCTGATCGACGAGCAGTTGATCAACGCCGGCACCCAACCGCTCGCAGAGATCATCGAGCTCGCAAACCTCTCCGCCATGATCGGCAATCTCCTGCGCTCAGCGCTCGCGGATGCGTCGGAGGGGGCATACAGAAGCAACGATCCGCACAAGTATCCCGATCTCGTATCCGAGTCAGATCGAGCGTCAGACCTGGGGATCAAGGTCGCGCTTGAAACAAACATGCCCAAGGGTCATCTGCCAAAGCCGGGCCAGCACCTCATTTTCCGCTACGTGCTCGGCGGCCGCCGAGGGGAGTATGTCCGCGGCAGGCGAGGCAACGTCGTATGGATCTGGGAAGCGCGCCTCGGAAACCTCAGTGCCATCGACTTCGCTGAATCGAACACTGCGGGGGATTCCGGCAAGACCGCCGTCATCAGAGCACGCGTTCTTGACGAGATAGCGTGCGTCTACTACGACCATCGCTTCTTGCCATACGCGAGACCTCGCACCGGACACGAGTGAGGTTCGCGACTGCCGTGTTCGGCGCCGACCGCAGGCCATCTCGGGCTCCACGCATCTTGCCCGAAAAAGGGACTGACAGGTCCATCGCTGCCCAGCGCACCTGTCGCCGCCACCCGATGTGCGCCCCTGGATCTAGCGTGTGGTGCCTCGGGCGCGGCGACCGGTGGCAATGTGGCGCTTCGCGTTTGCGCGTGGGGTAGCGCTGTGAGGGTCCGGGCCGGGTAGGGAGGGATCCCCCAGAATCGGAGGTGCTTTGTTGCCCCGATTCGGGAGGATCCCTGTGGCTGTTGACCTTACGCGTGCGTTGTTGTTGATCGTGGGTCTGGGTCCGGGCGTCGCGGTGCTCGATGTGCGGGGCCGCCGCGGCGGCCCGCTCGAGATCGAGGTGGCGCTGAGCGGGCGGCCGTGCTGTGGGGGCTGCGGCGGGCCGGTGTGGGCTCACGGGGCGAGCGGGGTGGGTCTGGCTGATCTGCCGGCGTTCGGGCGACCGGTGCGGCTGGTGTGGCGAAAGCGCCGCTGGCTGTGCCCCCATCAGGGCTGCTCGGTGCGCACGTTCACCGACCAGGAGCCCGCCATCGCGCCGCCCAGAGGGCGCATGACGTCCAGGGCGGCGAGGCACGCGACCCGCCGGGCGGGTGCGGGGCGGGCGATCAAAGAGATCGCTGCCGAGCTGGGATGCAACTGGCACACCGCGATGGCCGCAGTGCAACGGTGGGGCCGGGCGCTGCTCGAAGCGGACCCCGGCCGTGTCGACGGCGTCACCGCGCTCGGCTTGGACGAGATCTTGATGTTCCGCCGCGGCCCGTTCCGCGACAAGCAGTGGGGCACCACGATCGTGGACGCCCGCCGAGGCGTCTTGCTGGACATAGTCGCTGGTCGCAGCGCCGAGGGCGCCACACGCTGGATCCAGGGGCGCACCTCGAGATGGCGAGCTCGGGTGCGGTGGGCGGTCATGGACCTGTCAGGCCCCTACCGCAAGGCGTTCAGCGACGCCTTGCCCAAAGCGATCCAGGTCGCCGATCCGTTCCATGTCGTCAAGCTCGCCAACAGCACCATCGACGAGGTGCGCAGACGCGTCCAGAACGAGACCACCGGCGGGCGCGGCACCAAAGAGGACCCGCTGTATCGGATACGGCGGCTGCTGCTCAGAGCACACGAACGCGTCACCGAGCGCGGCGAGGCGAAGCTGCGCGGACTGCTCGCCGCCGGCGACCCCCACGGCGAGGTCCGCGACGCCTGGCACGCCAAGGAGACCCTGCGCATGACCTACCGCATCGGCGACCACGAACTCGCCCTCGAAGCCATCGACGAGCTGTCCCGCGACCTGCGCGACGACACCTACTCGCCGGAGCTGAACAAGCTCGGCCGAACCCTGCGTTCCTGGCGCACCCAGATCACCAACTGGCACCGGTCGCGGGTGACCAACGGACCGACCGAGGCAGCGAACAACCTCGCCAAGCTGATCAAGCGAGTGTCGTTCGGGATCACCAACTTCGACCACTACCGCACCCGAGTGCTCCTGTATGCAGGAAAACCCGACTGGACGCTGCTCGACACCCTCACCCCACGCTAAAACGCGAAGCGCCTCATAACGATCCTGACCCGCGAACTCACGCACCATGTCCGTCTTCGCGTTGTCATCATGATCGATCAGCACTTCGCTGGCCGTGTTTGCAGCGTGAGCTGCGGACCCTCAGACCACGCCCGATACACAAAATTCTGGACAGTCCCCTGACCGTCGATGACACGATTGGTGCCCATCTCACGCCGTGCTGTCGATGTCGGTAATGGCTGCACGAGGCAGGCGGCAGCAGTTGCGTCGTGAACGAGCACCGCACCGACGGTGAGTTGCTGCTGGACACCTTCAGCTCACAAGACCCGCCGTCGCGGGCGTGAAGTTTGCGATTTCAAGCAGGCGGGATGATCCGCAGCTCCACACCTTCTCTGTCGCAGAGCGCTTGCCAGTTCTTGCCGACGTTGCCTTCAATTACGTGGAGCGGGGTTTCATAGTGGATTGCTGCGGCGAGAAAATCGGCAGCGAGCTTGTTGATGTTGGGACTCTGGCGGCGGTACACGTCAACCGCCCGCGCCATGTACGGCCGCGGGTCGGCCACCTGCAGAACATCCGGCGGAGGGGCTGACGCGCACTCGATCACCTCGTCTGTGGCGAGTCGGGTGATCTTGCCGCGGCGCGGACCGCCCTTGCGAAGCACATACAGCAACCTCACGTAGAAACCGAATGCCACCAAGGGCGCCTCATCTGGCCAATAGGCGCTCACTTGACCCGCCAAGGCTCTCACCGCGAGCCCGTCGTCGATGAGGATCACTGATCAGCAGCAGCGGTCAGTCGTGATCGCGCGGGGTCCGGCTCCACATAGAGAATGGTCGGCCCGTTGATCTGCTCGCCGGTGGGCAGCCACAAGTGCATGGTGAGATGGTGCAACTCGGGTCGCCGATTCTTGGGCCGCAGGGCGAGTATGTGCTCAATGCGCTCGATCAGCGCAGAAGTCCAGTTCGTACCCTGAGGCTTCTCAGGGAATGGGAGCCCGTAGGCGACGAAGTGCGGTGCGGCGAGAAGATCCGCCGAGAGAGCAGGCTCGTCGCCGAAGACCTCGCGGCTGATCTCCTCGTAGTGTTCAGCGATCTCGGCAAACGCCTGCTCGATGTCCGCCTCGCTCATCTGAGCAGTTGGTTCCTCAGCACCCGAGCCGCTGGGCGGAGTCTCTTCTTGGAGCGTGGGACCAGCAGCCTCTGGCGGGTCATCCACGTCCAGGCAAAGGTCAGGGTCGTCTTCGAGCATCTCCCGGCTCTCGCCCACGTAGTTCTCAGCAATCAGGGCCATACGGTCTTGGACAGTTTCGTGCGGGCCGAGTTCTGCTGTTTCGTAGGCGAGTCTCGCCAAGTGGGTCAGCAGGGAAGAGACCAAGGCATCGGGAGTGCTGTGCAGCCGGCGGGCGCGTTCTTCCAGGAAACGAGACTGCTCCGCATCAAGCATCAACTTGATCTGTTCCATGACTGAAGCGTAACGACCGCCTTATCAGGGCGCTGACCGCCCCCGTGGCGACGGCCTCGACGATGACGACGCCGTCGATGCTGTGATCGGCGTGGACGGCGAGCGCTTCGCGGGTGAACTCGTCGATGACGTTGAGCAGCTTGAGACGCTGCCGGGCGACGGTCTCGTCAAATTCGCCTCCGGCACCCGCACGTGGTTCGGGTGCTCGGCGCGCAGCTTGGCGGCGGTGCCGTCGCCGAGGCTGCGTCACCGATGAACATCGGAACGCCGAACAGCGCCACACAGATCGTTATGAGCCCGTCACGGGGCCGTTTCAGGCGGATGCGTTGCCAGAGACCGGGACGACTGCCGCCGATAGCGACGATGCCCAGCGCCAGCTTGACGTTGCCGACGACCTTCGGCGTCGCCACCAGATAGTCGCGCACCGCAGCAGGCAGACTGTCGCCCACAACCAGCGGCGTCACCAGCTCACCGTTCGCGAGACTCGACGCAAGCACCGGAGCAGCAGCCACCCCGTCAGGGTTGCCGCGCACCAGCACGACACGGTTCGTCGACACAGGCGCCAGATCGTCGCCGCAGCCGTTGTTCGCGAGCTTCGCCAGCTCGACCGACACACCAGCAGCAGAGTCGCCAGAGACCCGGCTCACGGTGTCAACCCCGAGCGTCGTCAAAGCGGACGCGACATCAGCCGACCACATCCGATGAACACCATCACGGCCGGTTACACAGAAATTCGAGTGTCACTTTGGGGGTTGCCGGGGCTCCCAGCCAAGGGGTTACGGCCCGATGCGCGCCGGTTCATCGAGCCTGCGGTTCGAGTAGTCGTACTTGAAACCGTAGTGCTGCACCCGTCTGGATATGTCTGTGAGCCACTCGAGGGTGTCGATCCGCCCGAGCAGATCGGCCTCTTCGGAGGGCGTCAAGAACTCAGGGCGGTACTCGAGACCTCCAGGCACCACTGCCGTCTTCTCAGGCAGCAGCGACAGGTGCACGCTCACGCCGTGCGCTGTGCATCCCGACGCTGCTTGATCTGTTGCCGAATCGACGACTGGGCGTCGAACCGGGATTGCGGCACCGACATCAAATTTCTGAGCAAGCGGTCGTCCGCATCGAGGAGCGCTTCAAATTCTTGCTCGCTGGCCTCACCTAGGGCCTCAACCCATTCCTCGTGCAGATTCGCCTCCATCAGAACCGGTGCCGAGTGTTCCGCGAGAGTCGACAAGTCGATGACGACTCGTGTCAGGTGATGTGCCATGCGCTGCTGCAGCAGCTGAATTCCAACCTCGGACATCGCTGCGACGCGGTGCCCCGCTTCCAGATTGGCTGTTGGCACGCTGCTCAACTCCCGAAGATTCGCCGCGACGGCGCGAGACTCGGCAATCCTCAGCTCGGGTAACGGCATCCAGTCGTAGTCGCCGCGCCAAAGCGTGCGGCTGCGCTCATGCACGGGCGCGATGATCTGCGTCGCATGAAGCCGTAGTCCTTGCCGCATTGAACAGGCGTGAGACACCACGCACACCGGGCCCGAGTCGAGCAGGACGACATCGCCCTGCATGAGCATCCGGTGGGGCGGCACCTCCTCGGGAGGACACACGTACCAGACGTCCGAGGGGTCCTCGGGTTCGTCGAGTTCGCTCAACGTGTTTCCGTCAGCTACGCCGGGCGATCACTCGCTCGCCATCAGGGCGGTCAACAACCATCCAACCCGAGCGTGTGTCCTTCCGCCAGCTAGAACTCCACCGGTCCAGCAGCTCTTCGACACTCAGTTGCCCCTGAGCGTACTCGAGAATGTCTTCGTCAAGGCCAGAGCGATAGATCTCAGCGGCCGTGACGGTGTGCCGCTCGACAAGAGGCATCATCAGCCAGCCGACCGGATCGCCAATCGGCCCGGCCTCCTCGAGAAGATCCAGGAACGCAGCAAGTTTGCTCAGCGACCGCAGGCGCTCGGGCCCAAGTGCACCTCCCGATCGCCACTTGCGTACCGCTGAGATTGAAACCCCGCACAACCGGGCGACGTCAGTCCATCCGAGTCCACGATCGACCGCCAGCTCTTCGAGAAGCGCCTCGCTGCCGCCCTGCGCCTTCCGATTGGTCAAATGGCTCAGCGTGGTCGCTTGCGGGGCACGGTGGCTGTGCACCTCATCCACGTTGAAGAAACGAGGTGTCGCGGTACTCGCCCAAAGCATGCAACCCCAATAGGACTCATTGAGGTCGGCGATCGCCTCCGATGCAGCAGCCGTACCGATCTCGGGCATGAACCCCGGGCCAAGCTGGCGGGACTTCGCTGAGGTTTGATCGGTGATAAGCGTCATGGCTCCTCCCGGAACAATTCCCGCGCTCGATCGGTGATCGAGCGTTGGAAGAGTCTCCCTATCGGTTCGTGTAGCTCGTCGAGCACGGTAGCGACCGGCTCGGTGTCGAAGTCGATCATTTCAGGGCCGCTGGTGTCGCGAAACGAGTCGACGTCAATGACAAAGAAAGGGCCATCTGGCGGTTGCCTCCGTCGGCGCAGAGGCTTGTCCCCGACGACTCCCGGGCCGACCATCGCGGCATAGCGAACCAGCATGCGATGGTTGCCGTTGTGCAGTACGGCCGCAGTGGTGAAGCCTGCAGGTGACATGTCAGGCACTGTCTTCAGGTGGCTGAGGACATCTGCAGCGACCCAATCGCTCCACTGGGACGCGTCGGTGATGATCTCAGGAACGCGAATTTCGTCGATGTACCGCAGGCCTACGCGCTCGACGCCGGCCACTCGCGCATTGCTGGCAACCACGCCGATCGCCTGCATGATCAAGGATCGGAACGCTGACCACTCGCCGTACGCGGTGGTCTCGATCGCCAAGGACGTTCGGGTAACGACGACCGAGGATGTCCGATCGCGATTGGAGAACCGCAACAAGCGCTGGGTTTCATCGCCATCGTCCGTGTCGTCGTCTGCCCACTGCACCATCGCCGTGGCGGGAATCGGCAACGAATCAGAAAACTGCTCCACCAGACGGTTCAAGATGTCATCATCCGTCAAACGCGGCACTAGTGGGAACCGAATTTCACAGGTGACGAACACCAGCGGTGCGTTCGCGTACACCTCACGCGTGTAGTCCATCTGCCAGACACTATAAACCCATACCCAAACCCGCACCAGAACAAGTACCGAAACTCACACCGGGTGTGACGGGATACACCGCGGTCACCAGCACCGAAGTGCACGCGCTGGGCTCGCACCTGGCACCCGGCGACGTCAGAGCGTGGGGCCTGGCGGGGTTAGGCGGGTGGCTTGACGAGGCTGCTCCGCCCGATGCGCACCCGTGACGGGCCGTTTTTCTCGTCGTCGTTCTCGGGCGGCGCATAGCCGATCGCACTCTCCGCTTGGCAAGGGAGCGTCCGACAGTCCCTCGAGTGGATCACCGGACGTGAGAGCAGCCGGGCTCCTTGCACGTTTCGTTGAGCAGCGCCCGAATGCCCGATGACATCTGGAGATCGGTTCGGAA
>JAPOPC010000011.1 GCA_026713105.1 Acidimicrobiaceae bacterium
GTCGTCCATCGTGAAGCCGACCGTCCAGTTGAGGCGGCAGGCCATGCCCACGATCTGGTCGGTGGTATGGATGGCGTTGGGGCGGCGCACACGTGGCACCGCTTCCATGTCCTCGACGGTCTCGAAGAGCTTCATGCCGATTGGCGTGGTGCGCAGCCGAAGGACGGCCTGCAGTCTGCCCAGCAGTTCGTCCCAATCGATCGACGCGGTTCGCACGTGCGCTGCGGTCTCGGTCGTTGCATCGGTCTGGGCCACGGCTTCTCCCTCTCGTCCGGCTGCCCTGTCGTTCCCGGATTCACAGGTCCGCCGTCTTCGCAGGGTCACGCTAGTTCGGCGACCACTAGCGTGAGCCGCCGAGCGAGCGCAGACCGAGTGATGGGAGACGGGGCAATGGCAGATGGACTGAGAATCGAACGGGACGGGCGTGTCGGGCTGGTGATCATGGATCGCCCGCCGCACAACTTCCTGAGCTACCGCCAGGTGCACGACATCGCCGATGCCATGGTCTCCCTGGAAGAAGACATGAGCATCGGCTGTGCCGTGCTGGCAGCCGAGGGCCGCTCGTTTTGTGCCGGTGCCGACCTGGGAGGCGAAGGTGTGGGCGGCGGCGCCGAGGAAAAGGTCGGCGGCAGCGCAACACTGCAGCTGTATCAGGGCTCGGGGCGGCTGTTCGACGTGACGCTGCCGATCGTGGGTGCGATTCACGGCCCGGCCATCGGTGGCGGACTGGGCCTCGCGATGGTGCCCGACATCAGAATCACCTGCCCCGAGGCTCGGTTCTGTGCGAACTTCGCCTCGCTGGGGATTCATCAGGGCTTCGGCATGAGCGTCACGATGCCGCTGCTGCTGGGGCCTGAGCGCGCTGCGAAGGTGCTGCTGGGAGCCAAGCGCTACAAGGGCGACGAGGCGGTCGGGCTGGGTCTGGCTGACGAGTGCGTACCCGCAGATCAGGTGCGTGACCGCGCCATCGAGGTCGCCCGAGAGATCGCCACCAACGCACCGCTGGCCGTGCGAGCCATCAAGGCCACTCTTCGATTGGGATTGGGCGGCAAGGTGCGCGAGGTCACCCAGCGCGAGGCGGCAGAACAACTGCGCCTGTCGGGCACCGAGGACGCCCGCGAGGGCATGAAGGCGGTGTCCGAGCGCCGGCCTGGGAACTTCACGGGTCGCTGAGCCGGCTTGGGGGCGCCAAGCCGCCTTCTGCGATCTTCCAAGGGTCGCGAGGCGCGACATGATGAGTGTCATGCGCATCGCGATCACAGGGTTTCGTGGACTGATCGGCAAAGCACTCGCAGCGAACTTGCGCACGGACGGCCACGAGATTGTTGGCATCTCGCGTTCACGCGAACCTGCTGCAGCGCCGAGCGGCTCCAGTCAGTCCATTGAGCAGACGGCGGTATGGGACGTGGCCGCCGGGACTATCGACGCTGCCGCGCTTGAGGGGCTCGACGCCGTTGTTCACCTGGCGGGGGAGAGCATCGG
This sequence comes from Acidimicrobiaceae bacterium, assembly GCA_026713105.1. Taxonomy (GTDB): domain Bacteria; phylum Actinomycetota; class Acidimicrobiia; order Acidimicrobiales; family Poriferisodalaceae; genus Poriferisodalis. The sequence goes on from JAPOPC010000011.1 coordinate 1,483, forward strand.
CGGCCGCTGGTCGGCTCGAAAGAAGGCAGCGATCATGTCGAGCCGTGTTGAGTCGACCAAGCTGCTGGCCGACACCGTCCGGTCGCTCGACGCCAAGCCGTCGGTGTTCGTCAGCGGCTCGGCCGTCGGCTTCTACGGCAATCGGGGCGAAGAGGAACTGACCGAATGGTCGCTGCCCGGCGATGGCTTTCTGGCCGAGGTGTGCAAGCAATGGGAACGGGCTGCGGTGCCGATTCCCGACGCTGGTGTGCGTCTCGTGCGCATCCGCACCGGCCTGGTAGTCGGGCCTGGGGCCGAGGCCATCGAGCGGATGGCGAAGATCACGCGGCTCGGCGCCGGTGGTCCGCTCGGCGACGGCCGGCAGTGGTGGAGTTGGATCAGCCTCAACGACGAAGTGCGGGCCATCCGCCATCTCATCGACAGCGATGTGGATGGGGCGTTCAACCTGACGGCTCCGAACCCCGCTCGCCAGCGCGACTTCCAGCGGGCACTGAGCACCGCGCTGCGACGCCCGTCGTTCATGCCGGCGCCGCAGTTCGCCATCCGTGCCGCACTGGGCGAGATGGGCCAGGCGCTGCTGCTGGATTCCACCCGAGTGCTTCCCGACGCTCTCACTGACGACGGGTTCGAATTCGCCGATCCCGACTTGGAGACCGCGCTCGCAGCAGCTCTGTAGAGGCAGCGATCACGCTGCTGGGTCGCGTTGGCGTGGTTGTGGCAGTTCTGGGGCGGCGGCGAACACGCTGTCGATTACAGCCCGGCGTTCTAGCGTGGCCGCCATGACTCACGGCAGTGATTCACAAGGCGGCGCTGAGGGCGCTCTCGGCGCGACCGTCCGGAGGGATCAGTGGGGGATCGCCCACGTCGAGGCCCAGACGGCCGAGGCGGCATTCGCAGCGCAGGGCTGGGTAGCGGCCGATGACCGGATCTGGCAGATGGAGTGGGACCGACGCCGGGCGATGGGACGCTGGTCCGAGGTCGTCGGCATGGCCGGAGCTCGCGAGGATGCCTTCTTCCGCCGGCTCGGACTCGCTGCGATCTCCCAGACCGACTACGAAGCGCTTGAGACCCGCACCCGGGCGATGTGCGAGGCCTACGCCAGGGGCGTGAACCGTTGGCTGGCCGACCACGCCGAAGCGCTGCCGCCCGAGTTCGAGCACCATCCGGCACCGCCCGAACCGTGGGAGCCGTGGCACTGCGTGGCGGTCTACAAGCTGCGCCACATTTTCATGGGCACGCTCACGCGCAAGCTGTGGCGCGGGCGCATCATGGCCCAGGCTGGCCCTGATGCTGTGATGGCCACCGTCGGCGACATCGAAGCCGACGCTGCGATGGTGCCGGGCGATGCTCCCCGCCCCGATCTGCTCGCCGACGCCGCGAGCGTGCTCGACGCAAGCGCAGCGGACATGGCGGCCTTGGCGGCGGCTATGGACTCCGACGGTGCATCTAACTCATGGGCGCTCAGCGGCGGGCGCACTGCGAGCGGCAAGCCGCTGCTCGCCGGCGATCCGCACCGAGGCATCGAATTCCCGAACGTGTATCACCAGTGCCACCTGCGCTGCGACGAATTCGATGCAATCGGCATGGGCTTCCCCGGCGTGCCGGGTTTCCCGCATTTCGGCCACAACGCGGAGGTCGCCTGGGGCATCACCCATGGCATGTGCGACGACACCGACGTGTTCGTGGAGCGATTCGAGGAGGGTTCCGCGCTGGGGGAGCCGTGGCGAACCGAGAAACTCGAGATCCGTGGTGAGGGCACGGTTGAGGTGCTGTGCGGGGCGACGCCCCGAGGTCCGGTGGTGCTCGGCGATCCCGCCGACGGGTTAGCGCTATCGATGCAGTGGACCGGCATGTTCGGTGCCGACACGACGCTCGACGCGATCTGGCCGATGCTGGTGTCCCGTTCGACGTCGGAGCTGATTGAGGCAGTCCGGCCGTGGGTGCTGCCCGTCAACAACCTGCTGGCGGCTGATCACTCCGGCGCAATCGCGTTCAAGATCCGGGGCCGCGTCATCGAGCGATCTCCAGCGAGCCGATGGACCCCCGTACCCGGCACCGACGAGTTCGCCTGGGACGGTTTGGCGCCAGTGCCCTTCGAGGAACTGCCCCGATGGAGCGATCCTGCGAGGGGCTACCTGGTGACCGCCAACAACCGCACGGCCGATGGCGGCCCGTTCATCTCGCTGGACTTCGCCGGCCCAAGCCGCCATGACCGCATCTGCGAACTGCTGGCGCCCATGAGCGACGCAACCGTCGCGGACATGAGCGCCATCCACGCCGACGTGACCTCGCTCGTGGCCCCCAAAGTGCTCGGCCTAATCCTGGAGTACGCAGTCGAGTGCGGCCATGAGCTGTCGCACACGCTGCTCGACATGCTCGCCGATTGGGACCAGGCCATGACTGCCGATTCGGCCCCAGCGACCATCTACGCGGTCGTCAAGCGGCGCCTCATCGAAGCGATCGTCGAGCGGCTCGGCATTGCCGGCGCTCAGCTCGGCGCTGCAGGATGGCCTCCCGCCGCCGAGGCCAGCCGCATGGCTGCGGGCGCCGCCACACGGATGCTCTGCGAGCGCAACCTCGACGCGGTACCCGGGCTCGACAACCCCATCGCACGTCGCATGGCGGCCAGCGCCTGCGTGGACGAGACCGCGGCCGAGCTGACCCAGCGGCTCGGCGGTGACCCGCAGGAATGGACGTGGGGGAGGGTGCACCGCATGGCCTCCCCGCATCCGCTCGCTTCAGCGCTTGCTGCTGCACGAGACCTGCATCCGCCCGTTGACGGCTGCGCAGGCGATGGCGACACCGTCCGCCAGGGCGGCACCGCACCCGAGACGGGCGAGCGGGCCATCCACGGCTCAGTTGCCCGCTACGCATTCGATCTCGGCGACTGGGACAACTCGGGTTGGGTGGTTCCCCACGGGGTGTCGGGCGTGCGCGGCAGCGGCCACGACCTCGACCAGCGCCAAGCATGGCTCGACTGCGAGTTGATCCCGATGGCCTACAGCCCGCAAGCAGTGGCCTCGGTCACGGCCCATGAGTACGAGATCTAGGCCCACGTTGCCGCACTGCCGCTGCGCATGCGCCGCGACGTGGCCATCGTGAGCACCGACCGGGAAGCGGCGCCGTTCCTTCGGCGGCACCAGTTGTCTCCCGAAGCCATCGCTTACAAGGCCCGGCGAAAACCGTCGGTGCCGATCCAGATGCCCGACTTCTCGGACCGTGCTGCGGTGGCGCGCTGGCGAGCGGAGACCAATGCGCTGTGGGGCGAAGACGACAACCCAGAAGTGCCGCATCAGCAGGAGATGGTCGGCGGCGTCGCCTGTCTCGTTGCCGGGCCGACGACGGCCGACGGGTCGCCGAACACCGCCGGACCGGCAGTGGCTGCTGGGCCGTCAGTATCAAAAGGGACACCCACGGTCGTCTATGCCCACGGCGGCGGCTATGTGCTTGGCAGCGCAGCCGTCGCCATTCCGATCACTGCCCGCTTGGCCCAGACTCTGCCGGTGGTTTCGGTGGACTACCGCCAGCCGCCCCAGCACCCGTTCCCCGCCGCGCTCGACGACGTGCTGGCGGTGTACCAAGCACTCAGCGTTGGCGGCACACCGGTTGCGCTCGCCGGGGATTCATCGGGGGGAGCGCTCGCGCTCAGCGCTGCGGTGACAATGACCGCTGCCAACCTGCGGCCCGCAGCGGTCGCGCTGTTCAGCCCTTTGCTTGACCACGTGTCCGTGCCTGGCAACTCGCTTTCCGATGACGAGGGACGCCGGCTCATTGATCATTACGTCGGCGACGCCGATCCAGCCGACCCTCGCCTGTCGCCGCTGCGGGCCGAGCTCAGGGGCCTGCCGCCCGTGCTCGTCCAAGCGGCGGCCGGTGAGCCGCTCGCAGCCCAGGCCCATGGATTCCAGCACCGAGCGACGGCGGCAGGTGTCGACGTCACCCTCGATCTCTGGGATGGCATGTGGCACACCTGGCATTACCACGCGCTGCCGGAGGCCGACGAGGCGCTCGCAGAGGCTGCTGGATTTGTGGCGGCGTCGCTTTAGCCCTGCAGATGGGCCGTGACGGCCGCCACGACGGCGGCGGGCTGCTCGTAGGGCAGCATGTGCCCGGCACCGTCGACCAACTCGACGCTGGCCTCGGGCAATGCCGCTTGCCACGCGTCGGCGTAGGCCGGCGGGATCAGCCGATCCTGGCGTCCCCACACCAGCAGCGTGGGCACCGTCACCCGGTAGGCCCGCTCGGAGAACCTTCGGTTGGGAATCGGGAACAGGATCTTGCCGGCCATGCCCTGCTGGCGTGCCCGGGCCACCATGAACCGCGTCAGCGTCTCATTGTCGGAGAAGTCGGCACCACCGGTCAGCACTTCCTCGCCCACGTTGGGATCGGCGAAGAGCACCTCGGCGAGCTGATAGGGGAGCATGGCGAAGATGTCGGGAATCGGGTGATCGCCCAGCCATATCCCCGCAGGGCACAGCAAGGCCATGCGCGCTACTGACTGGGGTGCCAGCGCCGCCATCTCCGCCGCGATCATGCCGCCCATCGAGTGGCCCAACAGGTGCAGCTCGCTGTTTCCGTCGCCCTCCAGCAGGCCCATCTCGGTGGCCACATCCCAGCCGTGCAGCGCAAAATCAGCCATGTCTGAGAGGCGGTCCTCGTCGCCGTGCTCGCTCCACGCGGGCCACACCGGTGCCACCACCCGCAGCCCGGCTTCGACCAGGCCGTCGAGCACGGGCTCGCCCGGCAGCCATCCACCGGCGCCGTGCAGTGCCAGCACGGTCGCCGTACCGGCAGACGCCCCGCCGGCAGGCTCATAAACCCGCACGGGTGCAGTCACCGAACGCCGGGTTGTGACGATGACCTCGTCGAAGGCTGGCGCGGGGGCTGCGTCAGTTGAATCCAGCTCAGTTGCGCTCACGCCACAGGTCCCTTGGGTGCTTCGGGGTAGCGGCGGGCGTCGGCCATGGTGTCCTCGGGACGCACCCGCTCATCCATGGGCTTGCACCACCAGTCCTCCGCGTCGGCGAACTCGTCGCCCCAGATGCCACGCAGGCCCGGCATGACCTTCTCGGCGAACAGCTGGCTCGAATAGCGGGTCTTCCAGTCGGGCATGTTGCCCATGTGCAGCAAGCAGAACACGGTGCCCACACGAAGCCGCTTGATCATGTCCTCCATGCGCTCGCGTACGGTGTCCGGCGAGCCTGCAATCACGTAGCCGCCCTCGACCAGGTCTTTCCAGGTCAGCCGCTTGAACAGCGCCTGGTTCTCCTTGCGGAACTGGTCGAGCTTGCCTGCCTGGATGGTCTTGACCGTGCGGTAGCCCGGCGGGTCGGCAAAGCCGGGGAACACATGCAGGCAGCGGTTGAAGAAATACAGCATGTGCTCGCTGTACAGCTCTTCGGCCTCAGCGTTGGTGGCCGCCGTGCAGATGATCTGCGCGAACCCGGCGCGGCCCGGCGTCATCGACTTCTCCATCTCGGCCACCCGGTTCCAGTAGCCATCCATGAGCGTCTGGCCCGCCAGATAGCCGTTGAAGCTGAGGTAGGAGTAGTTGTATTCGTGCTCGAGACAGAAGTCCCAAGTCTCGATCGAGCCGCCGCCGGGGATGTAGATCGGCGGGTGCGGCTGCTGGATCGGCTTGGGCCAGCAGTTCACGTACCGAAGCTGGGTGTACTTGCCGTCGAAGGCGAACACGTCAGGGTTGGTCCACGCCTCCATGATCAGGTCGTGCGCTTCGTAGTACTTCTCACGGGTCAGCGCAGGGATCTGCCCGTAGGTGAAGTTGGTGTCCATCGGGGTGCCCACCGGGAAACCCGCTACGAGCCGACCGCCGCTGAGGCAGTCGAGCATGGCGAATTCCTCAGCTACCCGGTGCGGCGGGTTGTACAGCGCGATCGAGTTGCCGATCACGCAGATCGCCGCCTGTGAGGTCCGCCGCGCAAGCCCTGCCGCGATGATGTTGGGGCTCGGCATGATGCCGTAGGCGTTCTGGTGATGCTCGTTGACGCCGATGCCGTCGAAGCCGAGCTCGTCGGCGAACTCGAGCTGGTCCATGTACTCGTGGTAGACGCCGTTGGCGCGTTCGGGATCGAACAACGACCCGTCGATGTCCACCCATACCGAACGGTGTTCGGTCTTGAAGTCGTCGGGCAGGTCCGGCCACGGCATCAGGTTGAACCAGCAGAACTTCACGGTCATGTGGGGACTCCTTGGGTGACTGGACTCAGCGAGACAACAGTGTGGGCTAACGGCGAGCGACTCGGACGGGGAGGTGGGTGTAGCCGTGGATGAACGACGAGAAGGAGCGCTGAGGCTCGGCTTGGATCTCGATCCGCTCGAATCGGGGGAGGATCTCTTCCCACAGCACCCGCAGTTGGAGTTCGGCCAGCCGGCTGCCCAAGCAGTAATGGAATCCGTAGCCGAACGAGAGGTGACGATCGGCGTTGTGGCGCTCGAGGTCGAGATCGTCAGCATTGTCGCCGAAGACATCTTCGTCCCGGTTGGCTGACACGTACCACATCAGCACCTGGTCGTCCTTGCGGATCTGGCGGCCTCCGATCTCGCAGTCGGTCGTGGCGGTTCGCCGCATGTAGGACAGCGGCGTCTGCCAGCGGATCATCTCGGGAACGAAGTTGGCGACGAGTTCGGGATTCGCGTTGAGCTTGTCGTACTGGTCGCCGAACTTGTTGAGCGCATACACGCTGCCCGACATCGTGTTGCGCGTGGTGTCGTTGCCGCCCACGATCAGCAGGAGCAGATTGCCGAGCTGGTCGGCAGCGGCCATGTGGCGTGTCGCCTCGCCGTGGACCAGCATCGAGATCATGTCGTCACCCGGGTTGGCCCGCCGCTCTTCCCAGAGCCCTTCGAAATACGACAGGCACTCGGCGAGCTCCTCGCGCCGTTGAGCGCCGGACTCCACCACTCCACCGGGTTCGGGCAGCGTCGTGACGACGTCGGACCAGCGGGTGAGCTTGCGCCGATCTTCCAGCGGGAAGTCGAAGAGCGTTGCCAGCATCAGCGTAGTCAGCTCCACCGACACCGTCTCGACCCAGTCGAATGTCTCGCCCTCAGGGAGCGAGTCGAGCACGGCAGCCGCACGTTCACGGATGAGCGGCTCGAGGTTTCGCAGATTGCTCGGCGCCATCATCGGCTGCACCGTGCGGCGCTGGCGGGGGTGCTCGGGCGGGGCCATGGCGATGAACGCCATGAGCTGTATCGAGTCGGACGACTGTCGGTCGATCGGCGGCCCGATCGCGATGCCGTGCGCGGACGAGAACGTCTCGTGGTCGCTCTCGACGGCGCGGACGTCAGCCCACTTGGTCACCGACCAGTAGCGACCCGCGGAGCCCAACTCGTTGAAGTGGACAGGATCTTCCCGGCGCAGGCGCGCGAAGTGATCGTGCCAACGGTCGTCGCGAAACAGGTGGGGGTTCAGCGGGTTGATGTCTTCGAGGGCAAGTTCGGCCGCCGGCGGGACACCGCCGCCGAAGACTGCCTGTTCCCGCTCGGGATGTCGACCGGCACCGGCCCGCCACGCCTCCCGCTCAGCCTCAGTCGTGTCTGCCACGTCGGTCACCCCCAACGACGAATCGGCTGCGTTTCGTCGGCCAACTGCAGACCCTACGGGGACGGCTCGCGCGGCAGTCCCAGCACTCGCTCACCGATGATGTTGCGCTGGATCTCGCTGGTGCCGCCCGCGATGCGCATCCCCGGTGCGTACAGGAACGCCTCGGTCTCGGGCGAATCGAGCATGGCTTCAGCACCGCGCAGGCTGGCACCGATCGCGACTTCGTCGTAGCCGAGCTCGCTGTTCACGAGCTTGGACACCGGGGCCATGCGTGGATCGGCGCCGTGCAGCTCCATGAGCGCAGCGAGGGCGCTGCCACGGGCGAGCAGATCGGCAAGCGACTGCCTCCCGAGCGGCCCCGTGTCGCCTGCCGCCTCGATCATCTTGGTCAGACGCTTGCGCAGGCTGATGACTCCCGAGGCGCCCGCTCCGCCCCGCTCGTCCTCAAGCACCGCCATCGCGACGCCCCAGCCGCCGCCGCGCTCGCCCAGCAGAGCGTCGTCCGGCATCGAGACATCTTCGAAGAAGACCTCGCAGAACTCGCGATCACCGGTCATCTGGGTGATCGGCCGGACCTCGATGCCGGGCAGCGTCATGTCGAGCAAGAAGAAGCTGATGCCGCGGTGCTTGGGCGCATCGGGCTCCGTGCGAGCCATCAGAATGCCGTACTCGGCGAATTGCGCATTCGACGACCACACCTTCTGGCCGTTCAGCACAAAGCGGCTGCCGTCGGCAACAGCGGCCGTCCCGAGTCCGCCGAGGTCAGACCCCGCACCGGGCTCGCTGAACAGCTGGCACCACAGCATCTCCCCGGTCAGGATCGGGCGCAGGAATTGCTCGCGTTGGCGCTGGGTGCCGGTGCGCAAGATGGCTTCGCCGGCCAGCACGATTCCCTGCAGGTTCAGGTAGGGCGCGACGCCCGCCCGCTCGCACTCCTCCATCCACACGCCGGTGTGCGCTCGGCTCAGCCCCTGGCCGCCAGAGGAGGTGGGCCAATGCAGCCCGGCCCAGCCGTGGTCGTAGCAGTACCGCTGCCATCGCCGTGCCTGGTCGTGCAGCGCCGGCACCAAGATGGCTCCGTAGGCGGGGCAGGCTTCGCCGGCTTCGACGGCCTCGCCCAGGAACTGCACGGCCTCAGCACGGAATGCGTCGAGTTCGTTACCGGTGGCTTGGGCCTCAAGTGTCGTGCTCATCGGCTTCGCAGTGTCCCTTGCTGTGTTCGCTGCCCTCACGGTAGCCGTGGGGTGACGCGCCAGCCCTAGCATCGCTGCCATGGCCGACCTTGACCACACCAATCCAGCGCTGACCAACGAGACCATCGAGCTCTTGCAGCAGATGATCCGCAATGCCTGCGTCAATGACGGCACGGTCGATTCGGGTGAAGAGGTGCGCAACAGCGACCTGCTCGAGACCTATCTCGAAGGCCCCGACGTGGACCTGCAGAGCTTCGAGTCTGAACCGGGCCGCCGATCCCTCGTGGCACGCATCTCGGGCACCGATCCCGCGGCGCCGAAGCTGTGCCTGATGGGTCACACCGACGTGGTGCCGGTCAACGCAGACGGCTGGAGCCGCGATCCCTTCGGCGGCGAACTCGTCGAAGGCGAGGTGTGGGGCCGCGGCGCGGTCGACATGCTCAACCTCACGTCTTCCATGGCTGTGGCATTCCGCCACATCGCTCGCAGCGGCTACCGCCCTCAGGGCGATGTCATCTATTTCGGAGTGGCCGACGAGGAAGCCGGTGGCACCTATGGCGCCAAATGGATGGCGGAGCACCATTGGGACGCCATCGAGTGCGACTATGTCCTCACCGAGTTCGGCGGGATGCCGAACCACACGCCACAGGGCACCAAGATCACGCTCGCAGCGGGCGAGAAAGGCATCGGCTGGCGCAGACTCACCGTGCGGGGGACACCCGGTCATGGCTCCATGCCGTTCGGCACCGACAATGCCCTCATCAAGGCGGCCGAGATCGTCCGGCGGATCGCTGAATACCGGCCGGCCCCCCAGCTCACCGAGATGTGGCAGCACCACGTCTCGACGCTGCGCGTCGACGACGAGACCCGCGAAGCGCTGCTCGACCCGGCCCAGGTTTACGACGCCGTCGCCGGCATCGATTCACCGGGCCTGGCGCGCCACCTGCATGCGTGCAGCCACACCACGTTCAGTCCCAACGTCGTCGGCGGGGGCAACAAGACGAACATCATCCCCGACAAGGTGGAGATCGAAGTCGACATCCGCACGGCGCCCGGTGACCCCACCGAGGTCAACGAGCACCTGCGGGCTGCACTCGGCGAACTCTTCGACGAGGTCGAGATCGAGCATCTTCACGACGATCCGGCCAGCTTCTCGCCGACGAACACGCCGATGTGGCAGTTGCTGAGCGACCTCGTGGCCAAGGCGCATCCGGGTGCACCTGTGATCCCGCAGCTCATCGTGGGCGCGACCGATGCTCGGTTTTTCCGGCTGAAGGGCTCCGTGGCCTACGGGGCAGGTCTGTTCAGCGACCGGGTCAACTCCAACGACTTCATGCTGCGATTCCACGGCAACGACGAGCGCGTCGATACCGAATCGCTGGCACTCACGACGCAACTGTGGATTGACGTCATCGAGAATCTGGGCGATATCGCCGCGAGCTGACGCGAAGCCCCGCCGGGCTGCGCATGTCCCGCCGGCCCAAGGTGCTCAGGGCTGAGAATGCTCAGCCGGTGCAGGCCACCCGTGACTCGATGTGGGGGAGGCGTCCGGCACGCAGCGAGATCACCGCACCGGCTTCGTCGACTTCCCACACGACACGCTTGTCGACATCGGGAGCGTCGACCGGCACGTACTGGATCGCCGAGAGTCCGGGCCCGTCTTCGATCCTGTCGCCGAAGGCTTCGATGATCTCGCTTCTCGTGGAGCCGATGCCGTAGCCGGAGATCGTCGTGATCGGACCGGAATCGATGTCGACTCGCACGATCTCCGCATTGACGGCCAGGAACCGGACGCCCGCTGGACCGTTCTGGACCGTGAAGTACCGGCAAGCGTCAGTGCCACCGGGAACGGCGATCATCAGCGCGCCGGCGGCCGTGCGGGCGTCTTCGAGCGAGTGCCCGATCTGCACCGGCCCCAGACCCGCGGTCGACAGCTTCGATTCGAGGGTCACGTTGGCACCCGAGGGATCGTCCTCGGCCATGGTGTCGGCGGCGGTGGTCGGCGGAGCAGCCGTGACGACCGTGCCTGTGCCGGTCTCCGATGCCGTGTCCGACATCATCTCGCCGTCGGCGGCCGTCGTTGTGGTCGCGTCGGTCTCGTCGTCGCTCAGCAGACCGCAAGCGCTGACCAGCATCGCGGCGGCCAGCGCTGCGGCAAGGGCACGCCATCGTGCGGAGTTGCCTCGCGTCAGGCTGCGGGGGGAGTCGAGTTGGTGCACGGCAGTCGCCCTTCCAGTAACACCCCTCAGGGGAGTCGGCATCCAATCGAGAGTACCGAAGCCAGCACCGGGGCGCGGCAACACCGGCAGGTAGCCCTGCTGCGGGCGTAAGCTCGGCGGTCGAGACCGGTACGAGCAGGGGAGCGCGCGATGTCCCACGACACAGTCATTCGAGGCGGCTTGGTGGTCGACGGGACCGGCGGCGACGCCAGGGCCGCCGATGTCGCCATCGACGGCGAACGGATCACCGCCGTCGGCGAGGTCGAGGCGTCCGGGCGCACCGAGATCGATGCAGCCGGCAAGGTCGTCACGCCCGGTTTCGTCGACATCCACACTCACCTCGACGCTCAGCTTGCGTGGGACCCCATCGGTTCGAGCTCGTGCTGGCACGGCGTTACCTCGGTGGTCATGGGCAACTGCGGGGTCACGTTCGCTCCCGTGAAGACCGAGGACATCGAATACATCGCCGAGGTCATGGAGTCGGTCGAGGACATCCCGAAGCAATCGATGATGCAGGGCCTGCCATGGGACTGGCGCTCATACGGCGAGTATCTGGCCTTCCTGGACGGCATGCCCAAGGGCATCAACGTCGGCGGCATGGTCGGCCATGTCGCCGTCCGCTGGCACACGATGGGCCCCGACAGCCTCGACGAGCGACCTGCGTCGGACTCGCAGGTCGCAGCAATGTGCGAGCTGGTAGACGAGGCGATGGGTTCCGGTGCACTGGGATTCTCGACGTCGCGCACGCTGCTGCACCGCACGCCCGACGGTCGTCCGATCCCGGGCACGTTCGCTGACGACAACGAGCTGTACGCGTTCGGCGACGTCTTGGGCCGCCACGGCCGGGGCGTGTTCGAATCGGCACCCCGCTTCGAAGCAGCCGGACCCGATTTTGCGGGAGGCCGCCACGAGATCGAAGTGCTCGGCGAGATCACGCGGCGCAGCGGCCAGCCCAGCACGTTCGGCCTGGTGTACTCGGCCCGCAAGCCTGAGATGAGCGACCTCGTGCTCGGTTACGTCTCCGAGCAGAACGCAGCCGGCGCGCAACTTCGGCCCCAGACCACCTGCCGGGCCATCGGTGTCGTGTTGGGCATCCAGCACCGCACGCCGTGGGATCGAGCGGGCGAGACGTGGCGCTCGCTGCGCGGTCTCGACGTCGCCGGGCGCCTCGAGGCGATCCGCGATCCGGCAATTCGCGCGGCGCTCGTGGCCGAGGCCAACTCGTCAGACAGCAATTCGACCGGCATGGCGAACTCGCTCGTCGACCTGAGCCGGCTGTATCTGCTTGACGCCGTCAACCCGAACTACCGGATCGGACCCGAGGGCACCCTCGAAGCACAGGCCGAGGCTGCTGGGGTTTCCCCGGTGGAGCTGTTCTTGGACGCGACCGATCGCTCCGACGGAACGGTGATGCTCAGCCTGCCGGTGCTGAATCAGGACTTTGATGCGATCGAGCGGATGCTGAGCCATGAGTCCATCGTCATGGGACTCGCTGACGCGGGGGCCCACGTCGGGCAGATCATGGACTCCAGCCAGCCCACGTTCTTCCTGAGCCACTGGGTGCGCGACAACGGGTTCTTCTCACTGCCCGAAGGCGTTCGCCGGATCACCTCGGACACTGCCGACCTGTTCGGGTTGGTCGACCGGGGGCGCCTTGAAGCCGGCCGGTTCGCCGATGTCAACATCATTGACGTCGATCGCCTCTCGCTGTCGGGTCCTGAGTACGTGTACGACTTCCCGGGCGGCGCGGGCCGCTACATCCAGCGCGGTGCCGGATATGAGGCAACGCTGGTGAACGGGCAGGTGTTCATGCGTGACGGCGAGCACACAGGCGCCCTGGCTGGACGGACGCTCCGCTCCACCGACTGAGCCCTAGAACTCACGGGTAGCGTCGCTGCCTTATGGCTTCTGCACCCGCAATGAACATCAATACCGATGCGATCTGGCGTGTCACCCTCGACACATCCAAAGGCCGCATCGTCATGGACCTCGACCCCCAGCTTGCGCCGGTGACGGTGAACAATTTCGTCAACCTCGCGCAGGATGGCTATTACACCGGGCTGATCTTCCACCGCGTCGTGCCCGACTTCGTGATTCAGGGCGGCTGCCCCGAGGGATCAGGGCGTGGAGGCCCGGGATACCGGTTCGCCGACGAGCCCGTCAAGGGCGACTACACGCTGGGAGCGGTGGCCATGGCCAACGCGGGGCCGGATACCAACGGCAGCCAATTCTTCATCTGCATCGACGACTGCCGTGCCAAGCTGCAGCCCGCCTACAACCTGTTCGGCTATGTGACCGAGGGAATGGATGTGGCGCTCGACATCGCCGTGGGCGACACCATGGACACGGTGACCGTGGAAGAGCTGGCCCGGTCCTGACTAGCGTGACCGCAGCGGCGTCCGCAGCGATGAGGCTGGGCGCATGGGCGAGCGCGATGCATCGCCATTAACGAGGAGGAGCCAGATGAGCGGCAGCGAGACAAATGACCCTGATTCCAATGACACAGTGCTGTACGAGGTTGACGACGGCGTGGCGGTCGTCACGCTGAACCGTCCCGAGCGGCTGAACGCCTGGACCGGTGAGCTGGGGACCGGCTACTTCGACGCTCTCGACCGGGCTGCAGCCGACCCCGACGTCCGAGCCGTCGTGGTGACCGGCGCTGGCCGGGGCTTCTGCGCCGGCGCCGACATGGACAACTTGCAGGGCATTTCCAGTGGCGGCGGGGAGAGTGGCGGAGATGCGCCACGGCTGCGCAACGAGCGTCATGACTATGCCCTGACTATTCCCAAGCCGGTCGTGGCTGCGATCAATGGAGCATGCGCCGGGCTGGGCTTCGTCCACGCCATGATGTGCGATGTCCGGTTCGCTGCCGAGGGAGCCAAGTTCACCAGTGCGTTCGCCCGTCGAGGCCTCATCGCCGAGCACGGCGTGGCATGGATGCTGCCCCGGGTCGTCGGTCCGTCCCATGCGTTGGACATCCTCATGTCCGGCCGGGTTTTCCTTGCGGAGGAGGCCAAGGAGATGGGCGTCGTCAGCAAGGTGGTGCCGCGCGACGAGCTGCTCGCCGCTGCGGTCAGCTACGCCCGCGATCTCGGCCGCTACAGCGCGCCGTGGTCGATGGCGCAAATCAAGCGGCAGGTATGGGGCCAGCTCGATCAAGCCCGCAGCGACGCTCTTGAAGAGTCGAACGCCCTCATGCGCGAGTCGCTGCGGCGCACCGACTTCAAGGAGGGCGTGCAGAGCTTCGTCGAACAGCGCGATCCCAACTTCGAGCCGGTCGTCGCCGACGGCTAGCCAACCGCACCAGCACCGTCAGCGCCAGCCCGGCGTTGCAACACCGCGATGCCGGCCGGCCACGGGTGACGTGAGCGGGCGATGAACGACACGCTTGTCGCGTTCGCGGTCCTGGCTTGGCTGGCGTATCTGGCCAGCCGACTGCTGGCTCGCCACCACCTGCCCGAGCTGGTTGCGTTCCTCATCGTCGGTGCCTTGCTGGGCCCGTCGGGGCCGCCGGTCATCAACCTGATCGACGGGCCCTCGTTGATCGCACTGCGTCCGGTTACCGAGGTGGCGCTGGCGGTGCTCATGTTCGTGATCGGCGAGCGCGTCTCGGCTCGGGCGTTGCGGGCGGCGCGGTGGACATTGACCACCGGTGTCGTCCAATTCGCCTTGAGCGCAATAGCGGTCTTCTGGGTGACGAGCAGGCTCGGAGCAGATCGTCCGGTGGCCCTGGTCCTCGGGGCGCTCGCTGGCGCAGGTGCGCCGATGACGATCGCGCACATCGTGAGCTCGGTGCGCGCCCGCGGCAGCTACCCCACTGGGATCGTCGGGACGCACGCAGTATCAGACGCACTGGCCACGACCACGTTTGCAGCAGTTCTCCCCATCGCGTTGCTGCTGTCTGACGAAGCCGCCGACATCGGCAGTGCCCTGCTCGACTTCGTGCAGCTCGGCATCGGCGGTGCGGTGCTGGGCCTTCTCGGGGGCTGGTTCATCTCGCGGCTCGGCTTTCAGATCGAGACCTCGGGCGAGCTTTTGCTGTTTGTGCTCGTTCACATCGTGATCGGCTGGACTATCTCTGGCTGGCTGGACATCTCGCTGCCGCTGGCTGCGCTGGTGGCCGGAGCTACGGCGGCGACGGTGTCGCCGCAGGCGTTCTCGGTGAGGCTGTTCCGGACGATCAAGACCATCGAACAGCCGTTGTACCTGCTGTTCTTCGCGCTGGCCGGAGCCTCGATCCACCTCTCCGACGTGCCCAAGGTGGGTTTGGTGGGTGTCGCGTACATCGTCGTGCGCGTCGCAGCCAAGATTGTCGGCGGCCTCGGCGGCGGCCTGGTGGGGGGCCTGGGCTGGCGGCGGTCGCTGAGACTGGGCGTCAACCTGACACCGCAGGCCGGCGTTGCTGTGGGCCTGGCGGTCATCGCGTCAGAGCGGCTCGGCGACCCGGGCGCAGAGGCAGCCACGGTGGTGCTGGGCGCCGTGGTGCTGTTCGAACTGGTCGGGCCGCTGCTCGTTGCGCGGGACCTGCGCGGCTGGTCGTCTGCCGAAGACGAGAACGGTGACGTCCCTGAAGAGTTCGAGTTGCCCCACCGTGTGCTCGTCGCGGCACCCGTCCCGGTGGAGCTGCCCGAATGGCTGGTCGATCAAGCGGCACGATGGCGGTCATCGCTGGTCGTGCTGATGCCAGGGGAGCGCGACGAGCCGCATGCCACGAAGATCGGCGAGCTCTGTGGCAGCCGCGATGTCGACTTCGAATTCCGCTCGCTGCGCAACGAGAGCTTCACCGGTGCAGTGGTGCGCTCGCGCAGCCAGCATCATGCGGACCTTGTGGTGCTGTTCGCACCGCGGCCGCCGACCGGCGCGTCGCGCCTCGTGCTGTTGCCTTCAGAGCGGATCGCGCGTCAGCTTCCCGTGCCGGTGCTGACGTTTCCGCTGAATCAACCCGAATCCGATGCAGAATCGCCCGATCCTGATGCTGGGCGTGGGCAGCGGCCCCGACGCCTGCCCTGGCAGAGTCCGGGACGGAGCGAGTGAGCGCGCCGCCCCAGGGCTCTGCGCGCGACAGCCTGCCGGGGGCGGGGGAAGACCTCGTCGCCGCGGCTCGCGACATCGCCACTGCCGCGGGAGCGCTCACGCTGCGATGGTTCGGCCGGCGCGACCTCGGCGTCACCTGGAAGCGGGACGGGACTGAGGTGACCGAAGCAGACCGGGCAGCCGAACGTCTCGTCCGAGAACGAATCGGCGAGCAGTTTCCCGATGACGCGATCTTCGGCGAGGAAGAAGGCGGTGCAATTCGACCGGACGGCCGGACATGGATTGTCGATCCCATCGACGGCACCCGGGGTTTCGTGCGGGGCGTCCCCCTCTACGCGACCCTCGTGGCGCTGGTGGACCCCTACGGTCCGCTGGTGGGCGTCATCGATCTGCCGGTGCTCAACCAGACGCTCGTCGCTGGACGAGGCACCGGCTGCTGGCTCGGCGACCACCGCTGCACGGTGAGCGATCACCCCGATCTCCGCGGAGCGCTCGTCAACACCTCCGACTACAACACCTTTGAGCCCTCCCAATTCGAGGCACTGCGCGCCGCAGGCGCGATGATGCGCACATGGGGCGACGCCTACGGCTACTTCCTCGTCGCAACCGGCCAGGCGGAGGCCATGATCGACCCGGTCTGCGAAACGTGGGACTTGGCGCCGATGCCGGTGATCATGTCTGAAGCCGGCGGCGTCTTCACTGACGTTGCCGGACAGCCCGACTTCCGCAACCGCGCTGGCATTGCTTCCAACGGCTCGCTGCACGCTGCCCTCGTCGCTGCGATGCAATCGCTCCCGGGAGATCCCGATGGCGGGTGAAGCACGACGTCGGGCGGAGCTTCGGCTGCCCGAGCGCGATCGCATGCCGCGCTGGGTGCCCCGCGCCATTGGCTTGGCGATGCTCGCGATCGTGGGCCTGGCCACGGCGGCGTGGCTGCTCGACCGGCTGCGCGATCTGCTGGTGGTGCTGCTGGTGTCGTTGTTCCTCTCATTCGCGATGGAACCGGCGGTCAACTGGCTGGCGAACAAGGGCCTCAAGCGGGGCCTCGGCACAGCGTGTGTCTTCTTGGCGTCTGCATTGGCCGCAGGGGCTTTCGGAGCGGCCATCGCATCGGTGCTGGCTGAGCAGATCACCAAGCTCATCGAAGCCGCGCCCGGCTATCTGGCCGACATCGAGCAGTGGGCTGACGAGCAGTTCGGCTTCGAGCTCAGCACCGACAACGTGGCAGCGCAGTTCACCGAGGGCGGAACTGCTGCGTCGTTGCTGGGCGACGTGGCGGGCAACTTGGTGTCCGTTGGTTCGGCGGCAGTCAACGTTGGGCTGCAGCTGTTCACCGTTGCGCTGTTCACGTTCTATCTCGTCGCCGAGGGTCCTCGGCTGCGGCGTCTGGTGTGCTCGGCGCTGAGTCCGGAACGGCAGACGGCTGTGCTGCGGGGCTGGGAGCTGGCTATCGACAAGACCGGCGGGTACATCTACTCGCGGACACTGCTCGCGATAGCTGCGTTCTTGGTCCACTGGGCAGCGTTTGCGATCATCGGCGTGCCCTCGCCGCTGCCGCTTGCGATGTGGGTGGGCGTGCTCTCGCAGTTTGTGCCGGTGGTGGGCACGTATCTCGCGGGCTTGCTGCCGCTGCTCATCGCACTGCTTGACAATCCGATCTCGGCGATCTGGGTGGTCATCGTGGTGCTGGCGTACCAGCAGCTCGAGAACTACGTGCTGTCGCCTCGCGTCACTGCTCACACCATGAACATTCATCCGGCGGTGGCATTCGGCTCGGTGCTCGTGGGCGCTGCACTGCTGGGATCTGTCGGGGCGTTGCTTGCTGTGCCTGCCGCAGCAACCATCCAGGCCTTCGTGTCGACCTACATCTCGCGCCACGAGCTCATCGAATCGGAGATGTTCGATACGCCCCAGGCAGCGCCGGATGAAACTGGCGAGCCGGACGACCCTGGCGAACAGGACGGGCCGGCTTCCGGTGGCCGAGCTGAATCTGCGGATGCAGGTTCAGCCGCTGAGTCCGATCCGCCGCCAGCAGGCTGAGTTACCCGCGCGGGATGCCCATCGGTCAGGTGTGGCCCGAGGGCGGGTACGCGCCAGCGTCGCTCCCGGTCGACGAGATCGACTCCGGTGTGGGGCTGCCAGCGACGGCGCACCAGGTGGTACCGGGGTCCGATACGGCCTGTACAACTTCGTCGCCGAGCCGTGGCACTGGTCTACCGATGGCGGCTGAGTCATCGTCTTTCGGCGAACGGCGCAACGTCGACCGCATTCACTGCGGCCGACGCTCCCTTGTCGATGCTGCTGGAGGCTCTGGGGCGACCGGGGACTGACTTGCATGAGACTCGTCGGCCCGTTGTACTGAAAGCCGACCGGCATGGTCGCCGCGAGAGGCGACGTCGGATATCTGCCTTTTACGCTGAGGTTCTGTGGTCAACCCGCGGAGAGAGATCCGAGGCCGTCACCCACTGACAGCAGCGGCACTCTCGGCTTTGCTGCCCGGCTTCGGCCACTTCGGCTACAACAACCGCCGCGCGTACGCGCTCATCATCACCTCGGTCGGCGCCGTGGTGGCTGTACTGGCGTACCTGTCCACGCGCAGCGTGTCGAGCATGCTGATCTGGAGCGTGAGCCCGTCCCGGCTCCGGCTTGTCATCGTCGGTGCCGTGGTGCTGCTGCTTCTCCGCATCGCGGTTGCCGCCGACGTGTACATGACTGTCTCGCGGATGCGGCTGTTCAAGGACCAAGGCGCCCTGCGGCTCTGGTCGGTGGTCAGAGTCGTCGTGCTGTTCGCGATCGTCCTGGTGCCTCATCTGGTCGTCATTCGCTACGCCTCGGCGCAGCTGCACCTGTTGTCCCGGGTCTTCACCGCGGCCGAGACCCAGGCAGCCACTCCGAGTCCCGTCGCGACCGTGACGGTTCCTGCGGACGCGGGCGTCGCTCCCGAACCACCGCCAGCCCCAGATCCCACGCCGCCGACCTCCACCTCCGTGCCCCGTACCTGGGACGGCGCCGAGCGCCTCACCATCGCATTGCTCGGCGGCGATGGCGGATTCGACCGCGTGGGCGTGCGAACCGACACCATCATCGTTGTCTCCATCGATGTGGACACCGGCGCAGCGGCAACGTTCAATGTCCCGCGCAACTGGCGGCACCTCACCTTCCCCGACAACTCGCCTGCTGCATCGCGCTGGCCCGACGGCTATCCGGAGATAGCGAATGAGATCTACGGCCTGGGGCAGAGGATTCCTGAGGCGTTTCCCGAAGTCGAGGATCCGGCAGGCCACGCGATCAAGTCTGCGCTCGCGGAGCTGACCGGCTTGCCGATCCAGTACTACGTGCTCACCGACATGCAAGGGCTTGTCAAGGCCATCGACCTGTTCGGCGGCGTCGACATTCACGTCACCGAGTCGATCAATGATCGCATCAGGCCAATAACCGAGGGAGGGCCGCCCATCGACATCGTCGTCGAGCCAGGCGAGCATCACTTCGACGGCCTGACCGCGCTCGGCTACGTGAGGTCACGCAGAACCAGCTCGGACTATCACCGCATGACCCGGCAGCGATGCGTGGTCGAAGCCCTGATCAACCAGAACTCGCCTTTGGAGATAGTCCTGAAGTACCCCGCGCTCACCGGCATCGTCTCCGCGCATGTGCATACCGACATCCCGTTCGACCGCCTGGATGAACTCCTCGATCTCGGCCTCTCTGTCGACACGTCAAGGATCGTGACCGTCAACTTCATTCCCCCTGAGTTTCCGCGCGGGAGCGCGCCGGTTGCCAAGGTGCGCGCCGCGGTGACACAGGCTCTGCGGGGCACCGCGGAGGAGGCGAACGCCACATTGGCTGACAGCTGCCAAGCACCGCAATGAGCCCCGCCGATGGCATTGCCGTCGGGCAGGCTCCCGAAGCGCAGGCCGCAACTGGGACATTGCTCCTATTCGATGACGACTACCGGAGTGCCGATGGCCGCCCAGTCGAAGAGCTGCCGCGCCTTGGTGTCCTGCTGACGCACACAGCCCGCCGAACCGGGCTCGCCCAGATCGTGAATGCTCTGCACGGGGGCGCCCGACAGCGTTCTCGGGATCGAATGGAAACCGATGGCCCCGCCGTTGCGCCCGTGAGTGAACCGCACCATGTGCTCCATCGTCAGGCTGCCGTCAAGAGAACGCGACCGCACCGACTTGGAAAACACTGCGTACCGGCCGGGCCCGGGAAGCGAGTGCCTGCCGGTCACGGGATACGTGTCGTACAGGGTGCCGTCGGCCTCGAAGAGCCACACGCGCTGTGCACTGAGGCCGTACGCGACATGTGCCACGCCGCTCAGTCCGACACCGGGTGTGGATGTTCCGGCGGCCCACAGCACGGGTCCGCCCGCGTAGCCCACCGCCAGAGTGCCGTCGTCGCGCACGTTTGCCACTGCCCCCGGCCTGCCGTCTGTACGCGTCTGCCAGATCGGCGCTGCGGCGGGTGCGTTCGCGTCGAGCAGCACGAGGTTTCCGTCGTGACGCATTTCGAGCATCGGGTCGGCTGCTCCGCGTGCGTGTTGGCTCCACACCGCGACTGACGCAAAATTGTTGGCGATGAAGCCCAGATCGGCTGCCTGATGGCCCGCTCGCACCCCGAACAGCGCTGCGATGTCCGCAGTCGAGACGCCCGCTGTGTCGTAGAGCACGAGACCGCTGCGGCGGCGCAGCTCCAGGCGGTAGCGGCCGTCGGGCGAACTCATGGATTCGCCCGCCGACAGCCACTCGCCCCCGCTGAGCACGCCGTCGGCGGCCTGGTGCGTCGCGCCTGCCTCGAGCGGCCCGCCCAGAGTCAGCGCAACGACGACTCCAGTCACGACCGTCACACGGATCGAAATGCGGCGCCATTGACCGAGAGCCGAACCTCGCCGCAGGATCATGGCTGCATGAGGCCCTTGACCCAGCGGGGATCGCATCCCACGCCCCGGGATTGAGCGCACCGCGAGTTCACGGCAGTATCACGTCCGCTACTGCGGGAAGCGACCGGAATCCCCAGCAGGTCACTCTGCCGTCGGTGCGCAAACCGCACGACACCTTGCCGCCGACTTCGATATCGACGAACGATCCACGCGGCGCGTCGCCTTCGCCGTCCCGGTTGGCGCCCCAGCACTCGATGCTGCCTCCGCGGTCCAGCGCACACCCGAAATTCTGACCGAGCGACAGGTCGACGAACCGGCCCGAAGGGGCGTCCTTCTGGCCCTCTATGTTGGCGCCCCAGCACACGATCTGCCCATTTGTGCGTATCCCGCACGAATGGGCGTAACCCACCTGCACGGCTATGAATCGGCCGCTTGGAGGGAGCGACTCTCCGTCTCCGTTGGCGCCCCAGCATGCGATGCGGCCGTCGGTTCGCAATGCGCAGGTGTGACCGCCTCCCGCCGAGAGGCTGGTGAACTGGCCTGACGGCGGGAACGTCGCCCCGTCTCTCGCGCGTCCCCAGCACCGCAGGCTCTTGGCTTCGGTGATGCCGCAGCTGTGCTGCCAACCCGCAGCGACCGTCGAGAATTTGCCGCTCGGCGGATTGGCCCGACCGTAGGTGGTCCGACCCCAGCAGACGACCCGGCTGCTCGCGTCGAGCGCACAGGTGTGGCGGAAACCGGCAGCAACCGCCTGATAGCTGCCGTCTGGCACCTCGGTGCGACCGTCGCGGTGGTCGCCCCAGCACTCGATCTGCCCTGACTCCAAGAGCCCGCAGATGTGCGCATTGCCCGCCTCCACCGACTCATAGACGGTTCGCGAGGTGCTCACGCCCGGGGCGTCGTCTTGGCGGGCAGAACCGACGCCTTCGACCAGCCAAGACGCCGAGCCGATGAGCGTCAGGCTCTCGGGATACCAGTCCACCAGAGTCAGCGCGCTCACTTCGGAGACACGGTCCCGATGCGTGTACAGCACCAAGGTCCCCGGGTCCCCAGCTGCGGCCGCAGCGCCGGCGGCCAATTCGCGCAGGTTGGCTGCATCAACGAGCACGCCGCGGTGCAGTTCCGCCGGCAGCCGGCCCCCGTTCGCCGCGGCCACGACCTCCACGGGCTCGGAATCCTCATGGCGTTCCAAGGCGCCGGATCCCACCACCTCCTCGATCAGCGCGCCGCTCGGACACCGGGCTGTCGCGAGCATGCCAGCGAGCACAATGCGCCTGAAGCGGTTGCCCTCGACTGCGGCGGAGACCGCGTCTTCCAGCTTCCCGCAGCTGGCAAGCAGCAGACCGTCGGCGCCGCCCGACGCGACGACAGCAGCGCCGTGCGCCATGTCAGCGGGCGTCCAGCCGTGAACGATGACAAGCGAGTCTGGTGACGAAGCTTCGGTGATGCGACGCAGCGCCATCAGGGATGTGCCGACCCGATTGCTGCCGGCGATGCGCTCGATATCAGCCCCTGGCGCCAGCCCCGCTATTTCCCGCCCCACTGCTGACGACAGCACCGATTCGCCGCCGACCAGCGTGACCTGCTGCGGAACCCGCGCTGCCAAGCTGCCGGCGGCACGCTCCCCGAGGGCATCGGCGGACTCGGCCAAGACCACCGACGTGCCGCGCTCCGACGCGGCGATGCCCACCGCCACCGCAGTGTCAGCGAGCGACGTCTCGTTGGCGATCACGACGGCCGCACCGGCGGGACCGCCCGACTCCCCGTCGGAATGCGCCGACGCAGCCGGCGCCGCCAAGGCAGTCACGAGCGCCACAGGAACCAGAGTCGCCCAACGCAATCGTCTGCTCCCCATCGCCACAGTTCCCTCCGACTCGCCAGCGGCCTACACGGGCAGATCGACGCTAACCACAGCCCTGCTGCCGTGGTCGTACCGCCAGCATTCGAGGCTGCCGTCGGCGCGCAACCCACACCCGTTAGACCCGCCGCCGGACACGGCGGTGAACTTCCCCGACACGGGCGGATCGACAACGCGGTCCTCAGGGTCCTCGATTAGTGATTGCATGTCGCCATCCCCTTCCGCGTTCCGCCAGCAGGCGAGGCTGCCGTCGACGCGCAACCCACACCCGTCGTTCCAGCCGCCGGACACGGCGGTGAACTTCCCCGACACGGGCAGATCGACGCCGCGCGCGGGAGGGCCGAAGTAATCGGGGTGCCACCAGCAGGCGAGGGTGCCGTCGACGCGCAACCCACACCCGTTAGACCCGCCGCCGGACACGGCGGTGAACTTCCCCGACACGGGCAGATCGACGCTGACCACAGCACCGCTGGAGTAGTCGTACTCCCAGCAGGCGAGGGTGCCGTCGACGCGCAACCCACACCCGTCGTCAGACCCGCTGTCGATCACGGCGGTGAACTTCCCCGACACGGGCAGATCGACGCTGACCACAGCACCGCTGTCGCGGCGGTCGTAAAGCCAGCAGGCGAGGGTGCCGTCGACGCGCAACCCACACCCGTCGTTCCACCAGCCGGCGGACACGGCGGTGAACTTCCCCGACACGGGCAGATCGACGCTGACCACAGCATCGCTGTCGTAGTCGGGCTTCCAGCAGGCGAGGGTGCCGTCGACGCGCAACCCACACCCCCAGGACCCGCGGCCGGTCACGGCGGTGAACTTCCCCGACACGGGCAGATCGACGCTGACCACAGCATCGCTGTCGCGGTCGTAAAGCCAGCAGGCGAGGCTGCCGTCGACGCGCAACCCACACGCGCCCCAGCCGCCGCCGGACATGGCGGTGAATCCTGCGGCGGCGGGTGGGGCGCTGACGCTCGCGAATGCGAGCGTGTCGCCCGCGGCGATCTGTTCGGCGACGGCGCCCGCGGCGCGTGCGGTGGCCCAGCGGTCGGCGCCCGCGACGCGGTGAATGCTGCGGCCGTGCAGCTTGGCGTCGGGCACCGCGGCGAGGCCGCCCACGACGTAGACGCTCTCGGCTGCGCTGTCGAGCAGCGCGACAGACGCGGTGGGCATGGCTGCGGCGCGTGCTCCGGCGTCGATCAGACATGACGTGTCGAGCACTCCGGCGAGGGTGACGGCGCTGTAGACGTCGGATTGCGCGGCGGGGTCGGACGCGACGACGACGGCGGTCGCGCCGGCGCAGGCTTTCATGTCTGCGGGCCAGCGGGCACCACCGGACTCAGCAGCGGCGGGCTGCGCTGTCACTGCCAGCAGCGCGGCGGCTGTGAGCATCGCGCACAGCGCGCCGAGAAGTCGCCTGGGCATGGCGGCTCTGGGCATGGTGGTTCCCTCCTAGCGGGAGATCGGGGTGAATCGCTGAAGACACCGCGCCAGCCGCAGGAGGGAACCATGTACCCGGTGCCCGCTCGTAGCGGCTGGCGCGGCCCACTAGCGGGCACGCGGTGTCTTCAGCGGGCGGAACTCTCGCGCGTTTCGCGGCGGAGCGCAATCGCGTGCGTGTTGGGGTGCGGGCGGGATGCTCACGATGCGGCCTCGCCGGTCGCGGCGGCCTCGAAGGCGTCAGCGGTTGCGCGCAGGAAGGCCGCCAGCTCGGGAACGCTGGGGCGGTTGCGCTGCGAGATCAACAGCACGGCGCGCAGGTTCTCGCCTGGCATGACGGCTGCGGTGATGAGCCGACACGTTCGCATCGCACGCTGTATCTGCGCATCCTCGACTTCATCGCTTCGGGATCGGGCGGGCTTCGGGCTCATTGCTCAGCTTCCGCGTCGTGGCATCGGGCGCACGCGCCGAACGCTGCCAGCTCGCCCGCATGGGCTTCGCTGTCGCATCGTGGGCACGTCTCGGGAGCTACTTCGTCGCTGAGCCGACCGCGCGCCGGCTCCGTTTCGATCCGCTTCTGACATGTCAGGCAGCGTTCGCAGTATGTGCCGTCGCTGCGCTTCCCGACCGGGTTGCCGCACGCGCAGCGCAGCGCTGGCGCCCTCTCGCACTTTCCAAGACTTTCAGGGGCAGCGCGGATAGGCGACCATCCACCAGTCGTCGGGTTGGGCCCGCTGTGATGCGGGCTGCTGGGCTTCCCCCGGAATCTAGGAGGCATGCTCTTAGATGAAAGGGGAGCTGTGCCTGAGACGAGAAGAAGGTTCGATCCGGGTTTCCGTGCGCCAAGCTGGACCGGTGACCATACTCGTCGACGACGCTCTTTGGCAGTGGCGCGGCCGCCGCTGGGCCCACCTCGTCTCCGACGAGAGCTATGACGAGCTGCACCGGTTCGCGGCGCTCATCGGCAAGCGGCGCGCTGCATTCCAGGGTGACCATTACGACGTCGATGAAACCGAGCGGGAGATGGCGCTGCAAGCGGGCGCCGTCGCTGTAAACAGCCGTGAGCTGGTGTCGCGGCCGCGGGCCGCAGGGCTCAGAAAACCTCGAGGTGTTCCATCACCGCGTCGATAAAGCCGAAGTTCTTGGGCGTGGCGAAGTGATCGCAGCCCCGCAGCGCGGTGAATGAAGCATCCCCCAAGGCATCGAGGAGCGGATCCGCCGGGCCTGCGAAGTCTTCGGTGCCGAGGACCACTCGCACCGGATGGGTGATGCGTGCGAACTCGGCGGCTCCGAGCGGTGCGTGCTTGCGGCGCATGAACGCCGCCAGCGCTTGGCCGTCCTGGTCCGGCTCGGCGGCATAGCGGGCGAAGGTCTGGGCGTGGACATCATCGGCCTCGGCTTCGCCGGCGACGCCGCGCGCGATGCGTTCGGCCTGTTCGTCGTCGCGTTCGAACAGGTTCCGGCCGACGCCTGAGACGACCAGGCGACCGAAGCGCTCGGGTGCCATCGCCGCCATGACCAGCAGCGTGCGCGATCCCATC
Source organism: Acidimicrobiaceae bacterium (assembly GCA_026713105.1). Lineage (GTDB taxonomy): Bacteria > Actinomycetota > Acidimicrobiia > Acidimicrobiales > Poriferisodalaceae > Poriferisodalis. The sequence continues at coordinate 27,214 of JAPOPC010000011.1, forward strand.
GAGAAGCCCACACCGTCGACAGTTTGATCACCGAACTCCGAGGCCAGCCGCTCGACCAGCTTGGACTCCATGTCGGCATACCCGGCGGGATCGTGGTGCTTGCGCGCCGAGCCGTGTCCAGGAAGATCCCACGCGATGACCTCGCGTCCGCCGTCGGTCAGCAGATCGATGATCCCGGTCGGCTGCCAAGTGCTCGCCACCGAGCCAGTAAAGCCGTGGAGCAGGAGCACGGGGTTCGCCATGGCGGGAAGTCTGGCAGAGCGGTGACCTACCCTGCATCCGAGCATTGGGCTCCCCAGCACCCCACAGCGGGGCGCCACCCGCCCGAGCCCCGAACAGAACCTGAGTCTCCCGATAGAAGAAGGCGAGCACCCCACATGAGCACGACGACTGCGCCGCCCATCCGGATTGCCAACTGCAGCGGTTTCTTCGGGGATCGCCTCGCTGCCGCTCGCGAGATGGTCACCGGTGGCCCTATCGATGCCCTCACGGGCGACTGGCTTGCCGAGCTGACCATGCTGATCCTGTCGCGTATCGCGGCCAAGCGGCCCGGCGCCGGCTACGCCCGCACGTTCGTCACCCAGATGGAGGAGGTCATGGGCACCTGCCTGGACCGGAGCATCAAGGTGGTGACCAACGCCGGCGGTCTGAATCCTTCGGGGTGCGCCGACGCCGTGGCCGAGGTCGCGGACCGGCTGGGCCTCAACCCATCCATCGCCTATGTCGACGGCGACGACCTGACGGACCGCTTGGGCGACTTGATCACGGCCGGTAACGACTTCGCCCATCTCGACACCGGTCAGCCCTTGGGCGAGCTGGCCGATCGGATCGTGACCGCGAACGCGTACATCGGCTGCTGGGGCATCGTCGAGGCTCTGAATCAAGGTGCTGACATCGTCATCACCGGGCGCGCCACTGATGCAGCCGTCGTGGCCGGGCCCGCGGCGTGGCATCACGGTTGGACCCGTGACGACTGGGACGCGCTGGCCGGCGCGATCGTTGCGGGGCACGTGATCGAGTGCGGCGGGCAGGCCACGGGTGGCAACTACAGCTTCTTCACCGAGATCGCCGACATGACCTATCCGGGATTCCCGTGGGCCGAGGTGGCAGCGGACGGCTCCAGCGTGATCGGCAAGCACTCGAGCACCGGCGGCGAGGTGTCGGTCGGCACGATCACCTCGCAATTGCTGTACGAGATCCAGAGCGAGCGCTACCTCAACCCCGATGTGGTGAGCCGTTTCGACACCATCGAGCTGACCCAGATCGGGCGCGACCGGGTCCGCATCAGCGGCGTCCGCGGCGAGCCCGCACCACCCACGCTCAAGGTGGCCATGAACTACCAGGGCGGATTCCGCAATCAGATCTCCATCGGGCTGACTGGCCTCGACATCGAGCACAAGGCCGAACTCATCGAGCGCCAGTTCTGGCATGCGTGCCCCTACAGCCCTGCCGACTACGAGACCGTGGTGCGCAAATTCCTGCCGACGCACAAGGCCGACCCCGGCACCAACGAGGAAGCCGTTGCCGTTTACAAGATCGTCGTGAAGGACCCCGACGAGCGCAAGGTCGGCCGTGCGTTCTCGAATGCAGGCACCGAGATCGGCCTGTGCTCGATTCCTGGGATGTTCGGCACCGGGGGAGGCCCGGGTCCAGGCCAGCCCTTCGGGGTGTACTGGCCAGCGCTGGTCGACGCGGAGCTGGTCCCCATGCAGGTCGTGGTGGACGGTCGCCGGACCGTGGTCGACAGCACCCCTCCCGACGCCAGTGTCTCCGGCGCCAGTTTCTCCGGAGTGGCGGTGGCGCCCCCCGAGCGGGTAGAGCCAGCGGGCGGGCCGACACGCACGGTGCCGCTCGGCACGCTGTACGGCACACGCTCGGGCGACAAGGGCCCGAATGCGAATCTGGGGATCTTCGCCCGTTCGGCTGAGGCCTTCTGGTGGCTGTCCGACTTCCTGACCGTCGAACGGCTCGCGCAGCTCATGCCCGAAGCCGCCGAGCACCGAGTAGATCGCTACGACCTGCCAAATATCTGGAGCCTCAACTTCATTTTCCACGGGCTGCTCGAAGAAGGCGTGGCAGCGTCGACCCGGCAAGACCCGCAGGCGAAGGCGTTGGGGGAATACCTGCGCGCCAAGTTGGTCGAGATTCCCGAGGCGCTGCTGGGCTAGCCGGCTATCGCCCCTGCAGGTCTTGCAGGGACATTCGTGGGCCGTGGCGCGGGGGTGCCCCGGCGGACTTGGCCAGTCCTTGTACACGGGCACGCTGGCCGCGGTAGGGCTCGAGCAGTTCCAGCATCCGGGCGTCGTCGCCGCGCCGTTCCCCGGCCAGGTGCCAGGTGACGTAGTTGGGGATCTGGTAGTCGCCGACGATCACCGAATCGGGATCGCCGTGGCAGAGCAGCACGACGATTGACGCCGTCCACGGTCCGATGCCTCTGACGGTCTGAAGATGGTTGCGGGCCTCGGTGGGCGACAGCCGTGCCACGCTCTCGAGCGTGCCGGCCCGCCGGGCGAAGGCGATGATCGCCTCGGCGCGCCGGCGCTCGATGTCGAAGCGGTGAAATTCGTGGTAGGCGAGCGACGCCATGACCTCGGGGGCAGGCGGCAAACGGAGCATGTCCGGTGCCGGTCCTGGCGGGCGGCGACCCCATCGCCGCAGGATGCCCTGCCATGAGTTCCGGGCGTTGAGCCCGGGAACCTTCTGGCCGCACACTGTTGGAACGACATGCTCCCAGACCGTGCCAGTAGCGGTGAGGCGGCGCTGGGGCCAGCGACGGACCCAGCCCGCAACGATGCTGTCGTGGGGGACAAGGGCCGCGGGCTCATCGTGAGCACCCAGCAGTGCCGGCACTCCGGCAACGGCATCCGCCGCGCCCGGTCCCCACCCGACGACCTCGACAGCGTGTCCAGCACGAGTGATGTGCAGCGTGGCCTCGCCAGCGGGCGTGTCGGTGGCCCGCCAGATCACCGAGCCGTCGTAGAGCACCGGTCCCAAGGCGCCCTTGCCGCCCACGCGTCCGAGTGCCTTTCCTGCATCCACGGAGAAGCTGAATTCGTAGCGCTCCCGCACGTCGGGCTGCGCCGTTCCCGATGCGGCCGCTGTGCTGGGGCCCGACGGCATCACAAGTGCTGTCTAGGCGTTGGGCTCCGCGATGACGGGATTTGTCAGCGTGCCGATGCCTTCGATCGTGATGGACACTTCGTCGCCCGGGCTGAGCAGGCGCGGCGGGTCGAAATACAGACCCACACCCGACGGCGTTCCCGTGGCGATGATCGTGCCCGGATCGAGCGTGAATGCCGTCGAGAGGTGCTCGACGATCTCGTAGCAGTTGAAGATGAGATCGTCGGTCTTGGCGTCTTGGCGGACCTCGCCGCTGACCTCGGTGACGAGGCGGCACCCGTGTGGGTCAATCGAATCGCTGGTCACCATCCACGGGCCGCACGGCCCATGGGTGTCCCACGACTTGCCCATCATCATCGTCGGGCTCGCTCGCTGCCAATCCCGCACGCTGACATCGTTCATGATCGTGTAGCCGGCGATGTAGTCGGGCGCATCGGCCGCCGACACGGCCCGGGCAGCGCGCCCGATGACGACCGCCAGTTCTCCCTCGTAGTCGACCACGTCGGGCGCGGCTGCGGGGATGTGGATCGGGTCGCCAGGTCCGACAATGCAGTTGTGGTGCTTGTTGAAGATCATCGGCACCGATGGGGGCTCCCGACCGCCCTCGGCTGCATGAGCCCGATAGTTGAGCCCGGTAGCGAGGATGGTTGGCGGGCGCCCCACAGGTGACAGCAGGTCGGCCTCGTCGAGCGGCGTCACTGCACCCGTCGCCATGGCGTCGACCGCAGCCACCACGTTGCCGTCGCATGCGTCGAGCAGCGACGTCAGGTCGGTGTGGGCGGTCTGCAGTGTCGCCAGGCCGTCGTCGGTCACGACGGCCAGCGCCGGCTGGCCGTCAAGGAGATGTCGTGCGATGCGCATGCGCCGACGCTACAGCGGGCATTGTGCGGATCGCTTGAAGGTGGCACTCTGGCACGCCATGGCTCGCCATGGCGCCGGGGGCTCTACCCCCGGCGTATTCGACTCTGTGCTGGATCCCGTTACGGGACTCCCCGACGTGCGTGTCTTCGCGCTCCTGCTCGACCGCAAGCTGGCGTTGGCTCGGCGCGCCCTGCAGCCGCTTTCGGTGGTGTTCTTCGAAGTCGACGGATTCGAGGGGCTCAGCAGTACACAGGCCCGGGTCGCCCAACGGCTCGCGGCACGCTTGGTGCGTGGCACGCTGCGCGAGTCCGACAGCGTCTGCCATTGCACCGGCGGGATTCTGGCCGCAATCCTCGACGACACGCCTCACGGCGGTGCGGTGTGGGCCGCCGATCGGGTTCGCCGTGAGGTCGCTGCACGCTCGTATCACACCGGCGTCACGCTCTCGATGGGCGTGGCCAGCTATCCCACCCATGCCCTCGAAGCAGCCGACTTGCGCGACCGTGCCTACGCAGCTCTGTTCGTCGCGCGCTCGCTCGGCCCCTCCCGGCTCGAGGTTGCCGAGCCGATGCCGCGCTAGGAGGCTGAGCCCGCAGGCGAAGCCGTGGCCCGAGCGGCCCGTGAGCGCAGCGAACTAGAGCGGGAAACAAGAGGCTTATTCCCGCGGAGGCTGACCTGCCCGCGCGTCTACTGAGGGCGCTCGACTGCGTTCGGGTTCAGTAGCCGCTGGCAGCGCCGGTGAGCGCCCGTGGATCCGCCGCTCCGGCGAGCACGCCGTCGTGCACCTCGATGAGATGGGCGTGCCCGTAGGAGTTGTCGTGCGGGGCGTCGGTGCCGACCCGGTGGCCGCGCCGGGTGAGGTCGGCAATGCCGTCGCTGGTCGACCACGGCGCGTGGCCCTCGATGTACAGCTGGAGATTGCCGGGATCGGCCCAGGTGTCGAAGCCGGTTCCCTCGGCGGCGCCCCAGCGCCAGCGTCCCGAGCCGATGGCTGTCGCCGGTTCTTCGCAGGCGCACAGAGTGCGGGCCAGCACCTGCAGCAGCACCTGTGGCTGGGCGTCGCCTCCCATTGTTCCCACGACCGAGCGCAGCGAACCGTCGGCGCGCTGGACTATCGCCGGGGCGAGCGTGTGAGGAGGGCGCCGCCCCGGCCCGTACTCGGCTGGGTGGCCCGCGACGAGATTGAAGCCGATGCCTCGGTTGTGCAGGCTGATCCGGTGCGTCGGCGTCCACAGCCCCACGCCCCAGCCCCCGGCATTCGACTGGATCAGCGAAACGCCCATGCGATCGGCATCCACCGCCGCGAGGTACATCGTGTCGCCAGTACCGGTGCCCGAACCGAGCACTGCCGCTGCGTCGGGCGAGATTGCGGCGCGGCGCGGCGCCAGCCGCTCAGGTGCGATCAGCGCTGCGCCGTCAGCGTCCTGCGACAGCACCGCGGGACGATCCCAGCCCGCCTGCTTGGCGGCCTCGGCCAGCAGGTGTGCGAACAGCGGGTCATCAGGGTCTGCGGGCAGGTCCAGACCTGAGGCAATCCATGCGCCCGCCAGCGTGAGGTAGCCCTGCGAGTTCGGCGGCACGGTCCACAGGGTGTGCCCCCACGCATCGGCACGCAGCGGCGTCACCCAGTCGGCGTGGGAGCGGGCCACGTCGGCCGTGGTGAATTCGCCGCCGCCCAGCTCGATGAGATCCCGCGCAAAGTCGCCCTCGTAGAAAGCCTCTCGGCCCCCGTCGACAATTCCCTGCAGCGCTACGGCGACACCGGGCCTGGTGATGAGATCTCCTGGCTGGCTGCGAGGGGAGTAGTCGTCGGCGTTTGCGATGCCGTCGAGCATCGACGCCGCAGCTGCACCATGGGGCGAAAGCGGGAAGCCGCCGCTCGCGAGGTCGATCGCCGACGCGAACACCTCCGACAGCGGGGCGCGGCCGAACCGTTCGTGCAGGCTCAGCCAGCCGTCGACACACCCGGGCACCGGGACGCTGCGAATGTCGGAGCGGAAACGCATGCGCGTGCGGCCTTCGGCACGCAGGGCATCGGGGTCGGCGCCGCTCCCGGCTCGACCGCTCGCATTGAGCGCGGCGGGGGCCGTGCCGTCGGCGTCGTGGACGAGCGCCCACAGGTCGCCGCCCATGCCGCACATGTGCTGGGTGGTCACGGCGAGCACGGCCGAGGCGGCCACTGCTGCGTCTGCCGCTGAGCCGCCGGCGCGCAGCAGCGACACGCCGGCCTCGCTTGCAAGGTGGTCGACACTGCACACCATGCCGCTGCGGGCGTACCGGGTGGCAAACGGGACGTGCGGGCGGCTCATTGCCCGAACGGTAGACCCGCAGGTCTGCCGCCGCCTCCTGCGCGGCAGAACATGCCGCCTCAGGGCAGCAGAACGTTGGGATTGAGCAAACCGGCGGGGTCAAGCGCTCGTTTGATCGCGCCGAACGCCGCCAGCTCGGCCTCAGAGCGGTTGAGGTGCAGCTCGGCGAGTTTGGCGGTGCCGATGCCGTGCTCGGCCGAGATGCTGCCGCCCATTTCGGCGACATAGCGCAGCACGGCTCCGTCCACCTCATCGGCAGGCTCAGCTCCACCGGGGCCCAGCACGTTGACGTGTACGTTGCCGTCGCCGAGATGACCGAACAGCAGCGGCTGCGCTTCAGGATCGACTGCGGTGATCACGGCCTCGACGCCGTCGGTGAATTCGGCGAGGCGAGCAGCCGGCAGTGTCACATCCAGCTTGTGAGGGATTCCTGCAGCAGAGATCGCCTCGGTCACGTTCTCACGGAATGCCCACAGTCGCTGTCGCGCAGCAGGCTCGAGCGCCACCGCCGCGTCGACGACGAGATCATCCAGCTCAGCGACGGCGGTGCCGAGTTCGTCGCTCGGATCGGTGCGCGCCGCGGCCTCGGCAATCAGCCATGCCGCGCCGCCGCCAGAATTGCCGGCCCCGTCGTCGTCCAGGCTCCCGACGGGAGGTGCGATGCCCAGATGGGACGACACCAATGCCATCGCTCCCTCGAAGACAGCTTCAAGCGCATGCAGGGAAGCGACGCTGCGACGTAACGCGGCGGCCGCAATGACAGCGTCGGCGGCTGACTCGAAGGCCAGCAGGGCGGTGGCACGCTCGGGCTGGGTGGGGTGCAGCCGCAGCCGTACGCGCGTGATGATGCCGAGCGTGCCTTCGCTGCCCGCCAGCAGGCTCCCCAGGTCGTAACCGGTGTTGTCCTTCTCCAAGCCTGCGAGGTGGCTCACGACCGTCCCGTCGGCGAGCACCGCTTCGATGCCGACGACCTGAGCCCGCATGGCGCCGTAACGCAGCACGTTGATGCCGCCGGCGTTGGTGGCGACCATCCCGCCGATCGTCGCCGAGTCGCGCGCTGCAAGGTCCACGCCGACGCTGAGGCCCGACGCAGCGACGTGGGCCTGGGCGTCGGCCAGGGTCACCCCCGCGCCCAATGTCACCTGGGTCGCGAGCTCGTCCACCGGTTCGCAGACATTGAGCCGGCGCATCGACAGCACCGCCTCGCCAGCGAGCGGCACGCTGCCGCCGACGAGACCGGTGTTGCCTCCCTGTGGCACGACGGCAATGCCCGCAGCGGCCAGCACGCTCATCACGGCGGCGGTCTCGGCAGTGTCGCCAGGGCGTACCACCAGCGGCGTCGAGCCGGTGAAGCGGCGTGTCCAGTCGACGACGTAGCCCGCAGTGATCTCGGGATCGGTCAGGACGTGTGCCTCCCCGACAATCTGCGACAGCTCGCCGACCAGCGTCGCGTCGATGGCGCCGAAGCTCATGCCCCCGCCTCGTGCGTCCCGCTTGCGAGGTTGAGTGCTGGCTTCATGCGCTCATTCTCCCGCCGGTGAGCTGGTGGGCGGCTCGGGCGTGGTGCCGGTGCGGTCGCCTGGCTCGGGCCACTGGCCTCGCCCGGCCAGCACTTCGAGCAACACGGTGGGCTCATCGGTCATCACGCCGTCGACACCGATATCGAGCAGGCGGTCCATCTCGACGGGATCGTCGATGGTCCACACATGTACCGCCACCCCGGCGCGATGCGCGTAGTCGACCAGCCGTCGGGTCGCGAGTGGGATCGGGCCTTGCCGCGGCGGGATCGAGGCGATGCGCCCTCGGAACGGCCGGTCGCGGCGAGTCTCACCTGCGTGCTGAGGGTCCTGGGGTGTGCGCTCTGCCCGTCGGCGGCTGCCGGAACCGGACCGCAGCGGGCGGCGCGGCCGTGCCGTGCGCCCGGTCAGGCTCATCATCCGGAGCCGAGCGATCTCCCGTGGGCTGAAGCTGAGGCACGCCGCATCGCCGAACGCCTCGTCGACGCGCTCGAGGCGTTCGTCGGAGAACGAGCCGATGCACACACGGTCGAGCACGCCCGGCCGCCTGAGTGCGGCGATGAGCGGTTCGACGGCCGCATCGGTCTTGGGGTCGATGCTGATGCGCACATCATCGAATGCGTCGAGCAGCTCCTCGAGGCGGGGGATTGGCTCACCGCCGATGCGAGCTGCCGACACGTCGCTCCAGGTCATCTCCGAGATGCGCCCGACACTGTCCGACGTCGGTGCGAGCTCGTCGTCGTGAAAGACCGCGAGGACGCCGTCAGAGGTCGCCTGCACATCGGTCTCGAGGTAGCGGTAGCCGAGGCCGACAGCGCCTTCGAAGGCAGCCATGGTGTTCTGCGGCCACATGGCACTGCCGCCGCGGTGGGCTATCGGCACCGGCCCGGGTTCGTCAAGGAACGGGTGCGCCGACGTCACAGCGTCAGTATCGCCGCTCGGCTCACAGAGGCAGAGGGCGTGACGCATCAGGCCCGGTACACCGAAGCCGGCACGACAGCCGGCACACGGCAGCCGGTGCGTGGAGGCTGGTACGCGACAACCGGCACGCGGAGGCCGGTACGCGCAAGCCGGTACATGGCGCCCGGCGCTGCCACCGGTACCGTCGCATCGATGTCGGACGGCGACGCACGAGCACTGGAACCCTCCGGAGATCAGCCTTCGCCAGCGGATGCTTTCGCTCGGTGGGCAGCCAGCGAACCGGTGCCGCTGGACCGGGCGGCGCTGGCCATCGCTGCTCACTGCCGGGCGGATCAGGTGGACGAGGCAGCGGCGCTGGCCGAACTGGACCGTCTCGCCAACGCGGTGCGCGAGCCAACGCCAACCGCAGTCGTCGAGCTGCTCTTCAACGCAGAAGGCTTCGGCCCGAATCGGGGCCGCTTTGCCGACCCGGCGAACAGCTACCTCGACCTGGTGGTTTCGCGGCGGATGGGCATACCGATCACGCTTGCTGTCGTCACGATCGAAGTAGCCCGCCGCGCAAGCCTCGATCTGCACGGCGTCGGCATGCCAGGCCACTTCCTGGTCGGCACACCCGATCCCGACACCTTCATCGACGCATTCGGCGGCCGCATCATCGACCGGGCCGGTGCCGCAGCGATCTTCGCCCGCTTCGAGTCGCGCCAGGCGTTCGACGATGCGTTCCTGCAGCCGACCCCGTCCGAGGCGATCCTGCTGCGAATGCTCAATAACCTGCGCACGCTGCACCTGCGCCAACCCGATGCACCGTCGCTGGTGGCCGTGCTGGAGCTGCTCACGCGGCTGCCCGGCTGCCCGATCGACGAGTTCATGCGTCTCGGCCAAGCGCTCGCGACGCTGGGACGGCCCGACAAGGGCGCGCAGGTGCTGGAATCCGCCGCCGACCAATTCGGCGGCAGCGACGCCGAACACCTCAACCAGGCAGCAACCCGCCTGTGGGCCCAGTTGAACTGACCACTGCCGCAGGCCGCCGACACGAAGGTCGTGGAAGGTGCGGCAGGGAGCGACGGTACGATTGCGGCTGCCGGGGGTAAGAGATGCCGGTTCGGATTCGACCTCAGCGATATGCGCGTGCAGCGGTGCCGGTCTACGGGCGAGTGCGGGCGGCCGACCTTCCCCAGGCCATGGCTGAGCCAGGCAAACGCGAGCATGTGCCGCTGACGTTCTTCGTCCGCGAGTGGGATGCGTGGCCTGATGAGCGCAGCGCCATGATCGCTGATGCGCCGACGGGCGAAGACGCCGCCGACTTGTGCCGCATCGCGGCGGTAGTTCATGCGCTCTGTGACCGTGACGGCGTCCCGGTGCCGGCTTGGGTGTTCGACCACCGATCGGAGGTCGACATTGCGTGGGGCAGGCATAGCGTCATGGAGGGCTTCATCTGGGAACAGACCATCGCTGACGCCCCCGCTGCCTGCGCCTACCACCGCGTCTGGTTCGACCGGGAGTTCGTCGGCATCGCATCGCAGCGCCGCCGGCGAACTGCGCCCACGAGCCCGTGAGCGATCTCCCTCAGCGCACATTCGCAGAGATGCTCGATCTCTTCGAAGAGGTCGACGATGTGCTGTCTGAGGAAGCCTCGCCGGGCGTGATGTACGTGCTGTATGTGATCGGCGGCGTCGCAATGGGGGCGCTGTTCGATGGGCGGATGACCCAGGATGTCGATGTCGCCACGGCCGAGATTCCACCTCAAGTGCTGGAGGCAGCCTCCGCGGTGGCGCGGCGCCGCAACATCGCTGCCAATTGGATCAACAATCAAGCAGCCGGCTTCGTCGAAGCGGAACTGCCGCCGTCGGCATTCGATCCGATCTACGAAGGCAGGTGTTTGCTGGTTCGCGGGGCGAGCCCTCGGATACTGCTGGCTCTCAAGCTCATGTCCGGTCGTGGCCGCGACATAGCCGACATCATCGAACTCGCTGACGCCACCGGCAACCGCAGCACGGGCGCTCTGGTCAGCCTGTGCGACCAGGTCTTCGCAGACACCGAGTCGTACCAGTTCGAGCGGGACTGGGTCGAAGCGGTCTGCTCGGACATCGGCCGACTGCTGAGCAGCCGACGATCCGGCGATGACATCGCTGCCGCTGTCATAGCGTTGGCCGCCGACTACGACGGCACTACCGATCCCACCGAGTGAAGCCGCATCCTCGCGGCACGACGATCTCCGAGCATCACGGCAAAGTGACTGGATTGCAGGACCGCCCCACTCGTGCCGTTACAGCGCTGGACTGCAGCCCGAATCCCGCAAGATCGGGGCCTGTCAGGAGCACAACCAACAGCATGAGTGCGAACGCTCAATTCGATGAGGGCAGAACGCGATGCCCGACAGGCGCTCACACCCACATAGCGTGGGAATTCGTGCGACCCGGGGATGTGAATGACTGATCCAGTTCAGGGCTTCGCCGATGGTCTTGCCAGGAGCTGGCAACGACTCAACGGATGGATCCAAGAAAATCAGGACTCGATACGTCAGGCGATGGAAGGGGTGCAGGTCTTCAAGATCGCCGCAATCGATGACATCGGCGAGAGTGCAGACTCGCTCACGCGTGCAGGGATGCTGGAACCGGAAATGGTACGGACACTTGCCCGGCATGGGTGGTACCCGACGCCTGACAAATCGCTGATGCAACACAGTATCTGGGCCCGGGCATTCCAAGAAGCCGAAGAGCAAACCGAGTCAGCGCATGAGATCGGCTACGAGATGTTTCGCCAGGACGCACCCGATATCGAAGCGAGACTGGTCAAGCAGTTCCGGCATCGCACGAGCGTCCTGAGCGAGGCTTTCGATGCGCATCGGCACCAGCGGTACCACTCGTCGGTGGTCCTGTTTCTGACACAAGCTGATTGGATCTGCCAAGAGATCCTCGGCAAGAGCATCTACAGCGCCAACATGATCGCTCACCCCGATGATGTCGGCGAACAGTTTCAGGAGGGCATCTTGCGCGAACTGTTCATGGGACTGATGTGGAACGGCTGGCCGTTGGTCCTGAACGCCAGAAACCGACCCAGCACATTCTCTGAGTTGAACCGACACCAAGTCCTGCACGGCGAGAGCACGGACTTTGGCACCGAGGAATGCAGCCTCAAGGCAATGTCATTCTCGAACTTCTCGGCGTTCGTGCTCGAAGGCGTAGGTCGTGCGAACGAAACTCCGTGACGACAGTCGGTTGTTGGTTCGACGCCTCCCGCGGCGGCTGCGCAGGTGACTGTCTTCCTCGGAGTGCAAGACGGAAGGCAACGGGCCTCCCACGGCCCTATCAACGTGTCAAAGGGTTGGCATGTTTGCTGTTGGTGCATCGAAACGCCACGACGGACGCGCCGTCCGTGATCAAGGGCGGAGCGTACTGGTCATCTGTTCGTAGAGGCCGAAGAGGTGCTGGAGTCGTTCGGACTCGGACTTGAAGGCAGGCCGGCCGCGGTAGAGGCGGTCGACGGCTCGGTCCAGGTCACGGTGTGCTCTGCGTAGATCCGGCGGCATGAGGTCAGGGTCGTAGAGGTCTGCGAGTGTCGCGTCCGGATGTGCCGCGCGCGCATTGAGTACCGCCCGCGCCGGGACGTCCAGTTTGGTGGCATGACGAGCCTCGCCGAATCCCTCTGGCAGAGGAAAAGTGTTGTACACGACACCGGCTGAATAGCGATACCGACTCTCGTGACGTCCGGCCACGGTGCGCATCCAGGCCATGTGCATCGCCGAACTCACGATCGCAAAGTCCGCCAAAGTGGCGTCGATCAGAACGAACAGCAGATCACTGGGCACGAATGGTGGCTTAATCCATCCACAGGGCACGTAGTGGCGCCGCTCCGAGCTGACCTTCGGTACTACGAGGAATGGCGCACGCGGGATGACGTTCACGTGCCACAGCGTTGGTGTCTCTGCGAGTTGCTGTGTCGGCTTGCTCTTGCTGGCAAGACGCTCACTGCGCACGACAGCGATTCGCTCCCGTATCAGCGGGAGCCGTCGCAGCTCGCTTGGATCAGCGTCCTGCAAAGCCAGAATCCAGCGTTCGCCACCTTGCAGATATTCGCGTGCGCCGATGTAGGGCCTCAAGTACATCTCTGCACCCGGCTCCTGAACCAGAAGCGAGGCCATTTCATCGCAGTCAAAGATGTAGTGGCCGCCGTCGATTGGCTTTGATCCGATCCTGAGACGAGGCATGCCGTTGATCGGCCGGCTCTCCGACTTGACGAGCTGATGCGGGCTCTTGAGTCTGGTGCCGTCGAGCAGGTAGGGCGTGATGGCTCGGCAGATGCCGACGAGGGGTTCGCCGTTGATGTCGGTATAGGCGTATAGCGGCCTCTTCGCGGGAGCGTGCTCGGCGGGGTCGAGGCCGAGGATGACGACGTGAACGTGTGCCTTGCCTCGGGCGTCGGAGCCCCACGCAAATGGTCGGTGGGCGTATGAGATCTCCAAGTCGTGCCGATCGAAGATGATCGGCCAGAACTGCGCGACTTGTTCGCCTTGAGTGATCGAGTTCGTGGCGACGAAGCCGATCCGGGGCGGCCGTTGGCCTCGGCCGGCTGAGGTGTCCGTTTGGCGCACATATTGGGCGGCGCGGATGAACCATGCGGTGACGTAGTCAAGTGTTCCGCCGCTGCCGCCGAGCTGGGCGATGCGGCGTACTTGCGCCCGCTGTTCAGTGTTCTGGTACTTGGCGCCGATGAACGGTGGGTTGCCGAACACATAGGAGCACTCGGCGGGCGGCAGGAATGCAGTCCAGTCGATTTCCAGTGCGTCGCCGACTTCGATGTGGGGTGATTTCTCGAGCGGGATGCGCACGTATGGTTCGCCGAAGGTGTCGGCGAGCTCCCGGTTCATGAGGTGGTCCATCATCCACAGCGAGGTGGCGGCGATGCGTGCGGGGAACTCGCTGATCTCGATGCCGTAGAACTGGTCAACATCGATGACTGACTTGACCTCGAATGGCATCACCTGCTGAGCCGACAGCCGGGTGCGAGCCGCGATCTCATCGAGAACATCGATCTCGAGCAGTCGAAGTTCGCGGTAGGCGATGATCAAGAAGTTGCCGCAACCGCACGCCGGGTCAAAGAAGCGCAGCTCGCCGAGCCGGTCCCTGAACCGGTAGAGCTCGGCCACGACTTCGCCGCTGTGTTTGGCGGCGAGGGCGTCGAACTCTGCCCGCAGGTCGTCCAGGAACAGCGGCTCGATCACCCGCAAGATGTTCTGCTCGGTGGTGTAGTGGGCGCCTTGGGAGCGGCGTTCGATCGGCTCCATCACCGACTGGAACAGTGCGCCGAAGATCGCCGGCGATGTCTTGGACCAGTTGAACCGGCACGCGTCCAGCAGCGCTGTACGCATGCCGCTGTCGAAGTCGGGGATCGACAGCCGCTCGGCGAACAGCTCGCCGTTCACATAGGGGAACTTGGCCAGGTCCTCGTCCAGCTTGAGCTGCCGCTGCTCAGTCGGCTTGTTCAGCACCTCGAACAGCCGCGTAAGCCAAAGGCCCAAATCAGCACCGTCGACCGAGGTGCGTTCCTCCACGAGATGCAGGAACATGTCCTGGCGGGGGAAGATCCCCGAGTCGTCGGCGAACATGCAGAAAACCATTCGCACCAAGAACCGCTCGAGATCGTCGCCCCGGTAGCCCGACTCGTCGAGCGCGTCGTGCAGGCGGCCCATGAGTTCCGATGCCTCGATATTGACCGGGTCTTCTTCTCGAAGCGCCCGACGCCGCTGACCCACGATGAACGCGAAGTTCTCGACCTGATCCGGCAAGTCGGCCAGCGAGAACCGGATCTCCTCGCGTGTGTCGCGGTCCAGCAACTCGAACGTCTTGAAGTCGCACAGCAGCTGATAGCGAGGCCGCTCACGCTCCGCGATGGCGTCGAAATAGGCGCCTGCCTGTTCAGCGGCAGCCCTCAGGCTGCGCCCAGCACTCTTCTGCTCCACCAGCAGCACGCCGGGCCAGAACAGATCGATGAACCCATGTTTGTTGTCCAGCTTCTTGACATGCTCCTCGTAACGCGCCACATCTCGCCGCCGCTTACCGAACACATCGAAGAACGCGTCATAGAAGCTCTGCGTCTCGCCCTTCTCGTGGGAAGCGTCCGCCCAGTTCGTAGCGAACTGGGCAGCACGCACCCTGATCTCGTTCCACGAGAGCATCACGGCAACCTAACGGACTGGGCCAAGCTCCAGTGGAAGAGCGAGACGGCCCGGTTGACTGGGCGGCGGAAGACGAGGGTCGTGAGCGCGGTGACCAGTCCCGGGTACCTGTTTGGCTGCGACGAGTGGTAGTTCTTGGTCCGGAAGTGGAAACGCGAAGCCGTACTAGGTGCGGCAGGTTCTGCGTGCGATCGACTTGATGGAGGGCGACAGTGGATGATCCTCGGTACCTGTATCGAGCTTCCTGGTCGGACGAAGATGATGCCTGGATTGGCGTGTGCAACGGCTTTCTGCTGGTGAGCCACATCGCTCCAACGGAGGCGGAATGCCTCCGCGGCATTCGTGCGCTGGTCGACGACATCGTGGCGGACCTGCAAGGCAATGGCGAGGCGCTGCCGCCGCCGCTCCCATGGGATGCCTTCGATGCTCGGCATCTCGACACAGCAGTTCGCTCGACCAGCTGACCAAACCGCTCTGCATCTGATGCGCTGCGCCGGCACCTGACGGCAGGCGAATGTCAGGGGATGCCGCAGCGTTCGTTGCGCACTCGGCGCCCCGAGCGATGTCTACAGGCCTATGGCGAGGTCGGGGCGGCCTCGCAGGTGGGTGCGCTCGTTGACCGACAGGACGCTGCGGTGACCATGGCTTGACGCGAAGACGCGGGTGACCGAGGTGTAGTCGACGTCGAAGCGCAGGAATGTGTCGGCGTCGAAGCCCAAGCAGCGAGCCAGATAGGCGTTTACGACCCCACCGTGGCATGCCAGGGCGACGCGCTGGCTGCGGTGATCGGCGACTACTTCGTCGATGGCATGGTTGACCGTGGCGATGAATTGCGCCGTGCGCTCCGCATCGCCGAACGAGCCAGTCGCCAGCTCGTCCCAGCGCTCGCGGTCGGTCTCCTTGAGAACTTCCATGGGCACGTACGCGGGGGAGTCTCGGTCAAACTCGCTGAGGCCGTCTCGCACGGTCGGCACCAGACCGGTCGCGCCGCCGATGGCCTCGGCGGTCTGCAGCGCCCGCCGCATCGGGCTGCTGTAGAGGGCGTCGACGCCCATCTCGGACAGCCATCCCGCTACGGCTGCAGCTTGCTGGCGGCCGATCGCCGACAACGGCGGGTCTGCGGGTTGCCCATCGTGTCGCACGACTCGTTCGGGCTGGCCGTGACGGACGAAGACGAGTTCCACGGCGGCTGACCCTATTGGGAGAAGAAGCCGGCACTGTCGAAACCCATAGCAGGGTGCCTTGACGGGAGCGGTACCGTGGTGCTACATGGCAAGACGGACCAAGATCATCGCCAGCGTCGGACCAGCCTGCAGCGACGCGGCGACCATGACAGCCCTGATCGAGGCGGGTGTCGATGTATGGCGCCTCGGCTTGGCTCACGGCACGCTCGACGAGCAAGTCGAGACGTTTGGGCGGCTGCGCGCCATCTCGGAGGAATCCGGGCGCCACATCGGGATCCTGGTGGATCTGCCGGGACCCAAGGTGCGCTGCATGGCGTTTCCCGAGGGTGGCTGCGAGGTCGCCCAAGACGCCGTGCTCTCGCTCGGCATCGACGGCGATGCCAGCACCGCAGATCGGATCGTCGTCGACTATGAGGGCCTGCTGACCGACGTAGGCCCCGGCGATCAGCTCTCCTTCGGCGATGGCAACGTCGTGCTGATGGTCGAGGACCGGGCATCCAACGCTCTCAAGTGCCGGGTCTTGCACGGCGGCCACCTCGAAGGCCGGCCTGGCCTCCATGTCGACTCGTCCAAGCTGCGCATCAGCACACCCACTCCCCAGGATCTGAAACTGGCAGACACGTTCATCGACCTGGGCACCGATATGGTCGCGCTCTCGTTCGTCCGCTCCGCTCACGACATGCGGCGCTTGGGCGTTGAGCCGCACCCCCGCGGGCCGCTGCTCGTCGCCAAGATCGAGACCAATGCTGCGGTGGAGAACCTCGATGGGATCATCGAGGCTTCCTCGGCGGTGATGGTGGCCCGCGGCGACCTCGGCGCCGAGTGCGACATCGAGGAGCTGCCACATCTGCAGAAACGGATCATCGAAGCCTGCGTCGCTCATGGCCGTCCCGCTATCACAGCGACACAGATGCTGGAGTCGCTGTTGCACTCGCCGGTGCCGACCCGAGCGGAGGCATCCGACATCGCCAACGCGGTATTCGACGGCACGTCCGCGGTGATGTTGAGCGGCGAAACGGCAATCGGCCACGACCCGGTGAACGCCGTGCGGACCATGGCGCGCATCACCGAGCGGGCCGATGAGCGCTTCGATTACGAGGCGTGGTGGAACCGGCTGCTGTCGGTGCGCCGGCTGGACGACCGCGCCGCCGACTACCTGCGGGTGACCGACGGCATCACCCAATCGGCGTCACGGCTGGCAACCGAGCTCGGCGCACAGGCGATCATCTGCCTGAGCCGGTCGGGATTCACCGCTCGCAGCATGGCCAGATTCCGCCCATCGATGCCGCTGCTGGGCCTCACGCCCGAACCTCGCACCGCCATGCAGCTTTCGCTGTCGTGGGGGACCCGCCCGCTCGTCTTCGGCGAGCGCCTGACCCCGGCAGAATCGGCTCTCGAAGCTGTGCACGCCGCGGCACGCACCGGCATGGTCCGCAGCGGCGACATGGTTGTGGTGGTGTCCGGCTCGAGCCCCGAGTCTCACGCCACCGACAACTTGCGCGCCATGCGCGTTCCCTGAGACTGAGCGATTCGACATCACGGCTCGGAAGCGGGAGCACCTACCCCGGCAGCTCCAGTGGCGAGTCCAGTTCGATGCGGTCCGGCCCGCACAGCGGATTTTCGGGCACCTGCACGGTGCGTCCGAAGACATCGCACGAGCAGGTCTCCTGGCAGTCCCGCAATCCCGACCACTGCACGGCCAGTGCCGCCGCACCTCCGACCAGCAGCACCGAGATGAGCACGGCCAGCGCCAGGCGGCGGATCAGCCGCAACGCAACCACGGCAGCGACCGCCAGCGCGGCAATCCCGCCGACCAGAGCGATGCTCATGCGGTCGGCGTCGAGCCATTCGGGCAGCACTCCATCAAAGAGTACGCAGCGGCTCCCCGCCCCACGGGGACCGTTCGGGGACCTGCGCCAAGGTGCTCAGTAGAGTCCAAGGAGCTACGACAACGCTTCACGAGGTTCCAGCCATGGCGGCCACCCCCATAGACCTGCGTCCGGGCGGTCTGCCCGAGACGGTCCTGGATCCGGCCCCGTCGCCGGCCGCAGCCGCATTCGAAGCGGCCATGGAACTGCCGCTGGCCGACCGTGCGGCCGCACTGGAGCGTGTCGCAGCCCATTGGCCGCGGATGCTCGAAGCGTGGGCGGAACTGGGCCGCTGCGCGGCGGGCAGTGGCCGGCACGTCGAGGCGTACGCCTATTGCCGGGTGGGATACCACCGCGGCCTGGACGCGTTGCGAGCGGCGGGCTGGCGCGGCAGCGGCTACGTCCGCTGGACGGAGCCCACCAACCAGGGCTTCTTGTGGTCGCTGCTGGGCCTGGGTCGCTCAGCCGCCGCCATCGGCGAGGACGACGAGGCCGACAGGTGCGCCGGATTCCTGGTCCAACTGGACCCCGGCGGCGAGCCCCCAACCGGTGAGTGGCCACAGGCGTGAGGCCTGCCGGCGTCGTGCTATGCGGCGGCGCTTCGACGCGCATGGGCAGCGACAAGGCCAACCTGGAGCTGGTGGGACGACCGCTGGCGCTGTGGGTTGCCGACGCCTTGACGGCGGCGGGGGCGCACCCGGTGGTCGCGCAGGGAGGCAATCCGCCCGCACCTCTCGTGGCTGAACCCGACAGCACGCCACTTTCCGGACCGCTCGCCGGTCTGATCGATGCGCTCGAGCGTCACGGCGATGTTCTCGTGTGCCCGACCGACGTGCCGACGGTGCCTGTCCACCTGCTCGCCGCTCTGATTCGCACGGCACACAGCACGGGCGAGCCGGTTGTGCTGGCCCGCAGCGACCGTGTCGAGCCGCTGATCGGCCACTACGCCCGCGCATCGCTCTCGATGCTGCGGGCGGGCCTGCGCGACGGCGCACGTGGACCCAAAGCCGTCCTCGACCTCGATGCCATCCCGACGGTGTCGGTGGATGTGGCTGATGTTCTGAATGTGAACACCGCCGCCGACCTCGCTGCAGCCGAGGCGATCGTGGCGACTCGTGACATTGCGCGACCGGGAGTGGGTTGAGGGCCATGGCACGTCGGCGCGAACGGCCCCAGCGCGAAGGGCCCCAGCGCGA
>JAPOPC010000088.1 GCA_026713105.1 Acidimicrobiaceae bacterium
ACGATCCGCTGCAACGCCTGGCCTTCTTCATGGGTCAACCGACGGACCCGAACACGCTCACTCATACCCCCGACCAAACCACAAACCACACCCCGCCACGCGGACACCAACCCGACGAACGTTTGCGGACACAGCACTAGGGCGATCAAACTCGTCCTGTCGGTCTGGGTGAGCAACAGCTTGAATCGCCGATCGCCGCTCTCCAGACGATTCCGCAGGTAGTACTCCCGAAGCTTGGCGGCCGAGAATCCGTCCACGGGCTCCGCGTCGCCGACATGGCGCGCCAGAGCCTCAAGAATCAGCATCACCGTCGTCAGACGCTGCTGCCCATCAATCACCAGCAGCGGCGGCCTGTTCATGACGTGAAATTGGCTCTCCTCGATGTACACGATCGAGCCGACGAAGTGCGCGTCGATTCCGTCGTCACTCCCGCTACGGAGGATGTCATCCCACAACTGGCGGCATTCGCGCTCGGTCCAGCTGTAGGTGCGCTGGTACACGGGGATCTCGAATTGCGGTGATCTTCCCAGGAACTCGAGGAACTTGGCTGCGGTCGCCTTCATTGTCCAGCGCCTCCGACGATGCTCGCATGCGTTGCTTCGGCCACCGCCGGAGCGTATGGGCATCGACGTGACTCGGGCCGGGCAACGCGCTGGCCGCGGCTCGCGGGCCTCCCGACCTCACAGCACCCGATGCCAGCACGCGTGACTCGAGAAATGGCAAGGGGCGCCGCCATGCTGCGTCTTGCCGTCAAGCTCGCCGGGAACCCCGCCGCTTCCAGCGACGCCGACAACTATGCCCTGGGAGAAGCAAGCTTCAGCGCCCGAAATCTCGTCGACGCTCAGCTGTATGGTTTCGCGTTTGACTACATGTGTCGCGTGTAGTGTAATCCTCAAGATGAACACACCAGCCGATGATTGTGTAATCACAGCGCCGGAAGCTGCCAATGCTGCCGGCATCACCTACCGGCAGCTCGACCACTGGGCGCGCCAAGGCTGGGTCACACCCTCGGTCCGGCCGGGGTCAGGACGGGGCGGACGACGGCAATACTCGGCGACCGATGTTTTGCGCCTCGCAGCGCTGCGTCACTTTGCCAAGTCTGGTTGGCAGGTCAGCGATCTCGGCGAGCGAGTCAGCGCGGTGGAGTTGGCGAGCGCTGCTTGGCTCGTGGCCGGTGCGGAATCAGCCGTAGAAGCCTGCATTGACGACGATCGGCTGCACGAGGCGATTACCCGCGAAGGCCGCTTCAGCGTCTGCCACCTCGAACCGTTGCGCACGCATCTTCTCGCGGTTCATTCGCCCAGCGCCCTGATTGAGGCAGTACCGCTTGAGACGAGAGGGAGGACGGCATGAACGCCATCAGGCCAGTGCCGGACCGGGCACACATCGAACTCTTCGAGGGGGACATTCCCAACCCTGCCCAAGCAGGCCAATCCCGAGCTAAGGCGGTGAATGAGGAGTTCAAGGCCTTGGCCCACAAGTGGATGCAGGAGGCAGGTGCCAGCGTTGTGCGTGGCCGTCACAAGGTGGGCGCCTATGAAGTCGAAGCCGAGGTCGTCGGCCCGAACGGTCAGCGATTCTTAGTCTTGGTTCATGGCGTGCCAGACGACGGTGAGCGCGCAGGCTTGAGGCGAACCGACACAATCAAGAAGTCGGGATTCGACGCCATCATGATCGGTCGACTGCAGAACCTGCCGGTCTTGATAATGACGTCGCATCTTCCCGAGAGCGGTGCCGCGGAAGCAATGCTCGCAGACTGCGCGGACGACATCTTCGATGTGTTTGCCACGAATGACGACTTCGCAGGGTTCCAACGCCTGCGGCACTGTCTCCACGACGATCCGCCTGTTGGCCCGCTCCCAGCGCCATGGCGAGAGCACCCAAGCCAGCGAGTACCTGAACTGTTCGATCCGGTGGATCCACTGGAACCACAAGACTTCGTCGGTACTGTCGCCGATGACAGCACCGACGTACAAGGTCCGCCATGAACGGGGCGTCCGCAGCCTGCGGCGACGGTGAAACAGGTGCCGTAGTCGCGGCAATCTGCCGCAAGTCCGATTCTGCGTGGCGAGCCGTTAGTGCCTTGCTGGAATACGCACGCCCGCAGGCCCGCGGCGGCGGCATCAAAGACTCGGAAGCGAGCCTCCATGAGCAGGCAGCGGCCGTGTCGGCGGCCCTCGAACAACGCTTGATGGGCCAAGGTGCGTCAACGTCGAGTACCGCCACCCGCTACATGCCTGCGGAGGTAGCCGGAGCGATCGCTGCAACCCCTGCATCTGAGATTCTGTTATCCGACGGTGGGTTTGCCCATGCGACTGCCGCAGCGCTGGATCAGCTGTATTGGCCCAGCTTCACTCGTGACTGGCTGGCAGAGCGAGGAACGTCGTTCGAACTCGGGGCGGGCGAACTGTACCCGGTGGGAGACATGCGCCTCATGGGCAACGTCGGACACAGTGCCCGGCCTCATCGGCTGGATCTGCCCGCGGGCGAACTGGCGCACGTTCGCCGCCGAGCCGAGGACGGGACCCGGGTTCGCGTGATCGGCGAGTACGCCCCCATCATCGACCGCTTGGCCGCGTCGCCACCCTTGGAGGCAGCCGTTGTGCTGCCCAACGAGTCGTTGAGCGAGCTGAGCCTTCCACCCAGCCAGATGGGTCCAATCGATTCCCAGGCTCAGCGGTCAACGATCCACCTACTCCTCGACGAGGCCCGCAGCGAAGGCGTCGATGTCGTCGTGCTGCCCGAGTTGAGCGTCGATCGAGAGATCGTCGAGTGGCTCAGCGAGCAGTGGGCCAACGCAGCGGACCTACCAATATTGTTCGCAGGCAGTGCTCACTTGGTCGAGGACGGCCAGCGTGTCAATCGAACCTTCGTCTTGCTGCCGGGCGTCGGCGCCGCGTGGCACCACGACAAGTTCACAGTCTTCGAAGATCGGAACGGTGTTCGGGAACCCATCGATCCAGCCGAACCTTGCATCACGATCGGTTGCGGCCATTTGGTCCGCGTAGCCACCTTGGTTTGCAAGGACGCACTCAGTGTTAGCCACGCCGGCCTGGTCGCAGATCTCGGAGTTCATCTGCTGGCCGTGCCCGCTATGTCGAGCACTTTGGCAGAATTCAGCACTGCAGCGAACCAGCTCATCTCGCGTTCGCAAGGGGCGACGGTTGTTGCCAACAACCCTCGAACATGGCACGGCTCACCGGTGGGTCATGCGCTCCTGGGCCAGCCAGTGCGCCAGACCGACGGCAGGTGCATCGAACGTCCAAGTCTCGCCACGCCCGACCTCGGCATCGCCCGGCTCGGCAGCGGATGGCGGTAACGGTCGCCTTGCAGAAGAAATTTGCTTGACATATGCTTGACGCATGAGCGGCGCGTTGCTCGACGCGTTTCTGAGCGAGATACGGGCGGCACTGGAAGGCACTCAGGCAGCCGACGATCCCTCCGCTGGCGCTGCATTCACCGATGCCGTCGCATACGGGCGGGCATTGCTCGAGGAACCCATCGCCGAGACGCTCACCGCAGCCGCAGCAGAGTTGGCCAGTTCAGTCCGCATTCTGCAGCGCCGGGGCCTGCCCGTCGACGAGCTGGAGTCTCTCGGAGACGAATTGCAGGAAGCGCTGTTGGCGACGGTCACCTCCGAGACTCGCAGTGAAGCCCGTGAGTTCGCGCACAGCGTCGGCGAGCGCATGCTGGCCGAATTGGAGCAGCGGGCCGCCACGCCCACCAGGCTGGCTGAACAGCTCGGCGTCGACATCAGCCAGATCAGCAGAGCCGCGCGGGCGTTGCGCGATGACGGTTTGATCGAGGTTGACCAAGCGACCGGTGATCGGCGACGTCGTATCTACCGGATGGTTCGGGACGGGTCCGTTGCCCGACACCGCTGGAGCTGGCGGACCTTCGCGGAACGACTGCCGACGCTGCGCGCCGACGACGTACACAGCGACCTGCTCCCCGGACGTGTCGGAGATCGCCTGCCCGCCGAGGGCATGGCCAGCGTCTGCGCAGCGTTTCGAGACGACTTCTTCTCGGGCCGCTACATGCCGACGCCCGCACACGAAGTGGAAATCCCCAAGTCGAGCGGGGGCTTTCGCCCGGCCGCGGCACTGCGATTTGCCGACCGGCTGGTGTACGCAGCACTCGTCGAACGGTGCCGTCCGGAGATCGAAGCCAGCTTGGTCTCCGAGGGGGAGGTTTTGTGGCCGCGCGGGCTCAGACGCGGCAAGCAGTGGATCGCGCTGGAGGGGTTCGTCGACCAGAGCGGCGCGTCCCATGTGCTGTCGGTTGACATTCAGTCCTTCTATGACTCGATAGGCCACGACGTGCTGGCCGAAGCGCTGGCACGAGCACGATGCGATGAGACGGTGGTGTCGGCTTTGAGCGAGTGGCTGAGCACGGTCATGGGCGACCGGAGGAGAGGGCTCCCGCAAGGACTCATCGCATCTGACCCCCTGGCAACGGCCGTGCTGGCACCGCTCGACATGGCGTTGCGCGCAGCCGGGTTTCGCTATGTGCGACACGGAGACGATCTGCGAGTGCTCGGCTCGCTCGCCGATGTCACGGACGCGGCGAAGCTGATTCGCAAGGAATTGAGATCGCTGGAGCTGACCATCAACGACGACAAGACTCGGGTGCTTCGCCACGCCACGTATATGGACCGTCGAAATGAGGTCAGCAACGCGGTGCGGGAGTATCTCGACGCATCCGACCACGTCGAACGTCACTCGGCGATCTTCCAGGTGCTCGACGCTCTCGGCGCCGATGACGAGCTGTCGTGGAGTTGGTACCACGAAACTCTCAGTGTCAGCGATGTCTTGGAATCAGTCGGCACCCCATGGAATCCGAGCGACACCACGGCATTGGTGATTCTGTTGAAGGAAGTGGGGGCCAAGGAGGAGGCTTCCGCACGGTTCGAGCAACGGTGGCGAAGCCTGCATGCACAGCCCGGCCCCGTGTTGATGCGGGCGGGAATCTCCCTGCTCGCTGTCGCTGGGGCGGCGGAGCCCGCAGCAGAACTGGAGGCCGCTGTTGTCGCGCGGCCGGAATACACCGATGCTCTGTCGAGCTATATCGAGACCGCGGCAGTCTCGAACCCGACGGCTGTTGCAGGACTGTTGCAGCGAATCGAGGATTCGGGTGTGACTTCGGGCGCACAGTGGCTCCGCTTCTACGAAGCGCTCGGCGAAACCGGCAAGTCCGGAGAGTTCGACAGCCTTGCGCAGACCCACGTGTACTCAATCGACGGAGGATGGATGCGACGGCTCCGAGCAGCCCGCTTCATGGCCCAACACGGCAAGCTCGGCGCAGATTGTGTGCCAGGACTCTCCGCAGGGGCGCCGACAGCGCTTCGCGACGATGTCTTGGATCTCACTCGGCATGTCGCGCCCTTCTCCTTCGATGATGTCGCGAAGCGCGAGGGCGCCACGACCGCCGCTCTGCTTGCAGCTACAGCCTGAAATTGTTGAGTGCGCAAGGCCGGACACGAACTCATCGCCGGTGGCACTGTGCTCCCCGGCGCGTCACCGCCATCATCGATACGTTTCCCTCCCTCGCTGCTGTGAGAAACAAACACGAATGACTGAGACAGTTTCGGAAGATGCGCCGCCGGCCGTGATGTTCCGGCTCAGCTACCGGACCCAGGACCATTACCGCAGCGGACACAGGCCCGGCGACAGCCGCGAGCAAGTGATCGAGTCGATGCGCGGCTGGTGGGAAATCGACCCGCGCGACCTCGACAGCCTGGGCATCAAGCACGCTGCCGCATTCCACGCCGGAGTCACCTTGGCCGTCGTGCGTATCGGCGGCTGGAAGTGGCTCTGCACCAAGCGCGACGAGCATCACAAGCTGCCAATAGACGAACTGGGGCAACCGAGGGCCAAGTTCGATTGGGCCGATCCTCCGGCCGGTGTCCGCTGGGCGTTCGATATCGCCGACGACCCGATGACCGACATCGCACGCGAGGCGTGGATCGGAGAAGGCGGCAAGCTGGTGCCCGCGAGGCTGCGGGACACCATCAAGTCCTACTGGCCGGACTCTCCCGACGACAGTGCCCGCGACCTACTCGGCAAGGCGCTCGAACTGCTCGGCAGCTCGCTATATGTGCTCAACGATCCAAGATTCCGCCCCGACTGGGGCTCGAATTGGCACGACGATCTCCGGCGACACCACGGAATCCTCAAGAGCTTCCGGGACGCGGTGTCTCGCGACGATCCATACATTCACCTGAAGATCCTCCAACGGGAGCACAACGCTGCGTCAGCTCTGCTCGGTGACGACGCCGACAGCATGCTCAGCGACTCGGTGTTTGCCCGCAACCAATGGGCCCATTTCGCCGATATCAGCGGAACGCAAGCACGTGATGATGTCGTCGAAATGATCGATCTCATCGCCCAAGGCCGCATGGGCGCCGAGGCTGACGGACTCGCAGTCGACCACGAACGAATCGATCAGCACCTCGCCCGGCTCGAGAACATCCGGCGCGCCCTGGACTTCCAGATCAGCGGGCACTGAACATAATCTGGCCCAGGCGCAGCTGCGGCAATTGCAGCCGCCTCAGCAACAGCTACGGCAGATTGCGGATGGGCTCCGCGAAGACACGGCGCAGTTCGCCCAAGGCTTCGATACCCCAAGCCCGGTACTGCGGCCAGCGATCGCGATCAGCCGGATCGACAGGGTCGAGGTAGACGGCGATCCGTGATGCTTGCGCGTTCTCGATGGGTTCCCACCGCAGCTCGAGATCACACGACGCCTCGATCTCGGCACGGCTGACCTCCAGCAAGGTCAAGATCGAGTCTCCGTCAACGATGTACACCGACGCCCGGAGGCTGTGATTGGTCGCACCGGTCGGCCGAGCGAATCCGATCCTGTAACGCACACCGCTTCGCCCGCTGGGAAAGGACATCGCGTTTGCAGCCTGAGGCTGACGCAAATTGCTCCAATCGGGATGCGCTTCGTTGAACACTGGAAGGAACTCAGTCCACCAGTCGAGATATCCAGCGTTCCAGGCGGAAACGGTCTTGGTAGCAGTCGCGGCACGTGCGCTGCGCGAGAAGTCATCTGGCTCGACAACGACTTCCAGCTGAACCGCCGCTGGCGAATCGCCGATGCGCACTGCGTGGACTTCGATCCCGAAGAAGCCGCTTCCCTCGCCCGACAGCTCGTTCAGCCACTTCAGTGCCGAGCGATGCTCAGGGCGACAGGACTTCGCGACCAGCACGGCCCAGTGCGCTTCCAGCCCGGCGGCGTAGGTGATCAGCTTGCCCAGGTGGTCGTGGTCGGTGGGCTCGAGGAAGTTTTCGACGACGAGACGGTGACCGGTGTTCGCATCCCGGAACACCACATCAGCCGAGAACGGCCCGACAGCGACCTCGTCTCCTTCCAGTTCCAGATCCATCTGGAGCACCTTGCCGAGATGATCCGGGTGCGCCGCCAGCCACGGCGTGAAGTCTCTGGCCTCGACCGGCCACACCTCGCGCAATGGCACATCTTCAAGCGACGCAACCTCGACCATGAAACTCGCCCCCGCTGCAGACCAACGCCAGAACCGTAGTGACCGTTCGCCTGAATCCAGGTCGGAGAGCCGACGTACATCTAGTGCCAGCGAGATAACGATGAGAATCAGGCAGCGGGTCTCCGCTTAGGATAGGCACGTGACGCCGCACGATCCACCGTCGCTGAAAGCTCAGAATTCGCGGGTGCGTTAGCCTCATGGTTGTGCAGACTGAGCTCGCCAGGTGGGCTGAGGTTGGCGCGAGGATCCAAACCGCTCGAATCGAGTCCGGGGTCAGCGCTGCGGCCTGCGCCAAGCATGCCGGCATCGACGAGGCAGACGTAGAGGCCATCGAGCGAGGCGAGCGAGCGGTCAGCGCGACCGAACTGGCGAGCCTCGCGGAGTCACTCTCGATGCGGATGGAGTGGTTCTTCCGGGACGCGCCGCAGTCCGTGATTTCACGCCGACAGGGCCGGTCGACGAGCGGCACTGTCTCGGAAATCGACTGGCTCTCTGAACGTCTCGCTCGCGAGATCGAATTCGTACAGCGAATCGGAAACCTCAAGTTGGCGGATTCGCCGCGAATCCCCTTCGCGGAGTCCAACGACGCCATGGAGGGTGCTGCGAACCGCACACGCAAGTTGTTGGGCTACGACGGATTCGAACCTGCCCAGCGATTGAGCGCTCAGACTGTCCGCCTGGGTCTATTGACGTTTTCTCTTCCGCTCGACGACCAGCTCACCGATGGCGCCTCAATCATGCTGGCTCGCGGCGGGTTGGCTGTGGTCAACGGAAGCCACCCTGCGGGCCGGCGTCGCCTCACCCTTGCGCACGAGATCGGCCACTACGTATTCGCCGACGAGTATTCGGTTGATGCGGCCGACTCAAGCAGGGCGTCTCGGGAGGCGCGCATCGACCGATTCGCACGTGCTCTGCTGCTTCCAGTGTCCGCGCTGCGCCGGGAGTGGGGCGGCTCCGACATGAGGACCGACGCCGTGCGAATCGCCAGCGAGTACCGGGTCGACATGTCGACCTTGGCGCGGCGTCTCATCGAGACCAATCTCGCCGATGAAGGCGAAGCGGCGTTTGTGCGGAAGACACGCACACAGCGCTCTGACATCGAGAGCCTCGGGCTGGTCGTCGCTGAAGAGCTGCGGCCCCCCGAGCTGCCGTCCGCATACACCGAAGCGGTGTTGGATCTCGTCAGGCGCGAGCAGATTTCACGAGCTCGATGCGTCGAACTGCTGCTCGAGACTGTGGGCGAGGACGAACTGCCCGAGCCTCAACCGCGTCCTGCGGAAGCCATCTGGTCGGTCGTTTCCTGACACGGCGCCGATGGACGCGCTCGTGTTTGATACAGGGCCATTGCGCCACTTCGCCCAAGCTGGCTGGCTCGGCGTTCTTGAGGAGATCGTTGGCGAGCGCCGGGCGCTCGCCCCGACAGCTGTCCTCGCCGAACTGGAATCGACAAGCCACAGGTTTCCCGAAGTCATCGATGCAATCGACGCTTCGTGGGTGACTCACTACTCACTCAGCTCATACGACGAAATCGCGGCGCTGGCCATGTTCGGCGAACTGCTCGTGTCCGGCCGGAAGAACCGGGGCGAAGCCGAGGTACTGGCCCTCGCCGCCACGTTGCCTGCCGAAGCGGTCATCGACGACAGCACGGCCTTCGAGGTCGGCAAGCGAGAGGGCATCGCATGCACGAGAACACTCCCCTTGCTGTGTGACGCGATACACCGGGAGCTGCTCAGCCTCGACGAAGTCAGCGACATCGCGGACGACTTGATCATGACCGACTACCGATTTCCGTTCGAACCCGGTCAGTTTGTTCGGTGGGCAACCGATGAAGGATTCCTCGCAACACCCAAGTACGACTCAGGCCCCGGAAGCACGGCCGACGCATGGTGAATTCACTGCCCGACATTTCCCGCACTAAGACCAGACTTCGTCAGCACCTGAGGGAACTCGAATCGTGCAACGACGAGGAGGGACCAGCACCGGCCGGATGCAGCGAAGAGCTGTTGACCCCGCTCCTGGCAGCACGCGCCGAAGCAAATCGGATCCTGCTCGCGGAATAGTGCAGCGCAACGAACTTTGCCAGCCGGCGGGTTCACAGTTTCGCCTTGCCATGTGAAACGCTGGTTCATGGCGCGCATCGAGGTCATTGCTGACAACGACTGGGACGGCCCCCTCGGCGAGCTGCACCCCCAGGTCGTGGACCCCACCTACGGCCGGGTCGACCACATCTTGGCCATCCACTCGCTCAACCCCCGCTCCATGGCCGCACACCAAGGCCTCTACGAATCGGCCATGGCCGGCACCGCCACGCTGCGCAAAGCCGAACGCGAGTTCGTCGCCCTGGTCGTCAGCCTCACCAACGACTGCCACTACTGAGTGGTCCACCACCGGCGCGGTCTGCGCCGCCTGCTCCGCAACGACGAACTCGTCGCCGCCGTCGAGCACGACTGGACCACCGCCGGCCTGTCGCCCAAGCGCACCGCCATGCTCGGCTACGCCGTCAAGCTCACCGAAACCCCCGCCGCCACCACCGACGCCGACGTCGACGCCCTGCGCGAAGCCGGCTTCAGCGACCGCGACATCCTCGACATCACCGAAGTCGTCGGCTACTACGCCTACGCCAACCGCATCGCCGACGGGCTCGGCCTCCAAACCGAAGACTGGATCCCCGACTGACCGAACTCAAAACCGAGGTGCTGGCGTCACTACCGTGCAGTTCAGCGCCGCAGTGTCGGAGGCCACCATGGAACGAGCCGACGTGCTGAAGAACTATGCAGCCTTCGAAGCCATGCGCACAGAACTCGAAGCGAGCCACCTCGAGAAGTTCGCCGTGCTGCACGACGGCCAGCTCATCGGCACATATCCGAGCATCCGCGAGGCCCGCACCGCTGGCAACGCAAGCTGCGGAGTCGGGAACTTCACCACCCAAGAGATCCGTTCCGAGCCGATCGAGCTCGGCACTGTGGCCGCCGCCCTGTCCTAACCGGCGTCGCTCAGGGCAACGCCAAGTAGTCGGTGTCGTCTCGCACGGCGTCGAAGTCGTCCGCGTCGAGATAGTGGTTCCACAACGGACGACCGGGGATGCGCAGCGCTCTCTGCGGTTGAGGCGGTGCCCACCAAGTAGCGGTCTCAACACGCTTGCCGAGGCGTACCGCTTCCTCGATGGCAGGCAACAGATCAGTGTCGGCGGACACCACGACGGCCACGTCGTAGAGGTCGTCACGGGCGCCCAGCGCCAGGTGCAGCGCGAGCAGCACATCGACGCCCTTCTCCTCGGCGCGCCACCGCTGCCGGCCGTCGTTGGTGCGGCCGTCAGGCCAGTAGCGCATAGGGCGAGTGTGGACGCTCACGCCGTTGATGCCGGCCCAGCGGGCGGTCTGACGTCCGAACGCTGAGCGCAACTGCCCGGAGCCGCGCGACCCCGGCTGGCCCCGGTACACCCGCACTTCTGCGAGCCAGCGGCGAGAGTCCACGGCGTCGCCTCGGCGACACAACAGCTCTCCCAGCCGATCCGGATGCACGTGGCCATGCCATGACGGCGACGTTGCCGTCACGAACAGCGCCCGGGTGGTGTGCCAAGTGTTCTGGTAGTCCAAGAAGACCACGACTCTGGTGCCCGACATGCTCAGCACTACGCGAGTCGCGGCAAGAAAAAGATAACCCCGCCAGGCCCGGCGAGGCCGGGACGGCGGGGAGGAATGCACACACGGTATCGCAATTCGGTACTGAGTGCACCACGCCGCACTGCAGCATCGATTGGTTCAGGAGAGTTGTGATCCAGCGGAAGCTGCATCACACAGCCAGTGAGCCGTCGAATGCGGCGTCGAGGCGTGCCGAGAGTGGCCCGAAAGCGGTCATCGAACTGATCTGGCTCCGAATCCCGGGCCGCGAATGGGCCTCACGTCCGCTGAATTGTGTCCAAACGTACCGACAACCCGAGGCACCGAAAAATTGTTTTAGGCCGAGGCGTGGCCCAGTAGGGCCGATGCCCCGCCGGTGTGGGACGCCGGCGCAGGGCGCGTATCGAGGTCATTGCTGACGACGAGTGGGGCGGCCCGCTTGGCGAGCTGTACCCCCGTGTAGCGGAGCGCACCCACGGCCGGGTCGGCCACATCTTGGCCAACCACTCTGCAGTCGAGCCATACCCTTCATTGTTGATGCGCTCTACATATTGGACTCGCCAACGTTTGGATACACATATATATCTTTCACGTCTATCTTGCGATACCTATGCACGTCCAATCTCTGAAGGTGACGCATGCTGCGAGACAAACGAGCCCAATCACGACGCCGGCTCGACCAACGCTTCGGTCGGCACGGTGACCTCGCCCATCTTGCCCCTCCTCCCCAGGGCTGGATCCGCACGCTGCGCGACTCACTGGGGATGACCGGCGGAGACTTGGCTCGCCGCATGGGCGTCCACCCATCGCGCATCCCCGCAATCGAGCGCGGCGAGCGGGAACTGACGCTCAAGCTCGACACCCTCACCAGAGTCGCCGACGCTCTCAATTGCGACCTCGTGTACGCACTCGTGCCCCGCACAAGCCTCGACGGCATGGTCGCCGATCAGGCCCGGCGCCGGGCCGTCAAGCACCTGCGAAACGTCGTCGTCCATTCGCAACTTGAGGATCAGGAGGTCACCCCCGACGATCTCGAAGCCCAGATCGACGACCTCGCCTACGAATTCAGACGCAGGCGCGATCTGTGGCGCACCGAATGAGGCAATTCCCGATGAACGGCCTCGTCATCGCCACCGGTTAGCGCGCAGCCCGGCTAGAAGCCGTAGCCAGCGCGGCCGACCTTGTGATCGACACCACCTACTCTCGATGCTGACCCACGAACAGGGGGAATCTGACATGGCCGATATGAAGCTGGCGCTGTACCTGCCGAACTTCCGCGACCACGTGACCGTCAAAGAGCTCGAAGACCTCACCGAGCTCGCCGAAGAACTGGACTTCGACTCGATCTGGACACTCGACCGCATCGTCGTGCCTGAAGCATCCGACCGCGGCGAGCTCCAGTACCCGTTCGGGATGATGGAGCAGTTCCCTACCCAGCTCCCCGTCACGGCCCGCGGCCAGTGGTTCCAGGGCTGGCCGCTCATTCCCTGGCTCGCCGCCAAGACCTCGAAGTGCCGGATCGGCATGAGCATCACCGACACGCCATACCGCTCGCCCGGCGTGTTCGCCGCCGAGATCGCGACGATCGATCACCTGTCCAACGGGCGCGTGAACGTGGGCGTCGGCTCAGGCTGGATGCCCGAAGAGTTCGCTGCTGCAAGCGCAGCGCACCTCTTTCCGAAACGGCACAAGCACGTGCGCGAGACGATCGAGATCTGCTTGGGCATCTGGACGAACGAGCTGTTCGAATACCACGGCGAGTTCGCAGACTTCGACCCCAGCGGCTTCGGCCACAAGCCGGTCCAGGATCCGCATCCGCCGATCTTCATGAGCGGCCTGAGCAACCCGGCCATCTCCGCCAAGCGGGTGGCCCAGTACAACCTGTCCGGCTGGATCGGCATTCAGGACACACCCGAGGAATTGACCGGGTGGCTCACCGCCTTCGGCGACGAACTGGACAAGCTCGACGGTTCCCACAGCGTCGACGACATGGAGATCTCCAGCATGTGCTGGTTTGTGATCACCGACGAGCCGACCGATCAAACCCCCAACGGCAAGCTGACGAACCTCCTGGCGGGCACCGCCGAACAGATCACACAGAACCTGATCGAGCTGAAGGCCGCGGGCATGACCATGCCCCTGCTCTGGCCGCCGTTCAGCGATGTGCCGGTATCGAAAACGCTGGAAGATCTCCGCCAGCTCAACGAGGAGATCATGCCCCAGGTGAACGCCGCCTAGCGGATCCGGCGAACTGCGGCGACCAGCCCGAATGCGAAGCCGACGAACTCGATCAGCGCCAGGTTCAGCGCCGTGTGGAAGAACACGCCTGCGCTGTCGCCGACGACGTTTGAGTGCAGGTCTGGGCTGTCGATGACGAAGTGCAGCAGGTAGCCGAACACGAACGACGCATACATCGACGCGGCGAACAGCGCAGCGCCCAGCCGGACGCTGCGACGAAACGCCAGCCACACCGCGACGAGCGGCAACAGCGTCACGACGACCGCGATGTATGCCTGCTGAGCGGCCGGGATGGGCACGTCCGCAACCGCGTGGCCGTAGGTATGGGTCAACCCGACGCCGAGATGCAGCGCTGCAATCCCCGCCAGCGTGAACTGTTCGAACCTTGCAGACGCCGCCACCACAACCCCCATTGTGACGGGCGGCCGACCGGGAGCGCTCACCGCCTCATCCGTCGGCACACACCGCGGTCGGCCGGCGCCCGGCCCGAGCAGTGGTGGTGACGTCGCCATAGTTGTCGGCTACTGCGCCTACGCCGCCCGCATCACCCGTCTGGGCCTGTTCGTGGCTGCCCGCTTGTACGTTTGACGTCCAGCCCCGGGGGGACCGCATATGCCCGAGAGCGGTGATACCGACTATCTGGACGGTGTCAACAAGACGACACAGCGGCTGCTGGACGCTGCAGCAGCGGAGTTCGCCGAGCACGGATACGACGGGGCGGTCATCAGCAGGATCGCACGCCGCGCGGGGGTGACGACCGGCGCGGTCTTCTCGAGATGGCCCACAAAAGAAGACGTCATGATCGCTGCCGTCGAGCACACCTTCGAGCTGATGCAACCCAAACAGCGGCTCGTGGATCTGGGCATCGTCGACCAGCCGCCGCCGACGATCTTGATGAACTGGGGTGCCCACCTGCTGAGTTTCGACTTCGCGCAGAGCGCCCTGACGCAAACGTTCGGCAGCGCGCAGGCGCACCCGAGCATCCAGGTGCGCCTGCAGGAGTTCCTCGAGCGGCATGCCGACCAGGTGAGCACTCTGGTCGAGCGGGCCAAGAACGAAGGAATGTGCGATCCCGAACTGAGCACGACCGCGTTGTCGCTGCTGATTCAAGCCATCGGTGTCGGCACCGAAATGCTGCTCTCCGCCGGGCGATCTGAGCGCCTGATTCCATCCGAACAAGAGTGGGTTGACGTGCTCGTGACAATGATCGCAGCCGCCGCCCCCGCAGCCGCCGCCGCCAGCGACGGCGACGGCGACGGCGACGACTGAACGAGCGTCACCGCCGCTTCAACCCCTCAGTAGCCGTGGCCTGCGACCCGCCTGGCCCGGCGCTTGCGCCACTTGGCGCGTGCGGCGAACGCCAGCACGATCGCAAACAGGACTCCGCCGATCACAGGAATCAACGTGCTGCTGGCATCGCCAGTCGTCCCTGCGTGCAGCACCTTGGGAATGTCGTCCGGCTCGCTGAGGTCGATGACCCAAACCAGCGTCGATCCCTCGCTCGAATCCGCGTTGTGCTGCAACGGAGTGCCGGGCAGCGTCAGCGAGAGGGCGAACGTGGGCCGCAGCCCGCCGACAACCTCGAATGGCGGCCCTCCAAGCTCGAGGTAATCGCCGATGAAACCCGTGTCGAGCTCGAATTCCCAGCCGCCGCCGGCGATGCGCCGGAACTTGGGGCCTCGGTTGTCGGCGAGTGCGGCGAAGACCTTCTCCGACTCGTCGGAGGACCATGAGGTCGTCGCGACATAGCTGCAGCGGCCGTCGGCGTGACGGCTCTGGATGCGGGTCTCGACACTTGCAATGCGGGGCTGCACCGGTCCGGCGCCTTCGAACTTCCTGATGAGCTGCAAGCACGCAGCCGGCATTGCAGCGCCTTCGCCCTCCACATCGAGCTCGACGACATCGTCGTCAAATCCATAGCGCCACTCGAAGGTGCCCGACCCGTCGTCGTGCACGACGACATTCCACGCGGCCTCGACGCATCCAGCTGTCAGCAGCACAGTCGCGCAGCCGATCAGTGTGATTCGGGCCCCGAACCACCGGCGGGACGAGCGTTGTCGCTGCCGCCCGCACCGTCTCATGGCGCCACGGTAGTGACGGCCCCACCAGGGCACGGTTCCTGCCGCCTCGCGCCCATCAGGGCGGCGTCCCACGGCGACGGTCTAGCCATCGCACGGTTGCCACAGCGTCGCCACAGCGGCGCGGCCGTGGTCGAGGTCCGCACACGAAAGTGACATCATGTTTTGAGTTACCGGCCCCCGCACCCTGAAGGGTTACGTTCGTGAACGCTGAGGACGCACGAGCCAACTCCGGAAGGAGCCTCGGCGACTCACTCCGGTGGTCTTCGGTGTGCTCTGCGGCGAGGTGCGGGTGACCCATGGCGACCAAGGTCAAGATCTCGAACCTCGTCAAGATCTTCGGTGATGAGCCCGACGGTGAAGCGCTGACGCTTCTCCAAGCCGGCTACTCCAAAGACGTCATCCGGGAGAGCACCGGCCATGTCGTGGGCGTGAACGACGCCAACATCGACATCGCCGAAGGTGAGATCTTCGTGGTGATGGGCCTGTCGGGCTCGGGCAAATCGACCCTGATCCGCTGCGTGAACCGGCTGCACGAACCGACCGCCGGCACCGTCTTGGTCGACAGCACCGACGTCACCGCGCTCGACCCCAAGGAGCTGCAGGCCTTCCGTCGCGACAGCACCGGCATGGTCTTCCAGCACTTCGCCCTGTTCCCCCACCAGGACATCCGCTCCAACGTCGCGTTCGGGCTCAAGGTGAAAGGCATGGACGTCGAGGGTCGCAATGCGGCCGCCGAACGGGCCCTGGCCCTCGTCGGGCTCAGCGGCTACGAGCGGAGCTATCCCCGCCAGCTCAGCGGCGGCATGCAGCAGCGAGTCGGACTGGCCCGCGCACTGGCCACCGACCCCGACATCCTGCTCATGGACGAAGCCTTCAGCGCACTCGATCCGCTCATCCGCCGCCAGATGCAAGACGAGCTGATGGCGATCCAGGACCAGCTCCACAAGACGATCCTGTTCATCACCCACGACCTCAACGAGGCGCTGCGCGTGGGCTCGCGGGTCTGCATCATGAAAGACGGCGCGATCCACCAGATCGGCACGCCCGAAGACATCCTGATGCGGCCCGAGACCGACTACGTGGCCGAGTTCGTCCAAGACGTCGACCAAGGCCGCGTGCTGGAGGTCGAGACGGTCCGGGAGGATGCCGCGGCAGTTCCAGAAACCGCCACCGTGGCCGACGCACTGAGCGCCATCGACCGTCTCGGCGTCGAAGCGGCCCACGTGGTCGACGCAAACGGCCGGCCCCTCGGCGTGGTGACCCGCGACGCTGCCGAACAGGCGCGACGCAGCGGCACCAGCGAACTCAGCAGGCTCATCCGCGAAGTGCCGGCCATCACCAACGACACGATCCTGGCGAAGGTGTACCAGCTCTTCGGAACGGGCCTGCCGGTCGCCGTGATCGACGGCGACGGCCTGCTCATCGGGTCGGTGCGCCCCCTCGAAGTGCTCGCCGAGCTGGGCCGGGTCGAGAGCATCTCCGAACAGCTCGAGCAGGCCAAGACCCAAGGCGTCGAGCGGTGAGCTCGGGCACGCTCGCCACCAGTTTCTGGGACAACCGCACCCTCGA
Organism: Acidimicrobiaceae bacterium; assembly: GCA_026713105.1. Classification (GTDB taxonomy): domain Bacteria; phylum Actinomycetota; class Acidimicrobiia; order Acidimicrobiales; family Poriferisodalaceae; genus Poriferisodalis. Next base: position 17,016 of record JAPOPC010000088.1, read on the forward strand.
CGTCTGGGAGATCCCCTTCGGTCGCTGGATCGAGGAAATCGTCTTCTGGCTGACCACCCACATCACCGGTTTCCTCGACGCCGTCAAGTGGCCCGTCGATCAACTCCTGCGGCTCATCATCGACAACCTGCTGCAGACCTGGCTGCCGTGGCCGATCGTCCTGCTGCTCTTCTTCTTGCTGGGGCTCACCACACGAAACGCACTGGTGGGGCTCGGCAGCGCGGCCGGCCTGCTGATCTGCGGACTGCTCGGCAACGAGTACTGGGACCTCACGATGGAAACGGTCGGGATGATCATCGTGGCGGTGATCATCTGCACGGTGATCGGCATCCCGCTGGGGATCCTGGCGGCCCGTGTCGACTCGTTCTGGAGCCGGTTGCGTCCCGTCCTCGACGGCATGCAGGTCATCCACCCCTTCGTGTACCTGCTGCCGATCATCTTCCTGTTCGGCGTCCGCCGGACACCCGGCGTGCTGGCCACGCTGGTGTTCGCGCTGCCCCCCATCGTCCGCCTGACCAACCTGGGGCTCCGCCAAGTCCCCACCGACGTGGTGGAAGCGGCCCGGGCATTCGGCGCCACCGAGAGCCGGGTGCTGCGCGAGGTGCAGCTCCCCTTGGCGCGGCCGGCGATCATGGCCGGGCTCAACCAGACCCTGCTGCTGTCGCTGTCGATGGTGGGCATCGTGGCGATCATCGCCGGCGGCGGCCTGGGCAAACCGATCCTCACCGCCCTCAACACGGCCGACATCCCCGTCGGCGCGTCGGCCGGCGCCGGGCTCTACTTCGTGGGGGTGCTCCTCGACCGGATCTCCCAGCCCGACGACACCGTCGACCGCCGCAGCCTGTTCGCACGGATGCGCAGCGCATGGAGCACACGCTCCGAACCCGTGGTGCCCCCCGTGCCGGGCCTAGAGCCCGACGCCGAGACGCCCCCTCCCGCCGAGGAGACGGCGCCAGCGCCGCTCGGCTCTGCGGGGCGCCTCGGCGCAATCGCAGCCCTGGGCGGCGGCCTCGTCTGTGCATTCTCGGCGCTGCTCACCTGGGGAAACAACGCCGGCCTGCTGTCGGCCTGGGCCCGATTCGACGACAACGACCTCCCCGGGGCGCACAGCGGGCTCGACGCCACCGGCGGCTCGTGGTTCGGGATCCTGCTCGTCCTCGTCGGCCTCACCGTCGCCTTCGCGGGCGCTGCCGCACTGTGGAATCCGCAGAGCCGGACCAAGTTCATCGCCAGCGCCGGCGCTTTCTTCGCCGGCGGCCTGGTGCTGGTGTCGCTGATCGTGGCGTACCTGAGCGTCGCCCCCCGCGGCGAGAACTACAGCCACGGCACGGGCGCGTGGCTGGCGCTCGGCGGCGCGCTAGTCGTTCTGGCTGGCGGCGCCATCGCTGCACTGCGGGCACCCTCTGAGGGCGACCTGGCTCGTGTGGGCATCAAGGAAGCGATCAGCGTCGCGGTGCTGACGCTGTTCCTGGTGTTCGCAGGAGCGTCGGGATCCTGGCTGCTGGACCAGCGCAGCGACGCCGCCCAGATCGCCGCCGAGATGGCAGCCGAAGCCGAAGGCGTCGACCAGGGCGGCCTGGCAGCCGAACTGCTGGCCGAGGCCCTGTCGCAGACCCGGCGCGTCACGATCCGCGGCCTCGATGCCGCCGGGCCGCAGATCGGCTACATCGTGCTGGCGCTCACGTTGATCGGCGCTGCTGCGGCACTGGTTCGACTCGTGCGTCGCGGGCCGTTGCAGCGATTCGGGGGCCTCGTCGCGTTCGGGACGGGGTGCGCGATCGCCGCAGTCGCAGCTGCGTGGGTCGCGACGTACGTCCGACTTGCAACGCCGGCGCTCGGGCCCGGGGCGAGCGCATTCCTCACCGTTATCGGCGGCCTGATACTCGCGGCCCGCGGCTGGCGCGCCAGCACTGCGCCGTAGCCACAACGACCCTCGGGCGCGCTGGTCGGCCCTCGCTCTGAGACCTCGCGCTGCGCCTGTTCGCACAAGCCTGAACACAAGAATCTTCACTCGAAGAAAGAAGAAGATCCCGCTATTGCATGCCTGAGGTGCTTGAACTAGACAGATGTGTATGGACGCGGCCTTTGGGGGGCTCAAGCGGCCATCACCAGGGGGGAATACCAATGCACACCTATCGCGGACGACTGCTCATCGTCGTTCTCATGGCGTTCGGCCTGATCGCCGCCGCCTGTGGAGATGACGACTCCACATCCGACACCGCAGCACCGACCACCGAAGCCGCACCGGCGGCGACCGAACCCGCGGCACTGCCCGGCGAGGGCGTCACGGTCACCATGGCACGGGGCAACTGGATCGAGACCAACTTCCAGAACTTCGTCATCCAGCAGCTCCTCGAAGAGCTCGGCTACGAAGTGACCGACCCGGAGGAGATCGCGCCGGCGACGTTCTACCCGGCCGTCGCTCAGGGCGACTACGACTTGTGGGGATCTTCGTGGCCCCTCAACCACACTCCCCTGCTCGAGGGCGAGAGCCCCGAAGGGGGGACCTTCGGCGACAAGGCTCGCTACGTCGGCACGATGATGGCCTCGGGTGCGCTCCAGGGCCTGCTCGTCGACATTCCCAGCGTCGAGCAGTTCGGCTTCACGACACTCGGGGAGCTGCTCGACAATCCTGAAGCGGTCGCTCACTTCGACAGCGACGGCGACGGCAAGGCTGACATCAACGGCTGCGATGACGGCTGGGGCTGCCAGAAGGTCATCAACGACACCCTTGCCAAGAACGGCTGGGATGACCGCGCCGCGCAGGTGTCGGCTACTCACTCGGCGCTGTTCGCGGAATCCCAGGCGAGCTTCGCCGGAGGCGGACCGGTGCTGCAGTACGTGTGGACGCCGACGGCCTTCGTCGGCAAGCTCGTGCCGGGCCGAGATGTGGTGTGGCTGGCCATCGAGCCCGAACAGGCCCTCGACGGCCAGGACGGTGTTTCCGCCGTCGGCGCTGCGTGCACCAACGATCCCTGCACGACGATGTTCACGCCCTCAGACATCGTGGTGACCGCCAACATCGAGTTCCTGAACGCCAACCCGGCGGCAGCGTCGCTGCTCGATGACTTCGAGCTCGACCCGCTGGCGGTAGCCGTCCAGGCCGTCGCCATCGACTCGGGCGCCAACTCCGATGAGCAGATCGCTGGCGCGGCCGCCGATTGGATCGCCGCCAACCGCGACGTGATCGATCCGTGGATCGAGGCCGCACTGGCCGCCGGCTAGGTCGACCACGCGACCATTGGACCGGTCGGGCGAAGTTTCCTCCCTCTTCGCCCGACCGCTCCATGGGTCATGCGTGAGAATGCTCAGGTGAAAGCTGTCCGTGTCTGAGGACCTGCTGGCGGCGGAGCTGTCTGCGCGACAGACCCGCTTGCGTCCGCCGCAGGTGGTGATGCAGCCGGCGATGATGGGCGCAGCTCGCCTGACTCGCTACAGCTTCAGCCGAACCATGCTGCGCCGAGCTGCGCGCGAGGGCTGGACGGCCCGGCGCGTGCGATTCGACATCGATGACCGGGGCCACGGCGAGGCGGTGTACCAGGTTGACGCCGGAGACTGCCGGCTCAGCTTCGTCGCGTACACCACGACAATCGACGAAACCGAGCACACCGACCGGGTCATCGCCGAGCGGTGGGAAGTCACCGGCGCGCTGGTCTCCGGTGAGCCAACCGGCGATTTCGCACGCCTGCTCCGCCGCGAGGTGCCCCGCCAAGAGGCGGGCCGATTCGATGCGCGTGTCCTCGTGCTCACGCGTGGCAATCGGAGCGTTCGCTTCTTCGACTATCTCGTCGATTCTCTCGCCGCAGGCCGCCAGCCCGACCCGGCGCAGGTGGCCGATGCCGGCTACATCTTGCGAAGTACCGCTTTCTACGCCAACGGCAAGTACGGGATGCGCTCGTTCGAGGGATACCCCAGCGACCATCCGCTGCGGGTGCCCTATCGGGCCCAGATGCTGTGCGCATGGATGTTCCGAGAGCTGGGCTACGACTTGGTCGAGCACTGCGCCCGGGCTGGCGACCCGAGCGCTGCGGTGACCTTCGACGTCGAGTGGAGCCGGTACTTCGGGCTCGGCAACGCCACCGGCCTGGGACTGGTGCCCTTCGCGTTCAAGCATCCCCGGGTGCTGCACGCGTGGGTTGCGGTGCGGGAGCTGGCACTGGCCGACGTTCGATCGCTGCGGGGCACCCCGGACCGGCTCGCTCTCGTCGGGGAGTGGATCGAGCGGGCGCACCTGCACTTCGTCAACGGGACCGACGACGACTGCCGCCCGTTCCTCAACGCCGTCGAGGTGGCCGCAGCCGTCGAGCGGATCCGTGATGCCTTCGAGAGCTGCCGCAACGAATCCCTGCCCTTCGATGCCCTGTATCGCTGGGCGGAACGCTGCGATCCGGAGACCACCGAGCTGGTCGTGTCGCTGCTCATCGAGCTGCACGATGCTGACGACGACCTGATCGACGAACTGCTCACCGTCTCGCAGCACAGCTCGCTGGATCCCGCCCTGACGGTCGGCCAGGTGCGAGCCCTGCTGTCGGAGCGTTTCGCCTGGCTCCACGAGCTCGACCTCGACGACACCTCAGCGCAGATGTGGTGGTGGGTGATCAGCGACAACACCGAGGAGCCACGCCGCACACGGCGGGACCAGCTCGACCCCTCGCACCGCGATGTGCCCATCGACGTGGCACTGCGGCTGTGGCGGCTGAGTGCTGCGCTCGACGGGTACGACGACACGACGCCGATCCAACGTGTCCTCGACGACCATCCCAGCCACCGCCTCGCAGCCGAGCGGCTCGGGGCGAGCGACCGCATCTACGGCGAACCGCGCGACAACGCCTGCTCCGAGCGCTACTTGCCGCTGATGCTGCAGCGGTTCCAGCTGGCTGCCTACGGCATGGACAACTTCAAGCCCAAGTCGACCGACTGGCTGCGCGTCACGTTGTTCGGCGGCGCCCCGCGCCTCGCCAGTGAGGGCAATGAGATGGACGACAACTGGGTGCTGCCGGTCAGGCCCCGCAGCGGCGCCGATCGAGGGAGGTCGCAATGATCATCGACGGGCTCGAAATCAACCACTGGTCCCGCCCGGTCATCGACGAGGTCCGCTCCGGCGGTGTCAACATCGTCCACGCCACGGTCGGGGCCTGGGAAGACCTCGCCGGAGCGATGACGCGCATCGGCGACTTCCGCCACCTGTGCCGGCACAACGCCGATGCGCTGCGGGTGGTCACCAACGTGGCCGAGATGCACCAAGCGGTCGCCGACGACGTGCTCGGCGCGGTGCTCGGCTTCCAGAACAGCTCGATGCTCGGCGACGACCCCGAGATGGCGCAGATCTTCGCTGACGTCGGCGTGCGTGTCGTGCAGCTCACCTACAACATCGCCAACCATCTGGGGTCGAGCTGCTGGGAGCCCAGCGACGGCGGGCTCACCCGCGCGGGGCACCGCATGGTGGCCGCGCTCAACGACGCCGGGGTGCTGGTCGACCTGTCACATGTCGGCAACCGGACCAGCCTCGATGCCGTTCACGCGTCAGCGCAGCCGGTGGCCGTCACCCACGGGAACCCACTGTGGTTCTGCGACTCGCCCCGCAACAAGCCCGACGAGGTGCTCGACGCGGTGGCGGCCAGCGGCGGGGTGATCGGATGCACGCTCTACCCGCTGTTCATGGGCGGAGCCGGCGTCTCCCGCCAGGAGTACTGCGCCATGATCGCCCGGCTGGCCGACCAGGTCGGTCCCGAGCACGTGGCGATCGGCACCGATGCGGTGCTCGGCTGGCAAGCCGACGGGTTGGGCTGGATGCGCAGCGGCCGCTGGGACCGCCCTGCCGACGCCGGCGCGATCCCCGACTTCCCCGAGTGGCCCGCGTGGTTCCGCGGGCCCGGCGACTTCAGCTCACTCGCTGCGGGCATCGACGAAGCGGGGTTCTCGCCCGCCGAACGCGACGCCATCCTCGGCGGCAACTGGCTGCGCCTGTTCGGACAGATCTTCCGATGACGACGATGACCCCCGCGGGCGAGCCGGTGACATGAGCACATCGGTCACCGTTGCGCCGCGAGAGATCCACGATCTCGTCTATCGCGCCAGCAGTGTCGCGGGATGCGACGCCGGCATGGCAGAGCGGATCGCCCACAACGTCACGTTCGCCGAGATCCATCACAGCGGCGCCGTGCGCGCCTTCTGCGAGGCGCTTGAGACAACGGCCCTCCCGACATCGGCGTGGGTGACCGCGCCCGACGCACTCGCCGCTGCCGAACTTGCGGCACGCGATCGCGGCACCGCATCGGTGACGTTCGAGCCGCCGGTGCCGCTGGCCGCGATCGCCGCCACCTTGCAGCAGAGCTTGGAGCGGGGCGTGGCATCCACCGGCGCTGACGCTGATGCGCGGGCCGACACGACGGTGAGCGCCATCGAGCTGCGCCTCATCGACGACCCCGCAGCATCGGCACGCCAGGCGCAGATCGACCACACCCGCGCCAACGCCTACCGGCACGGCATCGCCGTCGAACAGGCCTGGTTCAGCAGGCTCGAAGCTGCCGCCGCGGACTACCTGGTCGCCGAATCCACGCTCGACGAGATCGACTCACGGCCCAACGTCGCCTGAGGAGGCCTGCTCGAGCGCCCGATGCTGCTCATGGGGCCGAACGGCGGGGTAACGGGCCGTTGAAGGGTCGCACATGGAGCAAGGCTTCCAATTCCTCAGCAAGCGACAGCAACTCGGCATCGCCTCCGTGTCGACCGACAAGCTGGATCGCGACCGGCAGTCCATCGACGAAGCCGACGGGCAGCACCACCGCGGGATGCCCGGTGACGTTGAACGGCACGGCAAACGGGAACGCACCCCACAGCCGGCCCACCGGCTGTCCGGCGATCATTGCCGGGCGGCATCCCAGCTCGAACGCGGTGGTGGCGGTGGCCGGAGTGGCGATCACGTCGTAGTCGCCGAAGTAGCGATCCACCCGCTCGCGGTACTGCGCCAGGGCTGAATGGGCCGCCGCCAGAACTGCGGGATCGAGCTGCTGCGCCGCCTCCAAGGACCGCCGGTGATACCAGGTCAGCTCGTGTGGGCCACCCAGCAGGTGGTCGCGGCGCTCGCCTTCCTCGGCGAGCACGATCGGACTGAAGATCTCCTCCCAGCCACCGAAGTCCAGTTCGACAGGGTTCACCTCGTGGCCGCGGGCCCCGAGCTCCGCCACTGCGGCAATCACTGCTTCGGCGACGTTGACCTCGACCGGGCGTCCCTCGGGCTTGGCACACCAGGCGATCCGGTGCCGGGCCAAACCAGCCGGGCGATGCGGGCTCATGCGATCTTGGTTCTGGGTGACCACGCCGGCCAGCACCGAGTGCAGGGAGTAGGCATCGGCGACACAACGAGCAAGCGGCCCCGCAGAGATGAACGGGCTGAAGGCGCGGAACCCCCCGTCGTCGTCGATGGTCCCGAAGGTCGGCTTGAATCCCACGAGGCCGCAGAACGCTGCGGGGATGCGGATGGAGCCGCCGCCGTCGGACCCGAGGCCCACGGTGCAGGTGCCCGAAGCCACCGCTGCCGCCGCGCCGCCGCTCGACCCGCCGGCTGTGCGGCGAGGGTCGAAGGGATTTGCGGTGTCGGGGCCGAGCAGGTTGTCGGTCGTGGCCGACTGGCAGAACTCCGGGACGTTGGTCTTGCCGACGAAGACTGCTCCGGCGCGGCGCAGGCGGCGCACAGCCCCCGAGTCGTGGCCGGCCACGTCGTCGGCGTGGGCGAGCGAGCCGAGCGTGGTGACGTGACCTTCGATGTGGAACGCGTCCTTGATCGAGACCGGCACGCCGGCCAGCGGGCCGGCGGTGCCGTCGCGGTACGCCGCCTCGGCCTCGGCGGCCTGGCGGCGCGCCAACTCAGGGGTCGGGAGAACGTAGGCGTGCAGCGTCGGGTTCACCTCGGCGATCCGCGTCAGAGCCAGCTCGCAAACCTCCGCCGGTGACAGCGAGCCGCTGCGGTAGGCGCCGACGAGCCGCCCCACCGGCCACCACAGGGGATCGTCATCCACGAGCCGACACGCCTCCGGAGACGGTGAACACCTCGCCGGTCACATAGCTCGCCTCGTCCGACGCCAGGAATGAGACCATCGAAGCGACGTCGTCAGGCTGGCCGATACGGCCGAGGAACGCCTTGTCGGACAGGTAGCTGTCGAAGAACTCCTGGGGGTAGATCCGGCGCAGGAAGTCGTTGTAGATCAGGCCGGGCGCTACCGCATTGACGCGCACCCCGTGCTCGCCGTTCTCGGCGGCAGCCACCCGGGTGAGAGCGAGCACGCCGGCCTTGGCGGCTGAATAGGCGGCGCCGTGCTCGGTCGACATCTCCCAGGCCGCGATCGACGAGATGTTGATGATCGAGCCGCCGCCCGCGGCGATCATCGCCGGCAGGGCATGGCGCATGCACACGAACGTGCCGGTCAGATCGACATCGAGGCAGCGCTGCCACGTCTCGACCGACATCTCGGCCACCGGCTCGATCTTCGACCAGCCCGCGTTGTTGACCAGCACGTCGAGCCGGCCCTTGCCGGCCACGACATCAGAGACGACAGCTTCCACCTGTTCGTGGTCGGTCACGTCGAGGTGATGCGCGCTCACCTCACGCCCGACCTCGGAGGCCAGGGCGTCGGCGAATTCGGTGCAGCGGCGCTCATGGGCATCGGTGACCACCACGTCGAGCCCGTCGCCGGCGAGCCGTCTGGCCACCGCCGCTCCGATGCCGACGCCGGCGGCTGCGGTCACCAGTGCGACCCGCGAGTCGTTGGCCATCAGCTTCCTCCCTCTGCTTCGACCGCACCGATGACGGTGTCGGACAGTTGGGCGAGACGTTCTTCGCGCCCGCCCGAGAGCAGCGCGAACGTGATCCGGTCGATGTCGAGGCACCAGAGCTCACGCAGCCGCTCGACACAGGTGTCGAGGTCGCCCGCCAGCGCCACCGACTTGACGAACTCGTCAGACACGGTGTGCTTGTGCTCTGCCTGCAGCGAGAGGTGATCGACGAGGCCGTACTCGCCTGCAGCGCGTGCGAATTCGGGGCGGAATCGCTCCCATGCGGGTGGCATGCGCTTCCATGGATGGAAGGTGGCGGCCTGGCTGGTGGCCCATGCCCGCACGTCGTCGAGGGCGCTGGCCTCGTCGTCACCGACCGACATGGTGACGAAGAGATCGATGGTCAGCTCGCTGCGGTCGCGTCCGGCGGCGGTGAGCCCCTGGTTGATGTAGTCGAGCTGCCACGCGCAGAACTCGGGGTCGGCCGCGCCCATGAGCACGGCCCCGTCGCACGTCTCGCCGGCGAGCCGCAGCATGGCGGGTTGCGAGACCGCGAGGTAGACGGGAATCTGACGTTGCGCAGTGGCCAGGCGAACCTCGGTGCCGTCGACCTCGCACGGCTCGCCGCTGAAGAGCCGGCGGAAGTCGTCGATCCCCGAGCGCAGGTCGCCCAGCTTCGAGGGCGTGCCGCCGGCGCCGAGCACGGCCGACCAGCCGGCGCCCAGGCCGAGCACAGCGCGGCCGCCGGAGATCTCGTCGAGAGCAGCGGTGGCATTGGCGGTGACCGTCGAGTGGCGAGTCACGAGGTTGGTGACACCGGCGCCGATGAGCACGTTCTCAGTCGACAGCGCGGCCAGGTTCATCGCCGCGTACACATCCTTCATGCCGAGCTGGAAGTCGATGTACCACAGCGCCTCGAAGCCCCGTTCGTCGATGGCGCGGGCCAGCTCGGCCGTGCGGCTCAGGGGTTCGCGGGGGCTGACGCCCAAGGAAATGCCGTAGCGGTGCTTCACGCAGGTCTCCTGGGGGCCAGCAGGTCGGCGAGCAGCTTGCCGTAGGCGTCGGGCTGATCAGCCGAGATGAGGTGGCCGGCCCCGGCGATCTCGTGGTACCGGCTGCCGTCGACGGCCTCGACGATCATGTCCGATGCCCGGCGCGGGCAGAAGACATCGCCTGATGCCCCGACGACGTCGACGGGGATGTCGATCTGGCCCAGCAGGGGGTGCAGCGGTTCGGAGCGGATCCCGATCATGGCCCGGGCCGCATTGATGTAGCCGCGGCCGTCGCCGACGGCGTCCACCCGCTTCGAGGTCGCAGCGTCGACGTCGGCCCCCGTCACGATCTGCTGGGCCGTGTCGTCACGCAGGCCCGCTGCAAAGCCGGCGGTGTCGCGGGCTTCGAGCTGCGCGATGCGGCCCTCGAAGAACGTGGCCGCGGCCGAACCCACCACCGAGGAGGTGGCCACCACGATCAGGTGCTCGATGAGCGTGTTCGGGACGGTCGCGGCCTTGAGCCCGATGGTCCCGCCCAGCGAGTAGCCGACCACAGCCGCAGGTCCGGTCTCGGCAGCCAGGAACCCTGCCAGATCGTCGCTCAGTTGTGCCAGGGTGCCGGTGCCATGCCCGGGAGTCGTCCTGCCGTGTCCGCGAAGGTCGACGGCATAGACGGTGAAGCCGTCGAGATGGGCCGCGATCCCGTCCCAGGAGCGATGGTCCTCAGCCAGCCCGTGCAGCAGTACGACCGGGCGGCCAGAGCCGTGCCTCCGGTAGTGGACTGCGATGTCGCCCAGCTCGACTGTGCTCATCGGTCTGGGCTCATCGGACTGGGCTCATCGG
>JAPOPC010000078.1 GCA_026713105.1 Acidimicrobiaceae bacterium
ACCACACCACAGCCCCGACGCCACGAACCGCCCCCACCCACACACAGCGAAAAGACACGCCCAACACTAAAAACAAAAAACGCGCCACTCATCCCACAACACCTACACCCCCCGCCCACCCCCCGCCCCCAGCCCCCGCCGGCAAGCCGGGGCCCACCCCTACAACCCCCACCGGCCCCACACCGCCATCGGAGACACCCCCGCCAGCCGCGTCAACAACCTCTGTGGGCATTACAACTAGCGCTGGTCGCTGGCCCTCTGCTTGCCCAAGCCTGCGCACCCGTCCGCTACACCGATTCGGGCGGGTTGCCGCTGACCCTTCACAACGACCTCCATTTGGCCCGTTCGTTGGCAAGCGGTGTCGAGTTGCACGTGTTCGGGAGCACTTTTGTGCTGCCGGATCAAGCGCTTGACGTCACGCGTCCTCCGGTGCGGATTGCAGCCTGGAAGCTGACACCCGGTACCAATCCAGGTGAGTCGCAAGCCGTCCTGATTGTCGCGGACGGCCGCGGAGAGCCTCGCTCGTTCGCAGAGACGGCCGTCACGAGTCCTACTCCAGGCCAGGGTCAGCGGGATCCAAGGCCGCAGTGGGACCCTCGCGGCAGGCTTCTTGCTTATAGGGACTTAGCGACACAGGGCCTCTTCGTTCTTGATACCGCCCGCGGAAGCCTCACCCAGGTGAGTTACGGCGATCACTTCCCCGAGGTGATGGAAGATTCTGGACTGTCGTGGTCCCCGGACGGCTCACGGCTTCTGTTCAGCGGGATCCTCGAGGACGAGTCGACGTCGACCGACTACGACGAGGGCTCGGGCCCGCCTCAATTCACCTCCGAGGTGTTGCTGTACGAAGTGCGCACCGGTGAAGTGACGAGGCTGACGCACGACCGCGGCAACAATCGTCCCCTCGCTTGGTCGCCGGACGGCCGCAGGTTTCTCTCCCACTATGACGGAGTCGTGGGGATGGGCGGTGAGCCGAACGTGTACTGGAGGACGTTGACGGTCCACGACGCCCAGTCCGGCGATTCCCGGGCTCTGGCTCGTGGTCTCGTGTCTGGCGCGCGCTGGTCTCCTGACGGGAGCCGTGTCATGTACTCCTGTCTGCCGCCAGATCCGTACTTGCCATGGACTTCAGACATTTGCGTGACCAGCGTCGACGGAACAGATCGCCGTCGGCTGACGCCGTCGAATTGCGAGGATTGCTTCTTGCCCAGGTACAGCGACGAAACGGCCAATTGGCGCAGCGTCTTCGGCGGGCGCTGGGCGCCCGGCGGTGATCGGGCGATATTCACTGCGTACCTATGGAAAGCGGACGATGTCCACGAGAAATCGATTCAGATGCACGATTTTGCCTCTGACCGGGGTCAGCTCCTGATCTCGCTGACGGCTCTGGACGGCGCCATACGAACAGTGGATTTCGTCGGCTGGCTCAATGACGACGAGTTTCTCTACGAATCCACATACAGCTGCGGGGAGTACACCCCATCGCACGGAACAGCCAGCATCACAAAGTTCACGATTGACTCTGCTGAGGCTCAGGTCATAGTCGAAATTCCTGAGAAGCCGAGAGCCCCCGACGACGGACTCATCGACTGTCCGCCATCAGTTGCTCTGTCTCCGGACAGGAGTCACTTGGCGGTGCAGTATTCGCTTGCCGGGCTGCACGTGTATTCGCTGCCCTCGCGCAGCTGGACAGAGATCATTGACAGCTGGAGTTCCATCGGCGGCACGGGCACCCACTCAATCGCCAGATGCGTCGTCCCGTGGACTGCAGCAGGGTTCCTCGGGGCGTGCGATCACGTCCGCGAGGTGACGAATGCTCGGAATGTCGCGCAATAGAGGATCTCTGAGAATCGGGCCGTCATCACCGGCGGGCGCGTGTCGCTCACGGTGGTGGCTGGCCGCGGTGGCCTGCCTAGCGGCGTCGTTGCTGCCCTTGTCTGGCGCGGGCGCTGCTGAGGATTCTGCCGTCGCGGACGAGTCTGCTTCTGGTGCCGCCGAGACGTCAGCTGATTCTGACTCCGAAGAGACGGCGCGTGGCGTTGACATCGTTCGGTACGCCGGCTCGAACCCCTACGCAATGTCGATCGAGTTGGCGCAGACGCTGGTGGACGCGGGCGGCGGCACTTCGGAATGGGTGGTGCTGGCTTCGGGCGAGTCGTGGACCGATGCCGCAGCGGCGGGTCCGCTTGCGGCGTCGCTGGATGCGCCAGTTGTCCTGGTGCCCCCAGGCGGATTGCAGACGTCCACGGCACCGCCTGATCTGGTGGAGTTCCTGCGGTCGGCAGGGGTGCGTCGCGCAGTGATCGTGGGCGACCCCGAGACGTTGCCGAATCACGAGCCGTCAGTGCTGTTCGGACTGGGGATGCTGCCCCGAAACATCGAACGATTCCACGGCTCTGACCCGACCGGGGCATCCATCGCCGTAGCCGAGCGGATCGATGCCCCTGCAGAATTCGGTGAGCTGGGCCGCACGGCGATCATCGCCAGCGAACGCAGCGTTGCCGACGCCGTGGCGGCCGGGCCGTTGGCGGCTGCAGGGCCGTTCCCGCTGCTGCTCACCGCACCCGATGCGCTCGATCCGCGCATCACCGAATACCTCGCCGACCACGAGATCGAACACGTAGTGCTGGTCGGCGGCACCACCGCCATCACCCCTACGGTGCAGGAATCGCTCGAAGCAGCGGAAATCACCGTGACCCGCCTCGCGGGCCGTGACCGCAGTGACACCGCACGGCTCGCCGCGGACCTGTTCGAACAGCACACCTCCGGCGACCCCGCCTGCGCCGACGGCCCGACGCGCATCGGCCTCGCTCCTGCGCAGCAACCCGAACGAGCACTCACCGCCGGCCCCCTGCTTGGCCGGGCGTGCGGCGCCCTGCGCTACACCGAACCTCAGGGTTTGTCGCCAGACCTTCAGCACGAGCTGTTCCTCGCGCAGTCCCGAACCGGCGGGGCTGAACTGCATGTGTTCCAGAGCGCTTCCGTGCTGGATGACGAGGCTCTCGATGTCTCGAAGCCTCCGGTGCGAATTGCAGCCTGGGGTCTGATGGCGGACCAGGGCCCGGCTGGGTCGCGAGCGGAGTTGATCATCTCAGATGGCCACGGGCAACCACGCATCTACCCACAAGCCGCCGTCGATGTTCCCGGACCCAACGGAGAACAGCCGTTGCCGAGGCCCCGCTGGGGGCCACATGGTCGGTACCTGGCTTACCGAGATCCTGCGACAGGGGGCGTATTGGTTCTCGACACCGTCAGCGACCGACTCGAGCGGGTGCGTTACGGCGATGCAGTTCCAAGGTTGCTCGTTGACACAGTGCCTTCGTGGTCTCCTGACGGTTCACGCCTGATATTCAGCGGAATCATCGACGACGAAGCGACTTTGTCGGACGGCATTGGCATGCAGGAGGGTGTGATCAATCCTGGGCTCACGGCCGAACTGTTTCTGTACGACATTCCCTCTGGCGAAGTATCGAGAATGACGCACAACGCAGACGTCGACATCGTGCTTTCGTGGTCACCCAATGGCACCGAGGTGGCCTATGGCACTACACCGTATCTGTGGCCGTTTGATACGTTCGTTGATCGGTGGAGGCTGAGCATCGAGAGCATCGATACCGGTGACATCAGAGTCCTTCCTTACTACCCGTACTTGTTTCCTTGGGGGCTGAGCTGGTCGCCCGACAACAACCAGATTCTCCTCAATGGCATTCCTGACGGTGGTATCGGTCATGGTTGGCCGTCCTTTAGCTCTGAGATATTCGTCGTCGATGCCGACGGCGACAACCTCCAGCAGCTGACCCCGTCGAACTGTGAGAGCTGCGTCGAACCTCAGTACGGGAACGAAGCGATTCGGCCCCACTCTGCCTATGGCCCCTTGTGGTCCCCCGAAGGCGACAAGGCGCTGTATCGGGTAGAGGTCTGGACCGATCCAGGCCCTGAAACGTCGTGGCAGATCCACGAGTTCGCGTCGGGCACAGGCAGGGTTCTTCTCTCATTCGCGCTGGATGACCCGGCAAGATCAGCACAGAGAGTGGGCTGGTCAAACAACGAAGAGATCTTCTTCTGGTTCCGCGGCCAATGCGGCGCTCGGAGCGACGACTCTCAACGATTCGGGTACGTCGCCAGAATCGACGTCAACGCCGGATCGATCCGGCAAGAATTCGAAGTGCCACCGCGAACCTTTGCAGGCGCTCCCGAGTGCCCGCGCTACATTTCGATGTCCCCGGATGGTCAGCACTTCGGCGCGGATTTCACCCATGCCGGACTGCACGTCTACTCGCTGCAGACCCAGAGCTGGACAGCGGTCGTGGACACCTGGAGCCTCGTCGGGGGCAGCGATCGCGGTGTCGTAGGCGGCTGCCTCGCCAATTGGACGGCAGTCGGCATCCGTGGCACCTGCGACCAACTGCTCAACGCACCGACCTAGCCGCCGATCAGCCTGAGTCGACCTCTCCTCAGCTCAGCAGGGCGGGGGCGAGGCGGCGCCAGCCGTCGAATGCTGCTGCGGGATCGGGTGCCAGGACTTGCACGCAGACGTGATCGGCGCCAGCGTCGAAGTGAGCGTCCACGCGGGCCTTGACGTCGTCTTCGGTGCCCCAGGCAACGATGGCGTCGACGAGCTTGTCGGACGGGCCGCCGTCGGGGCCGCCGTCGACGTCGGCCTGGGTGAAGCCCAGCCGCAACAGGTTGTTGGCGTAGTTCGGCAGGCCCAAGTAGATGGCCATGTTCTTGCGGGCCAGCGCTCGGGCTGAGTCGGCGTCGGTGTCCAGGATGGCCATCTGCTCGGGGTAGAGCGCTGCGTCGGGGCCCATGGTCTCCCGGGCGACTGCGGTGTGCTCGGACGGGACGAAGTACGGGTGGGCGCCAGCGGTGACGGTGGCCGACAGCTCCAGCATCTTGGGACTGAGCGCGGCCAGCAGCTCGCCCGGCGCGATCTGCGCAGCGAAACGGCTGGACCAGCGTCCCTGCACTGGGCGCTGGGCTGCTCGACCCTTCCCAGCAGGAGTCTCGCCGCTGGAATAGCTCGGCAACTGAGACATGCGATGACCGCGGCCTCGGCAGAGCAGTAGCCTCCGCCGCGGGGTTTGGTTCATTGAAGCGACCAAGAGCGCTCATACGCTCGCGTGATCGTCGGTCGACGCGCATCGTAGCCACAGCGACGATCGTCGCGCTCGTTGCGTCAGCGTGCAGTGACGGCAGTGTCTGGCGACAAGACACGACGGCGCCGCCTACCGACACCTCGGCTCCGGCCGCCGTCACGGCCGAGATTCCAAAGACATCCGCAGCGGCCTCACAAGACGCGCCGCTGCCCACCAGACCGGTCGATCCCGGCGGCGACGCCGGGAATGGGTGGGTTACAGACTCCGAAGGCGACCCCGAGGCGCCGCACGACCAAGAGGCGATCGTTCAACAAGAAGTGACCGACGCTGCATCAAAGGGCGGGCAGGACGCACCGCACCAAGTGCCAACGCCAGCGGAACTGGAGGCGCTGCGCACAGCCCTCAATCCCTCGATGCCAGGCGGCGGCGTCTTCGCTGGATACAACAATTACTGGTGTGCTCTGACGTCCGAGGGCCACATCCACTGCTGGGGTACAACAGATAGGGAGACACGCGTCAGTGAGCTGGCAAGAATGCCGTGGCCGAGTGGAACATTTATTGCAATCGACGTCGGATCGGATTTTGCGTGTGCTATTCGCACGGACAAATCCTTGGCGTGCTGGGGCAAAGATCACTACAGCGACCGAGATTTGAACACCCCAGACGGCGAGTTCGCGAGTGTCACAGTTGGAATTCGTGACGCGTGTGCCATACGCAGCGATGCCACCGTCGTATGTTGGCAAATCAACGATCTCCGCGAGAGATTGCCCGACAACGCGCACGCTCCTGATGGCGAGTTCGTATCTATTGCAGCCGAAGGCAAGCGAATTTGCGGTGTTAAGACTGAGGGCGAACTCATTTGTTGGGGCCCCATTGACCGAGACCAAGTTCGTCCAGCAAACGGAAAATTCATCAGCGTTTCGGGATCATGCGCGATGCGCGCCGACCGTTCCCTCGTCTGTTGGGACTGGTCCCCAGAACACAACTCGTGGAGTTCTGTCCAATATGCATTCTCATCCGGCGAGTTTCTCTCATTCTCTGCGACGGAAGATCATCGTTGCGCCGTCGCACTCGACGGTGCGCTCGCATGCTGGGGATACGAACGGCAGCGTCGAAATCCAGAGATCTGGTTTGATCAGTACATCGCAGTTGCCGTCACTGCGAACAGCGCTTGCGCGCTGAGCGTCCACGGCAGAATCAGATGTCTCGACATCGCCTCACCGGCTGGCACGCGGTTCGGACCCGGCCGCATGTCGGTCCAGCTTCCGGGTCATGATGCGGTGGCTGGCGATGGCGATGCTGGCGCGATGGGTGCTCGGGCGCGCCGCATCGGCATCGGCAACAGCTTCATGTGCATGTTGCAGGACGACTCGACGATCCAGTGCCTCGGGTGGTTCTTGCAGTGGTATCACGAAGAAAACGAGATCATTGGCGCAGTACCCCCACCGGGCCGGTTTGTCTCGGTGGTCGCCGGGCCGAATCATGCATGTGCCCTGACGACGGAGCACACGCCCGTTTGCTGGGGGCCACGTTCGCAGGAACGCGACCCCAGGTGGGGCGATCCTGTGGGTCCCGGTTTCATCCCGAGCGGAACCTTCGCGATGCTCACCGCCGGAGGATCGCATACGTGCGGATTGCGCGACGATCGAAGCATCGAATGTTGGGGCAGCGCTTCCGGCAGTTTCCTCGGCACGCCAGAGGGAACCTACGTAGATGTCTCGGCAGGAACGGGATACACCTGTGCCCTTCGCGAAGACGGCGTGATCGTTTGTTGGAGCGCCTTTGGAGACCAAGAGACTTGGCAGCATTCAGCGCCGGACAGCCGCTACATCAGACTGGCCGCCGGAGCGGATCAATATTGCGGAATACGAGGCGACTATTTGTTCACATGCTGGTGGGGCGGCAACTCTAGGTGGCGCAGCAGCGGAGAGGTCCACCACGAATCGACATTCGCCACGTTCACTGACGTCGCAGTCGGAAGTGATCACACCTGCGGACTCAGGCTCGATAACACCGTCGCATGCTGGGACCATTACGGATCTGAGCACGTGGGCGCGCCCGGAGACTCGTTCTTCGAGATCTATTCAGGATCTGATACTTCCTGCGCAACGGATGCTCAGGGTGCAATCACGTGCTGGGGGCGCAACTCCGTGGGCCAAGCCGAGGCGCCCAGCGGCTCCTTTGCTGACATCTTTTCGACCGGTGCGCACACATGCGCGTTCCGTCCGGAAGGAACCTTCGAATGCTGAGGCATCCAACAGCGTCGGCCAATCTGACCCGCCATAGTTCTTGGCAGGGATTCGGCGAGGTCGACCTCAGTTCAGCAGGGCGGGGGCGAGGCGGCGCCAGCCGTCGAATGCTGCTGCGGGATCGGGTGCCAGGACCTGCACGCAGACGTGGTCGGCACCGGCGTCGAAATGGGCGTCCACGCGGGCTTTGACGTCGTCTTCGGTGCCCCAGGCCACGATGGCGTCGACGAGCTTGTCGGACGGGCCGCCGTCGGGGCCGCCGTCGACGTCG
>JAPOPC010000089.1 GCA_026713105.1 Acidimicrobiaceae bacterium
CGCCGGGCGGCCAACACCGGCATCTACCGCATCCGGGGATGGGGGGCCAAGCGCCGCCTGCCCACCCTCGACGACCTGGTGTTCCTCGGCGCGTCGATGTCGCGCTACCCGCTGGAGGGATACCGCGAGGCCTGCGGCACCGACGTGGTGATCGGCGAAGACCGGGCCGAGCGGCCCATTCACCTGCAGATCCCCGTCACCATCGCCGGCATGAGCTTTGGCTCGCTGTCGGCCGAGGCCAAAGAGGCGCTCGGACGAGGAGCCTCGGCGGCCGGCACCTCCACGACCACCGGCGACGGCGGGATGACCATGGAGGAGCGCGAGCACTCGGGGGTGCTCGTCTACCAGTACCTGCCATCGCGTTACGGCATGAACCCCGACCATCTCCGGATGGCTGACGCCATAGAGGTGGTGGTGGGCCAAGGGGCGAAGCCCGGTGGCGGCGGGATGCTGCTGGGCCAGAAGATCACCGAACGGGTGGCCGAGATGCGCACGCTGCCCACCGGGATCGACCAGCGCTCTGCGTGTCGCCACCCCGACTGGACCGGCCCTGACGACTTGGAGATCAAGATCGGCGAGCTGCGCGAGATCACCGACTGGCAGGTGCCGATCTACGTGAAGGTGGGCGCGGCCCGCCCGTACTACGACACCGCGCTGGCCGTGAAGGCCGGCGCCGACGCCGTGGTCGTGGACGGCATGCAGGGCGGCACCGCCGCCACCCAGGACGTGTTCATCGAGCACGTGGGCATCCCGACGATTGCAGCCATTCCCGAAGCCGTCCGGGCACTGCGCGAGCTCGGCGTGCACCGCCGCGAAGTGAAGCTGATTGCGGCTGGGGGTTTCCGCTCAGGCGCCGACGTTGCCAAGGCGCTGGCGCTCGGCGCCGACGCTGCCTCGATCGGCACCGCCGCGCTGATCGCCATCGGCGACAACGACCCGGCCTACGAGGCCGAGTACCGCGAGCTGGGCACCTCAGCCGGATTCTGGGAGGATTTCCAGGCCGGCACCGATCCCGCCGGCATCACCACCCAAGACCCGGATCTGTCAGCCCGGCTCGACCCGGTGCTCGCCGGGCGCCGCCTCGCCAACTACCTGCAGGTGCTCACCATCGAGACGCAGATCCTGGCCCGCGCCAACGGCAAGTCCCACGTGCTGAATCTGGAACCCGAAGACCTGGCTGCGCTCACCGTGGAGGCCGCGGCCATGGCCAAAGTGCCGCTGGCCGGCACCGGCTGGATACCCGGCGCCGACTGAAGAAATCCGGTGGTTCGAACCGCGGGCGCATGACTACCTTGACGCGCCGGTGCGCCGCCCCAAACACCGCTCTAGCAGGGAAGCGCCGGGGCGGCGCACTCGCACTTGCCAGATTAGGCAATGCTGCTGCGCGTCAGCAAGCGACTTCGGCGGCGAGTCAGCGGCCCTGCCACTGAGGCGGGCGCTTCTCGGAGAACGCGCGGGGGCCTTCGATGTAGTCGGCGCTGTTGTTCATGTCGCGCACAGCGTCGTAGCGGCCTTCGTGGGCGGCTCGCGCCCCGGCCTCGTTGAGGCCCTGCATCGCTGCCTGCTTCGTGGCCCGGATCGACATCGGTGAGCACTCCAGCACCATCTCGGCCCAGCGACGTGCACATGCGAGCGCCTCGCCCTGGGGAACCACCTCGGCAACGATGCCCATCTCCTTCGCTTCTGCCGCGGGCACGTGCCGGCCGGTCAGCATCATGCTCATCGCGCGCTTCAGCCCAATGTGACGAGGCAGGCGATGCACACCGCCCGCGAGCGCCGCCAAGCCCACCTTGGGCTCGGGCAGCGCGAGCAGCGCGTTCTCCGAGGCGACGATGATGTCGCAGGCCAGCGCGATCTCGAATCCGCCGCCCATCGCCACGCCGTTCACCGCCGCGATAACCGGCTTGTCGAGGTCCCAGCGTGACGTCAAACCGCCGAAACCCGACGATGGCATGGCCGAACGGTCGCCCCCCTCGGCCTGGTAGCGCAGGTCGTTGCCGGCCGAGAAGGCGCGGTCTCCCTCGCCGGTCACGATGGCCACCCACAGCTCCGGATCGTTCTGGAACTCGTCGAACAGGTCGGACATCTCGGCATTGCCCGGCGGGTGCAGCGCATTCATCCGCTCCGGCCGGTTGATCGTGACGACGAACAAGTGCCCGTCGCGCTCCGCATAACAGAATTCACCCATGTCGCGGGAACCTAGTTGTCGTCTGACGACTTCGCTCATCGTGATGCTCTGAAGTGCGTCGCATTTCGCCGATCAGGACGTCGACGCTGCTCGCTCAGAACAATCGCCCGCGACTCGAAGCACTCTGAGCAACGCTGAGATTCAGTGAGCATCGTTCATATAGCGCGCGTAATGTTCATGTGGCGTACCCGCTGATCAGCGGGTACGCCGGCCTCGGGGGTGGCTGATGCAAGCTCGGGGGTACGACCTGCGCACGCTGCGGGGTGACATCTTCGGCGGTGTCACCACGGCGGTCGTCGGATTGCCGGTCGCGCTCGCCTTCGGTGTGGCTTCGGGCCTCGGGGCGATGGCCGGGCTGTACGGCGCCATCGCACTGGGCTTCTTCGCCGCGGTGTTCGGCGGCACGCGCTCGCAGATCTCCGGACCCACTGGGCCCATGGCCGTCGCAATGGCAGTCGTCATCACCGAACATGCGTCCACTCTCGCCGAAGCGCTCACCGTCGTGGTCATGGCGGGAATCCTCCAGGCGCTGCTGGGCATCCTGCGATTCGGCCGCTTCGTGTCCTACACGCCGTACTCGGTGATCTCGGGCTTCATGTCGGGCGTCGGCATCATCATCATCATCCTGCAGACGCTCCCGGCATTGGGCGTCGAGGGATCCAGCGGCGGCCCGCTCGATGTCATGCGCGGCTGGCCCGACGCCATCGTGAATCTCAATGCCAGTGCCGTGGCCATCGCGGCCGTCAGCTTGGGCGTGTGCATCTTCTGGCCTGCCCGATTGCATCGCTGGTTCCCTGCAACGCTCGCGGCCCTTGCCGTGGGAACCCTGATGGGCGTGCTGCTCCTCGGCGACGCGCCGGTCATCGGCGAGGTGCCCTCCGGCTTGCCCGAACTCCAGGCGCCGCTGCTGTCGTTGGGGGTCTTGGCTGCAGCGGTGCAGCCCGCCGTCACGCTCGCGCTGCTGGGCGCTGTCGACAGCCTGCTGACGTCGCTGATTGCCGACTCGATGACACGCACACGGCACAACCCCAACCAGGAGCTCATCGGACAGGGCTTGGGCAATATCGCCGCGGGCCTGGTGGGCGGGCTGCCCGGGGCCGGGGCCACCGTGGGAACCGTGGTGAACATCCGGGCCGGCGGCAGCACCCGGGTGTCGGGCGCGCTGCGTGCCATCGTGCTGCTGGCCATCGTGCTGGGAGCGGGACGCTATGTCGAAGCGGTGCCGCTCGCCGCGCTGGCCGGCATCTTGCTGAAGGTGGGCTGGGACATCGTGGACTGGCGGTTCCTCAAACGCATGCACCACGTGCAGCGCGAGCACCTGATGATCATGGGCATCACCATGGTGCTGACGGTGGTGCTCAACCTGATCACTGCCGTGGCGATCGGGCTCATCGTGGCGGCCATGTCTGCCGCCCGCCAATTCGAACGGCTCCAGCTCGACAGCGTCGTCTCGGTGCCGCTGCTCGACGTGAGCTTTCTGGGCGCAGATGCCAACGAGGCAGACGAGGCCACGCCCGGCGATTTCTCAGCACGGGTCGGGCTGGTCGCGCTTCGAGGCACGTTCACGGTTGCGTCCTCGAAGAGCCTCATCGACATCTTGGGCGCGGATATCGCCGAGCACGAAGTCGTCATCATCGACTTCAGCGACACGGTGTACATCGACGACAGCGCGGCAATGCTGGTGGAGTACCTCATCGACACGGCCGTGGAGAGCAAAACCGAAGTCATCGTGATGGGACTCAGCGGCCCGCCTGCGACCAGCCTGCGCGCACTGAACGCACTCGAGAAGGTGCCGAGAAACCGATTTGTGCCGACGCTGGACGCGGCTCGAACAGCGGCCCGGATCTTGCTGAAACTGCCTGAGCCGAAGTGAGCTGACCGGCGGCGAGTGCGGGGGCCTGCTCAGTCGGTTGGCGAGTAAATGGGGTGCGTCCCGAACTGATTCTTCGCGACCGGCGTACCGGTCTCGGAGAAGTAGGCGGTGCCGCGCACCACCGAGTCGAGATATGACGGCAGCGGCCGGCGGATCATGTGCTCGGCGTAGTGCTCCCGCTCGGCAGCCGGCACGTCGTCGCGCAGCAGCGCTACCACCTTGATGGTGAAGTCGCTGCCGGTCTCGGCCTCTGAGATGCGCCAGCGCACGAGCGCCGTACGGGCCTGCGGCGGGCCGAGCACCAGGTCGTAGCCGACGCCGTCGAACCAGTCGGCGAATTCTCGCTGGTAGTGGACGCCGCTGTAGTAGTAGACGTGGTCGCGGCTGGCGGCGCCGTCCCACACGTTGATCTCGTTGCGCTCGCAGAACGGGTGGATGTTGACGAGGTTGCCGGGGGGGCTGATGGCGGCCCAGACGTCGGCCGGCGGGGCTGCCACGGCAACCCTGCCGATGATCGGCTGCATCATCTCGTAGCCGGCGCCTGCGTGACTCGCCACCAAGGTTCCGTCCGAAGCCGTCAACGCGCCGCTCGTCGCTCCGTCATCCATGCCGTCATTGTGACCGATGTTCTGCAGCGGCGCCCTGCTCAGCGCCGTGGCGCGGCTCAGCTCTTCGGCAAGAGCTGGGTGGTCTCGATGATGCGCGAGTCTGCGAGCGCCGCCGCCCGGATGGGCGCAATGGCGAGGTAGTCGGGATCGCGGAACATGGCGACGAACTGGGCTCGGGTCGGATAGCGCACCAGAATCGCGATGTCCCAGTCCTCGTCGTCGGGCCCGATGGCGATCTTGCCGGCGCGTCCCATCCAAATGGGCTCACCGCCAAAGCGCGGATGAAGTTCCGCGAAGCGCCGGCCGTACTCCCGGTACGCGGCTTCGCCCGACATGCCGTCGACGCCGTAGCCCGACTCGGCCAGGTCGCGGTACTTCAGCAAGTTGATCATCACCACCGGTTCGGCGGGGTCGCCCTCGGCGATGGCGTCGATCTGTTCGGTGCTCGCGTGAAGATGCATGCGGTCTCCTGTTGCAGTGCAGAAAGTGTTGAAGGCCTGGTGGCGACCCGGCTCAGCCTGATCGGGGCCAGACCACCGGGTAGCGGTCGAGCTCCATAACCGAGCCCGCCTCGAGCCCGTCGACGTGCAGCACTTGGGCGGTGCCGATACGAGGGTCGTAACGGACGTCGGTGCCGATGTAGCGGGCGGCATAGCCCCGCCGCGCTCGGCCTTGGTTCGAGTTGCCCTGCGAGCCGTGCAGGATCATCGCCCAGAAGGCGACCGCATCGCCGGGTTCGAGATCGAACGAGATGATGTCGTAGCTGTCCCGGTCGGCCTCGATGTCGGGCATGAGTTCGTAGTCGGGGTTGCGCTCGTAGTCGTGGGCCTTCGTCGGGGCGAAGGTGCGCGGCTGGAACCAGCGGTCCCAGGCGTGCGAGCCCCGGATGTATTCGACCCGGCCGTTGGAGGCATCGACGCTGTCGAGTGCGATCCAGAACGACATCACCTGGCGGCCCGAAATCGGCCAGTACGGCTGGTCGTTGTGCCACGGCACCGGTTGGCTGGAA
The DNA here is from genome assembly GCA_026713105.1 of Acidimicrobiaceae bacterium. Lineage (GTDB taxonomy): Bacteria > Actinomycetota > Acidimicrobiia > Acidimicrobiales > Poriferisodalaceae > Poriferisodalis. The sequence continues at coordinate 5,679 of JAPOPC010000089.1, forward strand.
TCAGGTTCCTTGACGAAGAGCTGGTCGTAGTACATCCGCACAACAGGCGAGCCGAACATCGCAGCCGCCATCTCGCCGAGCCGGGACTGGGTGACGAATTCTTCGAACAGCGGGTGGAAGCGCCACAGGTCCAGCGAGCCGAAGAAGCCAGTCGAGGCGTAGTTGTGGGCCGTGGGACTGGGGTTGGCCATTTCGTCGGCTACGCCGCCGCGCAGCCGTTCCACCCACCCGGCGTCGACCACGTTGCGCAGCGCGACCACCCCGTCGGTGCGGAACCGCTCGATCGTGTCGTCGTCGACGAGGTCGTGTGCTGGCCGATCCAGAACCGTGTCGCTCATCGTCGTCCCCTGTCGCAAACTTCAAGCCAACAGGGTCAAGTCAACACGATGGAAGCAGTGCCTTGCCAGACGCAGCAGCCTCGTGATGGTCTCTTCCTCCACCCGCATGATCCTCAGCCGCCACGCCGACTAGCGCGAAGTGAACGGATCGAGCACTGGTACATCGAACGGCTCGAAATCTCGCACATTTCTGGTAACGACAATCAGCCGGTTCGTTCTCGCGATGGCGGCGATCATTGCATCCTGCAGCAGCGTGTCTGATCGGCGGTGCATCAGCCGAGCCCACTCACGCCAAGCGCTTGCATCCATCGACAAGATGTCGAACCCGCCGAGCACTCGCTGCTCCAGCCAGGCTTCGAGTTCGTCAGCCTTCGCCGGATCCTGCTCGCGGGTGATTTCGATCCCAGCCTGGATCTCACCGATGGTCACTGCCGACAAGAACAGTTCCTCCGAGCGAACCCTCTGAACCCATTCGACGACCGACGGATGCGGGCGCGTCCGTCGCAGCTCGGAAACAACGTTGGTATCCAGCAGGTACACGAGCGTCAGCCAAGGTTCGGCGGCGGGCGCCGCCGCAAGTCGCGCCGGGCCGGTGTGAGATCGTCAGTACGGGCATGAGGCGCTAACAGCCAGTCCTTGAGGTTCGGGCGGGCGCTCCGTTCCAACCGCTCCCACTCCTCGATCGGCAGCAGCACGGCCGAGGGCACCCCACGCAACGTGACGATCTGCGGCCCGTCACTCAGGCTGCGCTGGAGGAATTCGCTGAATCGAGACTTCGCCTCCTGCACCTGCCAAGTACCTGTCATGACGTCCTCCCGGCTCAACCCACGCGGCAACAGACTAGTCAGATAACTAGTCATATAAACGATATCTGCCCGCGGCCCGAGATCCTTGGGGACCTGCTCGAATTGCTGTGTCATTAATATTTAAGACTATTTCATAAGATAACAGTGACTTCCAACTATTATCTTGAGCCACGGGCGCCATAGGCGACCCGCAACGAGGCCTTCAACCGGCACAGCAGCCTCGTGATGGTCTCTTCCCCCACCCGCATGATCCTCAGCCGCCACGCCGACGGATAGGGCACGCGACTGATCCCGGCAGTACGGTCGGCGGGGTTCTGTCGGCCAGGGACGATTCTCAGGGGGAAATGATGAGCAGGTTCACGGGACGAGTGGCGATAGTCACCGGCGCGGCCGGCGGGATCGGCCTGGCAGCATGCGAACGGTTCGCATCCGAGGGGGCGTCCGTAGTGGCCGTGGACCTTGCGACCACCGACCTGGGCGCTGCAGTCGCGACGGTGGAAGCTCAGGGCGGCGCGGCACTGGCGGTCGGCGCAGATGTGACCCGCTCCGACGAAGTCGCCGGCTACGTGCAGGCGACGCTCGACAACTTCGGTCAAGTCGACGTGCTGTTCAACAACGCCGGCATCGAAGGCGCCTACGCCCCGATGATCGAGTACACCGAAGAGTCGTTCGACCAGGTCATGGCGGTCAACGTGCGCGGCGTCTGGCTGGGCATCAAGTACGCCGCC
>JAPOPC010000086.1 GCA_026713105.1 Acidimicrobiaceae bacterium
CCTGATAGGTACGAGGGCTGGACTTGGCTCGTCTAATGGCGGGTCTTTGAGTGCCACCTTCGAGAACTGCGGCGGTGACGGCACGGCAAGGGAAGTGCTGGACAATGATGCAACCAGGGGGATTGTGTGCCATCGAGCCGATGGCACTTATCACACGGTTATGTCGCTCAGCGTGAACTGCCCCGATCTGGAGGACACCTCCACGACCCGGGGATCGCAGCCCCCCTACAGCGACGGTTCGGCGCCGGACTGCAGTCCCGGGTCGGACCTCAGGACGCGCCATGACGCTCTGATCGCTGATGGTGAGGAGTCGGCCCTCTGCCCGGATTAGGCTTCGCGGCTGCCGGGGGGGTAAAGGGGCTTCGTCGGCTGATGCACATCTGCGATTTCGGGCCTGACGGCCTGCGGCGGTGGTGACGGTGAGCAGGGCACAGCGTCGGGCGGCTTTGGCTGCACTCGGGGAGTGGTCCGACGCCATATTCGGGTACCTTGAAGATCTTTCCACAACCGGCAACGGCGGCACTCGTCTCTCGGCATGCTCACACCCGTCTAATACGAGATCCGCCATGCCTGCACAGCCTGAGGTTCAAACAACCCGACTACGCGAAACGCAGGGCGCACCACTGTGCGTTCAGGCCGTTGGAGCGCATCCTTAGCGCACACCTTCGGGCGGTCTGGGCCGGCAGCAGGTTCACTACCAGAAGCAGACGAGTTCGCCTCGATTGTTGATTGCGCAGGTGACGCTCCACCCGGCGCTTACTGCGGTGTAGGTCCCGTCGGGAATGCTGGTGCGGGCGGTGGCATCCTCTGCGTCTTGGCGGTGACCCCAGCAGATGATCGTTGCGTCGGTGCGGATAGCGCAGGTGTGCCAGGCGCCGGCGCTGATGGCGGTGAAGGTTCCTTCGGGCGCTTCGGTCTGATCGACGTATATTCCGACGTTGCTAGTGCCCCAGCACGAGATCGTTGCATCGGTGCGTAGGCCGCAGGAATGCGTGGCGCCTGCCGCGACATCACTGAAGCGGCCTCTTTTGGGAGCGTCGGCTTGACCGTAGGTGTTGTCGCCCCAGCATGAGATGGATCCATCGCGGTGCACTGCGCAGGTGTGCCAGATCCCGGCGTCGATCGCGACGAAGCCGGGCCTGGCCGGCGACTCGGTCTGGCCAAGGGTGTTGGAACCCCAACATGTCACCCTGCCGCCGAGCCCGATCGCGCAACTGTGGAGGTTTCCGGCGTCAATGACGCTGAATTGAATCCTGGCGCGCGGCGGGCGGGCCTGCCCGTCGGTGTTGGCGCCCCAACACTGCGCCGTTCCGTCGGTGCGCAGCCCGCAGGCGTGGTTCCATCCAGCAGCGACAGCAATGAAGGTTCCGTCGGGTGTTTCCGCCGCCCCTATGTCTTGGCCGGTGTCGTTGTCGAAGTACACGCCCTCACAGTTGAGGGTCCCATCGGTTCGCAGCGCACAATCGTGGCCCGCGCCTACGGCCACAGCGGTGTATGTATCGGCCGGAGCCGTGTTCTCGCTGGTGGCAGCGCCATCTCTGCTGTTTCCGTCGTTGATGGCTTTGAGGATCACCATCATGTCGCCGCGGGTGAAGTCCTGTGACTCCTCAGCACCGAGAATCTCGTCGTAGTAGCGCTCCATGAACACCACCGCGTGGCGCTTGCTCAACGGCCGCTGCGGCTTGAAC
>JAPOPC010000063.1 GCA_026713105.1 Acidimicrobiaceae bacterium
ACCGCACGAACACCGAAACCGGGACCAGCGACACCCCCACGACGCTGCCGCCTGCAGCCCCAACACCCCGAAACGACAAATCAGGCCAACCGGAATGCCCAAAACACGACTCGCGGCATTCTCATGAATAATCAGGGCTAGGGGCACATGGCCTGACCAGCTTGGATCGGGCGATTCAACCGTTCGTGCCCATATCCACGCAATTGGTGTCAGCTTCTCGCCGTCGGGGCCGACGGCATCCGGGTAGAGGTGCCCAATACGCCGTTCAGCCTCGTCCCGCATCCAACGGCCGTACGCCTCCACGTCCGCCGCCAGCCCCTGCGCCCGCTCCCAGGTGGTCAGGCTCTTGTCAATATCGGGATGTACAGGCGGCAGGCCAGCGAAGCGTGGCGGGATCTCGATCATCGCCTTATTGATGAGCACCGCAACCGGGTTCAGGTCCCCCGCCAGCGCCGTCAACCCAAGCCGTTGGGCTTCCAGCGGAATGGCACCGCCACCAGCAAACGGGTCCAGGATTGGCGGAGGTCCCTCTGGGAACGCCCGGTCGATCTCGGCTCGGGCCTCCGCCAGCACATCGGCGTCGTTGGAGTTCTCCCACTTGACCAGCCGTTCCAAGATCCGAAACAGCCGCTGCCGCTCCGCCTCCTGCGCCTCCGCGGTAAGCAGCAAGTTGCCGTCGGGATCCCGGTACCCCTCGGCCGACGGATCATCCACCAGCGAAGCCCAGATCACCGCCCGGGCCGCCGCCAGCGGCCGCCGCGCCCACCACAGGTGCAACGTCGACGGATGCCCGTGCCGAATCGACTTCTCCCGCGCCGCCTCAGCGTTGATCACCGCCAGCGGCAGCGCCACCTCAATCAGCTTCGGCTTGTACGCGGCGCCTGTCACGGACCGTCACGGTAGCCAGTGACGCCACCGGTCAGAGTTGCCAGCGGCTGCCGCGATCCGGCACCCATGACGTTTATATAATTTCATTATCTTTCATATTTCCTAGAGTGCAGTCGAATCGAGTAGCCGTGAAGGCAGCAGCGACGCTTTGTCACCCCCGTACCGCAACCGATACCCACTGCAGCTGGAGCAAGAGCTGGAGGCGGCGCGCCAAGTCGGCGTTGTCCTGGTCGAGGTTCCCAGCTCTGCCTTCACGGCCCTAGCAGCCGCAGGAGTCCGCATGATCTTCGTCGTCTTGACCGATGGCAGGCTCGTAGCGGCGCCTCGTCGGCAGCGCGGCGAGAACATCTCGCACGCCGTGCTCGCCAATGGAGGTCCTGTGCTTGCGGCCGGCGAGTTCAGCGTGGAGTTCCACGGGTCAGAGGTTGTTGTTTCGGCGCTCAATGACATGAGCGGCCACTACCGGCCGGGAGCAGACGGCCTCGCGATAGCTCAGGAAACGTTCGAGACAGCCGGAATTCGCGTTAGGTCCGACGTTGTCACCTCTTACCATTGGGAAGCACCATGAGCGCTATCGATGTCGTCGTCGAGCCCTCGGATGACTCGGCGCGCCCGGGACTCGGTGCTGCGCTGGCAGGTATCGCGCGGGCCACAACCTTCTACGACTTCGAGAACGCTTGGATAACGGGGCTTCGAATGGTCTCGGCTTCCGACGGTGCCGATGCTCGCGACCGCGTCCTGGCGGCTGCCGGCGAGCGGCTGAGCGCACTCGGAGAACTGCAGGACGACGTTGCACGGCGAAGCTGGCTTGACCAGATTGCCGAGGAGGTGAGACTTCGCAGCGACGGTGAGCTCAGCAACGAGCTGGAGAGGGTGGCCGCAGCCGAACTGCGAGAGGCATTTGCTCACGTAGTGGACGACCTGTCGGAGCTTCGAAATTCGGTCGCATCGGGTGAGAGCCTCAACGAATTCGCGGCCCGCCGACCGCGCTCGGCGAGCCGAATCCGTGATCTCGGACACATCGCGGAAACACTTCGCGGCAGCGGCCTGCTGGCGCTCTGCCCTGCCGATGACTACGGGCTCGCCCGCGATTTGGCAAGAGCCATGAAGCCTCCCGTTCACCTCGTGCCCACTGTGCCGGAATCGCTGCGGGTGAATCGGGATGATCTGCTCGGCTGGGCGAAGTCCGATCGCGGGGACAAGGAATTCCCCCGGTTGGTTCGCAGCCTCATCGCCGAGAGCGAGCCATGGGCCGGAGAGGTCCGCATGCCCGCAGGCACCGGTGTGGCGTCGCCTGGCTGGGATGGGACTGTGCAGTTCGCTCGCGGCAACCGCTTCGTTCCCGTGGGTAAATCGTTGTGGGAGCTCACGACCCAGCAGACCAACGTTGATGCCAAGGCAGCCAGCGACTACTCGAAGCGAGTCCAAAACTCGTCTCCCGACGAGCGGACCAGGAGCGCCTACGTCGCGGCGGCGTGCGCCCGTTGGCCCAAGGCACAGGCATTCGCATCCGAACGCACGAGCGCGGCCGACTTCGACAAGGTCGTGGCGTTGAATGTCGACGATCTAGAAAGCTGGCTCGAGTGCGCCATCGCAACGACCATTTGGATGCGCGAGCAGATTGGCAAGCCGACGGCTGGAATCACACTTCTGGCCACGTGGTGGAGGAACTGGTTGGCGGCGACCACCACGCCCCTGGACGCGGGTTTCGTGCTAGCAGGACGCGAGGAGCCGGCCGCGGAGCTGCGCGATCGCTGCGCGCAGAACCCGGGCGTCACCACGATTGGCGGTCAGGTCCACCGAGAGGAGATCATCGCGTTTGTGGCTGCTGCCCTCAGTGCCCGTGAAACCGAACGCCGGGGCACTGCTCATGTGCTCTACGTAGACAGCCACGACACCGCCGCGCGGCTATTCGCACAGGAAACCTTGTCTACTCAGAGCGGTCAGCGAACAAACGGCCCCGTGCTCACGATGGTGGTGCCATCGGCGGAGTTTGCGAAGCATCTGCCCGCCGGGAGCCCACATCGAATGATCGTGCCCGTGCCCGGCAGCCCGCAGGCGGCCGTCACACTGGGGGCTGTCGATTCGGAGATAGTCGCGAAACGGCTCGAGTTGGCGGGATTCGAGCTGCACGAGGCCCACGAAATCGGCAGCATCGCTCGCACCAGCTTGATCGCACTGCGACGGCGCCTGGCCAATGACCCTGCATTGCACACCCCAGATTGGGCGACCGGGCACATCGATGCGACCCTGCGAGCCTGCTTGCTTATCGGCGGTTGGGACGAGACCCGCGAGGGCGACCGCGAGGTCGTGGCGCAGCTCACCGGAATTGCCTACGGCGAGGCCACCGAGATGCTGCGCACGCTCGACAGAGCCGACGCGCCGCTGGTAGCTGTCGATGAGCAGTGGTACGGCGTCTCCCCTGCTGACACATGGGTGCTGCTGCGCGATCAACTCACCCCCGACGACATCAACAGGTTCGCTGAATCAGCGCTTAAAGTGCTCACCGATGCCGATCCGCTGCGGGAGCTGACCGGCGAGGACTTGCTCCGTGCCCGGCTGGACGGCGTGAGATCCAAGTGCTCGCTTCGGTTGAAGCGGGGGATGGCAACCACGCTCGCCCTCGCGGGCAGCCTGCCCCCCGAGACCCTCGCGAGCGCAGCGTTAGCGTCAAACCTGGCCAGCAGGGTCACATCGCAACTGCTCCGAACTGCCATCGTCGACCCGACACCCCGGACGTGGCTGGCACTCGTCGACGTCCTGCCCTTGCTTGGCGAGGCAGCCCCCGATGCCGTTCTGCAGGCACTGCGCAGTTGCCTCGCTGATCCGCACGCCTTCGCGCAGTCGATATTCGTTGACAGCAGCACAAGCCCGATCGACTTCGGACCTTCGTCGCCCCACATCCGAGTCCTGGATGCTCTCGAAGTCATCGCGTGGTCGCCCGAACATCTGTCGGCCGTGGCTGACGTGCTCGCTCGACTTGACGAGCTCGATTCCGATGGGCAGGAGGAGATGCAGATCAGCGGGCGAGACCTCAATCGTCCGTTGGAGAGCCTTGCTTCAATCTCGTGCTCGCGGATGCCCCACACTTCCGCCGACACTGAGACTCGCCTCGCGACTATCCGAATGCTCCGGCGCAACCATGGCGATGTCGCCTGGAAATTGATGTTGTCGATGCTGCCTAGCGGCCATGAAATCCAGGTCTCCAGAGCACTGCCGCAGTATCGCGACTGGAGGTCAAAGGAGCCCATCGTGACGGCGACCGAGCTCGCCGACGTGACCACGTCCGTCGCAGAGATGCTCATCGAGGACGTCAGTGATGATCTCAATCGCTGGGTTGATTTGATCGAGCGCATTGGTGACCTGCCGACCGATCTCTTCGCCAGCGCAATCAGCGTGCTTGACGAGCTTGCAGCTTCCGGTCCTGATGAGGCGTTCAAGTGCGGGGTGTGGCCCGCGCTCAAGGAACTCACGGACAGTCACCGCCAGTTTCATGATGCGAAATGGGCGCTTCCACAGCGAAGTGTGGACAGGCTCGAACAGGTGCGAGACCTACTACGACCGGCCGAGCCGGCTGTCGCCTTCGGCCGCCTGTTCTCGTCGGACCCGCCGTACATCGATGGCGTCAGCGAAGTGGACGGTTATGAGACGTATCAGGCAGCGTTGCGGCCGAAGCAGATGGAGGCCGTCGAGACAGTCTTGTTCGACGGCAGCTTAAGTGCGGTGCTCGACTTCGCAGCATCGGTTGATCAACCCCGCCGCGTCGGAGTGGTTCTGGGTAAGTGTGACCCATCGCTCGACGTGATGATGCTGGGCGTCATGGAGACCGCGACCGAGCCGGTCACTCAGGTTGCGTTGGGCTATTTCGATCATCGCTTTGCGTCATTGGGGTGGAACGGCTTCAGCCGGTTGCTCGCGACGCACAGCACTTCGGCCCAAGTCGCGGCCGACGTTCTGCGCGCGCCGCCCCCAATCGAGAAATCATGGACGCGGGTAGATGCCTTCGGTGCTGAGGTTGCCACGGAGTACTGGGCGCGGGTGACGTACTACGACCTCGGACTCCCGGATGAGCTGAGCCAATTGCTCCTGGTGTGTCACCGATTGCGGGAAGCGGGGCGCATCGGTCTGGCCCTCGAACTTCTAGCGCTCAGCTCTCGCACCCACACCTCCGAAGCCGAGTTCGCCAGCGAAGCTGCTGATTGCCTAGAGCAGTGGGTCGAACTTGTCGGCCATGATGCCGGACATCCTCAAAGAACTCGTCGCATAATCACCACGCTCTTCAAGTCGCTTGACGAGCACCGTGACAGCCTCGGCGCCGGACGTGTGGCGATGCTGGAGTGGCGGTACTACTCGTACCTGCGCCGCGGTCGCGAGCCCGGCTCACCGAATCTGTACCGCGAGATGGCGCGCAATCCCGGTCTGTTCGTGCAACTCGTCGGCTTGGCATTCAAGCCAGCCAGCGTCGAGCGCGACAGCGAAGCCGGGCCTTCTGAATCACAGAAGCAGATGGCGCTCAACGCCTATCGCGTATTGGACGACTGGCCCGCCTCACAGTTCGCACCTGGCATCGATGACGATGGCAAGCTCGACGCGGAATCACTCGGCACTTGGGTCGATCGCGCACGTGAAGATTTGGCGGCAATCGATCGAGCCGATATCGGCGATGAGAAGATCGGAACCGCCATGGCCTCCTCCCCGGCGGAGCCGAACGGCGATTGGCCCGCCGAGGCCGTCCGCGACCTCCTCGAGCGAATGGACAGCGATGACATCGATCAGGGCCTGCTTATCGCCCTTCGTAACCAGCGCGGCGTCACTTCACGCGCCGTGACCGAAGGCGGTGAGCAGGAACGTGTGCTCGCCGAGCGCTACAGGGCAGACAGCCGACGCTTCCAGGAATGGCCTCGCACGGCAGCCATCTTCACCAGCTTGGCTCAGAGCTACGAGCACGACGCTGGCGTGCACGACCGCGACGCCGAGTCCCGCCGCCGCGGCCTATGAACCCGAGTCGGCCGCACGAGATTTCGGTGATCCCACCCCGGAGCGCGAGAACTGCCAGCCGGGATCTCAGCGCGATCGCGGCGGTCTGCGCAACCGCGCTGCATCTGGTGCCGATTGGCCGATCGGCGTCGGCTAGCAGTCGGCCAGTGCCGCGAGCGCGTCGCAGACTTCGATGCGCCGCCATCCGATGGCGCCGATTCGCTCGGTGAGGAACGAACGCCGGATCGGCTGCAGGTTGTCGAACGACGCCGCGCACTCGAACGCCATCCCCTCGTCGGGTCCGAGCCGGAGCTCGGTCGGAATCGAGCGCACCGTGCGCGTCACCGGGGCGACCACGATCCACGTCAGCACCGGCACAGCATCGCTGCGAGTAACGACTAACACCGGGCGGCGCTTGTCGTTGGCCTCGGCCCACCACACCTCGCCCTGGGCGGGCATCACCACGGCTCTTCAGCGATCATCGCTGCCGTGGCTGCGTCTGCCCACCCCACCTCCTGCTCGCTCTGAGGATGCCGCCGGTAGCCCTCCACGATGGCATCGCCGATGCGTTTGCGCCGATGGACGTCGATGAGGGCCGTGAGGCCGCGCCGGACCGCGTCTGAGCGAGATTCGACCGCTCCCGCTGCCACCAGCTCGTCGATCTGGCCGGCAACCGCATCGTCGATGCGAGTCACGAACTGCGCCATGCAATCAGCATAGCGATATGCATTACGCGCCCGTTGGGCCAATCTTCGGCACCGGCCCCGTTTCGTCGCAGCTCAGGCCGAGCGGGGCAACCACAGCTCGGGCGCGCCGACCTGAGTCCTTTCGTATTCGCGAACCGCTATTCGCCAGTCCTCGAACCCTTCGGCAGCTACGTGCAGATTCTCTTCCAGGTGTTCGTTGCTCGGCTCGCAATGCTCGGCGGCGAATCGCAGCCAGCGCGGGAACGCCGACTCGACAGTGGACATGAAGACTCGGTCGAACACTTCGGGGCGCGACTCGTCGAACTCCGGACCCAGCGGCACGTCAGCAGGGCTGTAGTCCGCAACGAAGCCCTCCATGAAGGCATCGACCCTGCATGGGTTCCAGTGCAGGACATCGCCGTCGCGGCACAACGAAGCGAACACCTGCAACCCTGAGATCAGGGAAGAGAGTTCGTCGTCTCCTTCGCATGCAGAGCGGGCTGCACGCCTGAATTCTTCCAGCGCAACGCTGCGGTCGGGTGCCTCAGCGGGAAAAAGCGCAGCGTCGGTGCCGCCTTCGGGCAGCAGGTCGAGCCGATGCTGGGCCACAAAGCTCAAGTGCATCCCCTCGAAGTCGAGCCCGTCTTGGAGCATCTCCAACTCGTCGTTGGAAATGAGGGACGTGTAGATGTCCAGCGCGCGCAGGCACAACGCTCGGGCGTCCGCCAGGCTCACCGGCTCGACCGCTGTTCTGCCACGCTCGTCCGGCTCCAAGTCCGCAGGCCAGATTGCGAGGTCACGCTCGGAGACGAGATCGAAGCCGCGTGCCGCCCCACACATGAACCAATTGATGTCGACCAGCAATCCGTGGAGGCTGCCGCCGGGTCGCTGATAGTGGATCGTGATCTCGCATTCCTCGCCCCACTCGTCTCGCCGCAGGAAGGCTTCGACCGGAGTCGCACGGCCCATCTCGGCGACCCACGGCGGCACGTCGCCCGACGACTTCATCTGGTCCAGCTGCCGACGAGCCGCCGTTTGTGACCGTTTCGGTCCGTATGCGGCAAGCGCAGCAGTCAAGGCAGCACCGGCCGCTCCTCCTATCTCTCGGGCATGAGCGAGCAGCAGCGCAGGTTGGAGGCCTTCCGGTGATCTTGGAAAGGCAACAAAATCCTGCACCACGGAGGCCCAGGCGTCGGCCTCATCGGCTCCCGAGCAACGACGGGCGAGCTCGGCGGCGCTGGCCTCCAAGAATTCCAGCCCGTAGCGGGTCTCCGGATCGAGCCGAGGCAGGCCGCCGCGCGGGTTCGGGCGAGTGCCTTTGAGCGTCACGCGCCCACCATGTCGAGACTTGGGTCGAGCCATCGCCCGATCGTAAGCCCGCCTTGAGCGACCGCCGCGGATGCCCCCGCACGCGGCACTCGCCGCTGCAATGACCCGCCGCCGTCCTCCCCGTCGCGAAGACCGTCGGACCTCAGCCGCCAGCTTGGTCCGTGCGTGCAGCGTGGATGGTCAGCATCAGTTCGGCGTCGTCGAGGACACGGTACTCGGGCGCTTTCCCCGCGGTCGCCGCAGTGTCAAGGTGCGTGTTCGATGGCTTCGAGCAGGCGGAAGACCCCGGAGGACGGGTTGTCGTCAGGGAAGCTGCTTCCGTCTCGCTCATGCATCCGCGCCAGCTGTCGTGCTCTGCTCACCGCTGTCTCGCGGCGCTGCATGTAGTCGTCGGTGTCGAGTCCTTTGCCGGTCGAGCCGTCGCTATGCCGCCGGAGGCTCTGGGCTGCTTCGGTGTCGAGCCACCGCGGGTGTTCGGCATAGTGCAGGATCAGCCACAATTCGAAGCAAGGGTTGGAGACCGCGACGCCGATGCCGTTGTCCCGCGCCATTTGAACTGCGTCATGAAGGCCCAGATGCGGCGTAGGCGCCTCGACGTCGAAGACACACCAATACTCGGTTCTGGACTCGCGGGCGCCTGGCTCTGAGCGCCGGGCTTGCTTTGCTTCGGCGACGAGGCGATGCGGGTCAAAGCCCATGCCGCGTACATCGAGCGCTGCCACGCTGCGGATTTCCGGGAGTGCTGCGAAGGCGTTGAGATACACCGGTTCAGTGACCGTGCCTTCGCAAAAGATGACGAAACGCGGTCGCTGGTCGGTTCGAGGCCGGCGGCGGCGCAGCGGCTTCGCGCTTGGGCGTCGTGGAGGCAAGCTGGCGTCTCAGGCGTCCAGGCCCAGGGCCTCGCGGACGACATACTGGTCGACAACGGGGACTCCGCCGAAACGGCCTTGCAGATAGCCGCGTTCGAGATTCGTGGACCGGCGCACGCGATCACCGCGGAAGTCCGAGAGCGGTGTCAAATCCGTGCTGCCGTCTGAGCGTTTGTCCGTGAGCCACACTTCGTCGCGATTCAGGCTGCCCAGCAGGCTCGTGTCGTGCGTGGTGAAGATGAGCTGCGCATCGCGCCGATTGGTCTTGGGGTCTTGGAACATCTCGACGAGCTTTCCCGATATAGCCGGATGCAGACTGGAATCGAGTTCGTCCACCACCAGTACACCGCCGTCTTGGAGGACGGCGAGCAGATCAGGCATGAGTTCGAGCCAAGTGAGTGTGCCGCTCGATTCTTCGCCAAGTTCCAGTGCACGCGGTGTGCCTGCTACGTCATGCAGCAGCCGCAATCGTCTGCCCCGGTACCCCACCTCGTCGGAGTGATCGGCCACCTCAACGTCATGCACGCCGAAGTCGGCGAACCGAAGCATGGCCAATGCTCGTGCGCGATCCGAGTCTTGACGGGAGCGCCCGCCCCTGTCGCCCCCCTCCGGCACTTTCGGTGATTCGTCGCCGAAGACCTCAAGAAGTGATTCGTGCCAGTCGTGTCGACCGCGGCCGAATCCGAATCGGTGTATCCGGATATCTGCTGGCATGAACGACCGAGGCCATACGCCAATGAAGTTGATGCCGCGCAGGACTGCCGCGACTGCCTCGATCTCTGCTGTCAGGCGACTCGCCACAGACAGAGCGAGCGTGGTCGATGTGAGGAGCTCGCGACCACCGCCTGTGATACGCGTGCCGCGGCGAAAGACGATGTCCTCGCCTTCGCGTACGAACAGCGCTCGCCGTCGCCGTTGCGGGTAACTGTAGAGGGCTTCGAACTGGACAGACGAGTCGTCGACTTCCAGCTCGTAACGATGGTGCACTCCACCGACGACGACGTCCAGGCCGAAGACCGTTCGAAGAGAATCCTCGACGCCAAAGCCGAAAGGGTCGCGTGGGACGGCACTGTCCCAACCCCGCAGCGATGCTCCCACTGCGTGCTGCAGCCATGCGAAGCCGTCGAGGACGTTTGTCTTGCCTGATCCGTTGGCGCCGTAGATGGCGGCGACCGTCAAGGCCTTCTCGTCACCCCAGCCGAGTGTCCGCGCCGCTTCGCGGTCCTTATCCACAGCAATCATTGACAACTCGACGGGCTTCAGGATCGAACGATGATTGGAGACCTCAAAGCGGAGCAACATTGCCGACTCCTCGCGTACTGAGCACATGCAGGAAGGGGTTCTCGTATATTTCGTGCGAGAATTCCAGTATATAAGGACACTTTGCGGCAGATTCAAACCTTCCGTCGGCCCGAGGAGCTAGCGAGGTGGCCCGGCGTCTGCGAGGAGCGCCGCTACTTTCAGCGCCACTTTCGTCATAGCGGATGGCATGGTTGCGTCGGCGAATGGCCTGACCAGGTAATGGACTTGGGGCTCGGCATCCGGATTGTCGGGCACCGAGACGACTGCGAGTCGCCATCGTTCCGGGTCGTTTTGGGCTTGGCGCACTTGCCTTGCGCTGACGTGGATCTCGCCTGTCCGGGGTAGGTGGCCTTTCACCTCGATGAAGTAGTGGTCGCCGGTTTCTGGGTCGACCGACATCACGTCGAAGCCTGGGTTCGCGTGTTCCTGCTCGGTTGGTAGGCGGCCCAGTGCCCGCTCTGCAGTCATGACGGCAGCCATCGCCCGCCGGTCGGTCTCAGCCTTGTCAGCTACGGCAGCCGGGTCTGGCGGCGCCCCCGCAAGCTGGTCCAGCAGTCCTTGCGGTAACACCACCGCTGCGGCGACGACAGTCGGCGGGCTGCTGTGCAGGTCGGCCTCTGAGTCGAGCTCGGCACGTCGGCGCAGCAGTCGCGATGCCAGCTCGTCAGCGCGTGCTCGCGCCCGCCCCGAATTCAGTCTTGGCTTGCCGCCCGCTATTTCCTGTGCCTTGATTTCGTTGGTGCGTCGGTCCCAGTAGCGAATCTCGGACTCCAGCCGTGCCCGCACCGCTTCGCTTACGCGGTCGACTCGGTCTTGCACCACAGCCGCCACCGACTCGAAATGTGGCCCGGCGAGGTGCTCGATGGCCCAATCACGTGCCACTGATTCGGCCGCTTGACCCGCCCATGCGGTGTCCAAGTCGCCAGCGAGCTGTGCTTTCTGTTCAGCAGTCGGCGACTCGTAGCCCAGGTAGGGCTCCGCGCCTGGGTCGAGGGCCGCGCCTTCCCGGTCGACTTCCACGTATTGGAAACGGCGTGACACCACCTGACGGGCGCCGTTCACCATCCGACCATCGGTGACCACATGGTCCAGGTACACGAGCAGTCGTGGCTCGGTCGAGGGGTTGCCGGTGTCCACCAGGACCGTGCCGCGGTGCAACGCGTCACCGTGGTCGTCGAGCACCTTGGAAGCCACTGCCGACAGCAGCGCGCTCCCTGGCGAGATCAGTTCGGCTCGGTCACCGGCTCCACCCGCCTTGCGCACAGACTCGGCGTCAGGCTGCATGCAGTCCTTGTCGAAGGTCACCCGGGCGTAGCGGTCGTGGACGGCTCCAAGGGCCGGATCAGCACTCGCCCTGACCGAGGCCGGCACCCGCGTGATCTCGTAGCGGCCGCGCTCGCGGCCAGAGATGCGCCCTCCGTACAGCTGCAGCGCCTGGGTGAAGAAGTCGTGCACGAACCACGGCTGCAGCTTGCGGGCACGGGCCTCTTCCATGCGGCGGCGTACCTCGTCGTTCGCCCCGGCATCGGCCATGCCGGCGACGAGCGCACGCTCCTCCAGCACCTCACGGAGCTGCTCGCCGATTTCGCCGTCGATGATGGTGTTCATCCACTCTGCGTGGGCGGGGTCGGTATCGGCCTGGATCGCCTTCATCAGCAATTCCCGAAGCGACACGTTGATCTGGGCGTCGCCCAGCACGTCGTACACCTGGTCGCCGTACACCTCGCGCTGCTGCTCGATCTTGGCGAAGAGCCGCTCGAATACCTGGCCCTCACGTGTCTCGTGTGCCACCAGATTCCACAAGTGACATGGCCGACGCTGGCCGATCCGGTGGATGCGCCCGAAGCGCTGCTCGATGCGGTTCGGGTTCCACGGCAGGTCGTAGTTGACCATCATGTTCGCGACCTGCAGGTTGACGCCCTCACCAGCCGCATCGGTGGCGACAAGCACTGACACCGTCGGGTCGACGCGGAAGCGGTCCTGAGTGACGCGGCGGTCCTGGCGCCTCATGCCGCCGTGGATCGTGACGACGGCTTCCGGTCTGCCGAGTTCGGCGGCAATGTGGCCCGACACATAGTCGAGCGTGTCCCGATGCTCAGAGAACACGATCAGCTTGCGAGCGTCGACCGCGCCGTCGTCTGCCGTGTCGGACGATCCAGTACCGAACTGCTCCGCGCGAAGCAGATCCCGCAAGCGGGTCCACTTTGCATCCACGCCGCTGTTCCGCACGCCATCGGCCAGTTCCACCAACCGGTCCAATGTCCGCACTTCGGCTTCGAGTTCGTCGGCAGTGGCGGCCGCTGTTGCGGCGTCGACGGTCAGATTCTCCAACTCGGCAAGCTCAGCCTCGTCGAAGTCATCGAAGTCGAAGTCCTCAAGATCGGCAATGCGGACGCCCTTGGGAAGCTCGGGCACCGGAATTGGTGCCCCGGTGGCAGCGAGCTGTCGAAGCTCCGCTGCTTGGTTGGCGAGTCGGTCGCGCCGACGCCGCAGCGAGTGGTAGATAGCTGCCGGCGAGGACGCGAGCCGGCGCTGCAGTCCTGCGAGCGCAAAGCCGACGATCACACCGCGCTGAGCGTCGCCTTCGGCCGTCATGCGCGCAGCCCGATTCATCTCCTCACGGACGTAGGAAGTGACCGCCTCGTACAGCTCGTTCTCGGGTCCGGACAACTCGAATTGCAGGCTCTGGGCGTATCGCTTCGGAAAGAGCGGCTTGCCCTCGAAGGTCCGCAGGTTCTCCTTCACCAGCCGGCGCATCACATCGCTGACGTCGGGTACTTCGGCCGGTCCCCCACCGTCGTTCGTGGCTCGCAGGCGTCCTTCGAACCTCTCGGGATCGATCAGTGTCATGAACGCGAGGAAGTCCTCGCTCTTGCCGTTGTGGGGCGTAGCCGTGAGCAGCAAGAAGTGACGTGTGCACTCGCGGAGCACCTCGCCTACCTCGAAGCGCTTGGTGCGGCGCAGCTCGTCGCCGTAGCGGTGCGCAGACATCTTGTGGGCCTCATCGACGATGACGAGGTCCCATTCGGACGCCTTCAAGCGATCCTTCAACTCGTCGGAACGGGCCACTTGGTCGACTCGAGCGATCAGCAGGTTGCGCTCGACGAATGGGTTGCCGGTGCGGGATGCTTCGACGCTCTCGCGTGACATCAGATCGAAGCTCAGGCCGAACTTGCCCCACAACTCGTCCTGCCACTGTTCGACCAAGCTGCCCGGCGCCACGATGAGACACCGGGTCACGTCACCGCGAAGCATCAGCTCGCGGATGAGCAGCCCGGACATGATCGTCTTGCCCGCACCTGGATCGTCGGCCAGCAGGAACCGCAGCGGCTTGAGGGTGAGCAAGCGGTTGTAAACGGCGTCGATCTGATGCGGGTACGGGTCGATATTCGAGGTATCCACCGCTGCGAACGGGTCGGCAAGGTGGGCCATCTGCATGCGGCGGGCCTCTGAGGCCAGCTTGAACATCGCCCCGTCCGCATCAAACGACCAGTGGCTCTCTGCGGCCTCGCAGATATCGGCCAGATCGGCCGCTGTGATGAGCCGTTCCCCGAGAATGCCGTCCGCTGTGCGGTACGTCAGCGTTGCTGACGCAGGCCCGTGCACCTGGGCCGCCACGACGGAGACATCGCTGCCCGCAACGACGCCCGACAACCTCATCCCAGCGGCGATGTCACTGAGTTCCATCTCGGGGCTGTTGGGGACGGTCGGTGGCTAGGCGATTGCGATGGATGCCTGCAATGCGTCAACCCTGTTGACAATTGCCCGAAGGTCTACGCGCATTTCGTCGATGCGACGGTCTATGCCGTCAACGCGCTTGTCGAGACCTTCGAACCGATGATCGACGGCATCGAAACGGGCATCCACGGCATCGAAGCGAGCATCCATGCGGCCGTTCTGTTCCTCGAAGCGCTGATCCACGGCATCGAAGCGAACATCCATGCGGCCGTTCTGTTCGTTGATCCGCTGATCCGCTGCATCGAACCGGGCGTTGACGAGATCGACGATCCCATCCATGCGGTAGTTCTGGTCGTCGAAGCGGACGTTGACGAGATCGACGATTCCATCCATGCGGTAGTTCTGGTCGTCGAAGCGGTCGGTGATGCCCCCGAAGCCCCACTTGATCAGTGCCCACACGCCACCGGCGAACGCGATGGCGATGGTGGCGAACACCGTCAGCATCGGCGGCACGCTCGACCAGTCCATGCGTTCACCCTACGCGAAGCCCGGCCCCGGGAAAGCGGAATTTTCGAGCCTCATCGCTCAGCTCAACTGGATCAAAGCACTCTGCGGCGGAACCAGCCGACATCGCCGGCGACTCGAAGCCGAGTCCGGCAAGAGTGGCGGGCGTTGTCGCGGTAGCGTGCGGCGCTATGGCGAACGGCGCTGGTTCGGAACGGGGAACGCTGGCGGTCACGGGCGATCCGGCGGCCGATCAGCTGGTGCTGGATGACCCGTTCTCGCTGCTGCTGGCGATGATGCTCGACCAGCAGATCCCCATGGAGTGGGCGTTCAAGGGCCCTGCCCGATTGGCTGAGCGCCTTGGCGATCGATACTCGGTGACAGCCATCGCCGCCATGGAGCCCGACGAACTCGAGGCTGCCTTCAAGGAAAAACCGGCGATCCACCGGTTCCCGGGTTCGATGGCTCGCCGATGCGGCGAGCTGGCTCGTCACGTCGTCGAGCACTACGAGGCCGACGCGGGTGCCATCTGGGCCGACGTGCGCAGCGGCAAGGCGCTGTTCGACCGGCTGCGGGCCGTTCCCGGCTACGGCGACGAGAAGGCCAAGATCTTCGTCGCCATCCTGGCCAAGCGGTTCGGGGTTGCGCCCCGCGGGTGGGAGGCCGTGGCCGGCCCATTCGCCGACCGGCACCCCCGCTCGGTGGCTGACATTGACAGCCCCGAGGCCCTTGCCGAGGTCCGCGTCTGGAAGAAGAACCAGAAAGCCGCCGGCAAGTCCAAGCAAGACTGACCAGCAGACCGGACCGCGCAGAGCGGTTGGATTCCTCGCCCCGCTGCGCGCAGTGCCCTAATTCGCGCGCGATGGCCCAATGGAGACTCGGCGCGACCGTGTCAATTCGGTGACGCCAAAACAGACCCTCGTAGCGGCAATGCGAGTCGCGCGGCCCTCGGCGAATCCAGCCGGATTGCGCTCAGGTGACAGGTCCATGTCAGTGCCCAGATCGGCGGAACGCGGTTCTACGTTCCGGCGTTGAACGGCCAAGTCGAGAGGTGATGCAGCCCAGCTCCATCGCACTCACGGCCGAAGGCAACCGACACAAAGGGGACCGACGTGTTGAAGAATCGCAATTCACAACCACACCGGCAGGGGGCCGGCGTCACAGCGTGGCGGATCGTCGTTGCGCTGCTGGCACTGTGCCTGGTAGCGGCATCGTGCACATCGACCGACGACGCCTCCGTCGACGGCGACGCAGGTACGACCGACTCCGACAGCATCACGCAGTCGACCGCGGCTGCCTCGAGCGACCGGGAACGATCGGCCACAGCCGACGAGGACTCCGACGACATGGCCGACGAGCAGCAAACCGGGGCTCTCGACGATGCTGCTGCGGAGGAGGACATCGAGGCGGCCGTCGCCGAAGACGCAGGGGATGAGGAGATGGCCGTCGGCGGCGGCTTGTCCCAGTCCGACTCGGAGCACTCCGCGGAACCAGAGGTCGAGCCCTACGAGCCGACGCAACGGCGACGCACCGAGCCCGACCAATTCGTCGACTACGGCGTCAATCCGTTCGTCGACACCGACGACGATCCGTTCTCGACCTTCGCACTCGATGTCGACACCGCCTCGTACACCATTGCCCGCAACTTCCTCGACGGCGGCCAGCTGCCGCCCTTCGAGGCCGTGCGGGTCGAGGAATTCGTCAACTACTTCGACGGCGGCTACGACGACGAGATCGACGAGTTCACCATCAGCGTGGACGCTGCCCCGTCGCCATTCGCTGACACCGGCGACCTGCTGCTGCGGGTGGGCGTGCAGGCGCCGCACGTGGTGTCCGACGCCGTGCGGCCCGACAGCATCATCGTGGTCCTGGACAGCTCAGGCTCGATGAACCAAGAGATCGGCACCGGCAACGACAGGACCCGCCGCATCGAACTGGTCTATGACGCCGTCGACCTGCTGCTGGAAGGCCTGGAGCCCGAAACCCGGGTGGGCGTGGTGGCCTACGCCGACTGGGCACGCACCGTCAGCCGGCCGGCCGCTGTCGGCAGGAACCACGACGACCTGATCCGTCGCATCGAGCGAGACGTGCGACCCAGCGGGAGCACCAACGTGGCCGACGGCCTCGTCGCTGGCTACCGCATGGCCGAGAGCGAGGCAGACGCCGGGCGCGACGTGCTGGTGCTGTTGTTCTCCGACGGCGTCGCCAACGTCGGCGCCACCGAGACCGACCGGATCCTGCGCCAGCTCGGCGAGCGCGCCGACATCGGCCTGTCCACCATCGGCGTCGGCCTCGGCCCCTTCAACGACGAGCTGATGGAGCAGCTCGCCAACCGGGCCGACGGCTCGTACCACTACATCGACGACCATGACGAAGCGTGGCGGCTGCTCGGCGACGACGTGACCTCGTTCGTCTCGGTTGCCGCCCGTGACGCCAAGGTGCAGGTCATCTTCAACCCGGACACGGTGGCCGCCTACCGGCTGCTCGGCTTCGAGAACCGCGACGTGGCCGACCGCGACTTCCGCAACGATGCCGTCGACGCCGGCGAGGTCGCCATCTCCCAGAGCGCCACGGCGCTGTATGAGCTGACGCTGGTCGACCCCGACGCCCGGAGCCGTCGCAGCAGCGAGACGCTCGCCAAGGTCACGCTGCGGTATCAGCGACCGGCCAGCGAGAACATCACCGAGGTGTCCGAGACGATCCGCGGCAGCGATGCGCGTCGCAGCTTCGACAACGCGGATCGACACTTCCGGCTGGCCGCAGTGGCCGCCGAGTTCGCCGAAGTCCTGCGCCAGAGCTGGTTCGTCGACGACCCGTTGATGCGAACGCTGCGCCACGAAGCAGAAGGCCTGGCCCGAGACTTCCGCGGCGATGCCGACGTGGCCGAACTGGCCCAGCTCATCACCGCAGCACAGCGCCTGGGTTAGGCCAAGCCAGGTCGGCCGGTCGAAACGTCCGGCCCGGCTTCGGCGGTGCCCCGGCAGTGCTCTTCGGCTCAGGAGCAATTGCCGGGGCGCCGTCGCGCCCGTGCTGAGCACATGAGGGACCCGCTAGGTGCCGAGCAGCTCGGCGGCCAGGTCCCGCAGCTCGGCCTTGAGCACCTTGTTCGACGGGTTCAGCGGCAGCGCTTCAACGTTCCAGAAGTGGCGGGGCACCCTGTAGTTGGCCATCTGCTCACGGCACCACGCCCGCAACGCATCGGCTTCGGGAGCACCGGCCGGCGACGGAACCACGAATGCGGCACCGACCTCGCCGAGTCGTTCGTCGGGTACGCCGATGACGGCCACCTGGCCGATCTGGGGATGCTCGGTCATCACCTTCTCGACCTCGGCGGGATAGACGTTGAAGCCGCCGTTGATGAACATGTCCTTCTTGCGGTCGGTGACGTCGATGTAGCCGATGTCGTTCATCACGCAAATGTCGCCCGTGTGCAGCCAGCCCTCGGCATCGATCGCTTCGGCGGTGGCTTCGGGGTTGTCGAGGTACCCGGCCATGACGTTGTACCCGCGCACCAGGATCTCGCCGGGCTGCCCGATGGGCAGATCCTGCCCCTCGTCGTCGACGATGCGCAGCTCGACGCCGTCGAGCGCCCGGCCGCTGGTGGTCGCCACCAGCTCGGGCGGGTCATCGGCCGCGCAGATCGCCGCCAGCCCGTGCGTTTCGGTCATGCCGTAGCCCGTCAGCACAACCTCGAAGCCGAGGCGTTCACGCATGGCCACGACAGTCTCCACCGGGATGGCCGCGGCGCCGGTCAGCGACGAACGCAGGCTGGAGGTGTCGTAGTCGTCGAGGCCCCCATGGTTGATGAGCGATTGGAAGATCGCCGGTGGCCCCGGCAGGATCGTGATCTGCTCGTCTTCGATGCGCTGCAGCACCGATTCGACGTCGAAGATGGGGTGAGGGTGAATGGTGGCGCCGTGCATGATGCACGGCGTGATGCCCGCCGAGAAGCCGAAGGCGTGAAAGAACGGGTTGATCACCAGCATCCGATCCCCCGGGCGCATGCCCAGCTCGAGCGCGTACTGGTTGAAGTTCCGCAGCACCGGTGCTTGGTGCACCAGCACGCCCTTGGGCAGGCCCGTGGTGCCGGAGGTGAACATGACCAGCCCGAGATCCTCGCCCGACGCAGCCGCACACCTGCGTGCTGACTCGGCCGCAGCCTCCGGCCTCGCCCGCCCCGCGAACTCGGAGTAGGAGATCGTGCCGCTGGGCGCGTCACCGCGCAGGATCACCGTGTCGACGAGCGTGTCGACCGTGTGGCCACCGTCGGCAGCCTCGTTGAGATCCTTGACGTAGTCGTAGCCCAAGAACCCGGCCACGGTGAACAGCACCTTGATCTTTGCCTTGCCCAGCACGTACGCGGCCTCGCGTCCCTTGAAGCGGGTGTTCACCGGCACGAGCACCCCGCCGGCGCGCAGCGTGCCCATCGAGGCGATCACCCACTCCCATGCGTTCGGCGCCCAGATGCCCACCGATTCGCCTGGCTCGACGCCCGATGCCACCAGCGCTGCGGCGCACTCGTCGGAGAGTCCCTTGATGTCTGCGAAGCTCAGCGAGACCTCGCCGTCGCGGATCGCCTCGGCGTCGCCGAACAGCCGCGCTGCCCGGTCGACAAGATCGGGGTAGTTGTCAGGAATCGCCTCAGACGTCGCTTCAGACATGGCGGACAGTCTCGCGGTTGGAGCAAGCCATTTCCCTGCCGGCGCAGGCGAGACTGCCGCAGTGGAACAGTTGACGCGCCGGCGGCGCAACGACGACAGCACAGTGAGGCCGGCCCGATGATCGTCTGCTGCGGCGAAGCGCTGGTCGATGTCCTCGACGGCGACGAGGCCCGTTCGGTGCCGGGGGGCGGGCCCATGAACGCGGCCGTCGCTGCTGCACGGCTCGGCGCGCCGGTCGCCTTCGTCGGACGGGTGTCCACCGATGCGGCGGGCGATCTCATCTGGCGCCACCTCCAGCGCAGCGGTGTCGAGCTACGCGCCTGCGAGCGCGGAGATGAGCCGACAGCGAAGGCAATCATTCGGCTCTCGCCCCGCCCGTCGTTCCGTTTCGAAGGCGACAACACCGCCGACACTGCGCTCGGCGCAGTCGACCTGACTGCATTCGGCGACGGCCCGCACATCCTGCACGGCGGCACGCTGGGCATGTTCCGCGGGCGGACCGCCGAGGTGCTGGCCCGGTTGGCCGAGCGTCACGACGGCCTCGTCTCGCTCGATCCCAATGTTCGGCCGGCGATCATCGATGACCGGGATCGGTGGGACCGCTTCCACCGGCGATGGCTGAGCGCCTGCGACATCTACCGGGCGTCCGACGAGGACTTAGCGTGGATCTGGCCCGGCCGTGCGGCTCACGATTGCGTCGCCGAGCTGCTCGCCGGACGGGTCACAACAGTCATCGTCACCCGCGGCGAGCAGGGAGTCACCGTCTACACGGACGAGGGCGAGCTGGAGGTGGCAGCCTCATCGATCGACACCATCAACACAGCCGACACCGTCGGCGCTGGCGACTCATTTGTCGGCTCGGTACTGACATCGCTGTGGGACCGGCTCGGCGGCGACCGTTCAGCGCTCGTGTCGCTCAGCCTCGCCGATTGGCGTGGGATCGCAGAGCGCGCTGCGGTCGCCGCGGCGATCACATGCTCGCGGCCCGGTGCCGATCCGCCATTTGCCCACGAAGTGGAGGCGAGCGTCTCGCGGTCGGCGACCGAATACTGAAGTCCTGCAATCGGCGCCCCGCTGTGGGACTCAGCTGACCTGTGCCAGCGCCTCGCTGTGAATGAAATGGAAGTAGCCGTCGGGATCGTCGGCCCACGCCCGCCAGCCGGCGGCGATCTGTTCCATCTCGTCGGCCGTCGCGTAGCCGTACTCGACGGCCTGGCGGGCGAAACTGGTGTTCAAGCACCGATCCGCCCACGAGTAACCCCAATTGCGGCGTGTGTCCGGCGTCCAGAATTGCCACACCGACGCCGACATCGCCACCTCGGGCAGCCCGGCCGCGCGGAACCACGAGAACAGGTGACGGCCGGCGTCGGGCTCCGCGTCGTTGTGGCGGCACACCTGCCGGTACACCTCCCGCCAACGGGTGATCTCGGTGCTGGACGGGTAGCCCCGCATCGTCGAGTAGTCCGAGTCGCGCACCGCCACCCAGCCGCCGGGGCGCACCACCCGGGCCATCTCGGCGATCGCCAGCACTGGGTTGGACAGGTGCTGGCAGACCTGATGCGCGTAGGCAGCGTCGAACGTGGCGTCGTCATAGGGCAGCTCGTACACGGACTCGTTGGCCAGTGTCACGTTGCCGACTCCGGCTTCGGCGACCGTGGCGGCGGCGGTCGCCAGGATCTCATCGGTGACTTCGATGCCGGTGACGTGGCCACGTTCGGCCCAGCGGGCGAGCCCGACGGTGATCGAGGCCGGGCCGCAGCCGACATCGAGAATCCGGGCATCGGGCCCGATCACATGACGGGCGAATGCCGCGCAGTCCTCCGCTGTGCGCCTCGCATGCTGAGCGACCACTGCTGGCTGATGGCCGTGGGTGTACACGTCGCCGCCGGTCACGGCGGCAGCGTACGGCACAGGGCCGCCGGTCACGGCGGCAGCGCACGGCACAGGGCCGCCGCCACAGCAACAGCGTGACGAGCACGCCGGACCGGTCCGGTATCACAGCGCGTCACTAGCCTCGCCGCCCATGGCTGGATCGATCCTGGGCAACGAAGTCCGACGAACCGAAGACCCCGAGCTGCTGACGGTCGGCGGTCGATACGTCTACGACCACACTGCGGCCGGCATGTGCCACGCCGTGTTCGTTCGCTCCCCGATCGCCCATGCGCGCCTCGGCGCAATCGACACCAGCGAGGCGCAGCAGGCGCCGGGCGTGATCGAGGTGGTCACTGCTGGCGAACTCGGTGTCGCCCCGCACCACGGCTTCGTCAAGGTGGCAGACGAATTTGCTCGCCCGCCGCTGGCGACCGGCAAGGTCCGCTTCGTGGGCGAAGCAGTCGCCGTGGTCGTGGCCGAGACCCTGGCCCAAGCAGTTGACGCCGCCGAACTCGTCGCCGTCGAGTACGAACCGCTGCCCGCAGCGCCCGACGCCGAAGCCGCGCTTGCCCCTGGCGCGCCGGCGCTTTTCGACGAGCGGCCCAACAACGTCGCAACCGAGATCACCGACCCGTCCGGCATCGACCCGCTCGACGGCGCGACCCACATCGTGCGGGGCCGCTATGTCAACCAGAAGATCGCTGCGGTGCCGCTCGAGCCCAATTCGTGCGCCGCAGTACCCGGCGACGACGGCCGCATGACGGTGTACTGCGCGACGCAGATGCCGCACCTCATGAAGATGCAGCTCGCCGGTGCGCTCGGCTGGGACGCGCCGCGGCTGCGCGTGATCGCACCTCATGTCGGCGGAGGCTTCGGCGCCAAAGCCGGCCTGTACCACGAGCACACGGTGGTGACGGCCCTGGCCGACCGTCTGGGCCGCCCGGTCACGTGGACGCCCGGGCGCAGCGAGGACATGACCACGCTGGCTCACAGCCGGGCCCAGGTGCAGTACGCGGAGCTCGGCGTGCGCGATGACGGCACCTTCACCGGGCTTCGGGTGCGCCTCGTGGGCGACACCGGCGCCTACCCGAACATCGGCACGATGCTGCCGGCGGGCACCAAGCGGATGTCCAACGGCACCTACGCATTTCCGGCCATCCGCTTCGATGTCGCTACTGCGGTGACCAACACGACGCCGACCGGTGCATATCGGGGTGCCGGACGGCCTGAAGCGGCTGCCCTGCTTGAACGGCTCGTCGACCAGGCGGCCATCGAGACCGGCATCGATCCCATCGAGATCCGCCTTCGCAATTTCATCTCCCCAGATGCCTTCCCCTTCGACACCCTCACCGGCGTGACCTACGACAGCGGCGACTACGCCCTGCCGCTGCGGCGAGCGGTTGAGTTGGCCGGCTACGACGACCTGCGGGCGACTCAGCGCGTGCGGCGCGAGCGGAGCGATGTGCGCCAGCTCGGCATCGGCATCGCCAGCTTCGTGGAGATCACCGCCGGCGGTCTGACCAGCGAGTTCGCCGCGGTGCGCATCGAACCAGACGGCGGCGCCACCGTCCGTGTCGGCACCAGCGCTCACGGCCAGGGCCATCACACGACGTTCGCCCAGATCGTGTCGGCCCGCACCGGCATCGATGTCGAGCGGATCGGGTTCATCCAGTCCGATACCGATCTGGTGCCCCGCGGCGGGGGCACGGGCGGCTCGCGGTCGATGCAGGTGGGCGGCTCGGCCGTCGCCACCGCCACTGACGTGCTCATCGACCGGGCGCAGCGACTCGCAGCCCACCTGCTCGAAGCCAGCGCAGACGACATCATGCTCGACCCGGCAGTTGGCACATTCAGCGTGGTCGGTGTGCCTGCCCTATCCGTCGACTGGGTACAGCTCGCTGCAGCCGTCGATGATGCACCCGACGGGCTGCTCGGCGACCCGACCGAGGCCGAGACCAACGCAGCCGAGCGTGGCGAACCCGTCGACCCGGGGCTCGCCGCGCAGCTCGACTTCGACCAGGGCGAGGCCAGCTTTCCCTTCGGCGCGCACGTTGCCGTCGTCGAGGTCGACACCGACACGGGCGAAGTCCATTACCTGCGGCACATCGCGGTCGACGATGCCGGCACGGTCATCAACCCGCTGCTGCTCGCCGGCCAGCAGCACGGCGGCATCGCCCAAGGAGCAGCGCAGACGCTGTATGAGGAGGTGCTCTTCGACGACGACGGCAACCCCCAGACCGGCACGCTGATGACGTACCTGTTCCCGTCGGCCGCGGAGTTCCCCCAGTTCGAGGTCCACAGCACACAGACGCCCTCGCCGCTCAACCCGCTGGGCGCGAAGGGCATCGGCGAGGCGAGCACCATCGGCTCGACGCCGGCGCTGCAGAACGCGGTCATCGATGCGGTCGCTCATCTCGGTGTGCGGCACATCGACATGCCCATGAGCCCGCAACGGGTGTGGGAGGCGATCGCGGCGGCGCGAGCAGGCAGCCCAGCCGATCCGTGGCGAGAGCCGCCGGAGATCTTTGCCATGATGGCGAACGGTCAACAGGTCGATCCCGAAGGGCTTGCCGCTGCCGAAGGGATCTGAGCGAGCGCAGCGTCGCCAGCCCGGCCCACCGCAGCGGTGCACTCGACTGTCCGCCGCTGAATCGATGGCTGGTCGGCCAGACGCGCTGTGAGACAATTTGGCCAGTGACCGAGCGGGGAATCGCCCATCCGCCCACACCGGATTGCCCCACTGCGGACTGCCCCACTCCGGACTTCTACGAGTACCCGTGGACGGCGCTCTCGTCGGCCTGTCTTACCGCGCATGGCACAGCAGATCTGGCGTGGCCTGACGGAGCCACGCTCGAGTGCCACCCGACATGGCTGCGCGAGAACGCTCCCGGCCCCGGCGGCATCAACTTGGCCACCCGGGAATGCGAACTGGATCCGGCACATCTGCCCGCCGACCTGACGCTGGGGCGGATCTGCGTTGCCGGCGGGGCGCTCGATGTGACCTTCGAGCCGGAGCATCGCGACGCCACGTTTCATCCGGGATGGCTGCGCCATGTCGCGGACGACATGCATCAGCCCTTTGCCGTCATTCCCGCACCCGAACCGTGGACCGCAGCGTCGCACCCGGAGCCGACCACCTACGACGGCCCCGCGACGCTGTGCGACGACGACTCGCTGGAGACGGCGCTGTGCGGCCTGGCTCGGTTCGGCCTCATCCGGCTGTCCGCCTGCGGCACCGACGCCGACACGGTCGCCCGGCTCGCTCATCGCATCGGCGCAATGCGCGACTCCAATTTCGGCCTCACCTGGCATGTCGACGTCGACATCGCGCCCACCACGGTCGCCAACACCGGACTGCGGCTCGCACCCCATACCGACCTGCCGACCCGCGAGGTGCCGCCGGGGCTGCAGCTGCTGCACTGTGTGGAGAACACCGTCGAGGGCGGCTGGTCGACCATGGCCGACGGGCTGGCGATCGCCGAGCATCTGCGTGACTGCGAACCAGGCGCATTCGAGGCGCTCACCACACTGGAGTGGATCTTCTTCAACCGTTCGCCCGACTACGACCACCGCTGGCAGGGCCCGGTCATCGACACCGGCGACGGCCGGATTCCCTACACCTACCGGGCGTTTCACCCGGTGCGGGCCTTTCCCGCGATGGCTGCTGCCGACGTCGAGCGTGCGTACGCCGCGCTGGGTCTGTTGAGCGCAACGGCCGCGTCAAACCACTTTGGAATGCGCTACCCGTTCCGGCCCGGAGACATCGTCGTGTTCGACAACCGGCGAGTGCTGCACGGGCGGGAAGCATTCGAGCCGCGTCCAGGAATACGCCGGCGGCTGATCGGCACCTACATCGACACCGACGAGTTCTATTCGCGGCTGCGCGTGCTGCTGCGCCGTTCACCTCAGGAGATCCCCGCTCATGGCTGACGTCTTCATCACCTGCGCTGTCACTGGTGCCGGCGACACGGTCGGCAAGTCCGACAAGGTGCCCTACACCCCCGCCGACATTGCTCAGAACGTGATCGACGCCGCCGCCGCGGGCGCGGCGATCTGCCACGTGCACGTGCGCGACCCCATCACCGGCGACGCGGGCCGCGACGTCGACTGCTACCGCGAGGTCATGGAGCGGGTGCGGGCATCGAGCACCGACGTGGTGCTGAACCTCACCGCCGGCATGGGCGGCGACTTCGTGATCGGCTCGGTCGAGCAGCCGCTGCCGCCCGATCCACTCAAATCCGACATGGCTGGCGCCACCGAGCGCCTGGCGCACGTTCGAGAACTGCTACCCGAGATCTGCACGCTCGACTGCGGCACGATGAACTTCGGCGAGGGCAACTACGTGGCCACCAACACCCACGACACGCTCATGGAGATGGCCCGCCAGATCCAAGCGCTCGGCGTGCGGCCCGAGATCGAGGCCTTCGACACAGGACAGCTCTGGGAGGCGCGGTCGCTGGTCGAGGCTGGTGTCATCGAAGCCCCGGTCATGGTGCAGCTGTGCATGGGCGTCCGCTGGGGTGCCCCACCCGACCTGAACACGTTCATGGCGATGGTGAACAACGTGCCCGACGACTGGACATTCTCGGCGTTCGCACTGGGGCGCGACCAGTTGCCCTATGTGGCATTGGCGGCGGTCGCCGGCGGCAATGCCCGGGTCGGCCTCGAAGACAACCTGTTTCTCGAACGAGGTCGGCTCGCCACCAACGCCGACCTGACGGCGCGGGCGAAGCAGATTCTGGAGACCATGAACTACCGGGTCATCGGCCCCGAAGAAGTCCGCGACAAGCTCGAGTTGACACGGCATTGACCCTCGCCGATCCTGCATCCGCAGCCGACTTCGATCTACCAGCCCGCGTCGGCGTGGTGGGTGCGGGAGTCATCGGTGCCGCATGGGCGGCGCGCTGGGCGCTGGTTGGCGTCGACGTGACAGTGGCCGACCCCTCGCCGACTGCCCGCTCCGGCGTCGAGCGAACACTCGAAGCTGCTTGCGCGGCATGGCGCCGTCTGGGGCTCCTCGGCGCCGGACGGCCCTCGCCCCGCGTCGGCGAGGGTGCGGCAACTGCTGCCAACGAGTCAACTGCGGCTCACCACCCAGGGCGAGCCGAATGCGCCAGCGGCGGCGCGCTCGGCAGGGTGACGCTGGCAGACCCAGCCGCGGGCTGCGGGCCCGCCGTGCGAGGCGCTGACCTCATCTTGGAGTGCGTACCCGAACGGCTCGAGGTCAAGCACGCCGCCTTCGCGGAGATCGAAGCTGCCGCTGCTCCCGACGCAGTCATCGCCTCGTCCACATCGGGCTTCGTCCCGAGCGAACTGCAGGCCCCGATGGCTCACCCCGAACGCCTCCTCGTCGGGCATCCGTTCAATCCGGTGTACCTGCTCCCGCTCGTCGAGATTGTCGGCGGCGCCCGCACCTCCGAAGGCGTGATCGCTCAGGCGATGTCGTGGTTCGCAGCTGCGGGGATGTCGCCTGTGCGGATCGGCACCGAGATCGAGGGTTTCGTGGCCGACCGGCTGCTCGAAGCCCTGTGGCGCGAGGCGCTGTGGCTGGTTCACGACGGCGTGGCGACCACCGGCGAGATCGATGAGGTGATGCGTCTCGGATTCGGTCTGCGCTGGGCACAGATGGGCGTCTTCCAGACCTATGCCACCGCAGGGGGCGAGGGGGGTTTGGGGCGTTTCATCGAGCACTTCGCCCCAGCGCTGCAGCTTCCGTGGACCAAGCTCACCGATGTGCCCGAATTGACGCCGGAATTCACCGCGGCGCTGATCGCACAGGTCGACGGGCAGTCCGCAGGTCAGTCGGTCGCGGAACTCTGCGCAGCTCGCGACCGCAATCTCGTGGATTTGCTGCTGGCGCTGGAGGCCAATGACTGGGGCGCAGGCTGCAGCGTCGCTGCGTTACGCCGCCGGTTCACCTCGCGCGGTTAGCGACTTGCTCAGATCGCTATTCCTCAATCAGCACCGCATACTCGGGACAGTTCGCAGCAGCCAGACGAGCCTTGTCTTCCATGCCCGCAGGCACCTCGCCATCGCCGGCCGCCGTGGCGTAGCCGTAGTCGTCCACATCGAACAACTCCGGCGCCAGCGAGTAGCAGCGGTTGTGCCCCTGGCACTTGTCGGCGTCCACGCTGATCCGCACGTGCATACCCTCCTGCGACCCATCGGGGCCATCCGTCGTCTGGATCGGATGCACCGATCCGGCAATACCGAAGTTAGCGGCCCGCTGGGCCCGCCTCCACTGCGCCTGTCCCGCTAGCCCCTTCCTCCCGGGGCCGTCCCCGCAAGACCTGTTTCGCGAGTCGATGATGTGCGCTGCGGCTTTGCCAGCAGCGGCACCGGGATTCGGGCAGCACGTGAACGGGTCCCCTACCCTTGCGGTGTCCGCGCCACCTGACCCCGAGGAGACGCCATGTCTGACGCCCAAGACCGACTCGCCGCACTTCGCGCCAAGCGCACCGGCGGAGCTGTCGCAGATGCAAAGACCACCGGTGCCCCCGAAGATCCCACCAAGGTCTGGCACAAGACCGCGTGCGTGCTTTGCTCGAACAATTGCGGCATCGAGGTGCGTCTCGACGGCCGGAAAATCACGCGTGTGCGAGGAGACAAGGAGCACCCGGCCTCCAAGGGCTACACCTGCGAGAAGGCTTTGCGGATCGACTACTACCAGAACGGGCGCGACCGCCTCACGACGCCCTTGCGTCGACGGGACGACGGCACCTTCGAAGAGGTCAGCTGGGACGTTGCGATCGCGGAGGTCGCCGAGCGCCTGACCGGCATCCGAGACGCCGTCGGCGGCGACAAGATCCTCTACTACGGCGGCGGCGGGCAGGGCAACCACTTCCCCGGCGCGTACGCCCGCGGGGTGCTGCAAACGCTGGAGGTGAAGTACCGCTCGAACGCACTGGCTCAAGAGAAGACCGGCATGTACTGGGCCCAGGGCAAGATGTTCGGCAAGCAGAGCATCGGTGCGATGGGCGACTTCGAGCACACCGACTGCGCGGTGTTCATCGGCAAGAATCCCTGGCAGAGCCACGGTTTCCCCGAGTCGCGCAACGAGCTGAACAAGATCCGCAACGACGACGACCGCAAGCTCGTCGTGATGGATCCACGGGTGTCCGAGACTGCCGCCATGGCCGATCATCACCTGCGCGTTCGCCCAGGCACCGATGCGTGGGCCCTGGCAGCGCTGCTGGCGATCATGGTCGACGAGGGCCTCACCGACGAGAAGTTCCTGACCGAGCAGTGCGTCGGCTGGGATGAGCTGCGTGACCTGATCTCGGGTGCGGACATCGCCGACTGCGCCCGCAAGTGCGGCATCGACGAGGCCGAACTGCGTGCCGCTGCCCGAACGATGGGCACTGCGAAGTCGCTGTCCACCGAGGAAGACCTCGGCATCGAGATGGCACCGCATTCGACGCTGAACAGCTGGCTGCAGCGCCTGCTGTACCTGGTGACCGGCAACTTCGCCAAGCCAGGCGGCATGAACCTGCCGTTGCGCCTCGCACCCATCTGTGGCCACTCGGGTGAGGGCGAAACCGACCCCGTCACCGGCAGCGCCATGCTGTCGGGCCTTCTCGCCTGCGCCGCGATTCCTGACTGCATCGATACCGACCACCCGAATCGCTTCCGGGGAATGATCGTGGAGTCGGCCAACCCGCTGCACACGCTGCCCGACTCGAAGCGGTTCCGCGAGGCCTTCGCCAAGCTCGAATGCCTGGTGGTCATCGACGTGGCCATGACCGAGACGGCCCGGGCCGCCGACTACGTGCTGCCGGCCGCCTCGCAGTACGAGAAGCCCGAGGCCACCTTCTTCGCCGGCGAGATGCCGTCCAACTACTTCCAGGTGCGGCACCCGATTCTCGAGCCGCTGGGCGACTCACTGCCCGAGGCCGAGATCCACAGCCGGCTGGTGGCTGCGATGGGCGGGCGGCCCGACGGCACAGACGGACTGGCCGATGCGGCCCAGCAGGGGCGCGAGGCGTTCATCGAGGCCCTGGGAGAAGCGTCAAGCGCTGATCCTGACGTGGGAGCGAAGCTGCCCGTCGTTCTGTACGACGCGCTGGGGCCGACGCTGGGGAACATGGCACCTGCAGCGATCATGTTCGGCTCTTCCATGCAGGCGTCCATGCGCTTCCCCGACGAGGTTCGGGCTGCGGGCATCGACGGCGACGGGCTGGAGCTGGCCAACAATCTGTTCGACAAGCTGGTGAATTCGCCTTCGGGAATGATCTTCAGCGTCAGCGAGTACTCCCAGACGTGGGACCGCCTCGCGCACCCCGACGGCAAGATCCACGTCTACATCGAAGAGCTGGCTGACGAATTCCGTTCGCTGAACGTCGAGGAACCTGCCGCCGGGCACGATCGCTTTCCATTCGTCCTGTCGGCAGGCGAGCGGCGGTCGTCGAACGCCAATGACGTGATACGCGACCCCGAGTGGCGCAAGAAGGACAAGGCCGGCGCGCTGCGAATCAGTCCCGACGACGCGACCACACTCGGCGTGGTGGACGGCGACCGTGTCCGGATCGTATCCAAGCGCGGCGAGGCCGAAGCACCGGCCGAGGTCACCGACACGGTCATGTCCGGCCATGTCACGCTCCCCCACGGCTTCGGCACCGAGTACCCCGACGAGACCGGCGAGCACAAGATCAGCGGCGTTGCCCTCAACGAGCTCACCGACATCGAAGACCGCGACTGGCTGGCACTCACCCCGCACCACAAGCACGTCCGAGTCGCCCTCGAGCCCGTCGCCGGCTGAGACCCGGCGCTTTCGCGGCCTTGAGCTATCGAACCGGGTCGCTGCTAGACACTCGGCTTCTCAAAGATCGGCTCAATGTCGCTCGCCCATGCAAGACCGGCGACCTCGACCATTTGCTGCATCCGCTTGAGCTTGGTCGAAGTTGAACCATGCACCAAGAGCAACCAGTCGCCATGGCCATTGACCGGACGGTAGCTGGGCGCGGTCGGTTCCCCGAGTCGTGCATCACCAGGATGCAAGGCGCGCGGCCACTTGAGATTGCCTGATCCGAGTTCTGCAAGATCTTCCAGAAATCCGGGCTTGTGTTGTTCAAGGACGGACGCCAGCAGCGTCAGAGTCTCCCAACCGTTCCTTGCGGGCCGAGTCTTGCCGCCATGACGAAAGCCGCGTAGATTGCCCTGCGCTGAGGTTGACCTGCGTCGTTTCGCCGGCTTCGACGCCGGTTCCGACGAGGAGTCGCTGAGCTGCTTACGCCACTTCGTCACTGCGGCCTTCATCTCTGAGGTCAAGTTTGCAGGCGCGGCCTGCAGCCAGGTGGCGGCTTCCTTGTACTGCATGGGTGATGCCGCGGATGCACCGAACCGTTCGGCCAGCCCTGCGAGAAACGCATCGACATCGTCAGCCCATGGACGGGAACCAGTTCGTTCCTCGACACGGTCGATCAACAGTTCGCGCAGACGATCATCGCCTTCCTGCAGGAGCGACAACCAGCCCGAAGCCAATCCGCGTTTGCCCTTGAGGCGGTCATTCACCTCCGCAAGCCGTTGCTGAGCCGCAAAGTTGGCCTGCTGATTCACGACGGCGTCGCGCTGCAGGAATCTTGAGAGGTCTTCGGCAATCGTGGCCATGTCGCTGCTCTGGGTCAGTTCAACATGCGCGAATCGCCGTTCATGGGGTTCGCCGGCTGCCATGGCGAGGTACAGATCCCAAGTGTCGCCATCGGTCAGCACCAGCATCGGGACGCCCTGTTTCGCCGCATAGTCGAAGAGTTGTTCTTCGGCCTTCGCGCTCAGGTTGCCGTGCCTCTTGGCTTCCACGAACACCAGTGGCGTACCCATATCGCTCTTCAGCGCGTCATCGACCCGACCGCTCGGTACCGGCATTTCTGGAACCCACTGCTTTGGATCGGCAGGGTCCCACCCGAGCGCTGTCAGCACTGGCACGATCACCGCGAGACGGACCGCGGCTTCGCTGTGCAGGTCACCCGATTCGAGTGTGGCCCGTGCCTTGGCGAGGGCTTCCTCCAGTCCCACGAATCCTCCCTGCTTGCCGACGATCGCATGACGATTGGGGGGATCGTAGATCAGGGCCAGTGTGACTCGGCCATGTCGAGCGGATTTGCTCGCATTGAAGGCCGTGAATGAGCATGAAGCAGAGCCTCAGTCGAGCCGTTTCTGAACACCTCTGAACCGTCCCTGCCGGGGTAGACGCCGGGGGTCACACCGCTGACAGAAAGTGCCTCCCTGACGCCAATCACCCGTTCAGCCGCAGACAGGCGTTGCTTGCTGGCGGTCACACTGCGGTGCAGGCGCGTTAGTCCATCAGAACCACTCGAGGCACTCAACCAGCGCTTCCACCATGTCCTGCTTGCTTCGGCCGCCAGGCTGGACGGGCAATCGCTTTGCGAATTGTCGAAGCTCCGCCATGCGCATGGCTTCGAGATACGTCTGCTCATCGTCGTATTCCACGGCAGCTCCACGGATCTCGTTGGCAGCAGTCACCCAGCCGTCGTAGATGTGCTGTGCATGCAGTACGAAGTCAATATTTCGACTCAATTCACCCGGCTCCGATGCGTGCTCGACGTACTCGTCCAGCCCCCATTGCTCGGCCCACCATTCGACGACGTCGGACATCTCTAAGGGCGACATGTGCTCAAGTTCGTCTTGGGCATAGTTGGTCCTGGGCAGGTCGTCTGGAAACAACCCGTCGTACGGGTACGGCCGCGGTGATGGTGGCGTCGGGTCGTCGCCTGCCAGCGCCAGTGCGCCCTGTTCGCGAAGAAACTCGGTGAGCTCAGCAGACGGGGGCCGTTGACCGACGTCTCGTTCGACCTTGTCGGCCAGGAGCGATCGCAACGTCTTGTGGCCCGCTTCCAGCAATGCTCTCCACGCAACGAGCACATCACGTCGCCTCTCGCTGCGTGCCGTCTCATACTCCAACCGCGCACCGGCCGCACGTATGGCGTCGCCTGCAATCACGGCATCCCGGCTGAGGAACGTTCGAAGGTCCGAAGCCGCTAGTTCGACACCGATGGGCCCTGTCAAGGCCAGCCGCAGGAAGCGACGCTCGGCCGGCGGTCCTGAGGCCCGGCGGAGGTAGAAATCCCACGTCTCGCCATCGGTGAGCAGCAAGATCTGTGCCGACTCGTCCCTGGCGTAGCGGAACAACTGTCGCAAGGCGTTGTCGTAGCGGGTCGCGTCATTCAGATGCCCCTGCTTCTTGGCCTCGATGAACACCACGGGGTTGCCGAATTCGTCAAGGAGTGCCTCGTCAACCCTGCCATAGTCTGTTCTGAATTCAGCTCGCAGATGCGAAGAATCAGCGTCATCCCATCCCAAGCTGCGCAGGACGGGGCGAATGACCTTGACCTGCACATTTGTCTCAAGCACCAAGTTGCCCGGCGACAGCTCCGTGCGCACTTTGGCGAGCCGTTCTTCCAGTTCCACTGAACCTCCCAAGACGCCGACGATCGCCAGGCAGCGGGAGGGATCGTAGATCAGACCCAAGCCCCGACAGCTGGCCCGAACATCATGGATGTCACACCCCTTTCGTACGGTTGTTCTCATGAACAGCAGCAGTGATTCGGCCTCCGGCGGCGCGGCGGCACGCACAGATGCGTCAGGCGGGGTGCGTGTGGATGCGGTGGATGTCACCGCGCTGTGCGGCGAGGGTTTGCGGGCCAGGCTGGGTGTGATCGCTCGGGCCGAGTCGGGACTTGCGGCGATGAAGGCGGACACGTTGGGCGAGATCGCCCGCCGCAACGGCGACGGTGCCGCCGCGCATGCCGCCACGGATGCCATGGCGGTCTCGGGCCGCAAGGCGCGCGGCGAAGTCCGCGACGCAGTAAGGCTCGGCGAGCTCGACGCGACCCGTGCGGGGCTCTCGGAAGGCTCGGTTCCGGTCGGCCACGCGCAACTGATCACCCGTGCCGCCGGCGACGCCCCGATAGACGACCGATTCCTGGCCGAACGGGCCCGACACGAGGGCTATGACGAGTTCCGTCGCACCGTTGACCGCCATGTGGCCGATGTCAACCGGGACGACGGCGCATCGCTGCTGGAGCGGCAACGCAAGGCGCGCACCGCCAAGATCTGGACCCGCTCCAGCGACGGCATGACGGTGCTCAATCTCGCCGTCGACCCGGTCACCGGTGCCCGGCTGGGCACCGTGATCGCCGCCGCCGAGCGGCGCCTGTTCCAAAGCGAAGACCCCGCTGCGCGGCGCACGCCTGCCCAGCGGATGGCCGACGCGATCAGCCAGCTCATCTGCGATCCCAACGCCAAGCGCCCCGCCGGCGCATCGCTGATCGTCGTCGCCGACTACGACATGGTGAACCACCAACTCGCCAGCGGGCGACTGGCCGACGGCACACCGATCCCGATCAGCGAGATCGCCAAGATTGCTGTCGATGCTGAGGTGCTGCCAGCGATCTTCGACGCCGCCACCGGCGACCTGCGCATGGGACGCACCCGCCGCACCGCCACCGACCTGCAGCGCGCCGCACTGGCATTGCGCGACAAAGGCTGTGTCGGGTGCGGCATCGCACCCGAACGCTGCCAGCACCACCACATCGACCACTGGCAACACGGCGGCCACACCGACTACCAGAACCTCGTCACCGTCTGCGCCGACTGCCACAACGACAAAATCCACCAACAAGGCTTCACCGCCGAATGGGACACCCAACACAGCCGCTACAGGCTCCGACCACCAGACGAGCCCCCAAACAGACCACCAGACCACCCACCGAGCAGCACCGAAGGCCCATCCCGAGCACCACCAAACTGAACAACCGGGGGCAACCCCCGACTGCCACCTGCCGCCAGGGCACACCGCACTGCTTGATCGAGCCGGTCCGAGCTTGGGAACGATCAAACCCGAGCTCAGCAACGATCAAGCCCGGACTCGCGACTGCAGCTGGGAGCGGGGCGCCGCCGATGATGATCTCCGAACCGTCCCTGTTGTGGCGAACGGCTGGGACCACGCCGCAATCCGACACTGGCTGACTGCCACAGCTCCAGCGTGTCCCGCCAGCGGCTGGCGGCTCGTCCGTGGGAACGCGGCCTAGTTGGCCGAGGTGAGGGCTGCGTGGTGCTCGCGGACTTGCGCTGGGCGGTGGGCTCGCACGTAGTCGGGTTCCTGAGACAGCGCCAGATCGAGCAGCTCCATCCGGTCGGGCGTCTGCAGCCACGGCACCGGCACATAAAGCGGCAAGTCGAAGCGGCGCAGTTCGTCCAAGCCGCCGTAGATCGCCCGCTGGTAGGCCGCACGCTCGGGCCAGTCCATGTCGTGCGGGCCGAATCCGACACCGCAGTCGAGCAGCAGTCGCTGCGCTGCGCCGGCCTGTCTCAAACGCTCGATGTGCTCTGCGAACCACTCCACCATGACCGCAACGGGGTCGCCGCTGACGTCGCGGACGCTGCGAAAGTCCCGGCCCAGCATGAACGGGAGCACCACCATCACGTCACGCTCGGCCGCGAGCTCGACCATCTCGGGCGACTGCAGCGCGTCGCCGGCATTCAGCACGGTGGCGCCAGCATCGAGTGCCAGCCGAGCCACCTGCGGCTTGCGGGTATCGATCGCCACCTCTGCGCCCAAAGACAGCAACCCGCGCAGCGGCCCGCAGACACGCTGCCACTCGTCGGCAGCGCTCACTTCGTCGCTGCCGAGCGTGGAGCCCTCGCCGCCGAGGTCGAAGCTGTCGGCGCCTTCAGCCAGCAGCTCGGCGCCGCGAGCCATCGCCTCGGCACAGTCATGCACCACCGAGAACTCGGCCTTGGAGTCAGGAGAGGCGTTGACCACGCCGAAGATCTCCACGGCCGCAACATAGTCAGGGCACTGCTGCGGGGACCGGAAACGGACTCGATG
The DNA here is from genome assembly GCA_026713105.1 of Acidimicrobiaceae bacterium. GTDB lineage: Bacteria > Actinomycetota > Acidimicrobiia > Acidimicrobiales > Poriferisodalaceae > Poriferisodalis. The sequence goes on from JAPOPC010000063.1 coordinate 34,613, forward strand.
GGGAGGGCTGGGCGCAGCGCCGAGGGCCTCAGGTCAGGTCTGGATGCCTCGAGGCCCCCTCCTTGGGCGGGATGCCGATGGTGCGACCCACCTGCAGCGGCAGCGGCATTTCCCGGTGCACGGCCCAAATCTCGCTGAGCCGCCGGAACGGCTCATCGTCCATCGGAGCCACCCGACGTGTCGGTCCGTCAATGTTCAGCGACATGACCTCGCACGTGGCCACGAGGTAGTCATCCCGGGTCTGAGTCATCACCTGGAATGCGTGTATCCGCTTGCGGTCGAAGCCCAGCATCTGCACCGTGATCAAGTACGGCTCATCGGGTCCGATCTCTCGCACGTAGGTGATGTGATTCTCGGCTGAGAACGTCGTGATGTCGCGCACTTCCCGGTACGCCGTGCCGAGCCCGATGAAGTCCATCCAAGGCGCGATGGCATCATCGAAGGCCACTAGGTAGTAGCCGGCGTTGAGGTGGCCGTTGTAGTCGATCCACTGCTCCTGCACCGTTCCCTTCAGAACCTCCACGGGCGCAGAAAGAACCTCATCGGTCGGCTGTGGGCTCAGCCAGTCCTCACTCACGCCAGATTCCTCCTCGCTGCGTCACCCGCACGCGTGCAATTCACAAGTGAACCAGCGAACAGACTCAGTTGCTGCGGGCCACTTCCATCACATCGGCGGGCGCAATTGAACCGTTGCGGTCACCGGCACCGTCGACAGCGACAGGCCAGAACCCCTAGGGAGGCGCGGCGCCCAGCGCAGCAGAGCGAGGCCGCTCGAGTGCCTCGGCCATGCGGTCGGCCCGAGCTCTGATCGGCGGTGTAGCGGGCTCGCGAGCCAGCCTCTGGGGAATAAGCGCTTGGGCGACGGCCGGTCGCGGAACAAGCGGCCGTGGCGCTGTCGGTGCTGCTGACGGCGGAGGGGGCGCACCAGGTGGTCCGATGTAGGTGGGGAACGGGACCAGGCGGCGTGTCATGGGCAGCAGCACCGAAACGCCTATCGCTGCGATGACGCCCGCTATGGCAATCGGTCAACCGATGCCGCCAGTCGCATCAGCAGTGAAGCCCATCAACGGCGGGCCGATAAGTGCCCCGGTGCCGGCGCTGAAGAACAGCATGCCCATCGCCGCACCGATGCCCGCCAAACCGAACAGGTGAGCCGTGACGTCTCCGAGCAGCGCCACGAAGCCGCCATAGGAGACCCCGAGGATCGACGCGAAGACAATCAGGAGAACGAACTTCGCCTCCAGCCCGCCGACTCGGGTCGTCGCAAACCAGATCGCAAACGCGACCGGCAGCCCAAAGAACGCGATCTTGAGCAGCCGGACCGAGCCCAGCGGCCGGGCCATGCTCGTGAGCGCCATGCGGCCCACGATGCTCGCGAATCCGATGACCGTGACGGGGTCGCCGCTCACGTCGCGGACGCTGCGGAAGTCGCGGCCCAGCATGAACGGCAGCACCACAGTGACCCCACGCTCTGCGGCGAGCTCGGCCAACTCGGGCGACTGCAGCGCATCACCGGCATTCAGCACCGCGGCGCTAGCGGCTCGGCCGCTTCGAGTCCTCAAACGAGGTCTGGATGCAGAAGCGCTTCTGCCGACGGCCGAATGCTGATCGCATGACCGACCTGAGGCGGCAATGGCAGATGCTGGTGCACACTCCAGATCTCGCACAGCCGCTCGTACGGCTCGTCGGCCATCAGACCCACGCGCCGGGTCGGACGGTCAATGTGCAGCGACATGACCTCGCAGGTGGCCACGAGGTAGTCCTGCCGGGTTTGGGTCATCGTCTGGAATGCGTGGATTCGCTTGCGGTCGAAGCCGAGCATCTGGACCGAGATCACGAAGGGCTCATCGGGTCCGATCTCGCGTACGTAGGTGACGTGGTTCTCGGCCGAGAACGCCGTGATGTCCCGCACTTTGCGGTGCGAGGTGCCGAGCCCGATGAAATCCATCCAGGGCATAATCGCATCATCGAAGGCCACGACGTAGTAGCCGGCGTTGAGGTGGCCGTTGTGGTCGATCCACTGCTCCTGCACGGTGCCCTGCAGTACCGCGATGGGCGCCGAGGGGACGCGGTCAGTTGGCTGCGGATTCAGCAACGCATCGCCCACGCCAGCCTCCTCGCTGCAAGAATCATCAGGCGTGCCCCTCGCAAGAGTACCAGCGAACAGGCTCAGCTCTTGTGGGCCGCAACGATGTCGGCGGCTGGCGCGGCCGCGCCGTTTCGGCCACTCGCGCCGTCAACGAGAATCGGCCAGTACACCTCGGGTGGAGCATCACGCAGAGCGGCCGAACGAGGCAGCGACTGGGCAGCCGTCAATGCCTCCCCGGCTGTCAGCGGGTCCCCAACCGGCCTGATCATCGGTGCGACGGGTTCCCCATTTGGTCCGCGGACAACAGACGGCTGCGGCACCAGTGGGCGGGGAATCGGAGCCGCGGGAGGGGCGGGGCGGGGCGGAGGGGGCGCACCAGGTGGTCCGATGTAGGTGGGGAGCGGGACCGGGTGGCGTGTCATGGGCAGCAGCACCGAAACGCCTATCGCTGCGATGACGCCCGCTATGGCGATCGGTAGACCGATGCCGCCGGTCGCATCAGCAGTGAAGCCCATCAACGGCGGGCCGATAAGTGCCCCGGTGCCGGCGCTGAAGAACAGCAAGCCCATCACCGCACCGATGCCCGCCAAACCGAACAGGTGAGCCGTGACGTCCCCGAGCAGCGCCACGAAGCCGCCATAGGAGACCCCGAGGATCGACGCGAAGACAATCAGGAGAACGAACTTCGCCTCCAGCCCGCCGACTCGGGTCGTCGCAAACCAGATCGCAAACGCGACCGGCAGCCCGAAGAACGCGATCTTGAGCAGCCGGACCGAGCCCAGC
>JAPOPC010000071.1 GCA_026713105.1 Acidimicrobiaceae bacterium
CTGAGTTCCCGTGTGCCGGGTACACCCGACACAATGGGCGGGTGCGGCTGGTCATCCAGATTCCCTGCCTGAATGAGGCGGAGACATTGGGGGAAACGCTGGGTGCGCTGCCGCGCGAGGTGCCGGGCTTCAGCGAAGTCCTGTGGCTGGTCGTCGACGACGGCTCCACTGACGACACGGTGACGATCGCCCGCGACCACGGCGCCGACGCAGTCGTGAGCCTGACGCAAAACAAAGGGCTCGCCGTGGCCTTCGCCAGCGGCCTCGACGCCGCACTGCGCATGGATGCCGATGTGATCGTGAACACCGACGGCGACAACCAGTACGACGCGGCCGACATTGCCAAGCTCACCGAGCCGATCGTCGCCGGCCGGGCCGATCTGGTGATCGGCTCGCGCGACATCCGCAACCACCCTGAGTTCTCGCCGCTGAAGAAGCGGCTGCAGCGGCTCGGCTCGTGGACGGTCCGGCAGGCCTCGGCGACCGATGTGGCCGACGTCACCTCCGGGTTCCGTGCCTACAGCCGGGAGGCTGCGCTCGCAGCGAACGTCGTGTCACGGTTCACCTACACGCTCGAGACGGTGATCCAGGCCGGCAAGTCAGACCTCGCAGTCACCGATGTGCCGGTGCGGGTGAATCCCACGACTCGCCCGTCGCGCTTGTTCCGCTCCAAGCGCCAGTACGTGCGCAGGGCCGCGGGCACGATCGTCCGCGTCTACGCCATGCACGAACCGCTGCGGGTGTTCGCAGTGCCTGCAGCGCTGTTCGCCGCCGTCGGTGTGTTCCTGTTCGCCCGATTCGGATGGTTCCTGGTGACCTCAGACGGCTCAGGCCACGTGCAGTCGCTCATTATCGGTGCCGTCGCGCTGCTCGTGGCCATGCAACTCGTGATGCTCGGCGTCCTGGCAGACCTGCTGCGCGCCAATCGGGTGATCGCCGAACGAACGCTGCGCCGGGTCCGCACCATAGAGCTCGATGTCGCATCGCTGAAGGCAGTGCAGAATTCGATCTTGCAACCCGCGTCGCAACCAGATTCTGAAACTACGAAATAACGACGACCACGTCGCCGGCGCCGACGGTGTCGCCCGGCTCGACCTTGATCTCGCTGACGGTTCCCGAGCGGTCGGCGTTGATGCTGTTCTCCATCTTCATGGCTTCCAGCACCACGACGCCCTCGCCGGTCGTGACCTCTTGGCCGATCTCCACGAGGATCTTGACGATCGTGCCCTGCATCGGGACGGTCACCTGGCCGGTCCCGGCGCCGGCCGAAGCAGCACCGCTCGCGCGCCGAGGGCGAGCAGCCGTGGTTGCGGAGTTGGCTGGCGGTGCTGAATCGGGCACCCATGCGCTCACCGAGAATCGCTTGCCGTCGACTTCCACCACCACGTCTCGCCGCACGAGCGGCACGTCTTCGCCGTCGGAACCCCCGGTGGGCTCGGCGTCGATCTTGCCGCTCACGCCGCTCAGATCAAGCCGTTCCTCCACCCACTTGGTGCTGTGGGTGCCGGCCTGAAAGTCGTCTGAGGCCATGATCTCGACGTGTGCCGCGGCGGTCGTTGCGACGCCGCCGACGCTCAGCTCGCCAAGGGCCCGCTGCATGCGGCCGATTGCGGTCGGGCGATCTGAGCCCCACACGACCAGCTTGCCGATGAGGTTGTCGTAGTACTGGCTGACGGTGTCGCCCGATTCGTACCCGCCGTCCCAGCGGACGCCGAACCCGTCGGGCACACGCAGCGATGTCAGCGTGCCCGGAGACGGCAGGAATCGGCCGCCTGCGGGATCCTCGGCATTGATGCGCGCCTCGATCGCGTGGCCGACCGAGGTCACTTCTGACTGTGTGAACGACAGCGGCTCTCCGGCCGCAACACGTATCTGCTCGCGAACCAAGTCGATGCCGGTCACCATCTCGGTAACCGGGTGCTCCACCTGCAGCCGGGTGTTCATCTCCAAGTAGAAGAACTCGCCGTCCTGGTACAGGAATTCCACGGTGCCGGCGTTGGTGTAGCTGCAGCCACGGGCCACCGCCACCGCGGCATCGCCCATCGCCTTGCGAACGGTGTCATCAAGCAGCGGCGCGGGGCTTTCCTCCACCAGCTTCTGGTGACGGCGCTGCGCGGAGCAGTCGCGCTCGCCCAGCCACACGGCGTTGCCGTGGCTGTCGGCGATGATCTGCATCTCGATGTGACGCGGCCAGGTGAGGTACCGCTCCATGTAGCACTCGCCCCGGCCGAAGAAGGCTTCGGCCTCACGCTGTGCGGACGCCAAGGCAGCTTCGATCTCGTCGGGTCCGTTCACGACCTTCATGCCGCGGCCGCCGCCGCCATAGGCCGCCTTGATGGCGATGGGATAGCCGTAGTCGGCGCCGAACGCTTCGACGTCATCGCTCGAAGCGATGACCTCGGTGGTGCCGGGAACGCCGGCGACGCCGGACCGTTCGGCGGCGAGGCGTGCTGAGATCTTGTCGCCCATCACCTCGATGGCCTCGGGCGGCGGTCCGATAAAGGTCACGCCCCGCTCGGTGATGGCGCGGGCGAAGTCGGCATTCTCGGAATAGAAGCCGTAGCCGGGATGAACTGCGTCGGCGCCGCACCGCGTGATGACATCCAGAATTGCCTCGGTATTGAGGTAGCTCTCGGCTGCTGTCTGGCCGCCCAGGGCGAACGCCTCGTCCGCGAGGCGCACATGCAAGGCGTCTCGGTCCAGTTCGCTGTACACGGCGACCGTTGGAATGCCCAGCTCGCGGCAGGCCCGGATGACTCGCACCGCGATCTCGCCCCGGTTGGCGATGAGGAGCTTGCTGAACACGAATGAAGTCCTAACTGTGAGGTCCTGGCTGCGACGGCCTGTCGGTGCAGGCCGACCGCTGCCGAGTCGGGCCAGTCGGCATCACTTCATTTTCGACCGGCAGCGGGCAAGTCTGTCGGCTGTCGCCGCGAGTGCCACCGCTACGCTCGGTGCGTGCCTGGTTCGCACGACGCCAGGGCCATCGAGTCCCCGCATTTCAGGTCCGTACCCCGCACCCGCTTCACCCACATCGAGTGGTACGACGAGATCGGTTCGACCAATACCGAACTGCTCGATCGGGCCCGCCGGGGAGCGCCCGAAGGGGTGGTGCTGATCACCGATTTGCAGACCGCCGGACGCGGTCGCCGCGGTCGGCGTTGGACGGCGCCGCCGGGCACATCGTTGATGATGTCGGCGCTGCTGCGACCGCCGCCGGGTCCGCTGCCTCCGGCTCGAGCGGCCATGGTGACGCTGGCGGTCGCGTTGGCCGCCGCTGACGCCTGTGAGCAATCCAGCGGCGTCAGGCCGCGGCTGAAATGGCCCAACGACCTCGTGATCGCTGACAGCGCTGGCCGTGATCGCAAGCTGGCGGGCATTTTGGCCGAGTCGATCAGCACGCACGGAGCGCTCTCCGCGCTCGTGGTGGGCATGGGCCTCAACACCGGCTGGCCGCAGGTGCCGCCAGAGCTGGAAGGCGTCGCGACGAGCTTGAATCTGGAAGCAGGCGCAGCCGTGGACCGCACGGCGCTGGCCCGCCAGGTGCTCGAGGGCCTTGAGGCTCGCTACGAGCTGCTGTGCAGGGCCGATCACGGCTTGGGCGGCGGTTCGGGCGCAGCCGCTGTGCTGGACGAGGCGCGCCGGAATTCCGCCACGCTCGGCCGCCGGGTGCGCATCTCGTTCGATGCGACCGCCGACAGGCCCGCGACCGATGACCCCGAGACTGGCCCGCCCATCCTCGAGGGGCTTGCGAGCGATCTCGATACGCACGGGCGGTTGCTGGTCACCGACGATGCCGGGACGATCCATACCGTGGCGGTCGGCGACGTCGTGCACCTGCGGCCGGCGCCCAGGCCACGGTGACCTCCGAGCTGACGCTTAGCCGAAGCGCCGATGGGTGAGCCCTTCCGTTGTCGCACCAGTTGTTTCCCGCTCTTGTTCCCGATTTCCATTGACTCGGCGCTCACGGGCCGCTCGGGCCACGGCTTCGCCTATCGGCTCAGCCTCTTGGCGAGAATCCTCAGCGTCGGGTGCTGCGGTCAGGTAGAACCGCACTGCGGGCGCTGCTCACCTCGGTCCGCGCCCCATCTCCGACTAAGCGAGGACGCCGTGCCGCTCACTGTTTCACCTGATGCCTTCGAGGTTGTCACCGACCCCGCCGCTGCGATGCCGACTGCCGCCGCCGACCGGCCGGTACGCAGCGATGCCCTCGACACGCTGGGGGCCACGCCGAATTACTTGGCGGCCAGCGGCTTTGACGGCTCTGCGGGCAGCACGGCACTCATGGCCGGCATCGCCGGCACTGCAGACGACACGCTGCCCATCGCGGTCGGGCTCGGCGCTGAAAATCTCACTGCCGCCGATGTCCGCACAGCGGCGGCGAATCTGTGGCGGGCAGCGTCGAAGGTCGACTCGCTGACCTCGGCGTTGGCGGCAGTCGCGGCCGACGACCTCGGCGCCGATGTTGCCCTCAGCGCGGTGGCCGAAGGCATGCTCCTCGCCTCCTACGGGTTCAACGAGCACAAGGGCGATCCGCCCGATGATGATGCGCTCGATCGCGTCGTGCTCGCCGTGCCTGACGGCACCGACACCGCGGCTGCCCTCGCTCGTGCCGCGGCGGTGGCCGGCGGGATCGCCCTGGCCCGCGATCTGGTCAACCAGCCGGCCGGAGCGCTCACGGCGAGCGGACTCGCCGATGCTGCCGTCGAGGCCATCGAGTCGGCTGCTGCAGACATTGATCCGGCGGCGGGCTCTGCTTCAGTCGAGGTGTGGGACCGCGAGCGGTTGGCCTCGGAGCGATGCGGCGGGCTGCTGGGCGTCAATGCGGGTTCGACGGAGCCGCCGGCGCTCATCCGCATGCGCTGGCAGCCGACCGCCACGCCGCGCGCCACAGTTCACCTCGTCGGCAAAGGCATCACATTCGACACCGGCGGACTCAACCTCAAGTCCTTCGAAGGCATGGAGTGGATGAAGATCGACATGGGGGGCGCCGCGGCGGTCATCGGCGCGATGAGTGCCATCGTCCGATTGGCGCCCGACATCGCGGTGACCGGCATCTGCTGTTGCACCGACAACCAGCCCGGCCCTACCGCCACCAAGCCCGGGGACGTTCTGCGCATCCGCAACGGCAAAACGGTCGAAGTGCTCAACACCGACGCCGAAGGCCGGCTCGTCCTCGCTGACGGACTGTCGCTTGCCGTCGAGGAGGAGCCCGACCTGGTCGTGGACCTCGCCACGCTGACGGGTGCCTGCATGGTGGCGCTGGGCGACAAGTACGCCGGGCTCATGGGCAATGACCCCGCGGCGATTGAACGCGCCCTGGCTGCGGCGCGCGCTGCTGGGGAACGTCTCTGGCATCTGCCGCTGCCTCCCGAATACCGCGAGCAGCTCGACTCGCCGATCGCCGACTTGCGCAACATCGGCAAGAACCGTTACGGGGGCACGCTGCACGCGGGACTGTTCTTGTCGGAATTCGTCGGCGAGACGCCATGGGTGCACTTCGACATCGCCGGACCTGTGCGCACCGATGCCGACGCCGGCGAACTGGCCAAGGGGGCATCGGGCTTCGGCGTGCGCACGCTGGTGGAGCTGATCTGCGGCTGGTGATTGGCCCCGCCGTGCCCTCGAACCGGCGACGGCGCGAACGCAGCCAGAGGGGCTAGGTGTGGCGAGGTGTGCGTTGACGCACGCAGCGTTCCGCCCACGCCCATGCGGTCGCCTCGTTAGCGGCTCTCGGCGCCAGCCCGAGCGTCACGAGCCGCTCGGCGGACTCGTGCAGACCGTGACCGAGCGTCAACATGCAGATCGCGAGCAGCCGCGTCTCGCCGACGGAGAAATCCGCATGACCGTCGATACGTGACCAGCGGCCGACTTCCTCGCGCAATTCCGGCGGCATCCGCATCTGCAGCCGGCGGGGCACCGGAGGCACCCGCGTGCGGACAATCAGCACCGCGTCGTCGTCGAAGTGCGCCATGTCGAACATGCCGCAGCGTTCGATGGTTCTCATGAAGGTGCTCTGGCGGCCACCTCGGTGCTGCAGCCCCAATCGCCGGGCGGTGGAGTCGAGGTCCAGGCGGAGCTCCTCGCCGGGCGCCAGCTCGTCGAACTCGCGCGCGAGCAGCCGCAACAGCCACACGGCGCTCGGGCCGAGAATCGCAACCCAGAATCGCTCCACGTAGATCGAGCGCGGATCGTGGCCGCGGCGCCGCAGATTGGGATCGTCCCACGGCCGCACCCGCAGGACATGCACTGGATCATCCGACGAATCGTTGAACGCTGCGGGGCTTAGCTCGGTCTCGGCGTCGCCAACCAGTCGCAACTCGGCCGCAGCGGACGGATCAGGCACCGTTCGACTTTGGGGGACGGCGTGTATCTCATCAATTCGCACGGGTGCTCTCCTTCTCGACGGCGTGCCACGTTGGGCCGCAATAGTTATTCGTTGCCGAACACATTCTTGTATATCAAAACATACTAATACAACATGAAATATACTGTACGTTGCACATCGCTCGTCAGATCAGGCCGCTTGCCACGAGAGTCCGCGTCGATAGGTGAACCTTCTCGCTGCCGCACCAGTTGTTTCCCGCTCTTGTTCCCGATTTCCATTGACTCGGCGCTCACGGGCCGCTCGGGCCACGGCTTCGCCCTGTGTTTACCGCTCTAGCTCGCTTCGCTCGCGGGCCGCTCGGGCCCGGGGCTCAGCCTCTAGGCCAGACTGTGACCGATGAGCCCAGCCGAGAAAGTCCCAGCGTCTGATTCGAGCACCGGCGTCGATGACGACGTCCGAACAGTGGCGGGATGGATCGACGAGGCGAGCGCCATCACGGTGCTCACCGGCGCCGGGATCTCCACGGACTCGGGAATCCCGGACTTTCGCGGCCCCAATGGTGTGTGGACCAAGAACCCGGCCGCCGAGAAGCAGGCGACGCTGCAGAACTATCTGGCCGATCGCGAGGTGCGGGTGCTGGCCTGGCGGGCCCGCATGGATCACCGAGCGTGGGGCGCCGAGCCCAACGACGGTCACCGAGCCCTCGTGCAGTTGGAGCGTCGCCGCAAGCTGGTATCGCTGCTGACGCAGAACGTGGACGGCCTGCATCACGACGCCGGGTCCGATCCGGACAAGATCGTGGAGGTGCACGGCACGATCCGCGAGGTTGCGTGCATGGAGTGCGACTACCGCGACGAGATGGGCACCGTGCTCGACCGGGTTCGGCTCGGCTCCGACGACCCGCCCTGTCCCGACTGCGGGGGGATTCTCAAGAGCGCCACGATCAGCTTCGGCCAGCAGCTCGTGGCGCGAGATCTCTTGCGAGCCCAGATCGCAGCCGAGAATTGCGATCTGATGCTGGCCGTGGGAACCACGCTGGCCGTCTATCCGATCGCTGCGGTGGTACCGACGGCAAAGTCCGCAGGCGCGCGAGTGGTGATCGTCAACGCCGAACCCACCGAGATGGACCACCTTGCCGACATGGTCCTGCGCAAGTCCATCTCGGAGGTCCTCCCCCGAATCTGCGGCGGCACCCCCCGCCAGCGTTCGGTGTGACCAATTCCTGACCAACTGGCTGGCGCGTAGGGGCTGAGAATCGCGGCGCGTGTGGGAGAACACACCGCACGTAACTAAAACCTGACC
>JAPOPC010000024.1 GCA_026713105.1 Acidimicrobiaceae bacterium
CAACGACAACGCACGCGTAAGGTCAACAGCCACAGGGATCCTCCCGAATCGGGGCAACAAGACACCTCCGATTCTGGGGGATCCCTCCCTATCGAGCCGGGACCCTCACCGAGCTACTCCACGCGCAAACGCGAAGCGCCACCAATCGGGGTTGATCTCGTGGCCTTCCATTGCGGTAACCTGGGTGATCTTCCCGGTGCTGAGCTCGAGGATGGCGATATTCGATTCACCCGCGATGGCGCTACCTTCGCGTGTCTCGTGGATGCTGAGCGCCAAGCGGGTGCCGTCAGGCGACCAAGACAGCTTGCTCTTGGGGTTGATCGGCAGTGCGCCCCTGAGATTGCTTTCGGGAGGCAACCTCTTGCTATTGGTTCCGTCAGGATTCATGATTTTCAGCCCTGACGAACTGAAGGCAATCAGTGAACCGTCAGGAGACCAGGCCGGCTCCGTTCCTCCACCGAGTTTCCGGGTCAGATCGACTGGGTTCCGCCCATCGGAATCCATGACCACGATGTACCACTCGTGGTTGGACTGGTTATTGCGACCGAATACCAGCCTGCGACTGTCAGGCGACCAGCTCGGATTGCTGTCCTCGACCGCGCCGCTGGTCAATTGGACCGGATTCGATCCGTCACGGTTGACCGTCCAGATGTGGCTCCGGAAAGGATCAAAGGTCAATCCGTTGAAGGCGATCTTGGAGCCGTCGGGCGACCATGCGGGTAATGCGGGTGAAGCGTCACCGATGAACAGCACCCGATCGTTGGTGCCGTCCGGTTCGGCGACCTCCAGCGCTGCTCCGTCGATGTAGGCAATGTGCCGGCAATCGGGCGACCAGCTCGCTTCCATCGTCCATGGACTTTCGAGCAGTTGTACCGGCGCATCAGTTGGTGTGCCACCGCACGGCCCCACGGCTGCATCTTCGGTTTCCGACTCGGCGTCGTCGCTTGCAGCCTGGTAGGCCTCAATGGCCGCGCTGGCGACGGCTGCTTCGCCGCTGACCGATGCCGGGTTGCGCCGGCTGCGCGTCACCGAGCGAGCGCCGAGGAGCCTCGCGTCGGCGAGCAGAGATGTCACTGCGGGCTATTGCCCGTCAGTTGCAGGAAGACCTCATCCAGGGTCGGTTGCCGCAACGAAATGTCTGCCAGCTTGATGCCGTGGAGACTGGCGATGATCTGACTGAGGGCATCAGGTTCAGCATCGGCGATAGTGACCGATCCGGCCTCACGGTCCACGGCAGGCGCACCGAAGGACTTCATCGCCGTTGCGCACTCGTCCAGCCGGGACAGCTCCACAGGAGACACCACGCATGCGTAGCCGCCGGAGCGCTTCTTCAGCTCGGCGGGGGTGCCTTCGGCTGCGACGCGTCCTTGGTCGATGACCACGATGCGGTCAGCGAGCTGGTCAGCCTCCTCCAGATACTGCGTGGTCAGTACGATGGCGTGGCCATCCGCCCGCAGCTCCCGAACGACGTTCCACAACTCGGCACGGCTGCGTGGGTCGAGCCCGGCGGTGGGTTCATCCAGAAACAGCACCGGGGTTGGCACTACCAGGCTTACAGCCAGGTCGAGTCGCCGACGCATACCGCCCGAGTAGGTGCCCGCACGCTTCGACGCGAAGTCGGCGAGGCCGAATCGCGCGAGCAGCTCATCGGCGCGGGAAGCAGCAGCGGCCTTCGACAGCGAGCGGAGCCGGCCAAAAAGCACGAGGTTCTCGCGACCGGTCAGCATGTCATCGAGCGCTGCGAATTGCCCTGTCAGCGAGATGATCTCGCGGACCGCGCGTGGCGCCGTCAGCACGTCATGCCCGCCTACCCACGCGCGTCCTGAATCGGGGATCAGCAGGGTTGACAGCACGTTGATGGTGGTGGTCTTTCCAGCGCCGTTGGGCCCAAGCAGCCCCACCAGTTCGCCGGTCTTCACGTCAAAACTCACGTCGTCGAGCGCAAGTGCATCTCCGAATCTGAGGGTGAGCCCTTCGATCCGTATGGCAGGCATCGCCTCGCCGGCCGCATTGTCGCAAGGGGCTGAGTCGCTGGGCAAAGCCGCGGCCCGGGCGGCGCGTAAGCGACGCGAGCTTGAGCTGGAGCAAACTGGCACTGCGTCGGAAAGGTACACCTGTCCACGCTGCGTCCAGGGAACGATCCCCGAACTCGATATCTCGCCGAATCCGATGTCGTCGAGATGCCTGTTGTGCGCAGGCTCAGGGGACGATCTTGGAGATCGGCATCTCGACGATGTCGGTTGCGCCGCGTTCGATCAGCTCGGGGATCAGCACGTTGATCGTCTGCTTCGGCGCCACCGTCTCGACGGCGTAGGCCTCGCCGCCCCACAGCTCGTTCACGGTCGGAGCCTTCATCGAAGGCAGCACGTCTACCACGGCGTCGAGGTGCTCACGGGCAACATTCAGCTTCACCAGCACCTTGCCGCGAGCATCGAGCACACCGTCGAGCAGCGTCTTGATCTGGGTCATCGCACGCCGCTTGGCCGGGTCGTCGTACGCGGCCCGGTTGGTGAAGATCTCGGTGTAGCTCGTGAGGATCTCGTCGATGATGCGCAGGCCCGCAGCCCGCAGGGCCCGGCCGGTCTCGGTGACGTCGACCACCGCGTCCACGATCTCGGGCGCCTTGGCCTCGGTTGCGCCATAGCTCAGCCGCACATCAGCATTCACGCCTCGCTCAGCGAAGAACCGTCGAGTCAGCACCGGATACTCGCTCGACACCTTCACCCCGTCGGGCAGGTCGGCGATCGCCTGGTAGTTGCTGGCATCAGGCACTGCGACCACGATGCGCACCGGCCGCGCCGTGGCCTTGGAGTAGCGCAGCTCGCCCAGCGAGACCACGTCGCTGTCGGTCTCTTCGATCCAGTCGCGTCCGGCGATGCCGAGATCGAACAATCCGTCAGCGACGTACGACGGGATCTCCTGGGGTCTCAGGATGCGAACGTCGTCGATGCGTGGATCGTCGACGGTGGCGCGATAGTCCACCGCCGAGCCCCTGCGAACTGGCAGGTCAGCATCGGAAAACAGCTGCAGGGTCGCCTGTTCCAGCGAGCCCTTGGGGAGCACGAGCTTGAGCATGGGCGGCAACGGTACCCGCGGCACCCCCGGGAGCTGTGGTGGTTTTCCTGGTGCCCTGACGGGCCCGCTGCTCGCTGCCGGGCCTGCCGGGCGTGGACGCGCCGGCTCTGGCGCAGGGCCTATTCCGCGGCAGTCTGCTGCTTGTGGATCTCCACGTAGGCCAAGCGAATCTGCTGCAACGCGCCCCGCAGGGTCTCGCCGGCGGGCAGCTGGTCGGCCAGGTGGTCCACCAGAAGCCCCAACGCGTCGATCGGCAGCCTCGCCTCGGCCAGGTCGGGAGGCTCCCGCCGCAGGTGCAAGGCGGCCAGCTCGAACAGCCCCATCATGTGGTTCTGGACGATCTCGGCTGCCGGCACCGAGACGAGCTGCTCTTGGGCTTCGCGCAGCTGCGCTTGCATCTCGGCCAGCTCTTCGGGGTCGAACGGCTCGCCGGTGCGTGGGTCGATCGGAAGACCCGTCTCGGGATCGATGTCGAACGCGCCCTCGACGTCGCCGCCGCCATCATCGGCCTGCTCGGGCGGCGTCTCACCGGCGCTCTCGCGAGGAACTCGATGCTCACCCTCGGGCGTCCACAACGTGCTCATCGGCAACCTCTCCCCGTCGTTTCGCTGCGCTGGCCTGCATCGACGCCGCGGCGCCCCCGTATCGGCCTGCGCCGGCGCGTCAACGCCACCGCAGTGCCGCCCTCGGCCAGCGCTGTTACCCTACGGCCCTTACAACTGGAACAAGCGGGGTCTGACCCCCACCGAACCGCCCGAGGGCGCGTTCTGGTACTGGGCTCGAAACGGATGCCGCGTGGACGAGGAGCGTCCTTTGGACAAGCGAGTACGGCCATAGCACGCGCAAGCGACGGTGACGCCCGGATCAACGAGGACATCAGAGTCCGCGAGGTCCGATTGGTCGCACCCGACGGTGAGCAGATCGGCATCAAGTCGGTCCCTGAGGCCCTGCAAATCGCCCGCAACTTGGACTTGGACCTCGTCGAGGTGGCGCCCAACGCCGCCCCGCCGGTCTGCCGGATCATGGATTACGGCAAGTACAAGTACGAGGCGGCACAGCGGGCCAAGGAGTCGCGACGCAAGTCGACGCACACTGGGCTGAAGGAGATGAAGTACCGGCCCAAGATTGGGACCGGCGACTTCGGCACCAAGACGTCCAAGGTCAGCAAGTTTCTCGAGGACGGCCACAAGGTCAAGGTCACCGTCATGTTCAGGGGGCGCGAAGTGTTCCATCCTGAGCTCGGCGGCCAGATTCTCGAGCGGGTTGCCGAAGCGGTCGCCGACGTCGGCAAGGTCGACCAGTTCCCCCGTCTCGACGGGCGCAACATGACGATGTTGCTGAGTCCCGACCGCGCTTCCCGCCAGCGTCGCAAAGCCGCAGATCCGCCCAGCGACTGAGGTGCAGCCGGTGCGTGCGGCCTGAGGCACGGCGCTCGCTGTACCGCCCAGATCCCGCGCCGACAGCCGGTGCGGGCCACATTGATCGAGCCACCACAACCAAGGCAGCAAATCCATGCCCAAGATGAAGACCCACAGCGGCGCCAAGAAGCGCTTCAAGACCACCGGTACCGGCAAGCTCGTGCGCCGCAAGCGCAATCGCAACCACCTGCTGGAGAAGAAGTCGTCGGCGCGCAAGCGGCGACTGGCACTCGAAGGCGAAGTGTCTGCGGCCGACGCCAGGCGCATCAACCGGATGCTGGGCCGCTGAGACCCGATCCGGCAGAACTGATCCCATCGACACGGGAGGACCAACGTGGCACGAGTCAAGCGATCCGTGGCCAGTCGCACCCGCCGCAAGGCGACGCTGGCTAAGGCGAAGGGCTACTACGGCAACAAGAGCAGGTCATTTCGGGCTGCCAACGAGCAGGTCATGCACAGCGGGCAGTACGCGTTCCGCGACCGCAGAGCCCGCAAGGGTGAGTTCCGGCGCCTGTGGATCCAGCGCATCAACGCTGCTGCACGTCAGAACGGCACCACCTACAGCCGTCTCATGCATGGGCTGGGCATTGCGGGCATCAGTGTCGACCGCAAGAACCTGGCTGATCTCGCCGTGAGCGATCCGGCAGCATTCGCTGCGATCGCTGAGCGAGCCGAGGCCGCCCTCACCGACGCAGCCGCCTGAGCACACATCCGCCCTCCAAAGCCGCGCTGGCGCGGCTGTCGCGCTTGGTGCGCGACCGGCGCCAGCGAGATGCCTCTGGCCTGGCTGTCGTCGAGGGGCCTCGCGCGGTCGACGGCGCACTGGCGAGCGGGGCCGTGCTGGAAGCGGTGTTCGCTCGGCCCGAACTGGTTGGCCGATATGCGCCCGAGGCCACCGCCGATGAGCATCCCGACGGGCGGCGACTCGGCGCGGATTACCGGGAGCGCATCGGCACGATCTCTTCGGTCCCCGCCGATGAGCTCGACCCTCTCGCCGATGCCATGAACCCCCAGGGCGTGCTGGCCATCGCCCAGTTCGCTGACACACCGCTCGAAGCGGCCGTCGGGGCACCGCGAGTGGTGGTGCTCGAAGCTGTGCGCGACCCTGGCAATGCCGGCGCTGTCGTGCGAAGCGCTGTCGCGGCGGGCTTCGGCGCCGTGATTGCCACCGAGGGAACGACTGACTTGTGGAGTCCCAAAGCGCTGCGCGGTGCGGCAGGTCTGACGTTCGGGCTCCTGGTGTGCCGGGGGCACACGACCGCCGACGTGCTCAGCGAGCTGTCGGGTGCGGGCCACGTGTGTGTACGGGCGACTCCCGACGGCGACATCGGGGTGGACGAACTGCCCAGCGCTGACCGCATGGCGCTCGTGGTGGGCAACGAAGCTCACGGGCCATCTGCCGAAGCGATCAGCGGCACAGACGTGGCTGTCTCGATTCCGATGCAGCACCCGGTGGACTCGCTCAACGTGGCCGTCGCCGCTGCCGTGCTGATGTACGCCATAAGAGCGCGCGCCTGAAAAATGCCGACCGTTCGGCGGTGCGGACTCGTACGATGCCTGCCGTGAACGGCCCGGCCACCGACGCAGATCTCGACACGCTGCTCGCCGACATCGATGCTGCCCGCAGCCAGGGGCTCGCTGCAATCGCCGCGGCGTTGAGCACCGACGAGCTGGCACAGGTCGAATCGGGACTGTTCGGTCGCAAGTCGGCACTCGGGCCCATCAAGCAAGCTCTGGGCTCGCTCGCGCCGGATCAGCGAGCAGGAGTCGGGCGAGCACTCAACGAGGCGCAACAGGAATTGCGCACAGCGCACGCGCAGGCCTCCGACGAGCTGGCCGCCGTGGCACGCCGTGAACAGCTGCAGCGGGAATGGCTGGACCTCACCGAGACTCCGCCGGGGCCCGAGCGCGGGCACCTGCACTTGGTCACCCAGACCACTGAACGTCTCGAAGACGTCTTCGTCGGCATGGGATTCACGGTCTCCGAAGGCCCTCAAGCCGAGACCGACTGGTACAACTTCGAGGCGCTGAACCTGCCGGCCGCCCACCCCGCCCGCTCCATGTGGGACACGCTCTACCTGGACCTGGGGGAGCGCACCGAGCTCGGCGACGGCGAGGGCGGCGAGGCGTCCAACGTGCTGCTGCGCACCCACACCTCGCCCGTGCAGATCCGGGTCATGGAAGTGCAGCCGCCGCCGATCTACACGATCTGCCCCGGGCGCGTGTTCCGGCGTGATACCGCGGATGCCAGCCACATGCCGGTCTTCCACCAGCTCGAAGGCCTCGTGGTGGATCGGGGCATCTCCTTCGCCGACCTTGCGGGAACGCTGGAGGAGTTCACCTCGGCGTACTTCGGCAGGTCGATCTCGTCACGGCTGCGCCCCTCGTACTTCCCGTTCACTGAGCCGTCAGCGGAATTCGACATCACCTGCGTGATCTGCGAGGGCGCGGGATGCCAGACCTGCCAGCGCACCGGCTGGATCGAGCTGGGCGGCTGCGGCATGGTGCATCCCAATGTGCTCACCAACTGCGGCATCGACTTCGAGGAATGGACGGGTTTCGCCTTCGGCTTCGGCATCGACCGCCTGGCGCTGATGCGTCACGGCATCGACGACCTGCGAGACATGTACTCCAACGACATCCGGTTTCTCAGCCAGTTCTGATGCCGTCCCATCGACCGGTCCCTGGGGGTCAACCCCGATGAAGGTGCTGCTGAGCTGGCTGCGCGAGTTCGCGCCCATCGAGGGCGACCCCGCCGAGCTGGCCGACCACCTGAGCGACCTCGGCATGGCAGTCGAGGAGATGCGCGTCCTGCCGCCGCTCGACGGGGTCGTGGTGGCGCGAGTGGCGGGCCTGCGACCGCATCCCGAGGCTGACCGCATCCAGCTCGTCGATGTCGAGTTGCCCGGCGCTTCGGGCGAAGGGACACGCGGCGCGCTGCAGGTGTGCTGCGGCGCATTCAACATGTCCGTCGGGGATCTGGTGCCCCTGGCAACAGTCGGCACCACGATGCCCGGGGGCCTCGAGATCGGCGAGCGCCGCCTGCGCGGCCAGCTCTCCCAGGGGATGTGCTGCTCTGCTGCAGAGCTCGAATTGGGCGCTGACGCCGACGGCATCATGATCCTGCCCAGCGACTTCGAGCTCGGCGCTTCGCTCATGTCCCAGCTCGGCCTCGACGGCGATGTCCTCTACGACCTCGAGGTGAACCCGAACCGTCCCGACGCGATGTCGGTGGCCGGTGTTGCACGTGACTTGGCGGCGCGACTCGGCGTCCCCTTCCGGATTCCCGAGCCAGCAGTCGACGAGACCGGCGCGGATGTCTCGACGGTGGCGTCGGTGAAGATCGTCGACTCTGACTTGTGCGGCCGGTTTGGTGTGCGCGTGATCGGCGGCGTATCCATCGGCTCTTCGCCACTGTGGATGCAAGCCCGGCTCACCCTGTGCGGGATGCGCCCGATCAACTCTGTGGTGGACATCTCCAACTACGTGATGCTCGAGCTCGGCACACCCAACCACACCTATGACTTGGCCTTGGTGCCAGGCGGCCACCTCGGCACGCGTCGCAGCGCCGGCGGCGAGAGCGTGGTGACGCTCGACGGCGCCGAACGCGAGTTGCTCCGAGGCGACGGCGTGATCGTCGACCGTGATGACCGCCTGATCGGCATCGCAGGTGTCATGGGTGCAGCCAACACCGAGATCAGCGACGGCACCACCGACGTGCTGCTGGAGCTTGCATGGTGGGACCGCCTGTCGATCACCCGCACGTCGCAGCGCTTGGGCTTGCGCTCGGAGGCCTCGATGCGCTTCGAGCGGGGCACCGACCACGAGCTGGTGCCCATCGCGCTCGACCGTTTCTGCGAGCTGCTGAACCGGGTGACCCCCGGCGGAGTGTCGGTGTGCCGCGGCCGACTCGACGGTCGGGGCGAACTGCCCGAGTCGACCCACGTCCGGGTTCGTCCTGCCCGGATGAGCCACTTGTTGAGTCAGAGCTTTACCGCTTCGCAGGTACGGGCACTGCTCGAACCCATCGGGTTCGCCTGCGAGCCGGCGGCTGGTGACCTGACCGCTGCGCTCGAGGTGACCGTGCCCAGTTTCCGGCCAGACGTCGTCACCGAGACCGACGTGGCCGAGGAGGTCGCTCGCCACTACGGGTACGGGAAGCTCGGACGCACCGTCCCGCGTTCGCCCGAGCCGGGCCGCCTGACGCCCACCCAGCGTCTGCGCCGCGAGCTGCGGCGGGTGCTGGTGGGGGCCGGCTCGTCCGAAGCCATGCCCAACCCGTTCCTGGCGCCCGATGCCTTGCGCCGTGCCGGCATCGAAGGCACCGAACCCGTGCGGCTGCTGAACCCGCTCGCCACCGAGGAATCGGTGCTGCGGCCGTCGCTGCTTCCCGGCCTGCTCACCGCAGCCGCGTACAACACCTCCCACCGCAACGACACCGTGTCGCTGTTCGAGATCGGCGTGGTATTCGGCCAGCCGGCGCCCGACGAACCGCTGCCGACAGAGACCGAGCGGCTGGGCGTCATCTGGTCCGGCGGCGAGGCTGCAGACGCCGTCCACCTGTGGGATCTCATCGTCTCAGCATTCGGCCTCGACGCCGCGCTCACGAACGCGGGCGACCTCGACGGCATGCACCCTGTGCGTGCCGCGCAGGTCATGCTGGGCGGCCACGCCGTCGGCGTTGTGGGCGAGATCGATCCGGTGGTGTGCGAGCGCCACGGTCTCGCGCAACGATGCGCCTGGCTGCAGGTCGACGTGGAGCCACTGCTGGCCGCCGCATCAACCGCCGCCGACCGGCCCTACCAACTCGTCTCGACCTACCCGTCCAGCGACATCGACCTGGCGTTCGCCGTCCCCGACGACGTCCAGGCGTCGCAGGTACGCGACACGCTGGTGGCTGCAGGGGGCGATGAGCTGCGCTCTGTGGAGCTCTTCGACGTCTACCGGGGCGACCAGATGACCTCGGGCACTCGATCGCTGGCATACCGCCTGCGGTTGCAAGCCGACGACCGGACACTCACCGACGCCCAAGCAGCCGAGATCCGCCAGCGCTGCATCGACGCAGTCGAAAGCACCCACGACGCCCAGCTCCGCTGAGCTGAGCTGGTATCTGTGCCCCTTCAGTAGCCCAGGTCCAGGTACACCGGTCCGAACAACGGCTCATCAGCGATACGCAGCGCCACATTGGCAGTGACACGCTCCGCCAGAAGTGCCAGACCCATCTCGGGCGTGTTGCCGATGTGGGGGGTGATGAGGCAGTTGGGCAGGCTCCACAGCGGATGACCGTCGGGCAGCGGTTCGGGGTCGGTCACGTCCAGCGCGGCGCCGCCGATCTGGCCTGCGCGCAAGGCCTCCACCAGGTCGTCAGTGACGATGTGGCCGCCACGAGCGACATTCACGATCCAAGCGTGGTCGGGCAGTGCTGCAAGCTCGGCAGCGCCGATGATCCCGGTCGTGTCGGGGGTCAGTGACAGAGCCAGCACCAGCAGGTCGGTGCCTCCCAGGACATCCGCGAGTGCCGCAGGCCCGACCACCCGTGCAGCGCCGTCCATCGGTTGAGGCCGGTTTCGCAGCACCGTGACCTCGCAGCCGAACGGCACTAGCAGGCGCAGCAGCGAGTCGGTGATGCCGCCGCCGCCCAGGATCGTCACCGAGGCACCGAGCAGGTTCTGGCCCTGGGGCGCGCTCCACTGCCCCGCTCTCGCATAGGTGGCCATGCCACGCATGCCTGCCAGCGCCAGCATCAGCGCGTGTTCGGCGACGGGCTCCGCGTACACGCCCTTGCCGCAGTACCACTCGATGGCAGGCCGGGCGGTGACGATGTCGACCACGGGCTCGATGCCGGCGTAGGGAAGCTGCACCCACTCGATGCCGGGATTGGCGTCGACCATTTCCCCGATCACGTGCGCTTGGGCCGGCTCGGCCCATACGAGCGCCGATGCCCCGTCGGGGGTGCTCACCGTGCCCCCGCCCCGCACGACCGCCTCGGCGAGCACGGGGCGCCGCCAGCAGTCGGGTTCGACGGCGACCAGCACGCTCATCAGGTCAACTCTCAGCGGCCTGCGGCCATGACGCCGCCGTCGGGGAAGATGATCTCGCCGGTCACGAAGCTGGCGTCGTCGCTGCACAGGTACAGGCACGCGTTGGCGATGTCATTCGGTTCGCCGAGGCGTCCCAGCGGTGTTTCGCGCTCACGCTCTTGCACCCACCGTTCGTTGCCCAGCACTGCACCGCTCATGGACGTCTGGATGTAGCCGGGCCCCACGGCGTTGACGCGAATGCCGTAGCGGCTGAGCTCCAAGGCGGCGCAGCGCGTCAGCATCCACACGCCGGCCTTGGACACGCAGTAGTCGGAGCTGCCCTTGAGCACATTGGTGCCGGCGATCGACGAGATATTGACGATGGCCCCGCCGCCGTTGTCCTTCATTTTGCGAGCGACGGCTTGGTTGGTGAGCATCACGCCGGTCAAGTTGACGTCGAGCACTCGCTGCCACGATTCGAGCGACTTGTCGATGAAGTACATGTCTCCCCGGTCGAAGCGGTCCTGCCCGGCCTGCTCGTCGATCTCCCGGCTCACGTAGCCGGAATGCGAGATTCCCGCAGCGGCCACACATGCGTCGATGCGCCCGAAGGCGTCCACCGCGGCATCGGCCATCGCGTCGTTCTGTTCCTGATCGGAGGTGTCCACCTGGACCGCGACTGCATCGCGGCCCAGCTCGTTAATCTCGGAGACGACGTTCGCTGCCCGATCGGGGTTCAGGTCGGCCACCACGATTGACGCGCCCTCGGCCGCGAAACGGAGCCCGCAGGCCCGCCCGATCCCCGACGCCCCGCCGGTGACGACGGCCACCTTGCCCGCCATGCGGCCTGCTGTACCGCTTGACGCCGCTGTGCCACTTGCTGCCATGGTTCCTCCCGCTCTCGTGCCGACACCGACCGTCCCGCCGGGTCTCCGCATCGAGGCCCAACCCTCGATGCGGCCCAGATCATGCCCTATCTGCGCACAGCAGGTCGGCTGAACGACGCCGCTCAGTCGGCGTTGCCCACCCTGGACTTCAGGCTCTCGCGCCGCCCGCGGATCAGCCGCCACGTGACCCGCTCGTGCCGGGCCGAGATGCCCATGGCTTGGCGGATGACGCGCTTGTCGACGGCTTCGGGAGACGGCGAGAAGCCGATCTCTGTAGCCATGCGGACCCCGTTGCGTGCAAAGAACGACGAGGCGATGCGCTCGAATTGGGCCAGCACTTCCATGTCGGGCTCCAGCTCGCCGGTCACCGAGCACAGGTAGGCAAAGTTCTTGATGAACAGCATCAGCTCTTTGGGGATGCGCGCGCCGTTTGCCAGCAGACCCGAGATCAGCGCCCGGAATTCTGCGGTGAACTCGTCTTCGCTCAGCTCCAGCGGATCGAAGCCGGGCCGGTCGAGGCGCAGGTCTGCGATGACTTGTTCGGGATCGCTGCCGGGGCCGAACGCGCCGAGGTCGATCATCCCGGAGATCTGCGACTCCAAGTCGCCGGTCAGCAGGCCGACGACGTAACGCAGGAACGCGACACGCTTGGGTCCTTCGAGCCGTCCGGTGATGCCGAAGTCGACCAGGCCGATCACCGGCGGCTGGCCCGGAGGTGTCCCTTCGGTGTCGATGAAGACGTTCCCGGCGTGGAAGTCGCCGTGAAAGACGCCCGTCATGCATGCGCCGTGGAGCAGCGCATCGTTCATCTGGCGGAAGATGGCGGCCGCCTCGCCGTCGGCAAGATCGGTGGGCTGCAGCTCGCTCAGCGGGCGTCCGGCGACAGGGCTCATCACGATCACCCGCTCGGTGACGGCGTCGAGGACCGGTTCGGGCACCTGCCAGCGTCCCGTCGTCGTCGTCGCACGCAGCGCACGGTCCACCTCGAAGAGGTTCGCCACTTCGACCCGGAAGTCCAGCTCCTCGGTGATCGTCTCGGCGAACAGCTCCACCAACGCCGGCGGGTTGGTCAGCGCAGTGATCGGTATGCGACCCACCAGCTTCGGGGCGATCCACGCCAGCACCGCCAGGTCGCGCTCGACACGCCGGCGGATGCCCGGCCGCTGCACCTTGACCATGACCCGCGTGCCGTCGGGAAGACGGCCCGCGTGCACCTGGGCGATGGACGCCGCTGCGGTCGCTTCGCTGTCGAAGTGCGAGAAGCGCTCGTCGAGGGGACCGAGTTCAGCCTCGACGACTGCACGGATCGCCGGCCACGACTCGGCGGGCACCTGGTCGCGGCACAGCCGGCATTCGGCCACAAGCGCATCGGGGAACACGCCCTCGCCCGCTGCGATGAGCTGGGCCAGCTTGATGTAGGCAGGTCCGAGCTTGGTGGCAGCCAGCCGCAGGCGCCGGTAGATCTGCTCGCGCCGCTCATCGGGACCGAGTCGCCGGTCCAGCAGCCGGCCGGCATAGACCGCCCAGCCGATCCGAGCTGCAGTGGTTACGAGTCGAAACAGCGGAGGGAATCGCGGGCGGGCGATCAGCTCGGGGACGCTGTTGTGGATCGCCCGGCGCAAGGGCGCGATCTCAGCCAGGTAGCGATCCCGCTCCGCTGAGGTCCCAAGATCGGCTGGTGTGCTGGCAGGCGGCAATGTCCCCGCGGGCACGCGCTCCGCCAGCGGCGGCGCGTTCAGCCGCAGGTGCATGCGCGACGGACCCCAGATCCCCAATGAGAGCGGCTTCCATTGCACCGGTTCGCTCAGCTCGAAGCTCTCGACACGATCGACGAAGACACGCAGTGCTTCTTGCAGCTCCGCTCGCGCCAGGAACGCCCCGAGGCAGTGGTGCGCGCCGCTGCCGAAGGCCAAGTGCGGGTGCTCGCGGGGAAAGTCTGGATCGAATTCATACGGGTCGAAATCGATGCCGCCGAGTGGTGTTTCGTCGATGCCCGAGGCCGCGGCTCTGTGCGCTGGGCAGCCGCCGGACAGGCTCGCGGCGTGGAGGCCGATCATGACCATGGTGCCAGCGGGGAACAGCAGCCCGTCGACCACGAGGTCAGTCGTAGCGATGCGCATTGTTGTGCGAACTGCACCGATGTAACGAAGCGATTCCTCCACGTAGGCCGGTATGCGGCCGGGATCGGCGCGCAGCGCCGCGTACCTGTCGGGCCGGTCGGCCAGCACCGCGAGCGTGGCGCCGAGCTGGTTGCGTGTGGTGTCGGTGCCCGCGACGAGCAACCCTTGGACCATGCCGATCAGCTCTTCTTCGCTGAGTCGATCGCCGCCGTCGGAGACCTTGATCAACTCAGTCAGCAGGTCATCGGATGGCGCCCGGCGGCGCTTCGAGATCAGGTCAATAACGTAGGCACTCAGTTCAGCTTGTGCGTTGGCGATCTCATCCAAACGCGCCATGACAGCTTCTGCGTCGGCGTCGAAGATCGCGAAGATGGCTTCGGCCCAGCGGCCGAACTGCGCCCAGTCGTCGTCAGTGACGCCTAGCAGGCGGCAGATGACTGGCACTGGGAAGGGATCGCAGAACTCGGCGACGATCTCTCCGCTGCCAGCAGACACCAGCGGGTCCAACAGTTGGCGGGCGTGCTTGGACATGAACGGCCTCAGGCGGTCAGCCGCTGCGGGAGTGAACGCACCCCCGAACAGACGCCGCAGCCGCCGATGATCATCTCCTTCCACCGAGAGCACGTTCGGGCGAGAGCGCAGAACATTCTGAGTCGACAGAGTCGGTGCACCTTGGAGAGCGCGCGCCATGAGCGAGGCGAAGTCCAACGAGGTCGTGTCCCTCGATTCCAGCATCGACACGCCGGCGAGCATCGAAATCCATGCGGGATCTCGCAGGATGGCTCGTGCCTGGTCGTAGCCGTGAACGAACAGCCCGTACGGAGTGCGCACCACCCAGTCGCAGGTGCGGCTCAACTCTTGGCTCATTGCGACCAGATCGGAGAACTCCCCGATCGCGATATCCGTGAACGGCACCGCTCCGGGGTCGTCGATGGATCGGGTGGGCGACCGGTGTGCCCCGGGCGCAGTTGCCGTGCTGCTCATGCCCCTATCACACCACGATTGCCGAGGGCTTCCACCGCGCGGCGCGTCGGCACCGCCTCGATGCCACGACAGACTTGCACCGTGCAGCAGTTCCGCCACAGGGCGGCCTTGGTCGTCGTCGCCGTGGCGTTGGGAGGCTGCGCGGTGCATGAGTCCACTCGGGAAGGCGGCCTCATCGCGCCAACCGGTCCCGCCGTGACTGCCGCAGCCCCAGTGCCCACCATCGTCACGATTGCTCCGCCGCTGTTGACTGCTGCGGTCGCACCGCCTGCGGACACATCCCCAGCGACCACCCATCCTCCGGCGACGACCGGTCTTCCGGTGACGACTGGCGCTCCGGCGACCACCGGTGCCGACCCGCTCGCACACGCTCGGCGCGTGCTGGCGGCGGCGACGCCGCTTGCGGGCTTCGCCGAGGGCGTGCTGGGCGTGACCGGCCCCGCCGGCACGCAGGTGTGGCCGGTCATCATCGCCGACACATCCCAAGCACGGCAACGTGGCCTCATGGGCGTGACCGATTTCGCAGCCCTTGGCGGCTACGCAGCGATGGTGTTCGTATTCGAGAGCGACACCTCGGGCGCGTTCTGGATGCGCGACACACCGCTGCCGCTGCGAATCACCTTCGTCACTGCAGGCGGTTCGGTCGTCTCAGGGACCGACATGGTGCCGTGCCTGGCGCCGACGCCATCAGACGATTGCGAGCGCTACCACCCCGATGGCCCGTATCGATTCGCTGTCGAGCATCCGATCGGCCCAGCCTTCGACATCGGCCTCGCCGATGCTGAACTGGTTGAAGTGACCGTCGAGTAAGGGCCCGCCAGAAGTCAAGTCGCGTGGTCTGCGCTCGGGAACTATGCGTAACTCCTGGTAATCGCACGGATCGGTCGCGCGACTTGACCCGCGGCGGACCCTAAGGCCGAGGCCGGCGATGAAGGCGCATGCGACGGGGCCCATGAGACGGCAGCCGGATCGCGCCGTCGCCAACTACGCTGCGATGCCGCGGTCGCTTCGTGCGTCACTGCGCTGCCGACATGACGGGAGTTGGTCCGGGACCATGCTGAGATTCGCCGAGGAAATCCTGCTCCTGCTGCTGCGAGACGAAGACGGCAAGCTGATCCATGTGCCCGAGCGCACGCTCGACCGGGTGATCGCCGGCTCGGTGCTCATGGATCTGGCGATGGAGAACCGGATCGACACCGATCTGGAGAAGCTCATGCTG
This sequence comes from Acidimicrobiaceae bacterium, assembly GCA_026713105.1. Lineage (GTDB taxonomy): Bacteria > Actinomycetota > Acidimicrobiia > Acidimicrobiales > Poriferisodalaceae > Poriferisodalis. The sequence goes on from JAPOPC010000024.1 coordinate 15,724, forward strand.
GTCGACTCGACACCGATCGGCGACGGCCTGCTGGACCCCACGCTGGCCCACATCTCCGCCCAGCAGGCAGAGAGCGACTCGCGCTACTGGGTGGAGTTCGTGGCGGCCCGGGCCGAAGGCATCCGCGAAGAGGCGTTCGCCCGCCTGGTCGACAAGGGCATTCTCGAGCGCAAAGACGACCGCCACCTGTGGGTGTTCCGGTCGCGCCGCTACCCGATGGTGGACGGCAAGGCCGAGCGCGAGGTGAAGCTGCGCATCATGGGGGTGCTGTTCAGCGACGAGATCCCCAGCCCGCGAGACGTCGTCATCATTGCGCTGACCGATGCGTGCGGGATCTTCGGCGAACTGCTGTCGAAGTCTGAGCTGGAACAAGCGGCGCCGCGCATCGAGCAAGTGCGCAAGCTGGACCTGATCGGGCAGGCGATGACACAAGCCATCCGCGACATCGAGATGTGGCTGGCCAGCTCCACGGTCAGCCGTTTCATGCTCTAGGCGAATCAACCCCGCCCGCGTGACGCGGGCGCAGGATCGCCCGTTCAGTCTTCGAGCGTCTCGCTGCCGCGGTACATGGCCTGGCGGCGGACCCCGCTTACGTAGGTCTGCAGGGCGTCGTCTGCCGGTGTGCGCTCGGGGTCCCAGCGGCCCCAGTGGATGAGCTCGTCAAGCGGGTGGCGGTAGCGCGATTCGGCGCGCCGGTGCGGCCAGCCGATGGGAATCGTCGCGATCGGCACCAGTGGCTCGGGCACGCCGAGCAGCTCACGCAGCTCGCACGCGGTCGTGTCCTCGCCGCCACCGCTCAGCCACGCCGTGGTGAGGCCGTACGCGGCTGCGGCGAGGTGCATGTTCTGCGCAGCAGCGCCGACCGAGGCCAGCAGGATCTTGTCGTTGTTGGCGGCGTACTCGTCGTGCCAGCCCCGATGGTCGCTGACCGGGTACGAGTCAACCCAGCGGGGGTCGCAGAAGATCATCACGATCGCGAGCGAGTTGTGGAGCCAGTGCTTCTTATGGACGTGCGGGAAGCCCCGGCAGTGCTCCACCAGCCGGTCGGCTTGGCGGACGAACACATCGGAGACAGCGAGCACATCGTCCCGCTCAGCGGCGACGACGAAGTGCCATGGCTGCGTGTTCGCTCCAGACGGCGCCCAGCGTCCGGCCTCGCAGATGCCCCGCAACACCTCGACCGGCAGAGGCTCGGGAGGCGGCTCAAAGCTGCGGACCGATCGGCGCAGCCGCACGACGTCCATGAGTGCATCGAAACGCTCCGGCATGAGGTCGTCGTTCATGGGCGTGGCGACCATCCCCGCAAAGCTACTGAGCGAAGATTGTTATCGAATCGGCGTGCTCGGCATGCGGTGAGGCAGCGCAAGGAGTTCTCAGAATGCGTTGACATTCTTGCGCGCGAATGTTTGCAAGCACGAACGCATGTTTGTATACTCAGTGCATGTTGTTTGAGCCGTGTCACGCAGAGCACCGGCATCAACCGGTCGCCGCCGGCTCGGCGATGTCAATCGGCAACATGGCTTCGTTGTCGCATGGAGCTGAGCCTGTATCTGCATGGGACCAGGCGATTTCGCTGGTCGGCGCGGTCGATGCCGACGCGCTGAGCCCTGATGGCATCGCGTCGGGCCTTGCCGCGATGGTGCGGCTGCGTTCGGCGATCGATGCGGCCGAGGCGAAACTGATCGCGGAGGCAGAGCGACGCGGTGCGGAGTGCATTGATGTTGAGCGGGTGCTGCGCAACACACGCTGTTCGGTGCCGGCCGCGAAGCGCTCGGTGCGCCGCGCACGCATGCTGAAGGCCATGCCTCGCACTACCGAGGCGCTGGCTGCGGGCGAGATCACCGCTGAGCACGCCGACGCTCTGGTGCGGGCCGCGGAGTTTGCCGGCGCGGATGCTGTTGATGGCTCGGAGCGACTGCTGGGCGTTGCGGTGTCGTCGAACCCTGAACGGACAAGGCGGATCGCGGCGGACTGGGTGCGCGCACGCGGCGAGGGCCTCAGCGTCGACGAACGGCACGAGCGCCAGCGCAGGCTTCGCACCCTGACATTCGGCTGCACCGAGGAAGGGATGCTGCGCGCCACCGTTCTGATGGATTCTGCGGGCGGCGCGGCGCTGCGTGCGGTCATCGACGATGCGGCGCAACGCTTGTTCGAAGCCGACCGAGCAGATCGCCGCTCGGATGCGCCCGAGCGCCGCAGCTACGGCCAGTGTCGGGTCGACGCGCTCGAAGCCCTGTTGGGCCTTGACATGCACCGTGCTGCGCAACGCTGGATCGACGAGGACCCCCATCGCATCTGGGACCGGGTGAGCGCCGACTGGAAGGGGCCTCGCCCCGCTGACCTGCCAGCGTTGGCGCCTGCACACCAGTGCGCGCTCCCTGACGCACGCCACGGCGAACTGGGGTTCTGCGACGCGGACCCGCTGCCCGCGGCGTTGCCGGACCCATCGGGCGGGATGCGACGCCGCAACCAGATCCTGATCGTTGCCGACCTGCGCGCTGCCTTGGGCGACGAGGCTGCCAGCATCGAGATTTCCGACAGCGGCCCGCTGCCGCTGCGGGTGTTCGAGCGCCTCGCATGCGGCGCTGATATCTACGGTGCTCTGTTCGATGGGCCCGGCTCGCCTCTTTGGCACGGACGCCGAGTGCGAACGGTCACCGACGCTCAGTGGCGTGCCTTGGTCGCCCGTGACCGGCGCTGCGTACTGTGCGACCTCGGACCTCAATGGTGCGAAGCCCACCACGTCATACCGTGGCAGAAGCCCACACGCGGACCCACCGACATCGACAACCTCGCACTGCTGTGCTTCCGCTGCCACGGCGAACTCCACGACACCAGCGCCACCCTGCGCCGCGGACCCCACAACGACTGGTATCGCGACTACACACCCCAACGCGAATAGCAATCTGGCAGAGCCTTCGCGATTTTGTGGGATCGGGAGGACCGCCCCATGTCTGCACCACTCAGGCGGCTTGGCGGGCTCATTATCGCGTTGCCGTTGTCGGCCTACACAGCATCGACGCCGACAACTGCGACCACATCTGCGACGCCGACGACAACTGCCGTGGCGACACCAGCGACAACGGCACCGGTAGCCATCACCAGCTCGGAGCCGTCCACGGTTGATGTTGTGCTGGCCGAAACCGAATACGACGACGGGGACGCCAGCGAGGCACTGTGTGCCCTGCGCGGCGAACTGCGCAGCACCTACGCCGCGCTGTACGACGAATGGAAAGCGCTACTCCAATTCGCTGAGACCAGCGCCCGCGTCGTGCACATTGCTGAGCACGCAGCCGAAGCGCTGGTGCTGTGGCAAGGGACTCTGCCGCGCCCGAGTGCGCGTGGTGGCACGGATGGTTCTACAAGAGCATCTGGGCTGCGGACCTGGACAACGCTAACGAATGGGCCGAATTCACCCACCTGCTCTACAGCGACCAATAATGCGTCGGGTTGCTGTCTTCGCAGTGTGTGTGCTGCTCGCGTTGGGTTGCACGTTCGGCACTGCCGAACCGAGCGGCCCGACGGCCATGCCGCAAGAACGACGCGACGCTGTGGAAGCGATCTTGTCACCGCTTACGGCGAAGCCGCGACGCGCATGTGGGCAGCAGTCCCGTCAGATGCGAAATGGCCTGATGCTCATCGGCGTTGCGGTTAGGGGTTGGCAATGGTTCCCCACAACTGCGACATTAGGGTGCCCTCAGACGAAGGGAACCCGCCATGAACGGCGCCGCTGTCCGTGTTGAACGAATCGACAAGCGCCACTACAGACCTCTGTGCGGCACAGAGAACTGCGGTTGGAAAGGACTCCCGACGACGTCAGAGAGGACCGCCGCGAAGCGCTCGGCTGAGCACACACGCAACGGACCGCACAAACCCCCACCTGTGACACTCAAGAAGGTAGAGAGGCCACCGGCCCACGAGAGGCAACCGTTCACCCCGCGCAGGATCACATCGAGAGTGCCTGCGCCCAGCGAACGATCCGAGATGGCTGCCCCGCTGGTCACGCCGTGCCTCGCCTGCGGTTCGCAGACCGTCGAGTTCAAGCACCCGCGCTCCCGCAAAGTGTTCCTCACATGGTGGCTGTGGGCGATGGAAAAGAAGCCATACTGCGCAGCATGTGGACAGGCCCGCTGAGCGCTCGGCAATAGGCTGTGACTGGCTAGGTACGGTTCGGCTCGGTCGCGTTAGGCATGGCAAGGCATCGCACGGGACGGTTCGGCGCGCCGGGGAACGTCGTGTTGTGCTTCCTCCAATCCATAGGTTCGTGCGACAACTCGTCGCGTAGTCACTCACCGACCTAATCCCCCCTGGCGAGCGTCTGCCGCTTCACAACGGCGGGCTGCGCGAGACTGCGCGCGCATGGAGGTCCTTGCTCTCGTCGCGGTCGTGCTCGTGCTCGGCGTCGTTTGGTTGCGTAGATGCGTCGAACCGACTGTGACAATTCATGAGTTCGAGATCTCCGACCAGCGGGATCGGCGCTTGGACCCGCCCCATGTCGCATTGCCGTTCGCTGCCAAGTACGAAGCGGAGCTGCGAGCCCGAGATGAATTGCGGGCTTACATTCAAGAGGAACGGCCCGAAGACCTCGATGATGAGGCGTGAGCCACTTCGCCGGCCTTGTCTTGGCTGCAGGGTCCGTGATGGGATGCGCTGCATCGGTGCGCAGAGGTTGGACCGTACGCCCGGCGATCTACTTGCGCGCGCCGATGCGATGGAGCGCTGCGTTGCTGACGAGAAACAGGAGAACTCTCTGGTGGTAATGCCCGGCTCCTAGTGTGACGGCATGGCAGCAGCACTGACTGACCCAGAGCAGATTCCGCTGGAGGAACTCGACGCTGCCTATGCCGCGATCATGAACGAGATCGTTGCCACTGGCGTCGCGCCTCACTATGCCGAGTTGGCCCACACGCTGGGCGTCGAACCCATGCGTGCCAAGTCGGTCATCACGAGGATCATCGATCTCACGCCGGGCTGGCTTCATCCGGGCACCGACTACATCGCGTCGTTCCCGCCGTTCAACAACCAGCCCACCCAATACCGGGTGAGCGTCGACGGCGAGCAGCGCTGGTTTGCCCAGTGCGGCTTCGAAGCCCTGGCGTGCCGCTGGCTATTTCCGGGCCGGACTGTCACGGTGGATGCGCCGTGTCTGCTGGGGGGCGATCCGCTGCGCATCGTGATGCGCGACGAGGAGATCACCTCGATCGACCCGCCGACCATGGTCGGCTACACCCGCAGCATGGTGGGAGGCGACGCCGCAAGCCGGCCGTTCCGCTGAGCGGGCATGAACCTCTTCCGGTCGGAAGAGCACGCTCTCAACTGGGAGGAATACGACCCCCGCATGGCCCACTTGCTGCGGCCCGTGGAATGGTGGGCCCACACGTTTGCGTCGCCGATGTTCCGGGCGCGTGCCCGCAGCGACTTCATTTCCTGGGCGAGCGGGCCCGAGGGCGCCGCGGCGTTCGGCGAGCTGCGGGAACGGATGTCGCCGCCCCGACCCGATGTGCGCGCCACGACTGCGGCGGCGGCGGGGCTCAGCAAGGTCGACATCAGCGCGGTCGACGGGGCTTCGCCCGACGACCGCAGCGTCGAGCACAGCCTGATGCGCACCTGGCCTGCAGCGGTGCCGACCGAGACTGCCCGACACTGGCGCAACACCGCCAGAGCGATGATCGTGGCCGTACCCGCCGACGCGCTGCCTGGTGCTGACCCACAGCTGTGGACCGACACTCGACGGTCGGCGGTACGCGACGTCCAGGCTGCCACCGGCTGGCTCGCGCGAGCCGACGTGGGTGCCGGCGACGTGCGGCTCACTCACCGCCTGGCACAGATGGGCTGGGGGGGCGAGGTGGCCGATCAGCCCGGCTGGACGGCCATGGAGCAATCCGCGCGAGCCATCCTCAAGTGCCGATCGCTGGCCGAGCTCACCTAGCCAGCGCGAGCACCGCGTTCAGCGTGGCCTGGGCGCCCGCCGTGGCGTGAGACGGCAGGATCGACTCGGCTTCGTTGTGCGACAGGCCGTCGGCGCAGGGGATGAACAGCATCCCGGTGGGCGCAACCATGGACACGTAGCAAGCATCGTGGCCGGCACCCGAGGTGATGTCGACCGGCTCGAAGCCTGCCGCGACGGCGCCTTGTCGCACGGCGTCCACGACGGCGGCGTCGAACACGATCGGCGGCGAGTACCAGATGGGAACAATCTGGGGGCGGGGGAGCGACCGCCCGCTGTGCTGCTTGTCGCCGCTCGACGCGGCGCTGTGTTGCCTGTCGCCGCTCGACGCGGCGCTGTGTTGCCTGACGCCGCTCGATGCGGCGCTGTGCTGCGGGCCGAACGCCGGGCCGTCGGCGAAAGCCAGCAACTCATCGTGCATGGCTTCCAGCTCGGCGGCGTCAGGATGGCGCAGATCCACCGTCAGCGAGACCGAGCCCGCCACGGTGTTGCGCGAACCGGTGCCGACCGACAGGGTGCCCACCGTGGCGCGCCCCTCTGGTGCCCGGCGCGCCGCGATCTCGTCGGCTTCGCACACCAGCCGGGCGGCGGCCACCATGGCATCGGCGCGATGCTCCATCGGGGTGCTGCCAGCGTGCGCCGATTGCCCCTCGATCGACACGTCGTACCAGCGGATGCCCTGCACTCCGGTGACAGCGCCCAGCGTGACTCCGGCAGCCTCCAGGATCGGGCCCTGCTCGATGTGCGGCTCGATGTAGTGCCCGATCGGTCGGCGACCGGCGCCGTCAGGCTCGCCGCATGGCCCTGTGCTGGCCGGCTCGCCGCATGGCTCGGTGCTGCTTGGCTCGCCGCATGGCTCGCCGCATGGCTCGGTGCCCGCGTAGCCGATTCGGGCCAGCTCACCACCGAGCGTGGTGCCGTCGACTCCCGGCGCCGCCAGTCCATCGTCGAGGCTGAATGCCCCCGCATAGACGCCGGAGCCGATCATGGCCGGAGGGAATCGTGCCCCTTCCTCATTCGTCCACGACACCACTTCGACCGGGGCAGCGGTGATGAGGTCGTTCTCGTGGAGCACGCGCAGCACCTCGAGGCCCACCATCACGCCGTAGGCGCCGTCGTACTTGCCGCCGGTGGGCTGGCTGTCGAGGTGGCTGCCGATCACCACTGGTGCACGCCCGGGATCGCTGCCCTCACGGCGGGCGAACAAGTTGCCCATCTGATCGATGTGCACCGTGCAGCCCAGCTCGCGCACCCAGGTCACGAATTGGTCACGCCCCGCCCGATCCTCATCGGTGAGCGCAACCCGGGCCACGCCGCCCGCCGCCGTTGCGCCGATCTGCGCCAAGGAATGGAGCGTTTGCCACAGGCGCTCGCCGTTCACCGGGTACGGGCTTGCGTTCACGGTGGTCACCTCCGTTTGCGGCACCGCCATTGTGGCGACGCCCAGATCTGTCCGCGCTCAGCCGGCGTGTCACCACGCCGTCAGCCGCCGCTCAGTTGAGCGGGCGGGCCGAGGGGGGCATCGGGCTCGGCAGAGCCGTGTCGCCGGTCAGCGCCTCGTCGACCGCTGCGGCGCACGCTCGGCCCTCGGCGATCGCCCACACGATCAGGCTCTGGCCGCGGCCCATGTCGCCGCACACCCAGACCCCGTCGACGCTCGTGCGGTAGTCGTCGTCACGCGCAACGTTGGAACGCGCATCGGTCTCGACGCCGAGCTGAGCGAGCAAGCCTTCCTGTTGCGGTCCTAGGAAGCCCATCGCCAGCAGCACGAGCTCGCATTCGAGCTCGAAGTCGGTGCCCTCCACCTCGGCGAACCGACCGTCGCTGAACACGACCTCGTGCGCTCGCAGCGCCCGCACGGCACCTGCGCCGTCGTCCAGGAACTGCTCGGTATTCACCGAGTACACCCGATCGCCGCCTTCCTCGTGAGCCGAGGAGACCCGATAGACCATCGGATAGGTCGGCCACGGGTTGGCCGATGACCGTTCGTCGGGCGGCCGCGGCAAGATCTCGAATTGATGTACCGAGGCGGCGCCCTGACGGTGCGCGGTACCCAGGCAGTCGGCGCCGGTGTCGCCGCCGCCGATGATCACCACCCGCTTGCCTTCGGCGCTGATCGGCACATCGACCGGGTCGAGGTCGCCTTCCTGCGCCTTGTTGGCCCACGGCAGGTACTCCATTGCCTGGTGGATGCCGTCGAGCTCGCGGCCCGGAATCGTCAGATCGCGCCACTGGGTTGCACCGCCGGCGAGCACGAGCGCGTCGAAGTCGGCCTGCAGGTCCGCCACCGGGATGTCGACGCCGACCTCGACGCCAGTGCGGAACTTCGTGCCCTCTGCGCTCATCTGGTCGAGACGCCGTTCGATGTGGTGCTTTTCCATCTTGAACTCGGGAATGCCGTAGCGCAGCAGGCCGCCGAGCCGGTCGGCGCGCTCGAACACCGTGACGTCGTGGCCTGCGCGGGTGAGCTGCTGGGCCGCAGCGAGCCCAGCCGGTCCCGAGCCCACCACGGCCACGCTGTGACCGGTGCGCGAAGCCGGCAGCTCGGGGCGCACCCAGCCCATCTCGAATGCCTTGTCGATGATCGCGACCTCGACCTGTTTGATCGTGACCGGATCGGCGTTGATGCCGAGCACGCACGCGCCCTCGCACGGCGCCGGGCACAGCCGGCCGGTGAACTCAGGGAAATTGTTGGTTGCGTGCAGTCGCTCGATGGCGTCCTGCCAGCGATCGCGGTAGACGAGATCGTTCCAGTCAGGGATGATGTTGCCGAGCGGGCAGCCCGAGTTGCAGAACGGCACGCCGCAGTCCATGCAGCGGCTGGCCTGGGTGCGCAGGTCCTCGTCCGCGAACGGTTCGTAGACCTCGCGCCAGTCGCGCAGGCGCACCGGAACCGGGCGCCGCGTCGGCAGCTCCCGGTCATGCCGCATGAATCCCCGGATATCACCCATGCGCAGCCGCCATTACTGCCTCGTCGGGGTCTTGGCCCCCTTCGGCGGCGGCCGCCCGGGCCTCGAGCACCCGCCGGTAGTCCTTCGGCATCACCTTGCGGAAACTGCGCACCTCGCTGTGCCAGCGACGCAGAATGCGCTGGGCCGGGGCCGAATCGGTCTCGGCGAGGTGCTGGCGCAGAACTGCTCGCACGGATTCGGCATCGGCGTCGTCGAGCTGCGGCTCCAGATCGACCATCTCGGCGTTCAGATTCCGCCAGAAGACGTCGTCGGGGTCGTACACGAACGCCGCCCCGCCCGACATGCCTGCGCCGAAGTTGCGGCCGACGCTGCCGAGCACCACCACCATGCCGCCCGTCATGTACTCGCAGGCGTGATCGCCCACTCCCTCCACGACAGCGGTGGCTCCTGAGTTGCGCACGCAGAAGCGCTCGCCAACCGTGCCGCGGATGTATGCCTCGCCGCTTGTCGCTCCGTACAGGATGACGTTGCCGGCGATGATGTTGTCCTCGGCGACAAACGCTGGGTTGGTTTCCCGGGGCGGCCGCACCACGAGGCGCCCGCCCGACAACCCCTTGCCGAGGTAGTCGTTGGCGTCGCCATACAGCCGCATCGTCAGCCCACGCGGCACGAACGCACCGAAGCTCTGCCCGGCCGACCCGCTGAACGTCAGGTCGATCGTGTCATCGGCCAGGCCGTCGCCGCCATGCGCGGCGGTGACTTGGTGGCCGAGCATCGTTCCGACGGTCCGGTTCACATTGCTGATCGGCAGCTCGGCCCGCACCAACTCGCGACGCTCGAGCGCAGGTGCTGCCAATTCGATGAGCTGGCAGTCGAGGGCCCGCTCCAAGCCATGGTCCTGGCTCTGTGAGCAGTAGCGATCCTGGGGCCACGGCGTCTCGGGCTCCGCAAGGATCGGTGACAGATTCAGCCCGTGCGCCTTCCAGTGAGCAACTGCGGCGGTGGTATCGAGCCGATCCACGCGTCCAATGGCCTCAGGCAGCGATCGAAAGCCCAGCATTGCCAAGTACTCACGGACTTCCTGCGCGATGTACTCGAAGAAGTTGACGACGAACTCGGGTCGGCCACCGAAGCGCTTGCGCAGTTCGCGGTTCTGGGTCGCCACGCCCACGGGACAGGTGTCGAGATGGCAGACGCGCATCATGATGCAACCCGAGACCACCAGCGGGGCCGTGGCAAAGCCGAATTCTTCGGCGCCCAGAAGTGCTGCCACGATCACGTCGCGGCCCGTCTTCAGCTGTCCGTCGGTCTGCACCACGATCCGATCTCGCAGGCCGTTCAGCAACAGCGTCTGCTGTGTCTCGGCGAGGCCCAGCTCCCACGGAGCGCCCGCGTGCTTCAGCGACGTCAGCGGCGAAGCCCCGGTACCGCCGTCGTGCCCGGAGATGAGCACTACATCGGCCTTGGCCTTCGACACGCCTGCGGCGACGGTGCCCACGCCCACTTCGGCAACCAGCTTGACGTGCACGCGCGCCTGCGGATTGGAGTTCTTGAGATCGTGGATGAGCTGCTTGAGGTCTTCGATCGAATAGATGTCGTGGTGGGGCGGCGGGCTGATGAGCCCGACGCCGGGTGTCGAGTGGCGTGTCTTGGCGATCCACGGCCAGACCTTCGGACCCGGCAACTGGCCGCCCTCGCCGGGCTTGGCGCCCTGGGCCATCTTGATCTGCAAATCGTCGGCGTTGGTCAGGTATTCCGAGGTGACGCCGAAGCGCCCGGACGCGACCTGCTTGATGGCCGACCGCCGCAGATCTCCGTTGGGATCCGGCACGTAACGCTCAGGATCCTCGCCGCCCTCGCCGGTGTTGGACTTGCCACCGATGCGGTTCATGGCGATCGCCAGCGTCTCATGTGCTTCGGCCGAGATCGAGCCATAGCTCATCGCTCCCGTGGAGAATCGCTTCACGATTGCGGAAACCGGCTCGACCTCCTCAATTGGGATCGGCCCGCCGGGCGCTGGACGCAGCTCGAAGAGGCCGCGCAGCGTCGCCAGCTCAGTGGACTGATCGTCTACCAGCCCGGTGTACTCCTTGAAGACCTCGTAACGGCCCGCGCGGGTGGAGTGCTGCAGCTTGTAGACGGTCTCGGGGTTGAACAGGTGGTACTCGCCCTCGCGGCGCCACTGGTACTCGCCGCCCGCCCACAGATCGCGGTGGGCAGCCTCGGTGGGGTTGTCGAGGTAGGCGAACTGGTGCCGTTGGGAAACCTCGGCGGCGAGCACATCGAGACCCACACCGCCGAGCTTCGAGGTGGTTCCCGTGAAGAACCGGGAGATGACCTCCTCCCCGAGACCCACAGATTCGAAGACCTGCGCCCCGGTGTAGCTGGCCACGGTCGAGATCCCCATCTTGGACATCACCTTGAGCACACCCTTGGTGCATGCCTTGATGTAGTTGCGGATCGCTGTGCGTTGGTCGACTTCGGTGATGACGCCGCCACGCACCATGTCGTCGATCGACTCGAAGGCGAGGTACGGGTTGACGGCGCTGGCGCCGTAACCCAGCAACAGGGCCATGTGGTGCACCTCGCGGGCATCCCCGCACTCGGTGACGAGACCCACCATCGTGCGGGTCTTGTTGCGCACCAAATGGTGATGCACGGCGCCCGTCAGCAACAGGGACGGAATCGGCGCGTTCTGCCCGTCGCTGTAGCGGTCCGAGAGGATGATGATCTGGGAGCCGTCGGCGATGGCCTTGTCGACCTGCGCGCATACGTCGGTGAGGGCGCGCTCGAGGCCCGCACCGCCCTCAGCGACCGGGTACAGGCCGTCGACCGCGAACGGCCGATACTGCTGCGCGGCTGCGGGCGCTGTGCGATTCGACGCTGCTCCATGCGGCGCTGTGCCATTCGACTGGGCGGCTGTCGAGTCCTCGTCGATGTAGAGGATCTTGGCGAGATCCTCGTTCGACAGGATCGGGTAGGGCAGCACGATCTGGCGGCACGAATCGGGTCCGGGCTGCAGCAGGTTCCCCTCGGGGCCGATCTTGGCCTTGGTGGAGGTGACCAATTCCTCGCGGATCGCATCCAGCGGCGGATTGGTCACCTGCGCGAAGAGCTGGCTGAAGTAGTCGAACAGCAGTCGCGGCCGCTTCGACAGCACCGCGATTGGGGTGTCGGTCCCCATGGACCCGATCGGCTCGATGCCGGTGCGGGCCATCGGCGCTACGAGTATGCGCAGTTCTTCGGTGGTGTAGCCGAAGGTGCGCTGACGCAAGGTGACCGACGAGTGCTGCGGCGTCAAGCTGAAACGAGGCGGCAGGTCTTCAAGGTGCGCGAGCCCGTCGGAAAGCCAGTCCCCATACGGCTCGGCGGTCACCAGGTCGTGCTTGATCTCGTCGTCGCCCACGATGCGGCCCTGCGCAGTGTCCACGAGGAACATGCGCCCTGGCTGCAAGCGGCCCTTGCGAACGATGCGGGTCTGATCGATGTCAGCCACGCCGACTTCGGATGCCATCACGACGAGACCATCGGAGGTGACCCAGTAGCGGGAGGGCCGCAAGCCGTTGCGGTCGAGCACGGCGCCCACGACGGTGCCGTCGGTGAAGGCGATGCTGGCCGGACCGTCCCACGGCTCCATCGACGAGGCATGGAATTCGTAGAAATCGTGCTTGTCCTGGGGCATGCGGGCATGGTTTTCCCAGGCCTCTGGAATCATCATCAGCACGGCATGGGGCAGGCTCCGCCCGCCGAGATGGAGCAGCTCGAGCACCTCGTCGAAGCTGGCGGTGTCCGATGCGCCGGGCGTGCACACGGGATACGTGCGCTCCAGCTCGTTGTTCCCGTCGGCATCGGTGAACAGCGGGCTCGACAGCGTGCCCTCTCGTGCCCGCATCCAGTTGCGGTTTCCCATCACCGTGTTGATCTCGCCATTGTGAGCAAGCATTCGATATGGATGTGCGAGCGGCCACGAGGGGAAGGTGTTGGTGCTGAAGCGCGAGTGCAGCAACGCGAGCGCCGATTCCATGCGGGGATCGACCAGGTCGGGATAGAACTCCGCAAACTGGCTGCAGGTCAGCATTCCCTTGTACACGAGGGTGCGGCACGACAGCGACGGAAAGTACGGGGCGGGATCGATCTCGTGCTCGGTGCGCTTGCGAGCGACATAGACACGCCGCTCAAGATCCAGCCCGTGCAGGTCTGCGGGGGACGGTGCAGCCACGAACAGCATCCGGAACACCGGCATCGGATCGGTGGCGAACTTGCCGAGCGACGACGGGTCGGTGGGAACCTCTCGCCAGCCGAGCACCTGCAGACCTTCTTCGACCATGATCGATTCGATGGCCGTCGCGGCAACGTCGGCATCGGTGCGCGGCAGGAATGCTGTGCCGATCGCGTAGCTGCCGGCTGGCGGGAGCTCGAAGTCGCAGACGTCGCGCAGGAATCGGTCGGGAATCTGAACGGTGATGCCGATCCCGTCGCCGACGTTCGCCTCAGCCCCGGTGGCGCTGCGATGGTCGAGGTTGACCAAGCACTGCAAGGCCTGATCGACGACGGCCCGGCTCGGCACACCCGACATGTCGGCAACGAAACCGACGCCGCACGAGTCGTGCTCGAACGCCGGGTCGTAGAGGCCTTGTGCGCCAGGCGGCGTCGTGAAGGGGCGCGCGCGTACCGCAGGCCGGTCTTCGACTCCGGGCGCTGCGCCCGCGAGCGCCGTGTCAGTAGTCGCAGTGTGGTGGATGGGCATCGGCGACGTCCCGCTGAGCTGTCGGCACCGGCTTCGCCGGTGTGCATGCGAGTCGAGTTCCCGTGTTGGGACTCGGTGGCTGCAGGGACGTCGTTGGCCCTGAGAGAGCGCAGTCTACCGACGCGCTGCCCAATGGCATCCACACTGTCTGAATAATTTTGCATATGTATGCATAAGACGGCGGCGCACCTGATACAGTGCGCATCGATCTGAGAGAAAGGCGCGCCGCCATGGACGCAGACTCAGTGCCGGAGTCGCCGGTGCGCGTGGGCTCGGCATCGGCTTCGCCGGTGCGCGTGGGCTCGGCATCGGCTTCGCCGGTGCGCGTGGGCATAGTGGGCGCATCCGGCTACACGGGCGCGGAGCTGCTGCGGCTCGCAGCCGCACATCCGTCCTTCGACGTAGTCGCCGTTTCGGGAGATACCCAGGCGGGTGCCGCAGTGCGCGACCTGTATCCCAGCTTGGCGGCCGACTATGGCGACCTTCGCTACTGCGCGTACGACCCGGCGATCTTCGTCGGGCTCGACGTGGTGTTCCTGGGCTTGCCGCACATGGCCAGCGCACCCGTTGTCGCCGACCTGTACAAGCGGGTCGGCTGCGTGGTCGACCTGGGCTCAGATTTCCGACTGGTCGACGCGGCCCTGTACCCGCAGTGGTACGGGGCCACCCACCCATTGCCGGAGTTGCTGGGCGAATTCCCCTACGGGCTTCCCGAACTCGGCCGCGAAGCCTTGCGCGGCGCCGCGGGAGTCGCCGTTCCCGGGTGCTATCCCACCGCAGCGGCGCTGGCCTTGGCGCCGTTCGCCCGTGGCGGGTTCATCTCGACGAGCGGGGTGGTAATCGACGCCGCGTCGGGGGTCAGCGGCGCGGGCCGGGCGCCTAAGCCCGCCACGACGTTCTCGACCGTCGACGAGGACTTCGTGGCGTATGGCTTGCTTGACCACCGCCACACACCGGAGATCGAGCAGGCAACCGGGTGCCAGGTGCTGTTCACGCCGCACCTGGCACCGATGGTGCGCGGCATTCTGGCGACCTGCTACGCCCGACCTCGCGAGGGCATGACGACCGACGACGCACTCGGCGTGCTCGCCGACTTCTACTCCGACGAGCCTTTCGTGGTGATCCATCGCGACGCCCCGCACACCAAGGCGACACTCGGTGCGAACACGTGCCATCTGAGCGCACGAGTGGATCCCCGCACCGGTTGGCTCGTGGTGCTCAGCGCGATCGACAACCTGGTCAAGGGCGCATCGGGCGGCGCCGTGCAGTGCGCCAACATTGCGCTCGGCCTTCCCGAGACAGCCGGTCTCCCGACCACGGGGCTGATGCCATGACGGGCGCCGACAACATCCACGCCCAGCAGGTCGAACGTGCGGAGCTGCTCGTGGAGATGCTGCCGTACATCAGCCAATGGCGGGGCAAGGTGGTGGTCGTCAAGTTCGGCGGCAACGCCATGGTCGACACGGCGTTGACCGATGGCTTCGCCGCCGACATCGTGCTCCTGCGCCAGATCGGCCTCGCACCGGTCGTCGTCCACGGTGGCGGCCCGCAGATCGGCGATCTCATGGCGCGCCTCGGCAAGACATCGGAATTCCGCGACGGGCTGCGAGTCACCGATGCGGAGACGCTGGACATCGCACGCATGGTGCTGGTCGGCAAGGTCAACCGCGACATCGTCGGCGCCATCAATGTCCACGGACCGCTGGCTGTGGGCATTTCAGGCGAAGACGGCCGGGTCATCACCGCAACCGCCCGCAATCCCGATCTCGGTTTCGTGGGCGACGTCACCGACGTGAACACCGACCTGCTCGAGCGCCTGCTCGCCGAGGGGCTGATCCCGGTCATCTCCACCATCGGCGCGGATGCAAAGGGGCAGGCGTACAACATCAACGCAGACACCGTGGCCGGCGCCGTGGCAGCGGCACTGGATGCTGAGAAGGTCGTCTACCTCACCGATGTCGCTGGGTTGCTCGACGATGTCGACGATCCAGGCTCGCTCGTGCACCGCACGACGGCCGACTCGCTCGCCGCGCGTCTGGTCAGCGGGAAGATTGCGGGCGGGATGATCCCCAAGATCGAGGCCTGCATCAGCGCGGTTCGCAACGGCGTCAACAGCGCACACCTGCTCGACGGCCGCATTCCGCACGTGGTGCTCGTCGAGCTGTTCACCGACGCCGGAGTCGGCACGATGATCACTCGTGATCGGCCGCACTCGATTGTGAATTGACAGAACTGTGAATTGACAGGTCCGTCCACGAAGTTCCCAAACGACGCAGCGACTGGCGACCCCGCAAGCACCCCCAGAGCACCAGCACCACTCGACCCACCGACATCCCACCGGGCCATCCCACAGCAAGGTCACGAACTCATGACACAGACCACGACAGCGACAAGTGCCACCAACGGGCTTTCGTCCCATGCCGCCGCCATGGGCGCCGCAGCGCTGGAGCACTGCCCGCTCATGCCCACCTACGGACCGCCGCCGGTCCAATTCGTGCGCGGCAGCGGCTGCGAGTTGTACGACCGCGACGGCAAGCGCTACCTCGATTTTCTGGCAGGGCTGGCAGTGACATCGCTTGGCCATTCCCACCCGGCCGTCGCCGATGCGCTCAATGAGCAGGCTCGCACGCTGCTGCACGTGTCGAATCTCTTCGGCACCGAGCCCCAAGTCGAGGTCGCCCAGACCATCGACCGGCTCCAAGGGGGCGGGGGACAGGTCTTCTTCTGCAACAGCGGCGCCGAGTCGCTCGAAGGGGCGATCAAGCTGGCGCGCAAATACGGCGGCCGTGGGCGTCACGTCGTCGTCAGTGCGCTGCGGTCATTCCATGGGCGCACTCTGGCAACCCTGCACGCCACCGGCCAGCCCGAGAAGCACGAGACGTTCCAGCCGCTGCCCGAAGGCTTCCGCCACGTGCCCTACAACGACGCGGACGCGCTCGAAGCGGCGCTGGACCCGAGCTGCTGCGCGGTGCTGCTCGAAGTCGTTCAGGGCGAAGGCGGTGTCAACGTCGCCGACGGCGAGTACCTGCGTCGCGTCCGCGAGATCTGCGACGAGCGTGCCATGGCATTCATCGTCGACGAGGTGCAGACCGGTTTGGCCCGCACCGGCGAGTGGTTCGCATGGCATCACCATTTCGACCCAGCCGGTGGGCCGACGGGTGCCGCCAGACCCGACATCGTGACAATGGCCAAGGCACTGGGCAACGGGGTGCCGATCGGTGCGATCTGGGCACGTCGAGAGGTCGCCGGTGCGTTCCAGCCCGGCGACCATGCCACCACCTTCGGCGGGCAGCCGCTGGCTGCGAGCGCTGCGCGTGCGGTGCTGCGCACGATGGAGGCCATCGATGCACGCGCGCTCGCGACTGCCCGCGGCGAAGAGCTCGCGGGCAAGCTCATGGGTGTCCCCGGTGTCGCTGACACTCGCGGCCTCGGCCTGCTCATCGCAGCCGAGCTCGATACCGATGTTGTCGGCCGCACCGGTCCCGAAGTTGCTGCGGCGTGCTTGCAGGCCGGCCTGGTGATCAACGGCATCACCCCGACGGCCGTGCGATTCGCGCCGCCTCTGGTGGTGTCATCCAAGCAAATTGACGAGGGTCTGGCGATCTTCGCGGGCGTGCTCGCCGACGCAGGGCAACCGGTCTGATGCGACATTTCCTCGAAGTCGACGACCTGTCCGCGGACGAGCTGCGCTGGGTGCTCGACTCGTCGTCGCGCCCCGTCGCTGACGCACCGCAGGTCCTGGCGGGCAGAGGCGTCGCGCTGGTGTTCGAGAAGGCTTCGAACCGCACGCGCAACTCGATGGAGATGGCCGTGCGCCAGCTTGGCGGTCACCCCGTCTACATCCGGCCCGAAGAGGTCGGGATGGACGTCCGCGAGACTGCGGAAGACATCGTGCGGACACTGGCGTGTTACCACGCGCTCGTCGCCGCCCGCGTCTTTCGACACAGCCATCTCGAACGGATGGCGGCGTGCGAGGTGGCACCAATCGTCAACCTGCTGTCGGACGACGCCCATCCCTGCCAGGCGCTCGCGGACCTGCTCACCATCTCGCAGTGCATCGGGCTGGAACGAACCGAGCGGGTGGCATTCGTCGGCGATGCCAACAACATGTGGCGGTCGCTGGCAATCGGCTGCGCCATGCTGGGTATCGAGAGCTCGCTGGCGGTGCCGCCGGGCTACGCACCCCCCGCCGAAACCCTCGAGCGGCTCGAATCGCTGGGGGGCGCGTGCACCATCACCGACGACCCGGCCGAAGCCGTGATCGGGGCCGACGTGGTCTACACCGACGTGTGGACATCCATGGGCCAAGAGGCCGAACACGACGAGCGCGTTGTCTCGTTCGCTCCGTACCAGGTCAGCGCAGATCTGATGTCTCGCGCCGCCGCCGGGGCGATCTTCTTGCACTGCCTGCCAGCACACCGGGGCGAGGAAGTGACCGCGGAGGTCATCGACGGCCCGGCGAGCAGGGTCTGGCAGCAAGCCGAGAACAGGATGCACGCCGCGCGGGGCCTGCTGTCCTTCCTGATGGGAGGAACATCATGAGCACCAAGGCGCAGCGGCAGCACCTCATCCGCGAACTGCTGGCCGGCCACGAGATCGGCAGCCAGGCACAGCTCGTCAGCCTGCTGGCAGAGCGCTCCGTGGACGTCACCCAAGCCACGGTCTGCCGCGACCTCGACGAGATGGGCGTCGCCAAGATGCGCACTGCAGGGCGCACCGTCTATGCGGTACCCGAGGCCGACGCGCCAGAGACGCTGCTGCCCAACACTCTGCGGCGCGTGTTCGGTGATTGGGTGCTCGATGTGCGTTTCTCGCAGAACATCGTCGTGCTGCGCACACCGCCGGGATCAGCGCACGTCGTTGCCTCGGCCATCGACCGCAGCGACTTCGACGGCGTGGTCGGCACGGTGGCAGGCGATGACACGCTGTTCATCGTGGCCACCGAGGAACTCGGCGGCCCCGCTGTGGCCGAGCACTGCCGGGAATTGGCCGACTTGTGAGCTTGCAGGCCGATGTTCTCTGACGACACCGCTGGCGGTGACGCGGCGCGCGGTGCGCGCCCGGGCGACGTGGCCCGAACCGGCCCCACCACCCTGTGGCATGGCCGGTTCGCCGGCGCGCCCGCGGACGCCCTCGCCGCGCTCAACGACTCCCTGCCGTTCGATCAGCGCATGTTCGCCGAGGACATCACTGCGTCGCGGGCTCACGTGTCGATGCTTGCCAGCGTCGGCTTGCTGTCCGGGGACGAGCGCGACGACATCGCGGCCGCCCTGGACGAGGTCGAGCGGGAGATCGCCGAGGGCGCCATGGTCTGGGCCCCGTCCGACGAAGACATCCACACCGCCGTCGAGCGCCGGGCAACCGAGCTCTGCGCTGCCGCTGCGAAGATGCACACGGGCCGGAGTCGCAACGATCAGGTAGCGACCGATCTGCGCCTGTGGACGCGCAACGCGCTTGACGAGCTGACGCAGCTGCTGGTCGACCTGGCGCGCACGCTCGCCCGCAGAGCTCGACAGGCACACGAGGCGGGTCTGCGACTGCCGGGCTACACACACCTGCAGCAGGCGCAGCCGGTGGGTCTCGCTCATCACCTGGCGGCGCACGCGTGGGCACTCCTGCGAGATGTCGAACGGCTCGGCGATGCCAGGCGTCGCACCGACGTGTCGCCGCTCGGCGCCGGCGCGCTCGCAGGATCGACGTTGCCGTTGGATCCCTCCCTGACCGCCGCAGCACTGGGGTTCGCGCGAATCTTCGAGAACTCCCTCGATGCCGTCAGTGATCGCGACTTCGTTGCCGACGCGTTGTACGCGTTGGCGATGGCCGGTGTGCACCTGTCACGCCTCGGTGAGGAGCTGGTGCTGTGGTCGAGTGCCGAATTCGGTTTCGTGACACTGGACGACACATTCGCCACCGGTTCGTCGATGATGCCGCAGAAGAAGAATCCTGATGTCGCCGAATTGGCGCGCGGCAAATCGGGGAGATTGATCGGTCACCTGACGGGCTTGCTGGCGACGCTGAAGGGACTGCCGCTCGCCTACAACAAGGACCTCCAGGAAGACAAGGAGCCGCTGTTCGACGCGTTTGACACGGTGCGGCTGGTGACCTTGGCGCTCGACGGTCTCATGGGGACCGTCGCGTTCAATGCAGACGCCATGGCCGCAGGCGCCGACGACCCGTTCGCGGCGGCGACCGACCTGGCCGAATGGCTCGTGGCCCGCGGCACGCCGTTTCGCGACGCGCACGAGCTCATCGCCGGAATCGTGCGTCAAGCACTGGACGGCCCCGATCCCGCATCGCAGCCCGATCGGCTGGCCGCACTGGTGAGGGCCCATCCCGATCTCGGCTCCGAAGCCGCGCTGCTGCTCACACCCGGGTCAGCACACGTCAGGCGCACGACGCCGGGCGCGGGCGGTCCCGATGCCGTCGCCATCCAGCTGGAGCGTCTCGACGCGGCACTCGAAGCGGCCGGCACCGGCGGAGGCTGAGCCGAATGGCGAAGCCGGCTGGGCCCCTGCCGCCGGGCTTCTATGAGCGGTCGGCACCCGAAGTCGCGCCGGACCTGGTCGGCAAGCTGCTCGTGCACGATGACGGGACGATTCGAGCGGGCCGGATCGTGGAAGTCGAGGCCTACAGCGGCAGCGGCGACCCCGCGGCGCACTCGCGCAGCGGCCCGACCGCTCGCAACGCTTCCATGTTCGGGCCGCCAGGGCGGCTCTACGTGTACCTCATCTACGGCTTGCACTGGTGTGCGAACGCCGTGTGTGGGCCCGCTGGGGTGGGCGATGCCGTCCTGTTGCGCGCACTCGAGCCGGCACGCGGTGTCGAGGCCATGACGGCCCACCGGAGCCGTTCGGGCCGATCAATCGGCTGTGAGGACTTGTGCTCCGGCCCGGCCAAGCTGACCGAGGCGCTCGCTGTCGACGGCACCCACGATGGCTGCGACCTGACGACGGGCGACGGCCTCGCCATTGTGGACGACGGCTGGCTGCCCGATGGCCTGGTGAACACGACCCGCATCGGCATCAGCCGTGGGACCGACTTGCGGTGGCGCTGGTACGTCGACGGCAACCCGCATGTGAGCCGGCGATGAGGCTGTGCTCGGCACCGGATTCGACGGTGCGCTTGGGGTTCGCCCGCCAGACCGACATCGGGGCATTGCCTGATGACCTTGGCGCCGCAGCCGCGACGGTGCGTGCGTTTGTCCCCCGCGACCGCACGCAATCCATCCACCGCCGGCGATTAATCGACTTCGCCGCCCGGCACCCCGATGCGCTGCATCGAACGTGCGAGGTCGGGCACCTGACCGCATCTGCTTGGGTCGTGAATCACGACGCAACGAGGGGGCTAGTGCTGCTGCACCGCAAGATCGGTCGCTGGCTGCAGCCGGGCGGACACGCTGATGGAGAGGGTGCTCTGGCGAGCGTCGCGCTGCGCGAGGCGACGGAGGAGACCGGCATCGACGGCCTGGAGGTCTGGACCGATCCGATCGACGTTGACGTTCACTTGTTCGTCAATCGCCGGCGCACTGAACCCGACCACCTCCACTTCGACGTGCGCTTCTTGGTCCGCGCTCCGCAGCATGCGACGCCCAGCGGCAACCACGAGTCCGAAGGCCTGAGGTGGATCTCGCGTCGTGAACTCACCGACCCTGGGCTGGGTCTCGATGCCAGCACGCGCCGGCTGGCGCACTACGGCTTCGATCTCGCCCGCACCGTCGGCCCAGGGCGCGACGAATAGTGCTGTCGTCCCGCACGGCTGCCGTGCGCGGCCAGTGCCGGAACGTACGGTGAAGCTGTGCGCGAGGTGCTGGCGGCGGTCGAGAACGTCGTCCTGCTGCTGTGTGGCTTGGTGGCGGGCTGGATAGCGGTCACCTACCTGCCGGGCCCCGTGCTGGGGGTGATCGCGATCACCGTGGTCCTGGCTGTCGGCGGCCGGATGCTGTTCAACGGGACCTTCTGGACCGCGGGAATCGGTCTGGTCATCGCGGGCGTCGCCGGCGCCGGGTTCTACATCGCCGACGCGGTGGCTTCGCTGGGGGGATGACCGCACTCGCCAGCGGTAGGCGGACACCCAAGAAGATGCGCGGATAGGTGAACCTTGCGGCTGTCGCACCAGTTGTTTCCCGCTCTTGTTCGCTGTCGCTCACGGGCCGCTCGGGCCACGGCTTCGCCGATCGGCTCAGCCTCTAAGCACGGGTAGCGTGAGCGGGTGGAGCGGGCACCGTGCTGATCGTCGCCGTCGCCGTCGCAGCGCTGATCATGGCCGGTGGAATCGTCGACATCCTGCGGCTCGGCCGAGGTCGGTTTGCCGCCGCCGGCAAGCGTCGCTGGCGCTGGGTCCTGCTGATCATCTACAGCGGACCGCTCGGCGTCCTGCTATATGCAGCCGCGGTCCGGCCGCAGATCGTCCATCCCGAGCGCTACGTCGAAGATCCTGCGGACGGACTCGCCAGTGATCCCAGCAGTGCAGCGATCGGCGGGCACCCGGGGTGAGCGGGGGAGCCGATCTCGCCATCGAGGTCTCCGGGCTGCACAAGCGCTACGGCGACAACGAGGCCGTGGCCGGCGTCGACCTGTCGGTCGCAACCGGAGAGGTCGTGGCCTTTCTGGGTCCCAACGGTGCGGGCAAGACCACCACCGTCGAGATTCTCGAAGGTCTGCGCACCCGAACGTCGGGAGACGTGCGGGTGCTGGGTGTCGATCCTGCGCAGGCCACGTCCGCCTGGAAGGAGCGCATCGGCGTTGTCCTGCAGGGCGCCAAGCACGAGGGCGACTTCACCTCGTCGGAGATCTTGACGATGTGGTCGGCCTACTACCGGTCGCCCCGGGCAACCGCTGAAGTGCTGGAGCTCGTGGGGCTCTGCGAGGCCGCCGGAACCCGAACCCGCCGCTTGTCGGGAGGGCAGCAACAGCGACTGGCCGTGGCGCTCGCCCTCGTGGGCGATCCCGAGCTCGTATTCCTGGACGAGCCGACGACCGGTTTCGACCCTGCTGCTCGCCGCGAGGCGTGGCAGACCATCGGTGGCCTGCGAGCGCTGGGCGTGACCGTGATGCTGACTACCCACTACATGGATGAGGCCGACGTTCTGGCAGACCGGATCGTGGTGATCTCGCGGGGCCGAATCGTGGCCAATGGCACTGCCGCCGAACTAGCGGCGCATGCAGCGATGCCGTCGCAGATCAGCTGGGATGCTGCAGAGTTGAGCAGTGATCTGCTGCCCCGCCAGTTGAGGGATCTGCTCGGCGCCGACGAATCCTGCGCGCCGGCAGAATCACCGGACGCCCGAGCGGTGCCGCCCGCTCGGCCCACCATCGCCACTCAAGACGTCGACGCCGTGGTGCGAGAGCTGCTCGCGGCAGCCGGAGGGGCCGGCACACGATTGGACTCGCTTGCGGTCCGGCCGCCGACCCTCGAGGACACCTATCTGGCGCTGACAGGAGACGAATCCACCGCAGGCGAGTCCACCGCAGGCGAGTTCACGGGAGGCGAGTTCACCGGAGACATTCCGTGAGGGTTCTGCGCCAGCTTCGCAGCGAGGCGTCGTTCAACTTGCTGGGCTTCCGGCGCAGTCCCGCAGCCACCTTCTTCACGGTGATCCTGCCGCTCATCTTCCTGGTGATATTCACCTCGATCTTCGGCAACGAGGTCGTCAGCTCAACCGGGGCGCGTGTCGCAACGTTGTATGTCCCCGGAATCCTGGCGCTGGCACTGGTCTCCGCGAACTTCATGAATGCGGCCATCGTCACGGTGATCCGGCGAGAGAGCGGCGTGCTCAAGGCCATGCGGGCGACGCCGCTGCCGCCATGGGTCTATGTCGGCGGGCAGGTTGCCGCGTCGCTGGTCCTGACCGCGGTGATGACAGCGCTCGTGATCGGCATCGGTTGGCTCGGATACGGCGTCGACGTCCAGCCGGGTGCGTTGCCGAGCCTGTTCATCACTCTCGTCGTGGGCGCCGCTGCGTTCTCGGCGCTGGGCCTTGCGATCACGTGCATCTGCCCCAGCGAGCAGGCCGCGCCCGCGATCACCAACATGTGCGTGCTGCCGCTGTACTTCGTCTCCGACGTGTTCATCCCGTCGGAGGGAGCACCGCGCTGGATGACGCTCATCGGCGACATCTTCCCCATCAAGCACCTGGCTCTCGCGCTGGGTCGCACGTTCGACCCGTTCGTCGAGGGAGTTCCATGGCCGGTAGGGCGCTGGCTGATCCTCGGCGTCTGGGGTCTGGGCGGGGCGCTGGTCACCGTGCGCTACTTCCGCTGGACGCCGCGCGGCTGACCTCGGGGCAAATCGGTGACCGTCCGGCGCGGCTTGTCGGGCAGACTGGCGGCGTGGACGTTCTGGCGGATCTCGAGGCACGTGGGCTGATCCATCAGACGACCGACCGCCAGGTGCTTGCGCAGCGCTTGGAGAGCGACCCGATCACGGTCTATTGCGGTTTCGATCCCACTGCCGCCAGTCTTCACGTGGGCAACCTCATGGGTCTGCTCACGCTGCGGCGGCTGCAACTGGGCGGGCACCGCCCGATTGCCCTCGCCGGGGGCGCCACCGGCATGGTCGGCGATCCCAGCGGACGCTCAACCGAGCGAAACCTGCTTGATGACGACGCGCTGGCCCACAACCTCGAAGGGATCGTTCCCCAGCTCCGGCAATTCCTCGACTTCGACGACGGCCCGTACGCGGCCAGACTGCTCGACAACCGCGCATGGACGGTCGGAGTCGGCGTTCTCGACTTCCTGCGAGACGTCGGCAAGCACGTCACGGTGCAGCAGATGGTCGGCAAGGAGTCGGTCCGCAACCGTCTCGACGAGGGCGACGGCCTGTCCTACACCGAGTTCAGCTACATGCTGCTGCAGGCCTACGACTACTTGTGGCTCGCGGAGAACGTCGAATGCGAGCTGCAGGTCGGCGGCTCGGACCAGTGGGGCAACATCGTGCTCGGCATCGACTTGATCCGGCGCCGGCTGGGACGTCCCGCCCATGCACTGACGTGGCCGTTGCTCGCGCGCAGCGACGGCACGAAGTACGGCAAGACCGCAGGTGGTGAGACGCTGTGGCTCAGCGCTGACACCATGAGCCCCTACCGCTTCTACCAGGCGTGGATCGGCGTGGACGATGTCGATGTCGCGAAGCTGCTCGCCCAGCTCACGTTTCTCGGCATGGATGACGTACGCGAGATCGCCGCAGAGCACGAGGCCGATCCGGGCCGCCGCGCCGGCCAGCGGCGTCTCGCAGGTGAGATCACACGCGTCGTGCACGGAGATGCCGCCGCCACGGCTGCTGCGGGTGCCAGCGAGGTGCTGTTCGGCGGAACGGCGTCGGTGCGCGAGGTGCCGGCACCTGCGCTCGCGTTCGTAGCCGAGGAGGTGCCGTCTGGCCCGCTGCGGGAGCTCGGTGCGTCCATCGTGGACGTGCTGGTCGACGCGGAGCTGGCGCAGAGCCGCAGCGAAGCGCGCCGAGCGCTGGCGGAGGGCAGTGTGTACCTCAATGGTGATCGCACCAGCGATCCCGACCGTCTCGTGGGAGCGAATGACCTGCTGTATGGCCGATATGTGCTGCTGCGGCGGGGAAAGAAGCGCTGGCACGTGGCGACCGCACCCTGAGGTCGCGGTCCACAGCCGATATCCGCTGGCCGCGGTGGTTGCGGAGGCAGGCTGCCGCCTGTATTCTCATGCCTCCCCCTCGCGGGCCGTATTGCGGTTCAGAGGGGTTCGACACCTCCGGCGGCGTCGCCCGAAGCACTCTTTCGCAGAGAGCAGCGGTAGACGCCGATCGAGTGTCAGCTGCCGGCGGAATCGCCTCAGCAGCGCTCCTTGACAACAGAACAGAGGACGAAAACGCCAGTGCGGGCGATTGGCTGCTGGATTCCAGCCGCCGGTCGAACCACACAGCCGGTCCACGGTCTACCCAGACCGGGGACCAACTTGTTCGTGCCGTCTCATCAAGCTTGCCTCGTGCAGGCCGACGTGCGACGGTGCACCAATTCCAGTCAGCTGCCGCAGGACGGGGGGATTTCTCTCCGGATCGTGGCAGGGGCTCTTCGATCGTGCCAGTAGTGAAGTGCGGCTCAGCCGCACGACATTGCGGGCTAGATCTCGATGGAGAGTTTGATCCTGGCTCAGGACGAACGCTGGCGGCGCGCTTCATCCATGCAAGTCGAACGAACCCGAGACTTCGGTCTCAATGGGAAAGTGGCGAACGGGTGAGTAACACGTGAGAAACCTACCCCGGAGATGGGAATAGCCCAGGGAAACCTGGATTAATACCCGATATCCTGCCTGCACCTCATGGTGCGTTCAGGAAACGCTCCGGTGCTCCGGGAGGGTCTCGCGGCCTATCAGCTTGTTGGTGAGGTAACGGCTCACCAAGGCATCGACGGGTAGCTGGTCTGAGAGGACGATCAGCCACACTGGGACTGAGACACGGCCCAGACTCCTACGGGAGGCAGCAGGAGGGAATATTGCGCAATGGGCGAAAGCCTGACGCAGCGACGCCGCGTGGGGGAAGAAGGCC
>JAPOPC010000091.1 GCA_026713105.1 Acidimicrobiaceae bacterium
CGCACGAACACCGAAACCGGGACCAGCGACACCCCCACGACGCTGCCGCCTGCAGCCCCAACACCCCGAAACGACAAATCAGGCCAACCGGAATGCCCAAAACACGACTCGCGGCATTCTCATGAATAATCAGGGCTAGCGCGAGCGTGGCAGCTGCTGTAACCGGTTTGGAGACGCTGCCAATGCGAAACAGGGCATCGGGCAGCATTGGTTCCTCGTTCTCAGCGTCGGCCAGCCCATACCCCTTGGCGAATACCAGGCGGCCGTCTTGAGCGACGGCAACCGCCGCTCCCGGCACATCCCACTTCTCCAAGAAGTCCGGGATCAGCCGATCGAAGGCTTCCGCTCCGGCAACGTTGATTCCCGTCTGTCCGGCGCTGTAGGAGGCACGAACACCCGATGGAGTCCAAACCACCCTCATCGCGTAGTCATTGATGGCGTCCTGCGACACGGCGGCATTACCGCCGAACACTCGCAGATCAACGGTGTCGTGGGCTTTGCGGGCGGCATCGAGGTAGGCGGCGGTGTCGGCGGGGATGTTGTCGGGGTCGGCGAGCAGCAGCGGTGCGCAGAGCCGTCCCAGCAGGGGTGCCGCGCTGAACGAGTCGAACGGCACCCGAGCGCGGGCCAGCCCGATCGTGTCATTGGCGAAACAGGGCTCGCCGGCTCCGGCGTTGTATCGGTCGGCGACGAACTCGGCGGCCCTCGCCGCAGTGTCATATCGAGTGCGGCCCGCCACCCGAGATACCTTGATGCCGAGGTTTTTGACGGACTGCTCCACGGCTTGGCTCAGAGCTGCGGTGCCGCCCATCAGTACCACGTGGGAGATGCCAGCGTCGCCCAGATAGCCACCCACGTCGGGGTGGAGCTTGTCGGGCGGGTTCAACAGCACTGGATGGATCCCCCGGGCTGCGAAGGGGGCTGCCACGAGGGCATCAGCGAACACTTCGCTGTTGGCGATCACCGCCGTGCGGCCGAGCTCACCCATCGGGCCTGGCGTGACCTGGCCGGCGGCCGCCACACTGGTGCCGTAGCGGTCGTCGCCCGCGACACGCTCAGCGGTGATGCCGGCCTCGCTGAGCGCTTCGAGCACATCGGCGTCCACGCCGCTGCCTGGACCGTGCCCGCCTCCGCTCGCCTCGGGTCCGAGCACCAGCGCCTTGGGTACACCTACTCGCTGGAGGAACTCGAGCGCGTCGGCTCGCAGCTTGTCGGGCGGGGTCATCAGCACCGGCGCTCCAAGAGCTCCTGCTACGGGTGCGGCTACCACGGCGTCGGTCCAGCGTCGGCCCGACACCAGCACCACCCACTCCAGCGAGCCGCCAGCATCAGCAGCTACCGCCTCAGCGACCTGCAGCGACGTCTCATAGCGGTCCGCGCCACCAAACCGGGTCACCGACACACCCGAACCGTCGGCCTCCGCGGTGCTCGCCGCAGTGGTCGGTAACACCAACACACTGCCCAAGCCCATCAGCACCGACACGATCGCTGCGAACATTGGAGAGGCGCTGGCTCTGGTCACGCGTGTGGGCACAGCTGGCGGCGGGTCATGTGTTGCGTGTGATGGTGACGGTGTGGGCGTCGCCGGTGTCGCCGATGACTGTGATAGTCCAGCCGGCGATCGTGACCGATTCACCGAGGCCAAGCACGGGGAAATCGTCGACCTGGCCGTCGCCGGAATCGCCGGCGATCTTGAGAGGCAGCTGACCGTTGCCGAGGATTGTGTCGACGGTGTAGACGAGCACGCCTTCTTCAATAAGGCCTATGTGCTCGGTGCGCCCGCCCCAGCGGTCGGTGTAGTCATGGTCGCGGTCGTAGCCGATCTTGCGGCGGCTCTCGACGGCGATGATCTCGTGACGGCTGATTGGCACCGCGGCCATCGCGATGGCGCCGCCGGTGCGTGCCACTGGTGCGAGTGCGACAGTGGCATTGTCGCCAGTGACGCAGTCCACCTGCCGCTCTTGTAGCCAGCCGAGCTGCCAGCGACTCCACGCCAGCATTTCCAATGGTCCGAGATTCAGGTCGTTGCTCGCAGAGATGCCGCCATCGGGCCCGCGATACACGGTCCGTATCCGCTTGTCGTTGTCGGCTACAAGGAAGTTGGCGTTCAGGCCCATCCGGCCGAACTGGACGCGGATCCACCGATGTCCGCTCGCCGGGTTCGGAAGCCTGTGGGCGTCGTCGTAGGCGTACATGTCGAGCAGGCCCAAGTTGTGACCCAACTCGTGTCCAATGGCATTCGCAGCGCTGCTGTGCCATTCCTCTTCATTGGAGATTGCCGCAGCGTGGGACAGCGCCACTGGTTCGTCTCGTGGCTCCGTGTTAATGCGCGAGCTGTCCATCGTGGCACCATCGGCGGAAACTTGTCCGTTGCCGTTGCCACCGTAGAAGTGGGTACTGGGAAATACGACGACGACGGCGTCGATGCGGGAGAAGTCGAAGTCGGGATCGGCGATCACGACAGCGTGCTCGCTTGCAGGCTGAACGAGACTTTCCCCGACGAACAGCTCCGTGGCGTACTTGCTGTAGGGCTCGCGGGCGCGCAGCCACGTGTGGTGAGGCACGAACTGCACGTCGAGTTTGCGGTAGCTGGACCTCTCTAGATATTCCTCGGCCTCATCTAGGGATTGCCCGATTTCCTCGCGGGTGGTGTGGGTGGCTCGGGCGTCGGGGAAGTCCATGAATAGCACTGCGACGCGCAGTGTGCCCTTGGCGGGGACTGCCCAGTCGGGGAGCGGGAACCCTGCAGTCACCCTGTTGAGAGGTCCGCGTGGTTTGCAGACTGCTGCGGCGGTGAGCACTTCGGTGCCTGCCGAGCCAGCCACTGCGGCGTAGCGGGTGCCGTTGATGTCGAGCCGGTCGCCGGTCTGGTCGTAGTGCGTGAATACGATGCGTTGCCCGTCAGGCGACCATCTCGGCCTTATGGCCCAGCCGTCGAGGTTCGTGATCTGATGCTCGGCGATCCCATCGACCTCGATCGAGACGATGTCCGTGCCGCCGTCGCGGTTGGGTTGGCTGAACGCCAAGGCAGCTCCATCCGGCGACCACGCCACCCCGCCATCCCAGAAGGCACCGGCGGCGGCGACCCACTCGTCGCCGCCGTCGGCGGAGACGACTCTGACGCCTCCGGCTGCGATGTACGCGATTCGGGTGCTATCGGGTGACCAGGCGGGGTGGCGATCCCAGGGATGGCCTGCGGTGAGCGAGGTGAGGTTTGTGCCGTCGGCGTCTATCACCGCTATCTGTGTATCGATGTCGATAGGGTCACCATCGAGGCCGCGGCCACTGCGGATCTGATTGTCGAACACGATCTTCGTCCCATCGGGCGACCAAGACGGCTCGCTGTCCCAAACATCGCCGCTGGTGAGCTGTCGCTCGCCGGTTCCGTCGGTATTCACGACCCAAATATGCGATTCCCGATGGGTACCACGGTCAATTGCGCGGGCATACGCAATCTGGGTCCCGTCCGGCGACCAAGACGGCTCACTGTCCCAAACATCGCCGCTGGTGAGCTGTCGCTCGCCGGTTCCGTCGGTATTCACGACCCAGACATGCGATACCCAACGAGTACCACGGTCAATTGCGCGGTAATACGCGATCTGGGCACCGTCGGGCGAGAACACAGGACCGTGCGTATTGCCGCCGTCGTACTGCACCTGCTGTTGAGGATTGCTGCCGTCGTTGTTGACCGCCCACAGCGAATGGCCGTCGGAATACACGACGCGACTGCAGTCAGGTGACCACGAGGGGTCTTCGGCGTGGCCTTCGATCAGCCGACGAGGCCGATCTTCGATGGCCCCGCCGCAGGACCCTGCCGCCAGCACGCCCGGTTCCCCATCGCCTGGCTCGGCCTCTTCTGATTCGCCTTGGGTGGGGTCCTCACCGGTGAGGTAGGTGTTGATGGCTGTTTGGGACACTGCGGCGTCGCCGCCGAACACCCGCAGGCCGACGTTGGTGTTCGCTTCTCGCGCGTCATCGAGGTATGCGGCGGTGTCGGCGGGGATGTTGTCTGGATCGGCGAGCAGCAGCGGAGCGCAGAGCCGTCCCAGCAGGGGTGCTGCGCTGAATGAGTCGAACGGCACACGGGCGCGGGCGACGCCGATCGTGTCATTGACGAAACACGTCTTGCCAGCCGCAGCGCTGTACTGGTCTTCGGCGAGGTCGGCCGCTTTCGCGGCGGTGTCATAACGAGTCGCGCCCGCAACGCGGGACACCTTGATACCGAGGTCTTTGACGGCCTGCTCTACGGCATTGCTGAGAGCTGCGGTGCCGCCCATCAGCACCACATGGGAGATGCCGGCGTCGCCCAGATAGCCGGCCACATCGGGATGCAGTTCATCGGGCGGACTCAACAGCACCGGATGAACACCACGGGCAGCGAAGGGGCCCGCCACGAGTGCGTCCGCGAACACGTCACTGTTGGCAATCACAGCGGTGCGGCCCAGCTCGCCCATCACGCGCGGTGTGATCTGCGCCGCGGCCGCCACCGCAGTGCCGTACCGGTCATCACCGGCGATGCGTTCAGTGCTGATGCCGGCTTCGCTGAGCGCTTCGAGCACATCGGCGTCCACACCGCGTCCAGGGCCATGCGCGCCTCCGCTCGCCTCGGGGCCGACCACCAGCGCCTTGGACACACCGACCCGCCCCAAGAATTCCAGCGCGTCGGCTCGCAGCTCCCCAGGCGGGGTCATCAGCACCGGAGCCCCCAGAGCTCCCGCCACCGGCGCGGCCACCACCGCATCGGTCCAGCGCCGGCCCGACACCAGCACCACCCACTCCAACGAACCGCCGGCGTCAGCAGCCACCGCCTCGGCGACCTGCAGCGACGTCTCATAGCGGTCAGCGCCGCCATAACGCACCACCGACACACCCGAACCGTCGCCTGCAACGTTGCCGTCGGCGGCACCCACAGCAGTCGCTGGAAGCACCAACACGCCGCCCAGGCCCACCAGCACCGACACCACCACCAGCGCCAGACGTCGCATCGGCGTGACGCTAGTTCAAGCAATCAAGATTTCTATATTTCTGCAATCGCCATGAAGGCAGTCAGACATCACACGCACGACACCCGCAAGCGCTCAGTACGACGTGCAGGCAAGCTCGGCTAGCGGGCCGGTACGGGCGTGGCCGACGAGCGTGACGGCAAGTTCGACATCTACCCGCCCGACCCGGCCATGTACGAAGACCTCATTCCCCCGCCATTCCAAGAAGGCCAAGAACTGCCCGAGCCTTCACTCCCTCACTGAGTCGCCAACGCCCATTACGACCGGGCCGGCCAACGGGTCGCCGTCAGCGGTGATGGCGTTCAACTCTTAAGCACGGTCCGCAGCGACACGATCGTTGCGAACGCCGGAGAGGCGCCACCTCTCGGCACAGCAGTCGAGCGTTGGACGCTGGCCCTCATCACTCGTGTGGGCACAGCTGGCGGCGGGTCACGTGTTGCGGGTGATCGTGACGGTGTGGGTGTCGCCGGCGTCGCCGGTGACCGTGATGGTGACGCCGCGAACCGTGACTGACTCGCCTTCCTGGAGTACAGGGAAGCCATCGATTTGGCCGTTACCGCTGTCGCCGGCGATGCGCATGGGCAGTTGGCCGGTGCCGATGAGCGTGTCCACGGTGTAGACGAGCACGCCTTCTTCGATCAACGCCGGACGTCGTCCCGCGTCGCCGCGCGGCCAGGTGAACTGAGGACCGCGGTCGTAGCCGATCTTGCGACGGCTCTCGACGACGATGACCTCGTGGCCATTGAGAGGCACCGCGGCCACGGCCACGTTGCCGCCCGTCCGCGCGACCGGGGCAAGCGCCACGGTGGCGTCATCGCCGGTGATGCATTCGGCTTGGCGAGGATTGAGCCAGCCGAGCTGCCACCGGCTCCACGCCAGCATCTCGACAGGTCGCAAGCGATCGACCCCCCGCCACCACCAGGCACCGTCGGGATAGGTCCTGGTCACACGGCGCAGCATCAGCGAAGCGTCAGCCAAGAAATAGGCCCCGATCCCCATCAGACCGAAGCGGATGGGGATCCACTCCTGATCATCGGGTGCTTCGGGCCGTTCGTGGGCGCTGTTGTCGTAGGGATACATGTCCAAAAGGCCCAGATTGTGCATCAGCTCGTGCGCAGCCGTGCGGCCCCAGTCCCGGAGATCGCCCGGCTCCTCGCGAGGAATGTTGTTGTTGACGTGTCTGCGCAGCGAAACACCGTTCGACTCGATCGTCCCGCCCGCATGGCCGCCAAAGAAATGGGTACTGGGAAGAATTACGGCGAGGCTGTGGAATCCGTCGAAATCGAAGTCGTCAGTGAGCTGAAGCACATCTGCAAAGAAGGCATCGCCGATGACCCACTGATGGCCGATCGCAGACTCGCTCAGGTAGTCCTGGTAGCTGTTGGGTGCTCGTAGCCATTCGTGGTGCGGCACGTATTCGATGTCGAGTTTTCTGTAGCTGTTGCGTTCGAGGTATTCCTCCGCCCACGGCAGCCCCCGCGCAACTTCCGCCTCTGTGCTGTGGTCGGCTTGGGCGTCGGGGAAGTCCACGAACAACACCGCCACCCGGACGGTTCCCCTGGTCGGCACCCAATCGGGCAGCGGGAACCCCGCAGTTGTGCGATTGAGTAGTCCGCGTGGCTTGCAGACTGCTGCGGCGGTGAGCACTTCGGTGCCTGCCGAGCCGGCCACTGCGGCGTAGCGGGTGCCGCTGTAGTCGAGCTGGTCACCGGTCTGGTCGTAGTGGGTGAATGCGATGCGCTGCCCGTCAGGCGACCACCTCGGCGTCATTGCCCAGCCGCCGAGGTCGCTGACTTGATGCTCAGCGATCCCGTCGACCTCGACCGTGACTATGTCGGTCCCCGACGTCTCGTCGCCGGCGGCGAACGCCAGCTTGGTGCCGTCGGGTGACCATGACACGCCTCCATTCCAGAAGGCACCTGCAGCGACGGGCCACTCGTCGCCGCCATCGGCTGAGACCGCCCAGACACTGTTGGCTGCGATGTATGCGATGGACTCCCCGTCCGGAGACCACGCCGGCCGCCTGTCCCAGTGCCCGCCAGCTGTTAACGGCGTGAGGCTGCTGCCGTCGGCGTTCGTTACGGCGAGATAGAGGTCTGCGTCGATGGGGTGGCCGTCGTCGTCCCGGCCGTCGCCAGCATGACGCGAGAATACGATTCGGGACCCGTCAGGCGACCACGCCGGGGTCCGGTCCCGGACATCGCCGTCGGTGAGCTGCACCGGATCGGCACCGTCGGATTCCGCGACCCAGACGTGGCGCACCCAGTGACCAGCATCATTGTTGAGGCCGCTCGTGTACGCGATACGGGTCCCGTCCGGCGACCACGCCGGCTCACTGAGGAACGCCCCGTCGTGGGGGACGATGACGCGCGCGTCGGTGCCGTCAGAGCGAGCGGTCCGCAGCGAACCCCATTGGCTGTAGGCGATGTGGTTGCAGTCAGGCGACCATGCGGGGTCCTGCGACCTCGGGTCGTCGACCAGCCGCGACGGCGGGTCCGACGCCGAACCGCCGCACGACCCCGCCGCCAACACCCCCGGCTCCCCATCGTCAGGCTCGGCCTCGCCTGATTCGTCCCGGGCGGAATCCTCGCCAGCGAGGTAGGAGTCGATGGCTGCTTGGGATATGGCTACATCGCCGCCGAACACTCGTAGGTCGACGGTGGTATTCGCTTTTCGCGCCTCATCGAGGTATGTGGCGGTGTCGGCGGGGGTGTTGTCGGGGGCGGCGAGCAGCAGCGGGGCGCACAGCCGTCCCAGTAGGGGTGCCGCGCTGAAGGAGTCGAACGGCACGCGGGCGCGGGCGACGCCGATCGTGTCACTGGCGAAACACGTCTTGCCGGCCGCGGCGCTGTATTGACCAGCGGCGAGGTTGGCTGCTTTCGCGGCGGTGTCGTAGCGAGTGCTGCCGGCGACCCGGGAGATCTTGATGCCGAGATCTTCGATGGACTGTTCGACGGCTTGGCTGAGAGCTGCGGTGCCGCCCATCAGCACGACGTGATCGATGGCCGCGTCGCCCAGATAGCCGGCCACGTCGGGATGCAGTTCATCGGGCGGGCTCAGCAGCACCGGATGGACCCCTCGGGCAGCGATCGGGCCTGCCACCAGTGCGTCGGCGAACACTTCCCCGTTGGCGATCACCGCGGTGCGGCCCAGCTCGCCCATCACGTCCGGCGTGACTCGCCCTGCGGCCGCTACCGCAGTGCCGTACCGGTCACCGCCCGCGATGCGATCAGTGCTGATGCCGGCCTCGCCGAGCGCTTCGAGCACCCCAGCATCCACACCGCGTCCAGGGCCGTGCGCGCCGCCGCTCGCGTCGGGGCCGACCACCAGCGCCTTGGACACACCCACCCGCCCCAGAAACTCCAGCGCGTCGGCCCGCAGCTCATCGGGCGGGGTCATCAGCACCGGCGCGCCCAGCGCGCCTGCTACCGGAGCGGCCACCACGGCGTCGGTCCAGCGCCGGCCCGACACCAGCACCACCCACTCCAGCGAGCCGCCGGCATCAGCAGCTACAGCCTCGGCGACCTGCAGCGACGTCTCATAGCGGTCAGCACCGCCATAACGCACCACCGACACACCCGACCCGTCGCCGTCGGCGGCGCCCACGGCAGTCGCCGGAAGAACCAACACCCCGCCCAAGCCGACCAGCACCGACA
The DNA here is from genome assembly GCA_026713105.1 of Acidimicrobiaceae bacterium. Taxonomy (GTDB): domain Bacteria; phylum Actinomycetota; class Acidimicrobiia; order Acidimicrobiales; family Poriferisodalaceae; genus Poriferisodalis. Next base: position 8,660 of record JAPOPC010000091.1, read on the forward strand.
CCACCACCAGCGCCAGACGCCGCATCTGCGTGACGCTAGTTCAGCGAATCAGGATTTCTATATGTCTGCAATCGTTATGAGGACAGCCACCGCCTCGGTCGCCTCGACAGAGAGACTCACGGCGCCCCCTCGGCTGAGAGTCTCGTGGAGACTGGTGCCAACGAGAAGCTGTCCCACACCGAACTCCTGGCCCGGCTCCTCGACGTCGAAACCCAAGCGGACCCTTCGATGTGACACCCCTCACATACGGTTGTTCTATGGCAAGCGACGGCAGCGGGCAGGTGGCTCCGAACAGCAGCCCAGTAGACGCGTGGGCGTCGGGTGGGGTGCGTGTGGACGCGGTGGACGTTGCTGGGCTATGCGGGCAGGCGTTGCAAGCACGGCTGGGTGAGATCGCTCGGGCCGAGTCGGGGCTGGCCGCGATGAAGGCGGACACGTTGGGCGAGATCGCCCGCCGCGACGGCGACGGCGCGGCTGCGCATGCTGCTGCGGACGCCATGTCGGTTTCGGGCCGCAAGGCACGCGGCGACGTGCGCGACGCGGTACGGCTCAGCGAGCTGGACGCGACCCGCGAGGGGCTCTCGTCGGGCACCGTGCCGGTGGGCCACGCGCAGCTGATCGCCCGCGCCGCTGGCGACGCCGCGATCGACGACCGATACCTGGCCGAACGGGCCTCCCATGAGGGCTATGACGAGTTCCGTCGCACCGTTGAACGCCATGTGGCCGACGTCAACCGAGACGACGGCGCGTCGGTGCTCGAGCGACAGCGCAAGGCGCGCACCGCCAAGATCTTCACCCGTGCCAGCGACGGCATGACCGTGCTCAACGTCGCCGTCGACCCGGTCACCGGCGCCCGGCTGGGCACAGTGATCGCCGCAACCGAGCGGCGCCTGTTCCAACACGAAGATCCTGCTGCGCGGCGCACGCCTGCCCAGCGGATGGCCGACGCGATCACACAGCTCATCTGCGATCCCGACGCCAAACGCCCCGCCGGGGCTTCGCTGATCGTGGTCGCCGACTACGACATGGTCAACCACCACCTCACCGGTGGCCGTCTTGGCGATGGCACACCGATCCCGATCGGCGAGATCGCCCGCATCGCTGTCGATGCCGAGGTGCTGCCGACGATTTTCGAAGCCGCTACCGGCGACCTGCGCATGGGACGCAGCCGCCGCACCGCCACCGACCTCCAACGTGCCGCGCTGGCTTTGCGCGACAAGGGCTGTGTCGGCTGCGGCATCGCCCCTGAGCGCTGCCAGCACCACCACATCGACCACTGGCAGCACGGCGGTCACACCGACTACCAGAATCTCGTCACCGTCTGCCCCGACTGCCACAACGACAAAATCCACCAACAGGGCTTCACCGTCCAATGGGACCCCACAAAGAGCCACTACGGGCTCCAACCGCCAGGCAGGCCCTCGAACCGCACCGACGGCCAAGCCGGACCACGAGCGCCCCCACGCTGAATGCCCCGGGGTCACCTCCCGCTAGGCCAAGGCCGGACAGGCCGAGGTCTAACCCGACCCTGGAGGCTCAGACCCCCCCCGCGATGCCAAGACCAGACAGGCCGAGGTCGACCCCCACCCTGAACGCCTCGGGGCACCCCTCCCACTCCCAGCAATGGTGAAGCTTGCCTCGATGATTGGGTGGCCGGCGTCAGTGAGGCACTGCGTCTAGCCGCCAAAGACGCTCACCTGCTCGCCCACCAAGCGGGTACCGGCGTGGTCTACAGCCGTGACGGAGTAGGTGACATCTACCCGCCCGACCCGGCCATGTACGAAGACCTCATTCCCCCGCCGTTCCAAGAAGACCAAGAACTGCCCGAGCCTTCGCTCCCCCACTGAACCGCCCTCCGCTCAGGACGCCACGACGGCGGTGACGCCTGCGACGGCCGCAGCAATGCCGACGTACTGGCGGACGTTGATCGGGTCGTTGTACGCGGCCCGGCCGACGAGGACGCTTATGACTGGGAACATGGACGCTCCGACGACAGTTGCGGGCGCGTCGAACCAGATGCCGACGATGTAGAAGATGGTCGCCGCAGCGCTGGCCACGCCGGTCAGGAATGCGAAACCCAGCACATCGGGCGGAGGCAGCGCAGGCAGTCGGCGGATCGCGACCAGCGCAGCCATGGCGGTCACCGATGTGAGCCGCTGGCCGAATCCCGGCCAGGCGCCGGAACTCTCGGAGAGGTCGACCAAGACGCTGAGACCCACCCCGTAGGCAAGTCCCGACAACGCTGCCCACGCAGTTCCTTCCCATACCCGGGTGCCGCGGGTCCCGCCGGCGGTCACCAGCCCGAGACCGCCGAAGGCTGCCATGGCGCCAATGATCGCAAGCAAGGGCGGATCGTGGCCGCGCAGCGTCGTGTAGGCGAACGGGATGACCGCCGACAGCGTGGCCACGATGGGTGCGGCAATCGCCGACCCGGCGCGATCCAACGACGTGTAGTAGCAGGCGAGTCCGGTGCCGAGGCCCAGTCCCGAAATCAGTCCACGACTGAAGTCGTCGCCGGCGAACGATCCCGGCACAAAGGGCACGATCGCCAGCGAGACCAGCGCAGCGGTGCCCTGGAACACGATCATGGCCGACAGCACGTGGCAGCGCATCACCACACGGCGCCCGAAGAGGTCGCTGGTGCCGATGCTCATCGACGTGAGCAGACCGAACAGCGCTCCCACTAGGCCGCTCCGGTCACTGCGACCCCATCACGGGGTCTCACGCGGGCTCGCTCCCGCGTTCGCCATCACCGGCGCCGCCTGAGCAATGCAGCTACTGCGGCGGAAGCACGGGCAGGGATCGGGTGGAAACGGCCCTGCTGGGCCACTGGCGGACCTGCCACGAGCAGCATGCGTGCGGCGACGAAAACGGCAATGGACACATGCGCTGCGGCCATGACGATATAGAACGCATTGAGCGTCAGCGACATGCCGATCGCCGCACAGATCGGCCCCACAGTCGCGCCGACTCCGTTCATGCGCACTAGCACGGCGCTGGCCCCGGCCCGCTGAGAGTCTCTCAGCCAATCGTTCGCCTGCGCCACCGACAACGAATAGATCGGGTAGGCGAACGCACCCATCACTGCCATGACCACTATGCCGGCGATGCTGCGCTCGTCGAGCGCCAGCATGACTAGGCAAGCGGTGCCGGCGATCGACGCTGCAAGGACCATGACGATGCGCCGCGGCACGCGGTCTGACAGGCGACCGAGGGGGATCTGCCCGAACAGGCTGCCGATCATCGGGGCTGCGACGAACGCAGCGACTTGGAATGGCGACAGTCCCCGCGACGCCGCGTATACCGCGCCGATCCCCGAAATCGAGCCAAGTGCTGCTCCCACGAGGAATGCAACGATGACTCCGGTCGGAGCGGCCGCCATGAGCGTGCGAAGTCCGACCCGTTCGGGGACGACTACCGGCGGGTTCGCAGAGGCCGACAGCGACATCGGCACGAGGGCCAGCGACACCAGTACCGACACGACGGCAAACAGCACGAAACCGTCGGTATCGGCGGCTGCCACCATGAACTGGCCTGTGGCGATGGCACCCATCGTGATGACCATGTAGCGAGCCAGCATCCGTCCGCGGTTCTCGTTGGTTGCCAGCTCGTTCAACCACGTCTCGGCCACCACGAGCAGTGCGGCGAAGCACGCGCCCCACATGAACCGTCCAGCGCCCCACACCAGCGGGTTGACCCATACCGCCTGCACGAGCACCACGCTGCTCCCCGCCGAAGCCAGAGCGGCGAACACGCGCACATGGCCGACTTGGCGAAGGAAATGGGGCGCCAGTGCCGAACCAGCCAGGAACCCAACGAAGTTCATCGCCATGACCAGCCCTGCGACCGTCGACCCAAAACCCTCGGATTCGGCCCGGACGCCGAGCAAGGTGTTCTGCAGGCCGTTGCCCGCCATGAGCAGAGCAATGCCGACGAACAGGGCAGTGCTGCGTGCCGCAGGTGACGCGAGCGCCGGCCCGCCGATGTGCGGCTCGGCGGTGGAGGAACGCGCAATCTGAGGTACCAGCTCTGCTGCCATCGCGCGTGCGCGCTCGAGCGCCCGTTCGCGGCGGGTCCTGCGTACCGAGTCGTATGCACCGCCTCCGGCGGAGATGTTGGTTGCTCCGCCTTCGGCGACTGTGTTGGTTGCTCCGCCTTCGGCGACTGTGTTGGTTGCTCCGCCTTCGGCGGAGATGTTGGTTGCTCCGCCTTCGGCGGAGGGGCCGGAAGTCTCGCCTTCGGTGTTGGGCTTCGGTTCAGGGAATGGCGGCACCGCCGGCACCAGTGGTTAGCGCTCCGCTGTGTCAGTCGAAGGTGGCTCGAACGCCGGTGCGTGCACGTATTCCCAGCCGAATCGGCCCTTGATGCACAGGTGGCCGTTCGTCACCGAATGGTCGGCAGGCGACGTGACTTTGACGATGCGCTCGTCCTGGACATGCAGCTCAAGATTGCAGCCCACGCCGCAGTATGAGCACACGGTGCGCGTGACGGTCTGGTCGTCTGGGCGCCACTCCCCCACCGCGCGCAAGTCGAACTCCGTGCGGAACTGCAATGCCCCGGTGGGGCACACAGCAACGCAGTTTCCGCAGTACACACACGCGCTCTCGGGGAGTTCGGTGTCGTACTCGGTGCGGATCCGGGCGTCAAAGCCGCGCCCTGCCACGGCGATGGCAAAGGTGTGCTGAGCATCGTCGCCGCAGGCTTCGACGCACTTGTAACAAAGCACACACCGGTCATAGGCACGGATGTACAGATCGTCCTGGATGCGCACCGGCTCGTCGACACGCTCGGGTTCGAGCCCGGCCTCGCCGCCCGCTGTGGAGCCCGGTGAGCCGTCGTCGCTGCAGGGCGCGTCGTACCGGGCAGGGTCGGCGCCGTAGTGCCGTGACCAATCGGCGATCTCGGATGCCTGCGAGAGATCGTTCGCCGACCCGAGGAACTCCAGCACCATTCGGCGACTGTGGCGGACACGCTCGGAATCGGTGCTGATCTGCATGCCGGCTTCAACTGGTCGTGAGCAGGCGGGCACGAGCGTGCGAGACCCTTCGAGCTCCACGACGCAGACACGGCAGACGTTGACCGGAGTGAGATTGGGAGCCCAGCAAATGGTCGGCGTCTCGACGCCCGCAGCGGTACAGGCGGCGAGGATCGTCTGCCCTTCAGGTACCGTCACCTCGCGCCCGTCGATGCTTAGCGTCACCGCTGTCTGGGTGTTCGGCTCAGCTGGGTTCATGACCGGGAACCTCTCACGATGCTGAGTCTCCCAGCGAGTCGCGCTGTTGCGCGACTCGCGCGGTACCGCCCATTTCTTCCCGCTCTTGTTCGCTGCGCTCACGGGCCGCTCGGGCCACGGCTTCGCCTGCCGGCTCAGCCTCCAGGAGACCGAGTCGCATGGCAGACATCACGGCTGAGGCCGCAGTGTGTCCGAGTCCGCAGATGGACGCGTCTCCCATGGCGTCTGCGATGTCGCCGAGCAGCTCACGTTGTGGCTCCGTGGGCCCGCCCGCCCGACGAATGCTGGTGACCAGCTCGTGCTGGCGGACGGTGCCGACGCGGCACGGAACGCACTGGCCGCACGACTCGTCACGGAAGAACTTGGCCAGCCGCTCGATCACGCCACTCATGTCGGCGGAGTCATTGAAGACCATCACCGGGCCGGACCCGAGCGTCGTGCCTGCGGCACGCGTGTCTTCCAAAGAGAGCGGCAGCGCAAGCGCATCTGGCCCGACGAAGCTGCCTGCCGCACCGCCCAGCAGTACTGCGGCCAGCGTGCCTTGCACACCTCCGGCCAACTCCAGCAGCTCCCCCAGCGGCGTTCCGAAGGGAGCTTCGTACAGTCCTGGTCTCCCGACGTGGCCGGACAGGCAGAACAGCTTGGTCCCCGGCGAGCCCTCGGTTCCCACGCTGCGGTACGCCTCGGGCCCGATGCGCAGGATCTCGTTGACGTTGAGCAGCGTTTCGGGGTTGTTCACCACGGTGGGCTGCCCGAACAGCCCGTGGGTAGTGGGGAACGGCGGCTTGTTGCGGGGTTCTCCGCGGAAACCCTCGAGCGAGTTGAACAGCGCAGTTTCCTCGCCGCAGATGTATGCGCCTGCACCCCGACGCAGTTCGATGTCGAACTGCTGGCCCGATCCTGCCGCGTCGTCGCCGAGCCAACCCGCACTGCGCGCTTGCGCAATGGCCCCGCGCAGGCGCTGGGTGGCCAGCGGATATTCACCGCGGATGTAAATCCAGCCCTGCTGCGCGCCGACCACCAGGCCGGCAACGGCCATGGACTCGATGATCGCCAAGGGCTCGAGTTCGCAGAGCAGACGGTCCTTGAAGGTTCCGGGCTCGGACTCGTCGATGTTGGCGACGACGTGGCAGGGGCCGTTCCCGTCGGCTACCGCCCGCCACTTGATACCGGTGGGGAACGCCGCTCCGCCCCGCCCGGACAGTCCCGCAGCGCTCACCTGGGCGATGACATCGTCAGGCCCGAGGCGCAGTGCTGCATCAAGCGCTGCTCCCCCACCCCGCTGGCGGTAGGCCTCCATCGAGGTGCTCTCGCCGTTGTCGAAGCCGCGCTCGATCATCTGCCGCAGCAAGCTGGGCGATTCGGGGGTCGATGCCGTGACGCTCACGAGCAGCGAATCGGGTCCGCTGTCGTCGGCGGGCACCCGGTCAGGCTCGCGGCGTCCCTGGATGAAGACCGCCGGAGCCCGTTCGCACTGCCCGAGGCATGGACCTTCGTGCACGGCGTGACCCTGTGAGCGGAGGTGTTCCGCCAGCGGAGCGGCTCCCGCGAGCGCGCAAATGGGATCGACGCAGACGTGGCGGACGCTGAGCTCATGGGATGGGGAATCCGTGCGGAACATCTCATAAAAGGTGGCCACGCCATAGGCCTCGGCCGGCGGCACACCCAGCGTGCGACCGACGAAGTTGAGACCCCCCGGCGAGATCCACCCTGCTTCGCGCTGAAGAGCGTGCAAGGCGGGCAACAGCAGGTGTCGCAACTGCTTGCGACGCCGCGTCCCTCCCCGAACGACGCGCGGATGATCGACAACGACTGCGCCGTCGCCCGCGCCGTTGACGCTGAGCGCAGCCAGAACCGCTTGCCGTTCCGATGCGGTGGGTTCCGCATCGGAGAAGTGCAGGTCAGCCACCGGCGCCACCTGCCGCCACTGCCTGGCGTGAGGCACCGTCCCGCAACGGGTCGATGCGGACGGCGGCGGCCTTGAACTCGGCCGTGCCGCTGCGCGGGTCCCAGGCATCGTTGGTGAGCAGGTTCGCGTCGACCAGGTCCGGGAAATGGAACGTCGTGAAGACCAAGCCGGTGGGCAGGCGATCGGTGACGTGCACCTCCATGTCAACCGAACCTCGCGGGGAGCTCACACGCACAGTGTCGCCTTCGACGATCTCAAGTTGCGCAGCGTCGGCAGGACTCACCTCAATGGCGTCACCAGACCGGATGGGCGAGGAATAACCAGCCGACTGCGCACCGGTGTTGTACGAATCCAGCACCCGACCCGTGGTCAGGCGAAGCGGGAACTGCTCGCTGAGTGCCTCAGCCGGAGGACGATGGACGACGGTCGAGAAAGGGGCCGGCGCGTGGCCGTCCAAGCCAGGCTCCCACAGCCAACTGTGCAGGAACTCAGCGCCTGGATGGTCCTCATGCGGACAGGGCCACTGCAGCCCACCGCTGGCCTCGAGTCGCTCCCAGCTCATGCCGCCGTGCAAGGGTGACAGCGACCGCATCTCGTCCCAGAGCTCGTGCGCTGAGGTGGCCGTCCACTGCACCCCCATATGCGATGCCAATTCGCTGATGATGCGCACATCGTCTCGAGCATCGCCTTGGGGAGGCACTGCTGCTCGCACCCGCTGGACTCGCCGTTCCGAAGACGTCACCGTGCCCTCGCTGGAGGCCCAGCCCGCAGCCGCCGGCAGCACGACGTCGGCCATGCGTGCAGTGCGAGTCAGCGAGATGTCTTGCACAACGAGCAGATCCAAGCCTTCGAGCAGCTTGCGAGCGTGTGCCACATTGGCCTCGGAGTCGGCAGGGTTCTCCCCGATGACGTACAGGGCGCGCAGTTCGCCCTCTTCCATCGCGTCGAACATCAGGGTGAGATGCTTTCCCGGAATCGGATTCAGCTCGCAGCCCCAAGTGCTCTCATAGCGAGCTCGGACCTGCGGGTCGGAGAGCAGCTGGAAGCCCGGCAGCCGATCAGGCAGCGCGCCCATGTCGCCGCCGCCCTGCACATTGTTCTGGCCCCGCAGCGGCACCAGGCCCGAGCCCCACCGGCCGACATGGCCAGTGAGCAGCGCGAGGTTGCACAGCGAGAGCACGTTCTCGACCGCGGTGTGGTGCTCGGTGATGCCCAGCGTCCACAGGATCTGAGCTCGAGGGGCCGTGGCGTACGCGTGCGCCATCTCGGCAATGGCCTCAGCCGGAACTCCGGTCAGCCGCTCGCCCTCGTCGAGTGTGAACGGCTCAACCGAAGCTGCGTAGTCATCGAATCCCGTAGTCGCATGTTCGATGAAGGAGCGGTTGTGCAGTCCCTGGGCGATGATCTCGCGGGCCACCGTGTTGGCGAGCGCGATATCTGTGCCGACGTCGAGGCCCAGCCACACGTCCGCGAACTCGGCCGAGGAGGTGCGGCGGGGATCCACCGCGTACATGGCTGCACCGTTGTCGATGCCCCGCAGCAGGTGGTGGAAGAAGATGGGGTGCGCCTCGCGTGCGTTCGATCCCCACAGCAGGACCACATCGGTTTCGGTGATTTCCTCATAGGAGCTCGTTCCGCCCCCAAATCCGAACACTGTCGCCAGACCGACGACCGACGGAGCGTGTCAGGTGCGATTACAGGAGTCGATGTTGTTCGACTTGAGCACCGTTCGCATGAACTTCTGGGCTGCGTAGTTCATCTCGTTCGTGCTCTTCGAGCACGAGAACATGCCGACCCCACCGGCACCGTGCTGCTGGGTCGCAGCCCGCAGCCCGGATGCAGCACGATCGAGTGCATCGTTCCAGCTAGCAGGTCGAAGCACGCCGCCGTCTCGTACGAGCGGCGTGTCGAGACGCGCAAGGGGACCCTGACGCTTCCCCCGTCGTGCACCATTCCCCCGCGGCATTGTCCCTCCCCGGTCGGCTTGAATGCCGTGAACCCGAATTCTACGCCGTCACCGCTGCCTTTACCGTGACTACAACAATTTCACTCTGACTATAGATTACTCGCCATCTCGCGACGAGGCAGTGTTCCGTAGAGCAGAACGGTTCCACAATACGGCACAACATCACGCTCACACGACGGCCCAGCGCCTCCCGCGGGCTACCGTGGTCGCGGTGCAGTCGATCTCTCGCGCGTTCGCCGTCTTGCGGGCACTCGCCGTAGGTCCGCAGGGTGTCACCGACGTTGCCGGCAACGTCGGGCTGCCCAAGAGCACGGTGGCTCGCCTGCTCACATCACTCGAAGCGGTCGATGCAGTCGTGCAAGACGACGCCGGCGGCGACTACCGGCTCGGGCAGGGACTTATCGACATCATCGGTGCGGCTGGCGCCGATCGGAGCCTGCTGGCTGCGGCGCGCCCACACCTGCACAGTCTCGTCAACCAGATCGGCGAGACAGCCGGTGTGAGCGTTCGCGCCGACCGCACGGTCTATTACCTCGATCAAGTCGAACCCGAATCCGAGGTGCAGGTGCGCTCGTGGACAGGCGAGTACTGCCCCATGCACCTGGTGCCCTCAGGGTTGGTGTACCTGGCTCACCTCAGCCCCGAAGCGCTTGACGAATATGTCAGCGGAGGGCTCGAAGCGACGACTCCGCACAGCATGGTCGATGTCGAAGCGCTGCAGACACGGCTGGCGCAGGTCGCGAGCGCCGGGTATGTGTGGGTCTACGAGGAATTCGCCGTCGGGATCAACTCCGTGGCTGCACCGGTTCTGAGCGAAGAGGGAACCGTGGTTGCTGCGCTGCACGTGCACGGTCCGGCATACCGCTTCCCCGATCCGAATCGCACCCACGACATCGGTCTTCTGCTGATCGAAGCTGCCTCGAATCTGGCCGATCACCTGGCGGGCCGAGCCCCACTACCGGCTTAGAACGTGCGCGGATTGGCGGAACGTTCCATTGCGTCACCTCTTGCTTCCCGCTCTAGTTCGCTGCGCTCACGGGCCGCTCGGGCCACGGCTTCGCCATTTGGCTCAGCCTCTTGGCTCGGATTAGCTCGGGCTGTCGCGGCGGCGGCGGATCTCATTGGAGATCGCGGGCACGACCTCGTGCAGGTCGGCAATCACGGCGTATCCCGCTTTGGTGACCATGTTGGCCTCGGGATCGATGTTGATCGCCAGGATGTTCTTCGAACCCATGGCGCCGACCCAATGCTGGATCGCGCCGGAGATGCCGCAGGCGATGTAGATCTCCGGGGCGATGCGGGTGCCGGTCTGGCCCACTTGATCCGAATGCGAGCGCCAGCCGTTGTTGGTGACCGCACGCGAGCAACCGACGCGACCGCCGAGCAACTCGGCGAGTTCCTCGAGCTGGGCGAAGCCTTCCGCTGAGCCGACGCCCCGGCCGCCCGACACCACGACCGGCGAGGTGGACAGCGTGATGCCCTCGGTGAGCGTCACCCGGTCACGCACCAGTGTCCGGCTCGCTTCAGGCCCCAAGTCGGGCTCGAAGCCGATCACCTCGGCCTCGCCTGCGCCGCTCGACGACACATCTACGTCGACCGGTGTGGCTTCAATGGAATGCGGCGCGATGGTGAGCAACGGCAGCGTGGAACTCAGCGTCACGTCTTCGAGCAGCGAACCGCCCCACTGAATGCGGGTGATCTGCCACGGGTCGCCGTCGTCGGGCGCTCCCGCTTCGCCGGCAGCTGCCGATCCGCCCGTTGACACGCTCACGCAATTCGCCACCAGCGGCAGGTCGAGGCGGGCTGCCAGCTGGGCCATCGCCTCCGCGCCGCGGTCGGTGCCCGATGCCACCACTGCGGACGGTGCTGCCACATCGGTGAGCGACGCGAGTGCCGCGCCCCAGGCATCGGGGCCGTAGTCGGCCAGCAGCTCATGGCGGCCGCAGTACACCACGGCGGCGCCATATCCGGCGCAGATCGCCCTCAATTCCGGCCCGTGCGTCTCGAACAGCGCCCCGTCGCCCAGCACGACCGCCTTCGCCTCGGTGCCGAGATCGACGGCGAGGGACCGCGCGGCCGTGAGGGCCTCCAGGGCGCCGCCCGAGGGGACGCCACGGTCGTGGTCGACGAGGACAGCGACGCCGCTCACAGCACACCCAGCTCGTCGAGCAGGTCCACCACCGCCGGTGCCGCCGCGGCGCTGTCGCCCAGCGTCACCGTGGTGCTGGCACGCTCGGGCGGTCGGTGCAGCCGAATCCTGGACTGACCGCCCGCTGCAGCATCCTGTGCGCACTCGAGCATCTGGATCTGGGCCTTGCGCGAGGCGAGCCGCCCTTTCATGGTGGGATAGCGCGGCAGGTTGATGCCCTCCTTGACGCCGAGTGCACAGGGGGCATCGAGCTCGTACACCTCGTAGCCGGCGTCGGTCTCGCGGCGCGCCGTGAAGCCTCGCTCGCCGACGTCGATGCCCTTGATGCCGTTCACGATCGGGCGCCCGAGCGCGTGCGCCACCCGGATGCCGACCTGGAAGTTGCCCCCGTCGGCAGATTCGTTGCCGAACAGGATCAGGTCGAATTGTCCGTCAACGGCTTCGAGCTCTCGCACGGCGGAGGTGATGGCCACAGCAGTTCGCTGGGGATCCCAGTCGAGGCCGCCCTCAGCGATGACGAGCGCAAACTCGGTGCCGCCGACACTGGCCGCGTAGCGCAGCTGCTCGGTCGATTCGTCGGGACCCAGAGTGAGAACCACCACAGCGTGATCGTCGCCGTCGAGCTGTTCGACGATCTGGGCAGCTTCTTCGGTAGCACATTCCTCGTGGGGGCTGGTGGTGAAGCCCAGGTGCGCCGTGTCGACTTGTTGACCGTCGGCGGTCACGTTGATGCGCGATCCCACGGCGGGGACCCGCTTCACGCAGACCAAGATGCGCACGCGGGTGCCCTCAGGCCTTCATGCGGCTGTCGTCGGGATCGAACAGCCCAAGGTTCGAACCGGTGGCCGCCACCGTGACCGGATACCGCTCGTTCTGGTACATCACTGACAATTCGGTGCCCACGGCGGCCAGCTCGGTCGGCAGGTACGCCATTGCCAGGTAGGCGCCGAGCGACGGGGCATTCCCCGCCGTGGTCACGCGGCTGACCCTGCCGTGGGAGTCAGTGATTCGCTCCCCCGCAGCAGTCAGCACCGGCTCGTTGCCGGCGCCCATGGGGAAGCGGTCGTAGCCCTCGGCACAGCGCAGGCTCTCGAAGCGCAGCATCACCAGCTGGGCGGCCAGCTCTTCGGAGCGGGCGGCGAGGTAGGCCTCTTTGCCGATGAAATCGGCAGCTTTCACTCGCGGTCGCGCCAGCCCGGCCTCGGTCGGGTTGTACTCGTTCTCGAGCTCAGCGCCCATGAGGCGGTAACCCTTCTCGAGACGTCCCGTCGTGCCGTACACGCCGGCCCCGACAGGCCGCAGATTGAAGTCCTGCCCGGCTTGGGAGATTGCGTCCCACAGGGCCAAGCCGGCACTGGTGGCGCAGTAGATCTCGAAGCCGGCGTCGCCCACGTAGGAGATGCGGAACATCTGCGTCGGGATCCCGGCGAGGAGGGCGTCACGCACCTGCCCGTATCCGAACGACTCCTGGGCCAGATCTGTCTCTGTCAGCGTCGCCAACAGGTCGACAGCGTTGGGACCCCACACGCCGAAAGTGGCAAGCGCTTCAGTGCGGTTCTCGAACGTCACGCCGCTGGGGGGCAGGTTGTGACGGAACCAGTACTCGTCGCGGCCGCCGTCGAATGCACCGGTCGCGATGCGGAAACGGTCCTCGGCCAGGCGCACGATGGTCAGGTCCGAGCGGAACCCGCCGTCATGTGTGAGCACCGGCGTGTAGATCGAGCGCCCAACTGGCAGATCGCACTTGTTCACCACCATCTTCTCGATGTAGGGCACGACATCGGGGCCGGACACCTCGAACACCTGGAACGGCGAGACGTCCACCAGACCGCAGTGCTCGCGCAGGTGGAGATGCTCTGCATCGGTGATGGGGCTCCACCAGCGGGCATCCCATTCGTGAGTGCGGTCTTCGATGCCGTATTTCTCGACGAGATCGGCGTTCGACTCGTACCAGTGCGGCCGCTCCCAGCCGCCCGCCTCGAAATAGAAGGCACCCAGCTCGTCGGTGCGGGCCTTCGCAGGGCCGCAGGTCACATTGCGACGCGTTGCCCACTGTTCTCGTGGGTGCACGATCCCGTAGGTCTTGTTGAAGTGCTCGTCGGCCCTCGTCTCGATGTGGATGACATTGCGGTCCCCGGGGTAGAAGCGCGTGACGTCGGAGCCGTGTGGATCGGTGAGGCGGGGGTAGCCATGCGTCATCCATTCGGCCATCAGCCGGCCGACGCCAGGGCCCTCCTTGACCCACACCGCTGCGACCGACCACAGGTTCTCTACTTCGACGGTGGGGCCCAGAACCGGTGCGGCGTCGGGGGTCAGCGAGAGCAGCCCGTTGATGGCGTACTTGATCTCGCCGTCGCCCAGGAACTCCATCAGCTCGATGGCTTCCTCGAGCTGCTGGTCGAAGTCGTCGGGCGTGAAGGGCATCTCAGTCGGGCTGAGCGCCGCCTCGTCGTTGGAGGGGATGTCCTCGACGCGGTGCAGGATCGGCCGGTGGGCATAGCTGCCCACCTCCATGGAGCCCGCCGATTGGCGCTCGTAGCAGAAGGTGTCCATGTCGCGGACGATCGGGTAGGCCAGCTCCTGGTTCGTCTCGACGAGCACGTCGAACGGCCCGACGTCGACCATCTGGTGGACGGCCGGCGTGAGCGGGATGGTGGCCCCCGCCATCTGGGCCAGCTTGGGACTCCACACGCCGCAGGCGATCGCGACCGTGTCGCATTCGATGCGTCCCCGGTCGGTCACTACAGCGCAGATGCGGGGACGGTTCGGGCCCGCCACAGTCTCGATGTCGAGGACTTCAGTGTTGGCAAAGGTCTGCAAATGGCCGGCGTCGGTGGCCCGGCGGCGCATCTGCGTGCCCGTCTCCAGCGAATCGACCGCTGAGACGCTCGGTGTGTAGAAGCCGCCCAGGATGACGTCGGGATCGATGAAGGGCACCAGTTCGATGACTTCGTCGACCGTGAGGAGCTGGGCCTCGATGCCCCAGCACTTGGCCGACGTCATACGGCGACGGAACTCCTCGAGGCGCTCTTCGCTGCGCGCCACCTCGATGCCGCCGCAAGTGTTCTGCAAGCCGAGCGCCTCGTACTGAAGTTGGCTGTCGACGGTGAGATCGACGATCTCCTTGGAGTGGTCGACGGGGAAGATGAAGTTCGAAGCGTGCCCGGTGGATCCGCCTGGGTTCGGCAGCGGCCCTTTGTCGAGCAGGACGATGTCGGTCCAGCCGAGATCGCTGAGATGGCCCACCAGGCAATTGCCCACGATCCCAGCACCGATGACGACACAACTTGCCCGCGCCGGAAAGTCGCTCATTCCTCACATCCCCCGCCGTTGCCGGTCAACAGCATGCCGCAGCCCTGCTGCTTTGTGTTGTTGCTGTTCTGTATGATGGAACAGTTCCGCTCAGCGGAACAGCAACTAGGGGAACAGTAGCCGAACGACCCGGCAATTGACGACATCGAACCGGTGGCACAGACGCGTCACGAGGTTCTGGCAGGGTGTAGAGGGCTCAATTCGTGTGGGGGTACACGGCATGACGACAACGGGCGGATTTCCCAGCGATCTCGAGATTGCATCGGCTGCACAGATTCGGCCGCTGACCGAGATAGCTAACGAGGCGGGCATCCCGCCGGAGTATCTGGAGCTGTACGGCACCGGCGTGGCAAAGGTCAAGCTCGAAGCCGTCGAGGCAATGGCCGACCGGCCCCGCGGGCGCTACGTGGTGGTGACTGCGATCACGCCGACGCCGCTGGGCGAGGGCAAGACCACCACGACCGTGGGGCTCGGGCAGGCATTCGGCCACATCGGCCGCACCGCCACCATCGCCATCCGGCAGCCGTCCATGGGCCCCACGTTCGGCATCAAGGGCGGCGCGGCCGGCGGCGGCTACAGCCAGGTCGTTCCGATGGACCTGTTCAACCTGCACCTCACCGGCGACATGCACGCTGTGACGGCGGCCCACAATCTCTGCGCCGCCATGCTTGATGCGCACCTGTATCACCGCAACGAGGCCGGGTTCGACATCCACAACATCACGTGGCGGCGGGTGCTCGACGTGAACGACCGGGCCTTGCGCAACATCACGATCGGACTGGGCGGTCGCCTCGACGGCATCCCCCGCGAGTCGGGCTTTGACATCACGGCTGCCTCTGAGGTGATGGCGACGCTCGCGCTGTGCACGTCCATGTCGGACCTGCGAGCCCGGCTTGGCCGCATCGTGCTGGGCTACACCTCCGGCGGGGAGCCGGTGACCGCAGAAGAGATCGGTGCTGCGGGCTCGATGGCAGTGCTGCTGCGCGAGGCCATCAAGCCGAACCTGATGCAGACCCTGGAGGGCTCCCCCGCGCTCGTGCACACGGGCCCCTTCGGGAACATTGCGACCGGCAATTCCTCGATCGTTGCCGATCAGATCGGCATCGGAACCTCAGAATTCCTGCTGACCGAAGCCGGCTTCGGCGCCGACATGGGCGCTGAGCGCTTCTTCAACATCAAGTGCCGGTATTCGGGCGTGTCGCCGGACGCGGCGGTGATCGTTGCGACCGTGCGAGGCCTCAAGGCGCACTCGGGCAAGCACCGGATCGTCGCCGGCCGCCCGCTGCCGCCGGCACTTCTCGAAGCGAACCCCGACGAGGTGCACGCCGGCGGCGACAACCTGCGCAAACAGCTCGAGAACGTGCGCATGCACGGTGTCTCCCCGGTGGTGGCGATCAATCAGTTCCCCGGCGATCACGATGTCGATCTCGCAGCGATCGCCGAGATCGCCGCCGAGTACGGCGCCCGCTCCGCTCGATGCACGCACTTCGCCGACGGCGGCGCCGGCGCAGCCGAGCTTGCAGAAGCCGTGGCAGAGGCCGCCGAAGAGCCGACGGACTTCTCGGTGCTGTATCCCGATGACATCTCGCTGCGAGACAAGATCCTCGCGGTCGCGACCAATGTGTACGGCGCGGCCGATGTGAGCTATACCGCTCGGGCGAATCGGGAGATCGACGGCTACGAGCGCAATGGGTTCGGGAACCTGCCGGTGTGCATCGCCAAGACGCACCTGTCCATCTCGTCTGACGCCTCGCTCAAGGGTGCTCCGACGGGCTGGACTCTGCCGGTGCGCGAGGTCCGGGCGTCGGTCGGTGCCGGGTTCGTGTACCCCATCTGCGGCGACATGCGCACCATGCCAGGGCTCGGGCGCGACCCGGCCGCCCGCCATATCGACCTCGATGCCGACGGCGACATCGTCGGCCTGAGCTGAACGGAGCCGTACTTGTTCGCATTCTTGAATTCGAACCGGACGCCGTGTTGGTGGAACGCGTGGCGCTCTGCACCGGCGGGATCACCTGCGGGCCGGCGCACACCGAGTCGTCGTCGCCCGCTCGCCAAAACCGATGCCGCCGAGCTCCGTCGCTTGCTGCAGCACGCCCAGTGGGAGCTCATCCCACTGCGCAATCTGGCCGATCAGCTGCCCCACCTGCCTGCGGGGTCGCCGGTCTCGGTGACGGCATCGGCCTCCAAGACGCTTGAGGACACACTGGATCTGACCGCCGAGCTGTGTGCGTTGGGTCACCGCCCCGTGCCCCACGTAGCGGCTCGCATGGTCGCCAGCCGTGATCACCTCGAAGAGCTGCTGGGCCGCATCGAATCGATGGGCCTCAACGAGATCTTTCTCGTCGGCGGCGACGTCACGTCACCAGCCGGCCCATTCGACAGCGCCGTCGGGCTGCTGGAGGCGCTGCGCGAGGTCAGCCACTCGCTCCTTCACATCGGCGTCACTTCCTATCCCGAGGGTCATGCGCTGATCACCGATGCCGTGCTGCATGAGGCATTGCATGTCAAGCAGGTGCTGTTGGCCGAGGCGGGCATCGAGGGCCATGCAGCCACCCAGATGTGTTTTCACCCCAAGGCCATCGTTCAGTGGCTGGCGGCCGAGCGTGACAGCGGACTCACCCTTCCGGTCCACCTCGGCATTCCCGGGGCGGTTGACCCGGCACGACTGCTGCGGATCGGCAGCCGCCTGGGAGTCGGAGCATCCCTGCGCTACCTGCGCAAGAACACCGGGGCCGTGGCCCGCATGCTGCGCCCTGGGGGCTACGACCCGAGCGAGTTGGTCGATCAGGTCGCCCCTCACGCAGAACAGCTCGACATAGCCGGTCTGCACGTCTTCACCTTCAACGCGATCGCCGACACGGTCGCATGGCGCGATACAGCCCTAGCCGAGACATCCTCACGGCGCAGGTGAAGCGAAGGTCGCTAACGTTGCCAGCAGGATTGTTGGCGGCGCTGAAGATCGCGCTGCTCGCAGCCGCGGGCATTGCACATCGGCAGTACTGGCACCCCGACATCGGGGTCACGTACGTGGTCCTGGTCGTGTTCCTGTCGACCAACCTCGTGATCTGCTACTGGGAGATCTGCCTGTTCTTTCGGCGGGACTACATCGAGTCTCGTACCGAGTACTGGCGTGAGCGACGGCAAGAAACCGGCCGCAGCCCCGCGACCGAATTCCTCACCTCTCAGGTTCCGCTGAAGTCGGCGCTCTCGCCGACGGTGTGGGCCGACGTGTGGGCGACGTACGCCACCTACGACGGCTCATTCGCTGATCGCCGCACGTACGGCTTCAACGTGGATGTCGCCAATGGCTTCGTGACGGCTGTGCCTTCAGTGATCTTGTACGCGGCATTCGCGACGGAATTCCTGCCACCGGTCGCGGCGGGAGTCGTCGGCGTCATGTTGTGCTGGCAATGGACGTACGCGACGTCGGCGTACCTGATGAGCTTCTTCGTCGCAAAGCGTCACCGGAGTATCAGCAGAAGCGAGCTCGCCGGCATGATCCTGGGATTCAATGCCCCCTGGATTCTGTGCCCGTTGGTGGGCCTGTACGCCTCCATCCGCCTGATCGTCGACGACAGTTACCGCGTCCTTGGCGGCTAAACGGCTCAACGGCTAAACGGCGAGGGCTCGCAAGCGCGCGACTCGGTGGTCGTCTCCGCCGAGGTAGCGAACCAGTACTCCGAGCACGGCCTCGTGGTCGAGCGTGCCGGCTGTGTTCATGTCCTCGAGATCGGCCCAGTCTCGGGTCCGATCGAAGAAGGCCTTGAACACGGCCAAGTCCCGGCAGGCGAGAAACGGGACGTCGGCGCCGCCGAATTGCTCGATTCGGGGCCGGCGGGCGGCGGCCTCATGGAACGGGGTGGTGTTGAGGAAGATGTCCAGTGGTGTGGTGTCCCACCACAGCCGGCTCTGACCGTCGGCGCTGAGTTCACGCCGGTTGGCATCGGTCACCGTCACGCCTGCGGGGAGTGCTGCCACAGCCGAGTCGATGTGGTCGATGCCGATGAAGAGATTCACGTCGATGTCGATGGTTCCTCGGGCCTGCTGGGTGCACCAAGCGAGAGCCAGTGCCCCGCCGAAAGCGTGGGGAATGTCAGCCTCGCCGAAGGCACGACTGAGAGCGACGACCCGCTCGACCAGATTCATCGTCCGAACACAGGGAACATGAGCTTCGAGGAGTGTCGGGCCGGGAATTCAGCAGCCAGTTCCAGGACGGCAGCCAGCTCGGCGCCCCTGCCCAGCCGTCGGTCGCCGCGCATCCGGGGTCTCAGCTCGCGATCCAGGGCGAACCCGGCGGCTGCCACGATGCGGTCGACCGTAGAGGCTGACGGCGACTTGGATCCCGACTCATATGCGGCAATCGCAGAGTGAGAGGTTCCGGCGCGGACTGCGAGTTCCCGCAGCGTGAGACCAGCTTGAGTTCGGGCGGATCGGATCACTTGGGCCGCATTCACGCTTCTGATGGTATCCGATCAGATACCACGAGCAGAAGCGCTCAGCGAGTGTCGACGAGATCCTGCCCGGCGGACTCTTGAATGCCGGTGACGCCTTCACCAGAGTCGCGTGGGACCGGCCGTTCCGAGATGGCGAAGTGGATGGCGGCAGCGCCGATGGAGAGGATCGCCGCCAGCCACCACCACAGGTCGTAGCTGCCGGTGGCTTCACGCACCCATCCGCCGCCGTAAGCGCCGGCGAATGCCCCGAGCTGGTGGCTCAGGAAGACGAATCCGAACAAAGTGCCCGCATTGCGCAGGCCGAACTGACCCAGCACGATGCCCGAGGTCAACGGCACGCTGGCGAGCCACACCACCCCCAGCAGCGCCCCGAACCCCAGCGCCACTGCGGGCGTGACCGGCAGCACCACCAAGCCCACAAAGGCGACGGCTCGGGTGATGTAGATGATGCTGAGCAAGCGGCTCTTGTTGAATCGCACGCCGAGCACCCCTGCGGAGAATGCTCCGAAGATATTGAAGAGCCCGATGAGCGCCAGCGACCACGTGGCGATGCTGGTTGCGTAGCCGGCATCGGTCAGTGACTTTGGCAGGTGGACACCGATGAAGGTCACGTGGAAACCGCACACGAAGAAGGCGGCGTTCACCAAGAGGTAGTCGCGGTGGCGCAGTGCCCGGCCCGTGACCTGGCCGAGGGATTCGTGGTCTGGAGCACTGGTGGGGGTGCCGGCGGAATCTGGGCCTGCCGTTTCCGCGTCGGGGGCCCCTGCGATGCGAGTGCCGGTGCGCAACGGCCGCACCACGGCGGCGATGGTCATCGTGACAGCGGCCAAGACGACCATCGAGCCGCGCCAGCCGAGCAGGTCGATGAAGACCCGGGTGAGCGGCACCAGCAAGAAATGACCGAATGAACCGAACGCGGTGGCGATGCCCAAGGCCATCGAGCGCTGGTTCGGCTCGACGAGCTTGCCGATCGACGAGAGCACGACGGCGAACGAAGCCGCAGACATGCCGAGCCCCACGATGAGCCCGCCACCCGTGTGAAGGCCCGCCGCGCCATCTGCATTCGCCATGACCAGCAGGCCGCCTGCGTAGACCGCAGCACCGACGATGAGCACTCGCCCGGCCCCGAAGCGGTCGGCGATGGCGCCGGCGAGCGGTTGGCTGAGGCCCCACACCAGGTTCTGCAGCGCGATGGTCAGACCGAATGTGTCGACGCCGACGCCTAGGGAGACGTCGATCGCGTCAGTGAACAGGCCCATGGTGGCCCGCACGCCCAGCGAGACGGCCGTGATGATGCTTCCCGCGACGACGATGGTCACCATCGGACTGTGTCGGGGCGTGTCGCGCACCGAGTCAGGCTAAGAGGCGGAGCCGAGTGCTCAGCCGGTGTTGATGAGCCGGATGCCGTGAACGGCTTCCATTTCGGCGAGTTCGTCGAGCACCTTGCGCGAGGGCCGGCGAGACACCCGGATCGTCGCCACTGCTGCGTGGTGCTTCGGTCCGGCCAGGATCTCGTTCCGCATCTGCTGCACGTTGATGCCGCTGGCCCGCAACGCCATGAGAATGCCCGCCAGCACGCCCACCTGATCACGGTGGCGGACGACGATCGTGCTGCGACCCAGCGGTCGCTCCGCCCGATTGACGCAATTGACGACGTCACCTGCAGTGAAGGCCTCGAGCACTTCGACGACGCCGTCAGCGATGTCCTCGGAGGCTTGCACCGTAGATGCACCGATGTGATGCGTGCCGGTGACGCGCGGGTGGGACGCAAGCGGCGAGCGCCAGTCCGGATCGGTACCGGGCGGTTCCTCGCAGAACACATCGAGCCCTGCGCGCATGGCTCGCTCGTCGAGCGCTCGCAGCAGCGCCCCTTCGTCCACGATCTCGCCGCGGGAGGTGTTGAGCAGGATGGCACCGTCAGGCATCTTCGCCAGGAACTCTGCATCGACGAGGCCGCATGTCTCGGGCGTGGCAGGCAGGTGCACCGACACGATGTCGGCACCGGCCAGCAGGCTGTCCCAGTCAGGATGGATCTGGATCTCGAGTTGCTTCATCTCGGCGAGCAGGGTCCCAGAGCGATCCGAGCGGTACAGCGCTGAGAGCTCGATACCGAATGCCTGTGCCCGGCGCGCCACCTCGATGCCGATGGCACCCATGCCCACGATCGCCATCCGGCGACCCTTCAGGCCGGTGGCGCCCATGTATTGGGACTTGTTCCAGCGGCCCTCATGCAGGTCCGATGTGGCATCGGGGATCTGCCGGTCGACCGCCAGCAGCAGGCCCATCGTCAGCTCGGCAACGGCCACGGCGTTTCGGCCCGGCACATTGCAGACGTAGATGCCGAGCTTGGCAGCCCCGTCGCAGTCGATCGTGTCGGTTCCCGCACCTGCTCGCAGCACCATGCTGAGCCGGTCGGAGGCCTTGAACACCTTGCGCTTGACTTCGGTGCTGCGCACGACCAGGACTTCGATGCCCTCGATGTGGTCGGCGAGATCGTCAGCGGTCAGCTCGGGCTTGACGATGCACACGTGGCCCGCAGCTTCGAGCCGGCCCAAACGGCCGGTATCGATCTTGTCGGCAAACAGAATGCGCATCGGCGTCACCGCTAGGACAGGGTTTGCGGTCACAGCGCCGCCGCAGCAGCCGCCGGGACATATACCCGCATGTCTAGCCAGTGTGCCAAACGCGCGGCCCTGCGCGGTGCCACCTGCGTTTCTGGCCTCGACTCGCCGCGTTCGCAGGCCGTTCAGGCCTCTTGCCGTCGTTCAACGGGAGGCGAAATCGTCTTCGATGTAGGCGCGGATGATGTCGTCGTAGCTCGGATCGGGTGCGAAGCCCAGGTCCAGAGCCCGCCGGGTGTCGAACCGTTCGGGCCACCCGGCGACGATCTCCGCGATGGTCGGATCGGGCGATTCAGCGATCAGAGTTTGTGCCTCGGGCCCGGCGACACGTGTGAGGGCCTCGATCTGTTCGCCGACGGTCACCGACACTCCGGGCATCGTGAGGTTGCGACGTGCTCCCAGACCTGCGCTGTCGAGTTCTGCGGCGTGGATCATGTACCCGATTGCCGTACGGGGACTGGCGTGGCTGTGGCGCACCGATCTGGCGACGGGCAGCACAGCGTTTTGTCCAGCCAGCGGTTCTCGGATGATGCCGCTGAAGAAGCCGGAAGCCGCAGCATTGGGGGCACCGGGGCGAACGCTGATGGTGGGCAGCCGTATGCCGATGCCGTCGAAGAAGCCACGGCGGCTGTAATCGGCGAGGAGTGCTTCGACCACCATCTTCTGCGTGCCATAGGAGGTGAGCGGCGTCAGATGAAAGTCGTCGGGGATCGGATCACCGAATGGCGCGCCGAAGACCGCAATGGACGATGTGAACACGATTCGAGGCGTGCCCTCAGCGAAACGCACCGCTTCGAACAGCGCTCGGGAGCCGTCGATGTTGACAGCCATCCCCTTGTCGAAGTTGGCCTCGGCTTCGCCGGACACGACGCCGGCAAGGTGGAATATCACATCTGGGACCGGGTCAAGCAGCTCGGCGGCGACGCCTGGCTCGCAGAGGTCGGCGACGTGTGCACTGCAGATGGCGCCGTGGGCCGGCGCCTCGACGATGTCGACAAGATCGATCCGGTCGACGGGACGTGCCCGCAGCGTGCCGGCGTCCACCAATCGCTTGGTCAACTTGCGGCCGAGCATTCCTGCGGCCCCGGTGATCAGCACATGCATCCGGCGAACCTCACTTGACACATCCCCGGGACGCCTCCACCGGAGTCGGACCGTCGCGAACTACAGCAGTTGCCCGACGTCGAGAATGAGCAGGATGATCAGCAGGATGATGATCCCGACGTTGAGTACGCTCACCGGCCATTTCCAGCGGTGATCGGAGTGCCAGTGCCGCCTGATGCTGGCGACGTTGGCCCAGAGCGCGACCAGCGCAATGGGTATGCCGACCGCCGGTCCGACGCCCGGTGCAAGCCCGATGAACACCGCGACGTACGGCAGGAACACGTAGGTCAGCGTGCAGCGGATGGCCGAGATGAGGATCGAGAACCGCAGCGTGCGCGCAGATGCTGCGTCAAGCTCCGAAGCTGCAGCGGCGGTCCCGGTCACGGCATCCCATTCTCGCAGCCGCGGCCTGCATTGGTGCACTGCAAACGGGCCCGCGTCGGCGCGACACGGGCTGCCGACGGGCGAGCGCATCATTGCGTGCTCAGTACCATCGTCACCAATTGCTGTGACATCACTGTGACCAAGGGGAAACCATGGCCGGAGCACTCGACGGAGTACGGGTTCTGGATCTGTCCACACTGGTGCAAGGACCGCAGGCGGCAGCCATGCTGCACGGTCTCGGCGCCGAGGTCATCAAGATCGAGTTGCCCCAGATCGGCGACGTCGGTCGTCACGTCGACATCCTGGAGGACTACGGCCACTCCTCGGTGTACATCGCGTGCAATCGAGGCAAGCGTTCGGTGACGCTCGACCTGCGTGTCGACGCGGGCCGCGAGGCGTTCCTGAAGCTCGTGGAGAACGCCGATGTGGTCCTGTCGAACTTCAAGCCGGGCACGCTCGACGAGTGGGGCTTGGGATACGACGACCTCGCCTCCGTGAACCCGGGCATCATCTGGGCTGCCGGCAGCTTCTTGGGCCCGTACGGCCCTGAGGCGGACCGTGAAGGTGCTGACATCGCAGGGCAGGCTTCCGGCGGCGTGATTGCCTCAAGCGGCTTCGACGGCGGGCCGCTGTCGACATATGGAGCGCTCGTGGCCGACCATTGCGGCGCGCAGAACCTGCAAACCGGAATTCTGGCGGCGTTGTACGCCCGCGAACGCACGGGTCGAGGCCAGCGGGTCGATGTCAGCCTCCTCGGCGGGCAGATCTGGCTGCAAGCAGTGGAGTACACGCACTTGCTGCTGACCGGAGAAGAGGCGGGCCGATCCAACGGCGGGCACCCCTTGGTGCACGCGTTGTACGGCGTATTTCCCACCTCTGACGGTGCCATTGCCATGGCTGGCTGCCCTGAGCATCTATGGCCAGGCATGTGCCGGGCCATCGAACGCCCCGACCTCGAAGACCATCCCACGTGGAATGCCTATTTCGTGCCGCGGGAGGTGGCACTTGAGCTACGGGCGTTCTTCGCAGAGGCATTCGCCACCCGTTCCACCGAGGAATGGTCGAAGCGACTCGAAGCCGAAGCACAACGGTTCTGCGCCGTCCGCAGCCATTCGGAGGTGGTGGCAAACGAGCAGCCGTACGCCAACGATTACCTGGTGAAAGCTGACCATGACGAGTGGGGCACCCAGACGTGGGTGGGCTGCCCCATCGCTATGTCGGACACACCCACGCGACCCGGCATCGATGTCGCCGAACTCGGCCAGCACACCGAAGAGGTGCTGCTGGAGGCCGGTGCCGAATGGGATCAACTCGAGCAGTGGCGCGAGGCCGGCGCCTGGTAGCCCAATCCCACTGAGCATTGCTCAATCGCTCAGTTCGCTCCCACGTCGCAAGCGCCAGTCTCGGATTCGGGGACTCAGTCGCTCAGCTCGGATCCCACGACGACCGGGCGGCCTGCCAGCACGGTGTGACGCACTCGGCCGGTCAGCGTGCGGCCGGCCCATGGCGAATTCAGACTGCGCGACTGCAGCGCACTCGCGTCAACGGTCCACCGCGCGGCTGGGTCGAACACGGTCAGATTCGCCGGGCGGCCCGCCGCGACGGGCTGGCCATGATCGGCGATGCCGGCGATGCGAGCAGGCGCTGTCGAGACGACCTCGACGAACCGAGCCGGCGACATCTGCCCGGACGCAACGAGCTGCGACCACACCACCGATGCCATCGTCTCCACCCCGATCATGCCTGGCGGGGCGTCCGCGAGCGGCCGGTCCTTCAGCGCCGGATGATGCGGTGCGTGATCGGTCGCAACGGCGTCCAGGGAACCGTCGACTATGGCTCGACGCAGTGCGGTGACGTCGCTTGCCAGTCGCAAGGGCGGATTCATCTTGGCGGTCGTGCCGAGCCGCTCGACATCGTCTTGCGTGAGCACCAAGTGTTGCGGCGTCACCTCAGCGGTGACCGCAACCCCGTCTCTCTTGGCCTGCGCGACCAACTCCATGGCTGCGGCCGTGGAGAGGTGCAGGACGTGGTAGCGACCGCCCGTTCGCCGGGCAAGTTCGATGTCACGGTGGACCACGGACACCTCTGCGTTTGCGGGGCGCCCTTGCACGCCCAGTCGCTCGGCGACAGCACCGGCGTTGATGACGCCCCCAGCAACCATCGCGGGATCTTCCGCGTGCTGGCTGATCACTGCTCCGGGCAGTTCGGTGGTCACGGCCAGCGCAGCCTCCATCAGCGCGTCATCGGCCACGCAATCACCGTCGTCGGTGAACACGCGCACGCCCACGCGATAGAGCGCCGGCAGGTCAGCGAGCCTCTCCCCCGCCCGTCCCGCGGTGATGGCGGCCGACGTCCGAACATCGCAGGGTGCAGCGGCAGCGATCGCCATCACGTCGCGGACCATGTCGGGCGTATCGATGGGCGGAGTCGTGTTGGGCATCATCACGCACGCCGTGACGCCGCCCATCGCCGCACCGGCGGCACCGGACGCAATGTCTTCGCTGTCGGTGCCGCCCGGCGTGCGGAAGTGCACCTGGATGTCGACAATCCCGGGCATGACCCAAGCGTCTGACGCGTCCAGCGTCCGCTGCGCCTGCGGGGCCTCGCCGAACGGTACGACCGCAGTGATGCGGCCACCGGAGACCACCACATCGACCGGTTCAGCGGCATCGGCCGGAACAACGAGCCGACCACCGGAAATCACCAGATCCGCAGCCATCGACTCACCCTAAGGACTCGAGCCAGTAGGCACAGATGCCATAGCTGTGGAGGCGGCAGGAGACTCTGCGACGTTGCGACCTGCTGGATCGCTGGAGCAGAGGGTTCTGCCGCCTCCACAGCGGGCGCACCTACCTGCGCGGCTCCAAAGCACCAAGCCACCGCGGCGAGCGTTCCATCGCAGCGGCATTTGCCTCTACACCCAGATTCGGGAGTGCGTCGCCCGGTACGGTTTCAGCTATGACCCTCGCCGATGTTGCCCCGCCCACCAGCGATCCCATCTCGGACAGCCAGCGTGCCGACTACGAGGCGAACGGTTACCTGTGCTTGCCGAACTTCGTCGGACCGGATTGGCTCGACGAGCTTCGCAGCGTGACCGCAGAGTTCATCGAGGCCAGCCGCTCGCAGACCGCCTCGGGCAAGGTGTTCGACCTTGAGCCCACCCACACGCCGGAGGCTCCCCGGCTCAGGCGACTCATCTCACCGGTCGACCAGCACCCGAGCTATGCACGGTTCACCTTCGAAGGTCCGCCGGCGCAGCTCGCCTCGGCCTTGCTCGGCGGGCCGGTGCGCTACCACCACTCCAAGCTGAACTTCAAGTGGTCTGGCGGCGGCGAGGAAGTGAAATGGCACCAGGACATCCAGTTCTGGCCCCATACCGACTTCACGCCGCTCACCATCGGCGTCTACCTCGAAGACGTCGACGGCGAGATGTCCCCGATGGGCGTGCTGCCCGGCAGCCACCGCGGCCCGCTGTACGACCAGTACGCACCTGATGGGAACTGGGCGGGTTCCATGGCTGACGCCGATGTCGCGACGCTTGACCTCGACCAGATGGTGTACCTGGGTGGACCGGCGGGCTCGGTCACCGTCCACAACTGCTGCATGATCCACGGATCGCTGCCGAACAACTCGCCGCGGCCCCGGCCCCTGCTGCTGCAGACCTATTCGGCCATCGGCTCCTACCCGATCAGTCACGTCGGCGCGAACGGCGTCCTCGGCTCGAGCGGGGGCCGCCTCTGTGGCGGCGAGGCCTCCCAGATGCTCACCATCGACGGCCGCCGGATGCGCGGCGCGCCTGACTGGTCGCGCAAGGGCCCGCCCACGATCTTCGGCTCCCAGCAGAAGGACGGCTGAAGCGCTGTATTCCCTCTGGGCCGGTCGCCGAACAGCAAGCACGTCGTGAGCAGCGAGCTTTCGCACCCCGTGCCGCAGTTCTTCGACGCGCTCGATGCTGCAGTGCGCCGCGAGATCGCTGATTGCGCCGGATTGGTGGACGCCGAGCGACTGAGCGGTGGCGCCAGCATGGAGAGCTACCGGCTGCGCTGCCGAAGCGCTGCTGAGCCCGCAGCGACATTCGACATCTGCCTGCGTCGGGGACCTGACGGAGAGGACCGCGAAGGAGACAACGTCACCGGCGTGGCCGCCGAGGCGCTCTGCATGAGCACGGCCCGCTCTGGCGGGGTTCCCGAGCCCCAAGTCCTCTACGTGCTGCAGCCCTCCGACGGCGTCGGAGCGGGCTTTCTGATGGAGTGGATGGACGGCGTCACGCTCGGGGCTCGCATCGCCCGGCTGCCCGAACTGGAGCAGGCGCGCAAGAAGCTCGCATTCCAGTGCGGGCAGGAGATGGCCCGCATCCACAGCGTCGACGTCAACGCAACGGGGTTGGCCGCAGTGCTGCGCCGATTCGAACCGGCTGACTACCTCGCTGAGACCTGGGATCGATGCAAGGAGATGCCCACCCCGCAGCCGATGATCGATTACGCCGCCCGCTGGCTAGCCGAGCAGCTCTCAGGACGCGGATCGGTGGAGCTGACGCTGGTGCACAACGACTTTCGCAACGGCAACATCATGGTGGACCCCGTCGAAGGCCTCGTCGCCGTGCTCGACTGGGAAACCGCGCATATCGGCGACCCGATGCGTGACTTGGGCTGGATGTGCACCAACTCGTGGCGCTTCGGCCAGCGTCACCTGCCCGTCGGCGGCTTCGGTCACTACGAGGACCTGTTCGCCGGCTACCAAGACGTTGCGGGCACACCCGTCGACCGAGATCGCGTGCAGTACTGGGAGGTGTTCGGCTCGTTCTGGTG
Source organism: Acidimicrobiaceae bacterium (assembly GCA_026713105.1). GTDB lineage: Bacteria > Actinomycetota > Acidimicrobiia > Acidimicrobiales > Poriferisodalaceae > Poriferisodalis. The sequence goes on from JAPOPC010000091.1 coordinate 36,603, forward strand.
GGCGGTCGGGTGCCTGGGCATGGCCGATCGCTACCGGACGGGTTCCGACGCCACCGTGGAACGGCCGGGAATCGGCCGCCGCAGCTCGGAGTGCCAGCTCGACTGTGTGAACCTGATCATTCCCGGACCGGTCGAATTCCAGCCGGCGGTCGCAGAACTCGGCCTGCTCGAACCCGATTTCGGCCGTCGACCGCGCGAGCTGTCACCGCTCGGCGGCAGCCTCACCAGCGCTCTGGCCCATGCCGCAGCCGGCGATATGCCCCGCGTCGACGAGCTGCTCGAGAGCGTGCGCGACTTCTTGCACGGCGAGGTCCGCCAGGCCACCGAAGGTCGCACGAACTTCCTGGCGCTGGTAGCCGGCAATTCCATCGACATCGCCCTGCGGGAACGCCTCATCGGCCCCCAACTGCATCGATACGAGCTGCAGCGACTGACTGCGCTGGTCGGCGACAGCGCTGCGAACAGTAGCGACCGCCCCGCTGGGGACGCCGCGGTCGCCGAGCAGGTCACCACCCTGCGCTGGCGCCTCGTTCACGCCCTGCGCGACGGCTCGATGCCACTCAACGCGCCGGGTCTTGCGGACTACCTGCGCACCTCAGTCGCTCACCAGGTGGCGATCGACCAGCCCAAATACTCAGCATTCCGCCACATCGCCAGCCAGCATCTGAGCTAGACGAAATCGGTTGAGGCCGACATCGGGCTAGCGCCACAGGGCCAGCAGCACGCCGATGACGCTGTAGGAGATCAGTGGGTAGCCGGAGTTGATCGCGAGAAGCCTGAAGCTGCGACCCTCGAAGGCGTAGTTGATCCCGTTGGACGTGACGACAAAACCCACAGCGGCCAGTACGCCCAACCCGAGCCCCTCGCCGAAGGTGTCGACATCGAGACCTTGGCCCAGCAGCGCCAGCGCCAGCGTGAAGACGAACGCGAGCACGATCGCCAGCGCGTAGGGGTACCACTGCCGCGGGGTTCCCTTCATCGCTTCCATGTCCTCGTCGGTCAGCCCGACTTCGGCCATCCACGGCTTGGCGAGCGTGCTGTACCACGCCGCCCCGAGCACCTGGTTGAAGACGATCGCAACGATGATCGCCCACCAGTTCAGACTTCCCAAGTCCATCGCGTCCATGCGCGTCCTCCCCCGTGTCCCGCCAGCCTGCGCTCGGCTCTCGTATGCAGCGTAATTCTCCGCCTACACGCAACTGCCGGTCGGCAAATCAGGAAGCGCGGATCACGACGCCAGCCTCGCTGACTCTGCCAGACGCGACGTTGCGCTCGAATGCCTCAGCGGCCTCGGGCGTGCCGACCGGGTAGAAGCAGCGATAGAGGTGGGCGCCCGCTGGCGCGCCGCCGTCGTTGTCGTCGTCGTCCAGGTCGTCGTCCCGCCACGTCCCACGTCGCCTGGCGCCCCCGTCGTTGGAGTCGGCCGCTGCCGGCGCCTCGATCAAGGCCGGCTCCTCGGCGACGCACAGTTCCTGGGCGTACTTGCAGCGAGGGGCGAACTTGCATCCCGTCGGCAAGTCGGTCATCCGTGGCGGCTGGCCGCCGATGATCTCCAAGCGGGCATGGCTGTCGTCGGTGACCTTGGGGATCGACCGGAACAACGCCTCGGTGTAGGGCATCCGCATGTTGCCGAAGAGCGTCGCTGTCGGTGCGCGTTCCACGATCCGGCCCGCGTACATGACAATGACCTCGTCGGTGCGACCCGCTACAACTCCCAAGTCGTGGGTGATGAGCACCAGCGACATATCGCGCTCGGCACGCTGGGTCTCGAGCAGGTCGAGTATCTGCGCCTGGACCGTCACGTCGAGGGCGGTTGTGGGTTCGTCGGCGATAAGCAGACGCGGACTGCACGCCAGCGCGATCGCGATCACGATGCGCTGGCGCATGCCGCCCGAGAGCTGGTGCGGGTACTCGTCGATTCGCCGGTGCGGCTCAGGGATGCCGACCTCCTCGAGCAGGTCGAGCGCAGCGGCACGAGCGGCCCTAGCTGACAGGTCCCGGTGCACGCGCAAGCCCTCGCCCACCTGCTTGCCGATCTTCATGACCGGGTTCAGCGAGCCCAGCGGATCCTGAAACACCATCGCGAGCTGCGGGCCCCACATGTCGAGCAGCTCGCGGCGGCCCAGCGACATCATGTCGATCCCGTCGAAGAGGACCGATCCCGTCGAAGTCACCCTCGACTTGGGCAGCAGCCGCATGATGGACCGCGACATCACCGACTTGCCCGAGCCGGACTCTCCCACCACGCCCAGCCGAGCGCCCGGCCGCAGGGACCAATCGACCCCGTCCACGGCAACCAGCGGCCCGACCGCGGTATGGAAGGTGGTCCGCAGGTCGGCGACGTCGAGCAACGGCTGCTCGTCAGCCCCCGCAAAGCCCGTCATCGAGGTGTCGGTCATGACGCACCTCTCCCAGCGGACGCGATCTCGACGCGTTCGGGTGCGGTTTCGCCGATCAGCGGTGTGTGACAGGCCACGAACCGCCCGGGTGCGATCTCTCGCATCTCGGGCTCCTCGTCTGCACAGCGCTGTGCAGCATGCGGGCAACGCGTGCGGAATCGGCAGCCCGAGGGCGGATCCATCGGCGAGGGCAGCTCGCCGTCGATGCGTCCCGACCCCAGCTCCGCCTCTGGATCGGGTTGCGGGATCGCCGCCAGCAGCATCTCCGTGTACGGATGAGCAGGCTCGTCGAACATCGCATCGGGCTCGCTGACCTCGCAGAGCTTGCCCAGATACATGACCGCCACGCGGTCGCTCACGTTCTTGACGACCGCCAGGTCGTGCGCGATGAACACCAGCGTCAGGCCCATGAGGTTCTTGAGGTCTTCAAGCAGATTCAGTATCTGCGCCTGCACCGAGACGTCCAGCGACGACACCGGCTCGTCGCAGATGATCACCTGCGGCACGCTGACCAACGCCCGAGCGATGGAGAGCCGCTGCGCCTGACCGCCGGAAAACTCCCACGGCCGGCGGTCCATGGCGTCATCGGGGTTGATGCCGACGTATTCGAGCACCTCACGGACACGCGGCTCGGCCCGTTCACGCGCCGCATTGCGGTTCGCCCGGTAGCGCCGCAGCACCCAACGCAGCAGCAGCGTGTCGACCACGATCGAGACCACCAGCACGATCAGCTTCACACCCGCGTCGAGACCCGCGACGTAGAAGACCTGCAGCACCACCATGGCACTGAGGGTGGTCGCGACCCCGCTGGCGCCCGCCCGTTCGGGATTCGCGATCGACGCTGCGAGCCACACGACGAGCACCGCGGTGAGCAGGCCTAGCCCACCGGAGTTCACCCATTTGGCCCAGCCTCCGAAGCTCGACCAGGTTCGCCACAGCATGAAGCCGCTGGCGCCGGTGGTGACCACGACGCCTGCGATGCCGACAGGCGCGGACACCTCGCCGAACTGTCGCGACATCAAGCTGAAGGGCAACATCAGCGCGAGCAGCACCCAGGTCAAGCCCAGAACGAGGCCGACGGCCGCGACTGCCAGTGCGATCGCGAGCGCCGGGAACCCGATGATGGCCGCGGGAACCTCCGTCCAGCCCAGCCACGGCTCCGCGGCACGTTCCTCGACGGCCTCAGAGAGGATCCAGAGCGCGAAGGCAACCGAGGCCGCGAGGCCCACGATCCGCATCGGTATCGCCAATCGCTCCAACAGTGTTTGCAGCAACCCGCCGATGCGCTCCTGCCACGTCGCCATCGCTGTTCGCCGTGTCACGTTCTCCAGGGCGATGAACAGCGGTTCGGCAATGATGTCGCGTACCCGGCGCCGTGGATTCAGCGACGAGATCGGATCCTGGTAGATCATCTGCAGTCGCGGCCGCACCTCGCGCATGGCGTCGGGGTCGAGCTCGGTCAGCTCCTGGCCGGCGACCTGCACCGAGCCCGACGTCGGCGATGGGAGCTGCAGGATCGCCCGCCCCGTCGTGCTCTTGCCGCAGCCTGACTCGCCGACGAGACCGAGCGTCTCGCCCTCCATCAGATCGAGCGACACCCCTGACACGGCGTACACCTTCCGGCCGCCCGCCGCCGGGAACTCCACGACCAAATCCTGCGCCCTCAGCAGAGCGTCCGACCGCAGATGGGCGTTGCCGCTGCCCGCCATTACAGACCACCCCTCACGACGCAGCCCTCGCAGCCCAGCCCTCACAGCCCAGCCCTCGCAGCACAGCCCTCACGACGCAGCCCTCACAGCACAGCCTCCCGAGGCTCGAAGTACTGCTGCAGGCGGTCGCCCACGAAGTTGAGCGCCAGCACCGTGACGAACATGACGATGGCCGGCATCAGGCTGATGTGCGCGGCGACATCGAGGTTGGTTCGCCCCTTGTTGATCATGTCGCCCCATGTGGGCGTAGGCGGAGGCACGCTGAGACCCAGAAACGCGACCGCGCCCTCCACGACGATGAGGCCGGCCATGATGATCAGTGAATAGCTGACCAGCGAGGGGGCGACGTTCGGCAGCACCTCGCGAAACAGCACGCGGCCGTCACGCGCCCCCAGCGTTCGCGCAGCGAGCACGTAGTCCTGGTTGGCGCACGACAGCGTGGCGGCGCGCACCACACGGGCGATGGGCGCGATCGACAGCAGCACGAAGGTGAACACCAGGATGAAGATGCGCCGCTTGGCCTCGGAGTCCAAGAACAGCACCAGCGCCAGGAACAGGATCAGCGGCGGGATCACCAGCGATGCATTCAGCGTGGCAGTGAGCCACCGATCCACACGGCCGCTGTAGTAGCCCGAGACCATGCCCAGCAAACCGCCGATCACCAGCGCCAGCACGGTTCCCACGGTCGAGATCACCAGGCTCACCTGCGCGCCGTAAATCACTCGGCTGAACACGTCCCGGCCCACACCGTCGTTCCCGAACCAGTGCGACAAGCTGGGTCCCTGCTTGGACGTGCCGGCGAACGTATCCGCTGGGTCCTTGATGGGCAGCACGTCGGCGAACACCGCAGCGACGGCGAGCACCGCAAGGTAGGCCACCGCCAGCCAGAAGAAGAACCCCAGGCGCCTACCCACGGGCGCCGATCTCCCTGCCGCGCAGTCGCGGATCCAGTGCCAGATACAGGAAGTCGGACATCGTGAGCACCACGATGTACAGCGTCGAGATGACCAGCACACCGCCCTGAACAGCGATGAAATCGCGTTGGGTGACGCCGAGGAAGATGTATGCGCCCACGCCCGGGATCGTGAAGATGAATTCGACGATCAGCGCGCCGCCGATAAGCAGGCCCACGGTCAGCCCCACCACGGTCAGCAGCGTGAAACTCGACGGCCGCAGCGCGTGGCGCCACAGGATCCGCCGAGTCGGCAGTCCCTTGCTGCGAGCCAGATCGATGAACGGCAGACGCAAGGTGGCGATCATGTCCGATCGCAACAAGCGCATGAACACGGCCGCTTGACCCATCGCCAACGCCAGCGACGGCAGCAGCATGTGCTTGAAGTGCAGCACCACGTCCTCGCCCAAGGGCACATAGCGCGCGGCTGGAAGCACGCGGAATCCGATCTCATTGCCCGCCACGCTGAGCCCGCCGATCGACAGGAAGAGCACGAGCATGACGGCGAGGACGAAATTGGGGGTGGCCAAGAATCCCAGCATCGCGTTGTTGATGGTGGCGTCGGTCTTGCTGCCCTGCCGGTAGCCGGCCCAGATTCCGAGCGGGATCGCAAAGGCCAACGCCAGCACCACCGAGTACGCCATGATCTGCAGCGTCGGGGTCATCGAGCGCGAGATGCCGTCGGCAATGTCCTCGCGCAGCACGATCGAGCTTCCGAGATCGCCCGTGAGCACGCCGCCCAGCCAGTTGCCGTAGCGGTTGAAGAACGGCTCGTCGAGTCCGAGTTCGGTGCGGACGATCGCAATCTGGTCCGCGGTGGCGGCGGGTCCGAGAATGTTGATGGCGGGATCGCCAGGCAGGCTGGCCATCAACGCAAATACGACGAACGACACGCCGACCAGCACCGGGATCACGCTCGCGATACGACGCAACGCGTAGCGCCCGTCGGCGATGGCTGCCCCCGCGGTGCCGACGACCACCAGCACGCCGAACGTCCAGCTGAACGGGGGCCGCCAGAACCACGCCCACGCGACCGTGGCGGCGAGCGCTACCCCAACGATGCGCCCGAGCTGATCGCGGACCGCCTGTTTCATGGCAGCGGCCCGCCGGTGGTTGCCTGACGGCGGCGCACGTTCGTTGCCCTCATCGTCTCAGCCTTGACAATCGCCGTCAGTGCACCAGATCTGCGCGACATGGTGCGCTCCCGCGTTCACAGCGAAAGCGCCGACGTCGCTGCCCGGGATCGGCAGGTCGGTGATGTTGCGCACCCACGGGTTGGCGATGACACCCCACAGCGTCCAGTGGGTCCACAGGTTCCAGACATTGCGGCCGAAGGCCCGGTTCACCTCTTCCGCCGCTTCACGGCGAGCCTCCGGGTCGGGATTGTGGCGAATGACGTCGTACGCAGCATCGATGGCAGGGTCGGTGAAACGCCCGACGTTGAAGGCCAGCTCCGGCACCCTGGGATCGATGGGCAACGCGGTTGCCGAGTTCCACCACAGCCACAGCTCGATCGGATCCACCCCGCCATAAGCCCGCAAGGCCATCATCTCGAAGATGCCGGCCAGCGCCAGGCCGAAGTACTGGCCCTGCTCAATGGGCTGGATCGTCACCGCCAGCTCGTCGCCGAAGACATCGGTCCACATGGCCAAGACGAGTTCGTTGGACTCGACATTGAAGGGATCATTGGTGGTGTTGAAACCGAACGTCACCGGATTCTGGCCGCTGTCGGTCTTGCACTGCTCGAAGGCCGCCGCGGCAGCCTCGGGGTCGTAGGTCGGGTAGCCCGAGTCTTCCAAGTAGCCCATGCTGCCGGGCGGGAATGGCCCGTTCGCCGGCCTCACCAGGCCTCCGAGGCGCTCCTCGACGAATCGCTCGCCGTCGAAGGCATGCGCCAATGCCTTACGGCAGCTCAGATGCACCAGCGGGTTGGACGCATTGAGCCCCAGCGGGTCCATCTCGATCGGCTCGTCGAGGCCTCGAACCTCGCTCAGGACCGGATTCACCCCGGCCGCAACGTTCATGACGTTGAAGTTGGTCTCGCCGAAGTCGTTGGCCTGCAGCGTGACGAAGTCGGGGTCGCGCTCGTACTTGGCGATCTCATCAGCGTTCGACGTGTGCATGAGGTCGAATTGGCCCCCTCTCAACCCGTTGGAACGGCCCGTGATGTCGGCTGCCACGACGAATTCGATCTCGTCCAGGTACGGCAGGTTCTCGCCGGTGATGCCGTTGGGGCCACGCCAGTAATCGGGATTGCGCTCTGCGATGAAGCTGTTGCCGTTGCCGGGCGTGTACTCCACGAACCTGAATGCCCCCAACCCCACCGGTGCCGACGGATCGCCCGTGGCCGAGGCGAGACCCGCAGCCCGCTCATCGGCGCTCAGAGGCGAGAACGGCGAGGAGTACAGCGGGTTGTTGGGCAGTGTCTCCAGCCACGCCGGTGAGAACATGAAGCCGCAGCCGTTCTCCCTCGACGCGGGACCCGGCCCCGTCGCGAACGGGATGGACGTCTCGTAGTAGAGGTACTGGCCTTCGCCCCAGACGTCTTCGATGCCCAGGTAGCCGGGCCCGATCTGCTGGCTGAAGCGACACAGGTTGATGTTGTACGCCATCGCCTCGCCGGTCAGCGGGGTGCCGTCGTGGAACGTGATCCCGTCACGGACCTTCAGCGTCCACATCAAGAAGTCTTCGCTGGGAGTTTCGGACTCCACGAGATACGGCACGATGTCGCCTTTGGCATCGGTGACATACATCGATTCGGTGATCGCCCGCATGATCATGCGGCAACTGATGGCGCAGAGCGCGGCGTAGGGCGCGAACGGGTTCGCCGTGTCGGCCTCGATGCCGTACACCAGCCGGCCGCCGTGGACAGGACCGGTCGAGTCGTCACGGACGTCCTCGCCCGTCGCCTCGCCGGCCTCGCGCGCGGCAACGATCTCTTCGGTCGCAGGGTCGTCAGGTGCCGCCGCGGTCCCAGCAGTGGATTCGACCCCGGCGTCGGCCCCGGGATCGCCCTCGACCGGGCTGTCGCTGCCAGCGCAGGCGACAGCAATCAGCGCGAACGCCGCGGCAACTGCTACCAGCCGCGCCCGTGCCAATTGCCGTCTCCCGTGCCTTCAGTTGGTGTGCTCAGCCCTGGCAATTGCCGTCAGTGCACCAGATCTGTCCCAGATGGTGCTTGCCCGAGATCACCGGGAACGTGTTCTCGGCGTTGCCCGGAATCGGCAGGTCGGTGATGTTCTGCACCCGCGGGTTGGCGATGATGCCCCACAGCGTCCAATACGTCCACAGATTCCAGACGTTCGCGGCGAACGCCCGGTTGACCGCCTCGGCTGCGGCTTGCCGCGCCGCCGGGTCGGGGACGTGCCGGATGACGTTGAGCGCATCGAAGATTGCGGGGTCCAGGAATCGTCCGAAGTTCAGTGCCAACTCGGGCACCGACGGGTCGACCGGGCTCGCGGTGAACGGACTCCACCAGTACCACTGCTCGGAGGGGTCCACACCGCCGTGGTTCCGCCAACCCTGCATCTGGAAGACGCCGACGAGCGCCAGGTTGATGTACTGGCCCTGCTCGATCGGTGCGATCGACACCGCCAGCTCGTCGCCGAAGGCGTCGCTCCACATGGACACGATCAGCTCGTTGGACTCCACGTTGAATGCGTCGTTGGTGGTGTTGAACGCAAAGGCCACCGGATTCTGGCCGCTGTCGGCCTTGCACTGCTCGAACTCTGCCTGTGCAGCGTCGAGGTCATAGGACGGATAGCCCGAGTCCTCCAGGTAGCCGATGCTGCCGGGCGGGAACGGACCGTTGGCCACCTTGACCAGGCCCTGGTGCCGCTCGTTGGCGAAGCGTTCGCCGTCGAAGGCGTGCGCGAGTGCCTTGCGGCAGCTCAGATGCACCAGCGGGTTGGTGGCGTTGAGCCCCAGCGGATCCATCGGAATCGGCTCTTCTGCGCCCCGCACGGCCTGCAGCCACGGGTTGACGCCAGATGCGACGTTGATGAGGTTGTGGCTGGTCTCGCCGAAGTTGTTCGCCTGCAGCGTCACAAAGTCGGTATCGCCCTCGTACTTGGAAATCTCGTCCGCGTTCGCAGTGTGGATGATGTCGAACTGGCCGGCCTTCAGACCGTTCGAGCGGCCCTGGATGTCCACGGCCACCACGAACTCGATCTCGTCCAGGTACGGCAGCTCCTCGCCGGTGATGCCGTTGGGGCCTCGCCAGTAGTCGGGGTTTCGCTCCGCGATGAAGCTGTTGCCGTTGCCGGGCGTGTAGCTCACGAACCTGAAGGCACCCAGCCCGACGGGAGCGGAAGGATCACCACTGGCGCTGGCCCGGGCGGCCTCCCTGGCTTCAGCAGGCAGGGGCGATGCCGGCGACACGTACAGCGGGTTGTTCGGCAGCGTCTCCAGCCAGGCCGGCGAGAACATCTGGCCGCACGTTTCCGCACGTCCTCCAGGCCCTGGGCCGGGTGCCAGCGGCTGGCCTGGGCTGGCGGTGACCGTGACTGTCTGGCCCTCGCCGGTGACGTCGGCGATGCCGAGGAACGCTGGACCCGTGAGCTGGCTGAGGCGGCACAGGTTGATGTTGTAGGCCACGGCCTCGCCGGTCAGCGGCGTCCCATCGTGGAACGTGATGCCGTCGCGGATCTTCAGCGTCCACACCGAGTAGTCCTCGTTCGGAGCCTCGGACTCCACCAGGTACGGCACGATCTCGCCGTCGGAGTCGGTGATGTAGAGCGAATCAGTGACTGCCCGGAAGATCATTCGGCAGCTGATGGCGCATGACGAGGCGTAATGCACGAACGGGTTAGCGGTGTCGGCCTCGATGCCGTACACGAGCCTGCCGCCGTGGACGGGACCGGTCTCGGTCTCACGGACGTCTTCGCCGGTGGCTTCACCGGATTCGCGAGCTTCGACGACCTCCTCCTGCTCTTGGGACACGGTGGTGGCAGGCGCCGATTCGCCTGCCTCGGTCGTTTCGGGCTCGGGTGCCACGCCCTCGCCGGTGTCACCGCCGTCATCTCCGCCACCACACGCAACGGCGATGAGTGCAAACGCCGCGACCACCACGCCGAGCCGCCAGCGCAGCGGCCGTCGGGAACGGGAGCGTCGTGGCTCACTCGTACGTTCGTCGGCGTCGCGCCGCGATGTGCCTGTGTGCATGGTGGATGACCTTCCCCAACTGCGCCACTGCGGCGCCCTTTGCGCAAACTACTAGCCCTTGGCCGTGCCACTGACCTATCCCCTCGCCGGCACTCAAGCCCGGTACGGTGCAGCCGGGCCGGTAGCTCAGTGGTCAGAGCAGGCGACTCATAATCGCTGGGTCGTGGGTTCGATCCCCACCCGGCCCACACGGCGTCGGCGCACACTTTGCGCACCCTCAGCAGCGCAACTCGGCGCGGCCGACTCAGTATCGTTGCTCCCCACGTTCGGGTCCTCCTAGGGCCCGTTCGGTCCGGGGTAGCTCAGTTGGCAGAGCAGCGGACTGTTAATCCGTTTGTCGTGGGTTCGAGCCCCACCCCCGGAGCACCCTCACTCCACCGCGGCCGCCTCTTCTTCGCCGGCCGTAACTGCGTCGGCGGGCTCCGACCCTGTCAGCTCTGATTCGGCAGAGGGCTGCGCGCTACGGACTGAATGCACCCAGCTCACGACGGATTGTGCGGCGCCGACACGCACCGAGGCATCGAGCAGTTCGGACTCCCGGTCGAGCAGCCATCTCAGCAATTGCTCGATGTTCGCATTGTTGCGATCGAGCTCGATATGCGGCCCGTCCACGCTCCCGCCCACGCTGCGACGCGTTGCCCGCACGAAGTGACGCAACGCCATCGTCGCCCGGTCGATGGCCTCCGCTGTGCTCACCGTCGCACCTAGTTTCTCGCCGGCAGCAAGCAATTCGACGGCAGAGTCGTCGGGGTCGTCGCCAACATGGGCACCGGCACAGATACGGTCGAATGCTTCCGCTCCTGCTGGTGTGGCGAAGAGCTCACGCACCAGCAGGTCCTCCGCATTGCCTTGCGGGGCAAGTGCTGCAGCCAGCAGGCTGACGTCGTCGGCCGCCCGCTGCTGCGGGCTCTTGGCGCGCACCGCACCGGCGCCTCGCCCGCGCCGGTGGGGCTGCGATCCGGCGGTGCTCGCCACTCCGGCTTCGCCTGGGTAGTCGCTTTCGTAGGTACCGCTGTCGTAAGACTCGTGGTAGTCCTCCCCCGGATCGGGCGGAGGCGGGGCGTCTGCGTACGGGTCGGATGCCGCGGGTGGCAAGCGATCTTCCAGACCTCGCCGAGCCGCGTCGACGCGTTCGCGAAAGCTGCCGACGTCCATCGGAATACCGCCCGCGATCGGCTCGAGATCGCTGTCCAGCAAGACTTCCGCCGGATACACAGCGAAGACCTGGGCCGCTTCGTCGGCTGCGCGGTCACGCCCGGCAGGGCTGTCGAGATCGGCCCGCTCCAGGATCCGTTCGGCCCGGAACGTGTGCAGCGGCTGGGCCTCGTCTAGCGCTGCGCGCAGAGCCGGCGGGTTGGACGCTGCCAAATCGCCGGGGTCGGCACCAGCCGGCAGCTTCGCCACGAATGCGTCGAGCCCGTAGGCGCGCTCCCATTGATGCACGCGCTCGGCGGCAGTCTGACCTGCGGCGTCAGCGTCGAAGGCCAGCACGATGCGCTTGGCCGACCGCGAGAGCAATTCAGCGTGCTGCGCAGTCAGGGCAGTGCCGCAGGTGGCGACCGCCTCGGAGATGCCCGCCAGGTCGCAGCCGATGACATCGGTATGGCCCTCGCACACCACGATGCGTTCAGTGGTGCGCGCCGCCTGCTTTGCCAAATGCAGCCCGTAGAGCACCTTACTCTTGTCATAGACCGCTGTGCCGGCGGTGTTCTTGTACTTGGGGCCCTTCGGCGGCGGCTCATCGGGGCGAGGCAGGACCCGCCCGGCGAAGCTGACCACCCGGCCGCTGGCATCACAGATGGGGAACATCACGCGGTCCCGGAAGAAATCCGACGCCTGGTCCCCATCCCCGTCAGCGTCCTCGCCCTCCTTGGCTTGGCTGGCTCGCCGCGACTCGGTGTAAGCCAGACCGGCTGCTGCCAGCAGCGGCGCTGCAGCATCGAGGTGTCTGCACAGCGCATCCCACAGCGGTGGTGCGTACCCAAGCCGCCACTTGACAACGGTGTCGCGGTCGTAACCGCGCCGACGCAGGTACGCACGTGCTTCACCGGCATCAGCGCTACTCATCAGGCGCTCGTGGTAGTAGCAGGCCGCCCTTTCGAGCAGGTCGAGCAGTTCCTTGCGACGCTGGTTGGCACGCTGCGCGCCGGGCGCGTCGTAGGTCAGGGTGATGTTTGCTGCTGCCGCCAGTTGCTCGACGGCGTCAGTGAAGTCCAAGTGCTCGGTTTCGCGCAGGAACGTGATGGCATCGCCGGAGGCCTTGCAGCCGAAGCAGTGATAGAAGCCGTCGGTGCCGCTGACGCTGAACGACGGCGTCTTCTCGGTATGAAACGGGCACAGCCCGACATGGCGGCTGCCGGAACGTTTCAAACTGACCCGGCGTCCGATGAGCGCGACGAGATCAGTCGCCTCGCGCACACGCTGCACGTCGGAATCCCGAATACTCATGTTCACTGCGACGCTAACGATTCGTCAGCGATCAGGCAGCCCCGGCCCGCACCCCGATTCCGGACTCGCGCCTACGCCGCTGCCGACCTAGCGAGCAGGGCTTGGGCGGCGGCGAGGCGGGCGACGGGTACCCGGTAAGGCGAGCATGACACGTAGTCGATGCCGGCCTGCACTGCGAAGGCGATGCTGGCGGGGTCGCCGCCGTGCTCACCGCAGATTCCGGCGCGCAGATCCGGATTGGCTGATCGCCCTCGCACCATTGCCGTGTTGACCAGCTCCCCGACGCCCGCACGGTCCAGCGAGGCGAATGGGTCGGCACTGAGCAGGCCATCGGCGACGTAGGGCGCGATGACGCGGGTGGCGGTGTCGTCACGGCTGAAGCCGAACACCATCTGAGTGAGATCGTTGGTGCCGAAGCTCACGAAATCCACTGCGGGTGCAAGCTGGCCGGCTATCAGGCAGGCCCGAGGCGTTTCGATCATGGTGCCAATCGGCGGCGCCGGACCCGCCTGCGCGTCCTCCCACGACGTGCGCACGACACGGACGGCAGCAGCAAGTTCTTCGGTCGTCGAGACGAGCGGGATCATGATCTCGGCGTGCGGGTCACCGCCCGACGAGCGCCGATCGGCGACTGCACCAGCGAGTGCCCGAACCTGGGCCTCATACAGCTCGGGTCGCAGAAGCCCCAGCCGCACGCCGCGCACGCCCAGCATCGGGTTGTGCTCGTGCCATGGCGCGGCGGCTTCGGGGTCTGCGCCAGCCAGGAACTCGTGCATGGGCGCATCGAGCAGCCTCACGGTGACAGCTAAGCCGTCCATGGCAGCAAGCAGTTCACCGAAGTCGGCCTGCTGGGCTGCCACGAGGTCGTCGAGATGATCGTCGTGGCCGCTCAAGATGACGTGCTGGACGATCTCCAACCGATCGGGCTGCAAGAACATGTGCTCGGTGCGGCACAGGCCGATGCCGTGCGCTCCGAGCGCCCGTGCCATCGTGGCATCCGGCGCGACGTCTGCATTCGCGAGCACAGCGAACCGGCCGGCCACGAGGCGGTCTGCCCAGCCGAGCACTTCGGTGATCTCCGCTGGCAGGTCGGAAACCGGCCCAGAGCCTGCGACCGCCGATCCGGCCACCTCACGTCCTCCCAGGGTCACCTCGCCGGTTGACCCGTCAATCGAGATCGGTGTGCCGTTGCCGATGCGGAGATCGCCCACAGTGAAGCTGTCGGATTCCACCGTGATCTCGCGTGCATCGCACACCGCCGGAATGCCCCACCCACGAGCGACAACCGCAGCGTGGCTGGCCATGCCGCCGCGGGCGGTCAGGATGCCGGCCGACAGACCCATGGCGGCGACATCGGCGGGCGTCGTCTCGGTGGCAACCAGGATGACTGTCTGATCTTGGGCGGCGAGGTCGAGCGCCGCCTGCGAGCCGACGGCCACGAGCCCGGAGGCTGCGCCGGGCGATGCCCCCAATCCGGTGGTCAGCGCGGTGATCTCGCCGGCGCCTGATGCGCTGGCGGACTCGAAGGAGGGATGCAGGGCGTCGAGTACTGCGTTAACGCTGAGTTCGGCAATGGCCTGCCGCTGGCGAGTGCTCAGCCCCGCATCGACGTCTGCCATCCCAACCCCCGCGCGCGCCAGCTCGTCGCTGAATCGTGCCGCTAGAGATCCAAGCGGCTTGCGAGATGGTCTACTAGCGACGCGATCGGCACCCGGTCCTGGGCCATCGTGTCGCGGTCACGCACGGTCACGCAGCGGTCGTCGATGGACTCGAAGTCGACCGTGACGCACAGCGGCGTGCCGATCTCGTCCTGGCGGCGGTAGCGGCGCCCGATGGCCTGGGTCTCGTCGTAGTCGCACATCCAGTGCGGTTGGCACATCGCCAGCACCTCGCCGGCCAGCGCCCCCAACGGCTCCTTGCGCGACAGCGGCAGCACCGCCACCTTGTAGGGCGCAAGCCGGGGGTGCAGCCCCAGCACCGTGCGCAGATCGTCATTGACGGTTTCTTCCCGGTATGCGGCGAGCAGAAACGCCATGAGCGCCCTGGTCGCTCCAGCCGCGGGTTCGATCACGTGCGGCACATATCGATCGCCGCTGGCCTGGTCGAAGTACTCCAGCTTCTGGCCCGAATGGGAGGCGTGCTGGCGCAGGTCGTAATCGCCGCGGTTGGCCACGCCCTCGAGCTCGCCCCAGCCCCACGGGAACAAGAACTCAACATCGCTCGTGCCGCTGGAGTAGTGGCTGAGCTCGTCGGCATCGTGAGGCCGCAGCCGCAGGTGAGTCGCGGGGATGCCCAAGTCGACGTACCACTGGTACCGATCGGCCAGCCAGAACTCGTACCACTGCTGTGCCTCAGCGGGCGGGACAAAGAACTCCAGCTCCATCTGCTCGAACTCGCGGGTCCGGAACACGAAGTTGCCCGGCGTGATCTCGTTGCGGAACGACTTGCCTACCTGTGCGATGCCGAAGGGCGGTCGCTTGCGGCTGGTTTCCAGGATGTTCTTGAAATTCACGAACATGCCCTGGGCGGTCTCGGGCCGCAGGTATACCTCCGCGCCGGCGCCCTCGACCGGACCGGCCTGGGTGCGGAACATGAGATTGAAGGCGCGGGCCTCAGTGAAGGTGCCGCTCTCGCCGCAGTTGGGGCACTGGTCGGGGTCGTCGAGCTGGTCTTGGCGGTGGCGCGTCTTGCAGCTTGTGCAGTCCACCAGAGGGTCGCTGAAGTTCGTCAGGTGGCCCGAGGCCTCCCACACCTGGGGCGGACCCAAAATGGACGCATCGAGGCCCACCACGTCGCTGCGCATCTGAACCATCGAGCGCCACCAGGCGTCTTTCACGTTTCGCAGCAGCTGCGCACCGATCGGGCCGTAGTCGTACGCGCTGCGAAAGCCGCCGTAAATTTCCGCCGAGCCGAAGACGATGCCCCGGCGCTTGCAGAGGTTCACTATCTTGTCGAACAGCGCGGAATCGGCCGCGGGCTCGCAATCGGTGTCGGGCGCTGGCTCAGCGCTGGTGGGCGAAGTCACGGGCGGCAAGGGTACTGAGGGTCTTGCGGGCCGCCGGGATGAATTTCGCCCGATCGGCCGGCCGGACCTCGTGCCCCGGCGAAAGGCCCGCGCTCATTAGCATTGACGGCATGCGGCTGCGTGACACCACCGTGGTCTTCCTGTGCGCCTTCTTGGGCATCGCGGTCTTGCTGGTGCCGATGCCAGTCTTCGGCGGTCCCTATGAGGACATCCGGGAGGGCGAAGTCGACTGGACGTGCGCGATTCCGCCGCTGAGCCTGGCCCCGCCCGACGTGGATCTCGACGAGCTGCGTGATGCCATCTCAGCCGCTCATGTCACGGCTCGCACCACCGGCACCTTTTACGAACCGCCTGAGAGTCGGCACCCGCTGTGCCGCGGGCTGGCTCGCACCCAGGTAGTGCTGGGGCTGCTGGCGCTGGCCGGGGCGTTCTGGCGCGGCCGCAGGTGGTGGCGCTCGACGGCCGATACGCGTGCGGAAAAGCGCTTCAAGCGACTTCATGGCGCCGCCGAGAACCCACAGGGACGCTCCAGGATGTTCCGCTAGACGGATGCGTCCGCGGCGGAGGCGGCAGAACCCTCTGCTCCCGCGATCCGGCAAGCCCGAGATACGCACCTAACCGCATTTCTTTCCGACATCATCGGCTCATCACGTTGCGCCCGATAGGGAACCGGTCGCAACGTCGCAGAGTCTCCTGCCGCCTCCGCCGCTATGGCGTCTGTGCCTTCTGGCGCATGTCTTTGGCCCCTCAGCGCAGCAAATCTGCGCTGCGAAGTCGCTTTTCCATGTGGTACTCCCACATGCGGGTGACGACTGCTGCGACCTCGTGGGTGTCGGAGGAGGGCTCTAGGTCAAGCACGGCATTCACCCGGCCTTCGGTGATCAAGCGCAGCATCGCGAGCGCCCCTGCTGAGAGCTGGCGGCCCCGCCGGTGGACTTCGCAGGTCACGCCGCCCTGTGCAGGGTCGAACGCCACGATGGGCGCGTCCTCGCAGCCGGTGCCCACCACGCAGCCCTCGAGCATCGGCGCGGTCCCCTCGTGGGCCAGCAGTCGCAGCAGGAATGCCGGCAGCAGCATCTCAGAGTGGGACTGGTCCAACCGGCGCAATGCTCCGGTGAGCATCTGGTAGGGCACGGGGTCGTCCCCACGATCGTGCACCGACTGGTCCACGGCCTCCACCAGCGTCATGGCGGTACCCAGCCGATCAAGGTCGGAGCGCAATGTCGGCCAGCGGTCGAGCGTCACCGCACCCGTGACGATGTCGAGCTCGCCCCGTCCCCGGTAGAGCTGCAGATCGACATGGCGCAACGGTTCGATGTGGCCGGCCAGCTTGCTGCGCGTCCGCCGAGATCCCTTCGCGACCGCACGCACCTTGCCGTGCTCGGAGGTGATGATCGTGATGATCCGATCGGCCTCGCCGAGCTTGAAGGTGCGCAGCACCACTCCCCGGTCCCGGTATTGCATCTGTGGGGGTATCCCCTTCGCTGTTTCGAGTGATGGCTGCGGCGGGTTGGTGCCGCAATGGGAGACGTGCGGGTCAGCGATTCAGGCCGCCGAATCGGCGGTCGCGGGCCTGGTAGGTGCAGATGGCGTCGAACAGATCGCCACGTCGGAAGTCGGGCCAGAGCGTGTCGGTGAACACCAACTCGCTGTATGCCATCTGCCACAGCAGGAAGTTCGACAAGCGGTTCTCGCCCGATGTCCGGATCATGAGGTCGACCTCGGGCATCTCAGGGTCGTAGAGGTGCTTCGCAAGCGCGGCCTCGTCGACCTCGTCCGCGGGGACGCCGGAGCGCACCAGCCCGGCCGCCGCATCGACGATCTCGGCTCGGCCGCCGTAGTTGAACGCCACCGTGAAGGTGAGGCCCGAATTTGCCGCGGTGAGCTCGACGGCCTCGTCGATGCGTGCCCGCACTCGCCGCGGGATTCGGGAGTCCGGCCGCCCGACAAAGCGAATGCGGACGTTCTGCTCGTGCAGCTCATGGCTGCGCCGCACCAGCAACGACTCGTTGAAGCCCATCAGGAAGCGGACCTCTGACGGCGGGCGCCGCCAGTTCTCCGTGCTGAACGCATACACGGTGAGCCATTGCAGACCGATGTCGGCCGCGCCCTCCACGGTGTCGATGAGGGCTTCCTCGCCGGCGGCGTGGCCTTCGGTGCGCGGCAGCCCGCGCGCTTGGGCCCAGCGTCCGTTGCCGTCCATCACACAGGCCACGTGAGTCGGCAGGCGCGACAGGTCGATTCCCGCACCCGAATTCACACTGCGCAGGGTAGAACCCCTGCCGCCGCGGGTCAGTGCGCCCGGTTGCACAAACTCACACGATTACCGGCGGTTCGTCTCCTACGGTTGGGTCAGCCGGCAACCCCCGACTGTCAGGAGGCAGATGTCCGACGATCCCACTGCCGAGCCGTGGGACCTTTCCCCAGCTCCCGATTCGCCTGCGGCGCAGACCGCCGACGCCGCTGCGGCGCTCGACGAGGTCATCGCCGAACTCCCCGGCGGCGGCGAGCGGCGAACCGGTCAGGCCGAGATGGCATCCGCCGTGCACGAAGCAATCTGCGACGGGGGCACGATTCTGTGCCAGGCGGGCACCGGCGTCGGCAAATCGCTCGCCTACCTGGTGCCCGCCGCGCTCGCTGCGGCCGCGGGCAAGCGCGTCGTCATCGCCACCGCGACCTTGGCATTGCAGGATCAGCTCGTCAGCAAGGATCTCCCGCTCGTGGCTGCAGGCATGGCCGAGCGATTCGGACGCCCGGTGCGGTGGGAAGTCCTCAAGGGCCGCAACAACTACCTCTGCCGACACCGCTTCGGCGAGCACGCGCAGCAGCACCTCGACCTCGCGGGCGGCCCCGCATCCCCGGCAGAACTGGCGCGCCAGCGTCAGCTCGCCGACATCGAGCAGTGGGTGCCCCGAACGCGTACCGGCGACCGTTCCGAGCTGACGGTCGCGCCCGACGCGCGGGTGTGGTCGTCGGTGTCGGTGAGCAGTACCGAGTGCATCGGCGCCGAGCGTTGCCCCCAGGGCCACCACTGCTTCGCCGAGGAGGCTCGTGCCCGCTCTGCGCGGGCCGGAATCGTCGTGACCAACCAGCACCTGTACTGCATCGACCTGTTCGGCGACGGCTACCTGTTCGGACCCCACGACGCCGTGGTGTTCGATGAAGCGCACCAGCTCGAACCCGTGGTGACCCAGGTGGCGGGCATAGAACTCACCCCCGCAGGCTTCGTGCGGCTCGCCGCCGAGGCTCGGGCCGTCGGCGCAGGCGGCACCGCGGCCGATGCCGTGGCCGACGTGGCAGCACGTCTCGCCAGCGAACTCGAACCGCTGCGCGACACCCGTCTGGGCGCAATCACCGGCGACTTGGCCACCTTGCTCGAAGCAGCCGACGGGCGTGTCGAGCAGCTCGCGTCGGAGCTGCGCCGCGCCGACGGCGACGATGCGCCAGATCTGGAACGGCTGCGCGTCAGCCGGCTGGCGGCCGAGTCGCTCACTGCGCTGCGGATGGCTGCAAGCCCGCCCGCCGGGACCGTCATCTTGGTGGAAGGGCGGGGACAGCTCCGCCTCGCACCGCTTGACGTGGGCGATCTGCTGGCCAGCCGTCTGTGGGGCCGCCAGGCATGCGTGCTCACCAGCGCGACGCTCGGCCCCCACTTTGTCCAGCGACTCGGTGTGCCCGCCGCTGATCACACCTATCTCTCGGTGGACAGCCCGTTCGACTACCCCTCACATGCGCTGCTGTACTGCGCCCGCCACCTGCCTGCGCCGACTCAAGAGTCGTACCGCGCCGCGGCGGCCGGGGAGTTGGCGGCACTGGTCTCGGCGGTGGGAGGCCGCACGCTCGCGCTCTTCACGAGCTGGCGCGCTCTGCATGACACCGCAGACGCGCTCGGCGAACAGCTCGGGGGCATCCGGGTGCTCCGTCAGGGGCGCGACCTGTCCAACACTGCACTCCTCGAGGCGCTGGGCGACGACCCGGCGACCGTCGTCTGCGGAACGATGAGCTTCTGGCAGGGGGTGGACGTTGCCGGCCCGGCACTGTCTCTGCTGGCCATCGACCGACTGCCGTTCGCCCGTCCGAACGAACCGCTGGCCGCGGCGCGGCGCGAGGCGGCCGGCGACGACGCCTTCATGACCGTCGATGTGCCCAAAGCCGCGGACCTGCTGGCCCAGGGCGTGGGCCGGCTGATACGCACCACCACCGATCGGGGGGTGGTGGCGGTGCTCGACTCACGGCTCGCTACCGCCGGATACCGGTCTCGCCTGCTCGACCCGCTCCCGCCCATGCGTCGCAGCGTGGACCAGGCCGAGGCGATCGAGTTTCTCGTTTCCATCCGAGAGCGGATCGTTTGCTGAGCCTGCACTCCTCAGCCGTGCGGACCCGAGGGTGCTTCAGGCGCGAGCATCCGGGCGACGGCATCTGGGGTGCGCTGCCAGTCCGGCTCGACGCGAACTCGCAGCTCGAGGTACACACCGTCGAGACCGAGCTCGCGGCGTGCCGCCGTGCCGACATCGCGGAGCATCCGTCCTCCCCGACCGATGACGATCCCTTTCTGGGAGGGCCGCTCTACGGCGATGTCGCAGCGGATGCGATCCGGCTCCCACTCGGTGACTCGCACCGCAATGCTGTAGGGCAGCTCGTCGTCCAGCCGTGCCAGCAGCTGCTCGCGCACTGCCTCGGATATCCGCCACGCGTCGGGCAAGTCGGTGATGCTCTCGGGGGGGAAATAGGCCGGGCCTTCAGCCAGACCAGCCGCGAGGTGGGTGACCAGCACATCAGTGCCGTCGCCGGTGGTCCCCGAGACGGGAAAGTACGCGCCGGCATCGAATTCCGCAGCGGCGGCGAGCTGGGCCACCACCTGAGCTCTCGACGCCCGATCGCACTTCGTGACCGCAACGACGGTGGACGCACCCGCTGGCAGCGACTCCCAGATCAGTCGGTCGCCACGGCCCAGTGGGGCGGTTGCGTCGAGGACCATGCAGATCACGTCCACCGGCTCGAGGTCGGCGATGGCCGTGCGTGCGGTCTCGTTGAGCTGCTCGCCCAAGGAGGTGACCGGTTTGGCAATGCCAGGCGTGTCGACGAAGACGATCTGCGCGTCCTTCAGGTGTCGCACACCCATGACGCGCAAACGTGTGGTCTGCGGCTTGGCGGAGGCAATGCTGACCTTGGCCCCGACGAGGCAATTCAACAGCGTGGACTTGCCCGCGTTGGGGCGCCCGACGAGGGTCACAAAGCCTGAGCGCATCGCTCGCCCGGAGCTATCCGGCACCCGGCGGGCCCGAACCGCCGGTCCCCGCACTGTGTGAGCCGGCACTGTCAGGGCCAGCACTGTGTGGGCCAGCACTGGGCCGGGCGCCGACGAGGTTGATGCGCCGGCCTGCCACCTCGAGCGCAGACAGGCACCAGCCGTCGAGTTCGGTGGTCTCTCCCGTTACGGGCACGTGACCCATACGGTCGAGCACCAGGCCGCCGACCGTGTCCCAGTCGCCGTCCGGCAACCGCAGCTCGAGCACCTCGGCCAGCCGTGACGCCGGCAGCCGGCCAGAGAACAGGAACGCATCGTCGCCGACGACCTGTATGAGCGCCTCGTCTGCGTCGTACTCGTCAGCGATCTCACCGACGAGCTCTTCGATGATGTCCTCCAGCGTGACCAATCCGGCCACGCCGCCGTACTCGTCGACGGCGATGGCGAGGTGAGATTTGGACTCCTGCATCTCGCGCATCAGGTCGCTGACCCGTTTCGTCTCGGGCACGAAGGTGGCCGGCCGCAGCACCTGCGCGCACGTGACCGATCCATCGGGAGGCGTGCCGTGCAGGTAGGCGGCGACGAGATCTTTCGCCAGCACGATTCCCCGCAGGTCGTCGACGCTGGCGGCGGTCACCGGCAAACGGGTGAAGCCGGACGCGATGACCCGCTCCAGCGCATCGGCGACGCTGTCATCGAGACCGACGGTGACCATGTCGGGGCGAGGCACCATCACCTCGCGCACGATCGTGTCCCCGAGCTCCATGATCTGCCCGATCAGCTCGGCCTCGCTGTCCTCGATCAGGCTGGCTTGCGCCGCGGCCGAGGCGAGCGCCACCAACTCGTCCTCGGTGACCTCACCGCTGTCGCCTTGCGTCGCGGCAGGTCCGACCGCCCGCGCCGGGAACGCGAGCAGACGCGCAACCCATGCGAGCGGCCCCGTGCGGGCCAGCACACGAGCGACCGGCGCGAGCACGCGCGCCATCCGGTCGTTGGCCTCGACTCCCCAGCGTCGCGGCATCGCCTCGGTCACGCCGAACAGCACGATCGCCGTCACGGCCATCGCGACGATGATGCCCGCCGGGCCCGTGCGGTTTGCGGCGATCCAGGTGACGCCGCCCACCAGCGTCACCTGGGCCAGGACCCGCAGCAGCGAGACGGGGCCCAGCACGATCTCGCGGTCTGCAACGAGCTGTTCCAGCGAGGCTTTCGGCGGCGCGCTCGCATGCCCGTTGTCGCGGTCGCCGTTATGCCGCTCACTGCTCCCGTTGGACTCGTCCAGCCCGGAGGCGCGGGCCCGACCGAGCCGCACGAACGTCGCCTCGATCAATCGCAGGAACATGGCCGCCGCGAGCAGGATTGCTGCTGCGACGGCACCCAGCACCCAGTTCATGGACGGCTCCACAAGCTGTGCAAGTGTTCAGACTCGCGGGCGCGCATGGCCGCAGCCTCGTCGGGCTCCGCGTGGTCCATGCCGAGCAAGTGCAGCACGCCGTGCACGACCAGCAAATCGATTTCCGCGGTGGTGCTGCCGTCGTGCCCCGGGCGCGATCGGGTTCCTGCTGGGGCGTTCGACGCCGCGACGGCCGGGCAAACGACGACGTCACCGGCCATGACGGGGCCGGCCCCCCGATCGCCGGGCGACTGCGCGCCTGACACGAGGTCCAGGGGGAACGCGAGCACATCGGTCGGCCCGTCGTGGCCCATGTGGGTCTCGTTCAGCCGTGCCATCTCGTCGGAGCCGACGAACGTGACGGCGGTCTCGGCGCCCGGTGGCACCCCCTCGGCTTCCAGCACCTGGCACACGAGCACGCGATAGCGCTCGGAATCGATCTGCACATCGCTCTGGCGGTCGGCGATCAGCACGCTGTGCTCGCCGATGCCGAAGCCCTCGCGGCTGAGGTGCGCACAGGCATCGGCCGGCGAGGGGCAGCTCGCTTCCGAGCGCCGCTGCGGGGCCGGTTCACTCGCCGCCGTTGCGCTGTGCGTCACGCCGGTCATATGCCGCCACGATGTCGCCGACGATGCGATGGCGGGTGATGTCACGCCTGCCGAGACGAGCGAAAGCCAGCCCCACGATCCCGTCCAGCGCCTGTTCGACGTCGAGCAGACCGCTCTTGCCGCCGGGCACGTCGATCTGGGTCCGGTCGCCGGTGACGACCACCTTGGAACCGAACCCGATGCGGGTCAGGAACATCTTCATTTGCTCGGGTGTGGTGTTCTGCGCCTCGTCCAAGATGATGAAGCTGTCGTTGAGGGTGCGGCCCCGCATGAATGCCAGCGGCGCCACGTCGATGGTCTTGCGTTCGAGCAGCTTGCCGGCAGTCTCCACATCGAGCATGTCGTACAGCGAGTCATACAGCGGGGCGAGGTACGGGTCGATCTTCGCCATCAGGTCCCCCGGCAAGAACCCGAGCCGCTCGCCCGCTTCGACTGCGGGGCGGGTGAGCACGATGCGCCGCACCGCCTTTGACATCAACGCGTCGACAGCCAGCGCTACCGCGAGCCAGGTCTTGCCGGTGCCCGCTGGCCCGACTGCGAACGTCACGGTGTTGGCGCGCACGAGCTCCACGTAGCGCTTCTGGCCGGCGCTCTTGGCACGCACCACCCTGCCATTGGGAGCGCGCAGGATCGGGGCGGACAGCACGTCGCTGGGGCTCTCGTCGGCTTCGACCAT
Source organism: Acidimicrobiaceae bacterium (assembly GCA_026713105.1). GTDB lineage: Bacteria > Actinomycetota > Acidimicrobiia > Acidimicrobiales > Poriferisodalaceae > Poriferisodalis. The sequence continues at coordinate 60,224 of JAPOPC010000091.1, forward strand.
GTCGATGACGCGGTCGAGCACTTCGGGCTCGATGCGCTGGCCGGCCTCGAGGACCTGCACCATCTCCTCAAAGACCTGACCGACGAGCGCCGCATTGGGGCCGGCGACGGTGATCTCGTTGCCCCGCACATGGATGTCGGCATCAGCGAAATGGTCTGCGACGAGGCGCAGGTGCTCATCGCGCTGGCCGAGCACGCCGACCATGAGGTGATTGCCCGGAACGTGAATCCGCACCTGGGTGTCCGCCATAGGGCTTAGGCGCCTGCGCTCGACGGCCCGGCGCGCTTGGTGGTGCTCACTGAGGTGGAGCTCCAAGGCGGCATTCGGAGGTGCCGACGGATGGTGCGGTCACGATGCAGCCAAGGCTAGCCCGCGACCGGGAAGGCGTATCAGCCAATTTCGCGGATCAGCGCCGCAGCCCGGCATAGATCTCCTTGCACGCCGGGCACACCGGGTAGCGCTCGCCGTCGTGGGTGGGCACCCACTTCTTTCCGCACAGCGCCACGACCGCTTCGCCGTTGACGGCTGAGCGGGTCAGCGCCGTCTTGTTGACGTAGTGCGAGAACCGGTCGTGGTCGCCGTCGGTCTCGCGGGTGTCGGGCCGCTCGATGACATCAGTCTCCATACGGCCTTCACCGTACGGCAGTAATGTCCCCGGTCGCGCAGCCCCAGCAGTGTCGGCGATGGCGCGCGTCGAAGGGCAGCCCACTCCGAGCATGGCTAGGTCGTCTTCCCAGCCCGCCGACGGCGGCACGCAGCGCACGCCCCGCAGGTCGCAGCAATGAGATCCGCCGCCTCCGAAACGCGACTCGATTCCGGTGCGGGCTGGATGGTGGTGTCTTCCGCTGTGCTGGCCACCTTCGCAGTGTTCGGCGTGGCCTACAGCTTCGGCGTGGTCCTGGACGAGATCCGGTCCGAATTCGGGATCGGCACCGGCCTGACCTCGCTGCTGTTCTCGATCTCGACCTTCATCTACTTCGTGCTCGGCGTGTTCACCGGGCGCCTCGGCGATCGCTACGGGCCACGGCGAGTCCTGCTCGTGGGTGCCGTCAGCCTCGGCACCGGACTCTGGTTCACCGCGGTGGCGGGCAACCTGTGGCTCGCCGTGTCGATGTACGGGTTCGGCGTCGGCGTGGGCGTGGCCTGTGCCTACGTGCCCATGGTCTCCGCCGTCGGCGGATGGTTCGAGCGACATCGCACATCGGCACTCGGCGTTGCGGTGGCCGGCATCGGTCTGGGCCAGCTCGTGGGCGCGCCGGTGGTCAGGAACCTCGTGGCCGAATACGGCTGGCGTGACGCCTATCGAGTTCTCGCCGTGGTGGCGCCCGCACTGCTGATCGTCGCCGCCTTCGGTGCCAGACGACCGCCCCAAGCGGCGACGTCCGGCGATCTGCCGTCGATGCGGCGGCTGGTGCGCAACCGCCGTTTCAGCTTGCTGTACTCGTCGATGTTCCTGCTGAGCGCCAGCCTGTTCATACCGATCGTGTACATCGACAAGTACGTCACCGACCGCGGCGGCACGCAAGGTGCCTGGCTGCTCTCACTCATCGGACTGGCATCAGTCCTGGGCCGGCTGGGTCTCGGGGCGCTCGGCAGCGTGCTGCCGCTGATGCGCCTGTATCAGATCTCATACACGGTGATGGGGCTGAGCTACCTGATCTGGCTGTTCGCCGGAGACAGCTCGGCGGCACTGGTGGTGTTCGTGCTGGTCATGGGCGCCAGCTACGGAGGTTTCATCGCGCTGTCCCCCGCTGTGGCCGCGCAGCTCTTCGGATTGACCGGTCTCGGCGGCGTGCTGGGCGCGCTGTACACGGCTGCAGGCGTGGGCGGGCTTGTCGGCCCGCCCCTCGTGGGCCTGCTGATCGACAGCTACGGCTTCGGCGCCGCCATCGTCGTCTCGATGGCCACCGCGCTGGCCTCGGTGCCGCTGCTCGTCGCCACATCGCGGGCACCCGCCGCCGCGCTGGCAACGGTCGGTGACGGCGCGGCCGCTGGCCAGCCGACGGCGGCTCGCGAGCACGCCCAACGTGGCCCCGCAGCCCGGCCGAGCGAAACGGCGCCCGCAGCCCGGCTGGGCGGGGTGGCTCCCGCTGCCGGAGTCAGGCATGGCAGATCCGTGACCGTGCAGCACTTTCGCACTGCCCCTGCCGACGAGTCGTTGGGCCCTGCAGCCATTGATTCGGTGCTCCTGGCGTCGTTCGGGGGACCCGAAGGCCCCGAAGACGTCATGCCGTTCCTGCGCAACGTGACCCGAGGGCGCGACATCCCGGCGGAGCGGCTCGCCCCGGTCGAAGCGCAGTACCTGCGCCACGGCGGCGTGAGTCCGATCAATGAACAGAATCGCGCCCTGCTGGCAGCGGTGTCTGGCGAGCTCGCTCGCCGAGGCACGCCCTTGGCGTGCTACTGGGGAAATCGCAACTGGCATCCGTACCTGCGAGACACAG
>JAPOPC010000093.1 GCA_026713105.1 Acidimicrobiaceae bacterium
CCGTGCTGTGTTTGATGGTTCACGGCGCAAAGACGCCGTGAACGGGCGGCACGCCGGAACGTTCGCCGGCAAGCAGCTGGATGAGCGGTTCGAGGTCGTCGAAACCGGCGACTCGGCGGGGCAGCTCCTCGAAGGGGTAGCGGCCGGCGACCAGCAGATCGAGCGCGTTGCGATATGCGGTCACGTCGACGCCGAGCGCTCCGAATATCCGAAGTTCCTTGTAGACGATGTGGTCTGGGTCGAATCCTGGAGTCTCGGGCGTGCCGCGGGTACCGGCGAGCACGATCGTGCCGCCCGGTCTGGCGAGCTGAATGGCCTGAGCGAACGCGGCCGGCGCCTTGGCGGTGACATCGACAACCACATCAGCCTTGCCGCCGGTCGCTTCTCGAAGCGCAGGATTCGGGTCGATCTCGGCCACGTCGACGGCGAGGTCCGCGCCGAACACTGGCGCCAGAGCCAGCCGCTCGGCATCTCGGGTACCCAGCCCGGTGATCATGACGAAACCCGCGCCGGCTTCCTTCGCCGCCGCAGCAGCACACAGGCCACGCACTCCGGGGCCCAGGATCGCCACGACATCGCCGGGCTGGGTCTCGGGGATCTCCACCGCCCAGCGGATGCCGGCGCCGAGCGGGTTGAACAGGGTGGCGGTCACCGCGTCGAGTTCGTCAGGAACCGCCATGAGCATCGAGTCGGGGCGCAGGTGCAGGTGCGAGGCGTAGCCGCCGCCCAAGCCTGGCGGCGTGTCCGCGTCGGTGAATCCGACCATCGTGGCGAGGCCGTTGCGTTCGCACCGCCGGTACAGGCCCGACCGGCACTGAGCACATTCCCTGCAGGACAGGAACACCTCGACGGCGACCCGCTGACCGGCGCTGACACCCCAACGATCAGCGGCGGCATTGCCGAGCTCCTCCACGATGCCGATCACCTCGTGCCCCGGGATGAACGCGTGCGGATTGGTGATGTGGCCCGTGTACTGCTCGTGGTCGGTGCCGCACAGCCCACACGCTTCGATCCGCAGCAGGCCGTCGTCTTCGCCGACATCGGGCAGGCCGAAACTGCGCCGCTCGAACGATCGCGGCTCGGTGAGCACCAGTCCGGTTCCAGAGTTCATGGTCGAATCTCCCCGAGACAGTGTCGCTCGGCCTCTCGGCTTTGGCTCCTTGACTCGCCGACGTTCAGCTACCGCGTGAGCGCGACGCCGGCGAGTCCTTGGGATTGGCCCAGCCCACGGTCATGCCAGCGGACAGGCCGCCGTCAACTGGCAAGTCCACGCCATTCACCCAGCCGGAGTCGCCGGCCAGCAGCCAGGCAATCGCCTCTGCTTGGTCATCAGGGGTCGCAACCCTGCCGACTTGTTCATTGAGCCACGCCATCTGCTCGACACCGGCGTCTTGCTCGAAGAAGGGGAACAGCGGGGTGTTGACCGGCCCAGGGCTGACTGAATTCACCCGGATGCCGCGTTGCACGAGCTGTCCTGCCAAGTTCTTCGTGTAGGACACGACCCATTCCTTCGACAGCGTGTACGCGTTGGGGCCACCTCGGTCGTAGGACTGGGCGACCTCGATGCCGGCGGCGAAGTCTTCGGCGGCGTCCAGCTCTGCGATCCGGTCGAGATGGCGGTTCCACACCATGCCGGCGAGCGAGGCGATGTTCACGATCGACGCCCCGTCATTGAGCTTGCCCGCCGCCAGCAACGTCTCGGTGATGTGACGCAGTCCGTACACGTTCACCCGCAGTACCAATTCGGCGCCCATGCTCCCGGCGACGCCGGCGATGTTGCCCAAACCGTCGAACGAGCCCTCGAGGCCTCCGACCACCGCATCGATCGAGTCTGGATCGGACAGGTCGCAGTGATAGTGCTCGGCAGCGCCTTGCGGAGCGTCCTTCACGTCGAGGTTGACCACTTCGTGACCGCCGGCGACGAGGCGTTGCAGGGTGGCGTTCCCGATTCCCGTTGACGCTCCGGTGAGCAGGATGCGTTTGGCCATGGTGGCCCCCTCCGTGATTCGTGCGAGCTCGGGCGATTCCGTCGACCCGGCGCAGCGAGACTAGATCGGCTCGAAGTTCCGGGCAGTGCCGTGGTGCTGCGGATAGCGCGAGATCATTCCTCGAATCCGAGGCGCTGCTGTTCGGCACGGATGAAACTGATGACCTTCTCGATCTCGAGATCGGAGATGCCTTCGACAGGTGGCATGTCGCCGAACCACCAGTGGTGTTCCCGAGTGCCGTCACGGATCGCCGCCCGGTATGCGAAGTCGCCGTGGTGGTTGGGTTCGTAGACGATGGAGAGCTGTGATGGGCCCTTGTCAGTACCGCGCAGGTCCGCCCCGTGACACTCGGCGCAGTACTGCTGGTACACCTCAGCACCATCGGGAATAACCAGCGCAGCAGCAGTGCTCGTGGGAGCCGTCACCTCAGCGGTCTGTGCCCGGGGCGGCTCGGTAGCCGACGTGTCGCCGGCTTCGCTGGTATCGGCACCGCAGGCTGCGGTTATCACGCAGGTGACAAATATCGCCACGGCGATCCGAAGCCCGGTTGTACTTCCGGTCACAGTACAGATGCTCCCACGAGAAAGGCCGTGACGACGCCGACGCATCCAAGCAGTACGGCCTCGGTGACCACAGTTCGGAACAATTGCTTGTGTACCGGATCCTCGGCCGATTGGGCAGCGACTTGCGATGCGACGGGCATATGGACCCAGCGGTTGCGCACCCCCAAAGCTGCGGCGACGGCCACGAGTGCGATCTTTGCGAGCAGCAAGCGGCCCCACCCGCTCGACCATAGGTCGGCGAATCGATCCACCACGAGCACCGTCATCACCGTGCCGGCAACGCCCGCGAGAACAAACGAGACGGACGCCAACAGAGAAAAGCGCATCACGTGCCGGATCACCTCGGTGCTGCTGCGGCGGCGACGCCGGAGGACGCTGGAGAGCATCGCCAAGCCGCCGCTCCATACACCGGCAGCGCTGACGTGAGTCAGATTGGCCACCGTGTGCAGCCACCTCGGCCCCTCGGTGACCGTGTGACCATCGAAGGAGTACGAGGCCACGACCCCGACAGCGCCGATGATCCCTACCGCCGCCAGTACAGACCTGTCGGGATGCGGTGCATCGAGACGCGATGCCGTGAACACGGCGAGGCCGCCGACCAGGCGCAGACCTGCGGCTAGGCCGAATTGCGTCCCGAGAGTTCCGGTGATCGCATCGACCGTCCAGATCGCAGACCAGTCGTCTTCGACGATGGCGGCCTGGGTCAGCACCGCGACAATTGCGCTGGCCCCGAGCAGGAGTCCGCCGTAGCGAACCCACGTCCGGAAGCGGGCCCGCTCGAGCGGCTCGTCGCGGACGACGAATGCCATGAACGCGAACCCGCCCACGATGATCAACGTCGCCAGCAGTCCCAAGGCTCGCATCGACTCAGCGAGTCTCTGTGCGCCGGTCGCTCCTGAGCTGCGGTGCAGTGCCTGCGATGTCTCGCTGCCTTCTGCTTCGCCGATGTCTTCCGCAGCCGCGGTTGTCGGCGGAGCTGACGAGAACGCGTTCTCCGCACTATCGGGCACCGACGGTGGGTCAGCAACGGTCATCGTCGGCCGAAGTGGATCGTCGTCGCGGGCCGAGCCGGTTGAGCTTGCAGGCGCGCTGTCACTGGCTGAGCGAACCCCCTCTGCAGAGTCGACGGTTTCGTCGGGGAACTCCCCGTCGGACGCATGGCTCGCATCCCCAGTCGATGTCGATGAGGGGTCCGGACTCCCATCGACCGTGAACCCAAATGAACCTTCGACGACGTGGCCGTCCTCGGCCACGACCCGCCACGAGACTTCGAATCGCCCGCTTGACAGTGGCGGCTCGTAGTACAGGAGCCACGTCTGCCCGTCTGCAGAATTCAGCGAGTCGGGGCGGTGCTCAATACCGTCACTGTCGAAGACCGTGAGACCGCTCCCGGCCGGCTCGACCGGACGGTTGAACATGAGCGAGATCTGTGAGACGGGTTCCCCGACGATCTCGCCGCCAGATGGTTGCGAAGAATCCAGGCCCGTGTGGGCAGCGGCTGGCGCCGGCAGGACGACTGCGAGCGCCGTTCCGAATGCCAGTGCCAGCATGACGACTCTCGACCACTGCCATCTCAGACGCACTGAGTCCAAGTCTTGTCGAGGAAGCTGGCAATCTCCTGTGAAGGCCCGCAGAATGCGACCTCATTCGATGTCACTCAGCCAGAGTCGCTTCGTACGCGCTCAGGGCCTCGTCGTTGAAACAGACGAAACGGATCAACTCGACATCGGCGGACGTGCTGCGGACGGCTTCCACGGCGATCTGCGTAGCGGGCGCCATCGGGTAGCCGTACACACCCGTGGAAATGGCAGGAAAGGCGACCAAACGGGCGCCGACCTCATCGGCGCGGGCGAGCGATTCCCGGTAGCACGACGCCAGCAGCTCGGCTTCGCCGTGGTCGCCGCCGTGCCAGATCGGCCCGACGGTATGGATGACCCAGCGGGCGGGCAGCCCGAATCCCGGCGTGACCTTGGCCTGTCCGGTCGCGCAGCCGCCGAGGGTGCGGCAGTGTGCGAGCAGCTCAGGCCCCGCGGCCCGGTGGATGGCGCCGTCTACGCCGCCCCCGCCCAACAGAGTCTCATTGGCGGCATTCACGATGGCGTCGACCTGTTCGACCGTGATGTCGCCGAGCGCCGCCTCCAGCCGCGGGTGCTGAGTCATTTTGCTTACTCGAGAGCCTCGGCGACAGCTAGCTCGGCGATGCCATCAGCGTCGTAGCCGAGGATTTCACCGAGAATCTCGAAGGTGTGCTCGCCGTAGGTTGGCCCAGCCCAGTCGAAGCCGCTATGGGCTTCCGACAGCGTGTACGGCACGGCGTCGATCACTGCGCGGCGGGCGTATTGGTGGGGCGCCCATTGGAAGTGGCCACGATGGGCGAGCTGCGGATCGTCGATGCAGGCACCCGAGTTCTGGACGTAGTGAGCGGGAATGCCGTGCGCTTGGAGGCGATGCATGAGACCCGGACCGTTCTGGCGGGCGGTAAAGGCGGTGACGATCTCGTCGAGCTCGTCCTGGCGGGCCCTGCGGGCGGATTGGTCGAGTTCGGCGAGGTCCTCCCGACGCATTTCGATCGCCAGTGACTGCCACTGCTCGTCGTTCTCGATCGCGACGGCAATCCACTCGTCGTCGCCGGAAGCCGCGTACACACCGTGGGGAACCATTGCGTCGTCGGTGTTGCCGCGCCGGGTCCGTCGCAGCCCGGTGGTCTGCATCTCGGCGATCGCGGGCGCCAGCAGGTGCACCGCTGCCTCCATCTGGGAGAAGTCCAGGTGCTGACCCTCGCCGGTTCGGCGGCGGTGGTCGAGCGCGGCGAGCAGGGCGCACACCGTGAATCTGGGCGAGCAGTAGTCGGTGTAGGCAAGGTACGGGCCGGCCGGTCCTCGGTCTTCCCAGCCAGTGATGTCGAAGAACCCGGCGACCGATGCCGCCATGTTGCCGAAGCCAGCGAAGTTGCGGTGCGGGCCGCTCTGGCCCATCACGCAGCTCGACACCATGACCAAGTCGGGATTGATCTGCCGGAGATCGTCGTAGCCGAGTCCCCAAGCGGCCATCGTGCCGGGCGTGAATGACTCGATGGCCACGTCGGCCCATGCGACGAGATCACGTACGACCTCGCGAGCCTCTGGCTTGGACAGATCAAGCGAGATCGTCATCTTGTTGGCGTTCGCAGAATGCCAGGCGATGGCGTTCTCCTGGTCGGCCACGTCGTCGCGATGGCCGAGGGCGCCTCGCAGCAGGCATGGCCGGTTCTGGGTCTCGACCCGCACGACGGTGGCGCCCCAATGCGCCAGGATCTTCGTTGCGAGGGGAGCGGCGGCAACCCAGGCCAGATCGGCGACTTTCAGACCTGCCAGCGGCTTATCCAAGCGGGCGTTGGGCGGCAGTGGTTCCGGCGCCGAAGGCAGGCCTGCACCGGGTTCGGCCCGCACTGCTGCGGTGTGAGCGCCCGCGTCGGGTGGTGAACCGAGGGGCTGCAGGGGCGTGCGATCGGCCAGCACGAATCGCCCCGGAAGCCGGATGCCATCGACATCGTCCCAGAAGTCACGTGCGGCGAGCTGTGGGCTGTCGAGCACGTCCTGGAGGGTGTTGACCGGGCAGACGAGCAGCGAGTCGCGCAGGCCCCGCTCAATCATCTCGGCCTTCGTCTTCGTAAGACAGAAGCGGGCTACGTCCGCCATCACGTTTTCGATGACGTCGACGGTCTCCTCGCCGCTCTGCAGCTGCAGTGCGAAGTTCACCCAGTCCTTGTTGAGCGTCTCGTCGTCGCAGAAGCCTTCTTCGTTCATCCATGCCAGGAAGCGGTGCACCATCGGGCCGATCATCGGACCGAAGGCGAGGGTGACGATCATGTAGCCGTCCTTGCACGGATAGATCGTGCGGAGCATGAGCGCGCCGAAGCGCACGCCGCCTGCCTCGCGTTGCACCTCTTCCAAGCCGGCGGGCGCGTAGAGGATCGCTGACAGAGCCGTCTCGCAGACTGCCTGTTGGGTGGACAGGTCCACGTGCTGGCCTCGTCCGGAACGGGCCCGGTGCTCGAGCGCTACGAGCGCTGCGACGGCAGCCTGGGCGCTGGCGTGGAGCCACGCTTGGGGGATGCTGATGCGCACCGGGGGCCGGTCGCTGTCGCCGGTCACCGCCAGCTGGCCGCTGGATGCGAACAGGGTCAGGTCGGTCGCTTTCCAGTCGGCTTTCGGCCCGGTCTCGCCCCAAGGAGTGATGTGCACGGTGATGAGCTGCTTGTTCGCCTCGCGCAAGGCCCCGAGGTCAAGCACAAACGGTGTGGCGTCGTTGTGCAGCACGATGTCGGCTCCGGCGGCGAGGTCGGCCACCTCGTCGGCGTCAGCCGCTACGACCGACCGTTTGCCGCGGTTGTAGGCGTCGTGGGCATAGCCACGCGGCCACCCTCCCGGAGGCTCCACGAGCACGACATCGGCGCCGAGCTGGGCCAGCAGATTGCCGGCGAACCAGCACCGTTCGTCGGTGAGATCCAGCACCCGATATGGACCAAGCATCCCGCCCCCCAGGCGTCGATCCTGCGGCGACTTCGCGTCGCCGCTGCTCCTGCGACCGGACACTAGTGCTGGACGCCGAACGGCCAGCGAGCGATGCGAAGCGCCCGAGCTCCAGGCGGCGCTACTCGGGAGTGACGTAGGCGGCGGTCAGGCCTCCGTCGATCTGGAGGTTCGCGCCGGTCATGTAGGAGGAGTCGTCTGATGCCAGGAACAGAGCCGCTGCCGCCATTTCGTCGGCTTCGCCGAAGCGGCCCATCGGCACATGCACCAGACGGCGCTGTTTCTTCTCGGGGGTGTCGAGGAACGACATCAGCATCTCGGTGCGCAGCGGCCCGGGCGAGAGCGCATTGACGCGGATGTTCTCGCGAGCGTGGACGACCGACAGTTCCCGGGTCAGCGACAGCACGGCGCCCTTGGAGGCGGTGTAGGCGATCTGCGGCGTGGCAGCGCCGACCGACGCGACAAACGATGCGGTGTTGATGATCGATCCGCCGCCGCGGCGCCGCATCGATTCCACGGCGTGCTTGCAGCCGTACAGCACGCCTTTCACGTTGACCTCGAACGTGCGGTCGATCGTTTTGTCGCTGGTCGCTACGGCGTCGGTGTCGTCATCGAGCATGATCCCGGCGTTGTTGAACGCCACATCGAGCCCGCCGAATTCGTCCTCGGCACGACCGAAGGCGGCTGCCACATCCGGTTCCACCGACACATCGGCACGTACAGCTATGGCCTCGCCGCCTGCGGCCCGCACCTCCGCCACGGTGTCGTCGTTCGAGGCAGCGATGTCGACGGCAACGATGCGAGCACCCTCGGCGGCGAAGCGCAAGGCCGTCGCCCGCCCAATGCCACTGCCCGTTCCTGTGATCAACGCCACCTTGCCCTGCAGCCTCATGGAAATCCTCCCTGAACTGACGCAGTCTCTGTGGGCCATTGTCCCCGACTCCCGCGCCCGTTCGAGGCGATACGACCGCTGTGCCTTCTGGCGGAAGCGAGGACTGCCATCATCTTTGGCGATCGGCTTGGGTCTTCGAGGGCTGGCTCGGGACCGGATCCTGCGACAGAACGGTGTTTGATGAACGACAGCTACGACGTCGTGATCGTCGGTGGTGCCGTCATTGGCTCGTCGATTGCCTGGGCGCTGTCGGCCAACGACGGCTTCGACGGCAGCGTGCTGGTGGTCGAGCGCGACCCCACCTACGCGCAAGCCTCGACATCGCTGACCAACAGCTGCATGCGCCAGCAGTTCTCTAACCCGCTCAACGTTGAGATCTCCCGATTCGGGGCTGACTTCGTGCGCAACTTCCGAGAGCGCCTCGGCGGCGATCCTGAGGTCCCCGACCTGTTCGTGCACCACTTCGGCTACATGTACCTCGCCGGCGATGACGACTTCGCGGCGACCCTGCGCTCCAATCAGGCAATTCAGGCTGAGCTCGGCGCAGGCACCCGCATTATGAGCCCCGCCGAGATCAAGGCCGCCTACCCCTTCTACAACGTCGACGACATCGTGTGCGGCAGCCACAATCTCGTTGATGAGGGCTATTTCGACTCGGGCACCATGTTCGACTGGTGGAGGCGCAAGGCCCGCCAAAACGGCGTCGAATACGTGACTGCCGAGGTTGCTGATCTGGTCGTAGTTGAGGGGCGGGTCGAGGCTGCGGTGCTGGGGTCCGGCGAGACGGTGCGGTGCGAAACGCTGGTGAATGCGGCAGGCCCGCGTGCGATCGAGGTGGCTCGGATGGTCGGCGCCGACCTGCCGGTCGAGCCGCGCAAGCGCTACACGTACATCTTTGAAGCCGCTGAGCCCCTCGACCGCGCTCTGCCGCTCACCATTGATCCCACCGGCGTTCACATGCGCAGCGACGGCGACGCTTACATGTGCGGCTGCACACCGGACATCGACCCCGCCGTCGACTACGACGACTTCGCCATGGACCACGACATCTTCGAGGACAAGGTGTGGCCGGTGCTGGTGCACCGAGTGCCGGCATTCGAACGCCTCAAGGTGACCAGCCAGTGGGCCGGTCACTACGCCTACAACACGCTCGATCACAATGTCGTGGTCGGGCGGCACCACGAGATAGCGAACTTCATTTTCGCCAATGGGTTCTCCGGACACGGCATGCAGCAATCGCCCGCCATCGGCCGTGCAGTCTCGGAGTGGATCGCCTACGGCGAGTACCGCACGCTGGATCTCACGCCGCTGGGCTACCAGCGCATCGTCGAGAACCGGCCGTTCGTCGAAAGCGCCATCATCTGAGCCCCGTCGCAGGTCGATTCGGCCGAGCGAGCGGCGCACAAGTACTCTCGCCGCCCATGCGCTTCGGCATCTTCGACCAGCTGGAACAACCCGGCGATGTGCCGTGGCACGAGCTGTACCGGCACAGGCTGGACCTGCTGGTGCGGGCCGAGGAAGCCGGAGTCTGGGGATGGCACAAGTCCGAGCACCACTTGATTCCGCTCGACGCCGCACCCAGCATCAACGTGTACCTCGCTGCGGCTATCGAGCGCACCAGCCGCATTCGCATCTGCTCGCTGGTGCACCTGCTGCCCTTCTACCACCCGATCCGGCTGGCCGAGGAGCTGTGCATGCTCGACCAGCTCTCCGAGGGCCGGCTGGAATTCGGCTTCGGCAAGGGAATCAGCGTGCCCGAGCACCTGCTGTGGGGCCTCGACCCCAACGACGCCATTGCCAAGACCGACGAATCGCTCGAGTTGATCCTCGCCGCCATGCAGACAACGGGGAATTTCAGCTTCGAAGGCGAGTTCTCTTCGTTCGGCGATGTGCCGATCGAGTTCGAGCCGTACCAGAAGCCCTACCCGCCACTGTGGCGGCCGGGCCAGCTTGAAACAGCCGCAGAGATGGGCGTGCGCACGATGGCCGCCGGGCCGCTGGCTGCGGTGGCCGGGAGCACGGCGCGCTACCACGAGCTGCTCCGCGACGACGGCATCGGCAGGCACCACTCGCCGATGATCGGAGGGCTGCGGCGACTGGTCGTCGCACCCACCGATGACGAGGCCGACGAGATCGGGCGCCGGACGTGGATTGCGTTCACCGAGCACCTAACACGGCTCTTTCGTCGCTACGAGATGATCCCGCCGAACGACCCGACGCTCGGCGGCGACTACGACAAGGCGAAGCACTTCGAGGCGGTCGTGGTCGGTTCGCCACAGACCATCCGTTCGGTTTGCGAACGGTTCGCCGAAGAGGCAGGCACCGACTACTTCGTCGGTGTGTTTGCGTGGGGTGATCTCACGAACTACGAGGTGGACCGCTCATTCGATCTGTTCGCTGAGCATGTGATCGCGCCGATGGCTACAGCCTGAGAATGCCATCGCCTGCCTCGCGTCCCGCACAAACCACCAACCAAGGATGACGAACGATGGGCCGATGGAGCCGCGCTGAGATCGAGGAGGCACTTGCCGTCTACCAGGCGGCAAGCAAGAAGGCAGGGGCGACCGGCGACTGGCGTGACTGGGCCGACCGGTTCACTACCGACGCCACCTACGTCGAGCACTTCTTCGGCACCATGAACGGACGAGAAGCCATCTACGAGTGGATCCAGAACCAGATGAGCGAGTGGCCGGGATCCGAAATGGTCGAGTTCCCGATCGAGTGGTACATCATCGATGAAGAGCGGGGCTGGGTGGTGTGCAAGCTCTGGAATTGCATGGCCGATCCCGGCGATGGCTCGATTCATCGGGAGTACAACTTCTCGTATCTCCAGTACGCGGGCGACGGGCTGTGGAGCTACGAGGAAGACATCTACAACCCGGCCCACTTCGTGACGATGGTCGAGAACTACGAACGCCACAAAGAATCGCTCACTGCCGCGACTTCCTGAGCGCGCTCAGGTTGCTTGCCCTGAATCCCCGAGGCCTATAGTCACGAGAGAACTGAACTTGGGGGCGGCTCGAATGACTGCACTACATCCCAACGGCGTGAACCATCTCGCCTTGTCCACCCGCGACATGAAGGGCCAGCTGGAATTCTGGTGCGACGTTCTCGGATTGCCGCTCAAGGCCCTGTACTGGATGCACGGGGTGGAGGGCACCTATCACGGCTTCGTGGAGCTGGCACCCGATAGCTACTTGGCGTTCGTGCAGCATCCCGACAACGCCAAGGACATCGAGCTCGGCGTTACTCACGCAGGCGGCCCCGGCGAGCCGGTCACCGCTGGCACCATGCAGCACGTCGCCTTCAACGTCGACACGTTCGAGGACCTGATGGCGCTGCGGGATCGGATCCGTGATCGTGGCGTGCAGGTGTTCGGGCCGATCGACCACGGCTTCATCCAGTCGATCTACTTCGCCGGCCCTGAGGGACTGGCACTTGAGGTGGCGTGCGGATCGGCCATTCCGGCCGAGCAGTGGGTAGACCCCGAGGTGCAGGATCTGTGCGGCATCTCCGGGGTCGAGCTCGAACGGCTGAAGTACCCAGCGGAATACACCCGTCCCGCTGAGCCTGTTTCGCAGCCGTCATCCGATACGGGCATGCCGCGGCTCATGCCCGAAGACCACTACGACATGGTCATGAGCCTGCCCGACCAAGTGGTGTGGGACAGGATGAGCGAGACCACGCCGCCAGTGGCCGCCGACTGACGGCTTCGCCCAATTCGCTATCTGGCGACGCGGGGACCAACGTGCTGTCCGGTTCGCGACAGACCTGACGAGCACGTTCACGGAGCCTGATGCGCCTCTTTTCTCATCGCAAGCGGCCGGCGGCGGCTGGACCGCTGCCCACCGAACTGCTGCCTCGTCTCGCCCCCGGGTCACTTGACGCGACAACGCGATTGCCCGACTCGCCGCCCGCACCGGGCACACCCGGAGAGTGGGGCGTGGCGCACGTCTTCGACGACATCGTCGACGTCTTCACGGCGTGCCGGACGGGGGACGTGCTGGCAGCGCCTGCACCCATGCCCAGCGTCGGGGCCGCAGTTGACAATATGCGCGGTTACTGCTTCTTCCTCGACGCCGACCTCGCCGGCATCTGCGAGCCGTCGCCGGGGTGCTGGACTGCCGAGGCGATCGAGGGCCATCGCAACGCCATCGCGATCATCGTCGGGCACGGGCGACCGATCCGCCCCGGCGAGCCGGGCTACGACTGGATCAGCGGCTCCGAGCAGGACAACGCCGATCTTCGAGCCACTGAGATTGCCACCGTGCTCACCCGCTATCTCGGCACGCTGGGCTATGCCGCGACGGCGCACACAGCAGCGGCCTCCGATGTCGACCTCTGCCGGGTTGCCGTCGAGGCGGGTGTGCTCGAAGCCGGCCGCCGCTGTCTGAGCCATCCCTTCCTGCAACGAGGCTTCGCCGTCTCGGTGGTCACCACGAACCTGGAGCTGACGCCTGACGGCCCGCTCGCGCCTCGCAACGTGGTGCAGAACGCCAGCATCAAAGCGAAGCACTGGCTCGGATGGGGAGGAACTCGGCCCGGTTGGAGCCGTCTAGACGGGCGCCATCGACCGTGGCACCTGGGCCGCTACCCCATGGAGAAGGTCAAGCGAGTCGACGAGCCGACCACGCTCGTCGTTCCTGAGGAGATCAAGCGGCCCGCGGCCCGGCACAACTTCTTCGTCCGGGCCGGGGCGGGTGACTTGGGCCCGCGGCCCAAGAAGGAAGTGGCCAGGTTCATACGCAAGGCGCCCCATGGCATCGCTTCCCAAGAGATGCTGCGGCGACTGGTCCCGCTGCAGCGGGGCGACGCAGCGCCCGAGATCGGCCCTGGCACAGACGACGCCACTGCGAATGCCGATGCCGTCAAAGCGCTCGGGCACTTCATCGGTGCCGACATGACCGGTGTGTGCGAAGCACCCGAATACGCCTGGTACTCGCACAACCCGCGAGGTGAGCCGATCGAGGCGAAACACCGCAATGCCATCGTGTTCGTGCTCGATCAGGGTTACGAGACCATGGAGGGCGCCTCCGGCGACGACTGGATCAGCGGCGCGCAGTCGATGCGGGCCTATCTGCGGGCGTCGGTCATCGCCAATGCCATCGCCGCACAGATCCGCCGGCTCGGGTACGCCGCGCAGGCCCACACCGCGGCAGACGACGAGATCAACCACATCCCGCTGCTGCTGTCGGCGGGCATCGGCGAGCTGTCACGCATCGGCGAGCTGGTGCTCAACCCCTTTGTGGGGCCCCGGTTCAAGTCAGGCGCAATCACCACCGACATGCCCTTGACGCCCGACCGTCCAATCGACTTCGGCTTGCAGGACTTCTGCACCAAGTGCACGAAATGCGCCCGCGAATGCCCGGTCGGCGCTATTCGCTTCGGCGACAAGGTCATGTTCAATGGCTATGAAATGTGGAAGCCCGACGTGGATCGCTGCGCTCGCTACCGCATCACCAACATGCGCGGCTCGGCGTGCGGGCGCTGCATGAAGACCTGCCCGTACAACGTGGAGGGCGTGCTGGCCGAGCGCCCGTTCCAGTGGGCGGCGATGAAGCTGCCGTTTGCCCGGGCGTGGATCGCCCGCCTCGACGACAAGCTCGGCCGTGGCGAGATCAACCAGGCCAAGAAGTGGTGGGTCGACATCGAGGTGCTCGAGGACACTCCGGTCGAGCCGCCGAAAGGGGCAAACGCCCGCGGCCTCAACCTTGAGCGCAAGCCACGAGACGAATCAGGCTTCGCACTGTTCCCGCCCGAGGCGGCACCGCCTGGGCCCGACGGCATGGCACCCTTCCCGCTCGACCGTGAAGCCGGCATCGCGGCGTCGCGACACGCCGAATCGCCCGAGGCGGCGCGGGAGCGCATCAGTCGATAGTCGCCTGCACGCCACTGCTGAGAAATCGAGCCAGCGAGTCACTTGAGATCTAGTGAGAGGAGATGCCGATGGCTGAAGTCCGTGGAGCTCACTTGGTGGGCAGCGCGCCGGTAGCTGAACCGGATGAGCTGTTCGCGCTCGTGCGAGACCATCTTGCCGGCCACTTGCGACGTGTTCCCGACGGCGAGGTGGGCGAGCGGGATAGGTGGATCCAGTGGCAATTCCCGAAACTGGGACAGTGCCCTCAGCTGGAGATCAAGTCGGTCAATGCCGCATATCTGGGACGTGATATCCCCCAATATGAGGTGATCGACGGCGCCGGGCCGCTCGAGTTGGTGGACTTGGGGTATGCCGAGGCGGCGCTGGATTCGTGGGAACGGTTCGCAGCTGCTCAGGCAGCCGGGACGTTGCCTCAGGCGACTCGATTCATGGTCGGGTTGCCGTCACCGCTGAGCGTCGTCACGATCTATGTGGCCCCGAACTCCCGGCCGGCTGCGCTCGGACCGTGGACTCAGGCGATGGAGCGTCAGCTCGAACGCATCCTGGACGGCATTCCGAACGACCGGCTGTCCATCCAGTGGGAGGTATGCATCGAGTTCGGGATCCTGGAAGGCTTGTGGACGTACTTGGACACCGGCAGCGACGGCCTGGACGCTCGACAGGGCATCGGGGGACACATCGTCCACCTCGGAGCTCTCGTGCCCGACGAGGTCGAGCTGGGCTACCACTTCTGCTACGGCGACGCGGGCCACCAGCACTTCGTAGAGCCGTCCGATACCGGACACCTCGCCTGGGCAGTCCATACCGTGCTCGACGGCGTGGAGCGACGAGTCGACTGGGTGCATCTGCCGGTGCCCAAACAACGAGACGACGACGCCTACTTCGCAGCGCTCGGAGCAGTGCAGATCCCCCAAGAGTCCGAGCTGTATCTCGGATTGGTGCATGCCACGGGTGGGCACGACGGCACCCGCCGTCGCATAGCCGCGGCATCGAAAGTTATTCCGCGGTTTGGGCTCGCCACCGAATGCGGCATGGGCCGGCGCGAGCTCGACACCATCGGCCCGCTCCTCGACCAGCATGCTGCTCTCAGCGAACCCTGGATGTCGTGACCTGCCCGCGGAGAGAGCGTCCAACCGGGAGCATTCATGACGGATAACAGCGCGCAGGCAATGACGCCCGAAGCCCATCTGGCCGATGTCTTGGCGGCGTATGACAACTCGCCAAACCCGCGGTTGGCCGAAATCACCACATCGCTTATCCGGCACCTGCATGAGTTCGTCGTCGAGGTCGGATTGACCCGTGAGGAGTGGTTCGCCGGCATCGAGGCGCTGACCCGCACGGGGCAGATGTGCGACGAGGAGCGGCAGGAGTTCATCTTGCTTTCCGACACGATCGGCGTGTCGATGCTCGTCGAGATGATCAACCACGTGGCAGCGGAGGGTTCCACTGAACCGACAGTGTTCGGCCCATTTCATGTCGAAGGGGCGCCGCATCGCGAGATGAGCGACTCGATCATCACTGATCCCATGGACGGCGACCACGAAGTCGCCTACATCGGTCGGGTGCTCGGACTCGACGGCAGACCCATCGAGGGTGCCACGCTCGACGTGTGGGAGACCGCGTCCAACGGTTACTACGACGTGCAGGACAGCGGCCAGACGCCGATGAACATGCGCGGCATCTTCACTACCGGCAGCGACGGCCGCTACGAGATCAGGGGCATTCGCCCGGTGCCGTACCAGATTCCCGGCGACGGTCCCGCAGGAGATCTGTTGTTCGAGAATGGCCGGCACAACTGGCGCCCCGGCCATATGCACTTCGTAGTTGCCGCTCCCGACCACAAGACGGTGATCACCCACCTGTTCGACGCCGCCAGCGACTACCTCGCCAGCGACGCCGTGTTCGGCGTGCGCGACTCTCTCATTGTTGACATGAGCGGTGACTGCTGCGAGTACGACTTCGTGCTTGAGGCGCTGCCCGCCGCATAGCAGGGCGAGGGTTACCATCGCCCCGAATGAGGGGCACCCGTCTTGAAGGGCCCTCACGGATGGGGCCAGGGAGGTGCGGCGGTGCAGTTCTGCAGGGTCCGCAGCGTCGCCGAGGCAGTTGACGAGCTGAGCCGCTGGGGCACTGAGGGCCACATCTTGGCGGGCGGGACCGACGTGATGCCGCAGTACCTGCGAGGCGAGCGTGCTCCAGCAGTGCTGATTGACATCGGCGGCATCGACGGCTTGCAGGGCATCTCCGACGTGGGCGGGGTGACCAGCATCGGTGCACTGGTCACAATGCGCAGGCTCGCCAGCGCCTCGCTCATCGAGCTGCGGAATCCGGCACTGGCCCAAGCGGCTGGCGCGGTGGGGGCCTGGCAGACCCAGACAGTGGCCACAGTTGGCGGCAATGTGTGCACCGCAGCGGCGTCGGCTGACACGCTTCCGGCCCTGCTCGTCGCCAACGCCCAGCTCACCTTGGTGTCAAAATCGGGTCGGCGACGGATGGAACTCGGCGAGTTTCTCGACGGAGCGGGCGCGACCGCATTGCGGCCGACAGAGCTGCTGCGTGCTATCGAGTTGGAGCCGATCGGGGATCGCGCCGCCGAGGGATACATCAAGGTGGGGCGTCGCAGCGCCATGGAGCTCGCAGTGGTGGGTTTGGCACTCCGGCTGCAGGTTGCGCCGAGCGGTGTCGTGAGCGATGCCCGCATTGCCGTGTGCGGCGTAACTCGGCCGCCCCACCGGGTGCCCAGCGCCGAGACTGCTCTGCTGGGAACCCAGATCGACGGTGGCCGCATCGACTGTGCGGAAGCCGGTGCCGAACTCGCGAGTGCCGCAGCGCCCGAACGCAGCGAGGCGGCGCGCTACCGGCGACGGGTGCTTCCCGGTCTGCTGGGCCGGCTCGCGAACCGTTGCGTCGCCGACATCTCCGGGGCGGACGGCTAATGGCTGCCGCTGGGGGCGAGCAGTCCGTGTCGATCCGGCTGGTCGTGAACGAACGGCCCCATGTGCTTGACGTTGGAGCGGGGGAGACCCTGCTGGGCACGCTGCGCGAGCGTCTCGCTCTCACCGGTCCGAAGGAAGCGTGCTGTGAAGGCGAGTGCGGTGCATGCTCCGTGCTGGTGGACGGCGCTCCCGTTGCATCGTGCATCGCTGCCGCTGGGTCGATGAATGGCCGCACTATTCGCACGGTCGAGGGACTCGCTGGTGCGGGTGAGCTCACGGTGCTGCAGCAGGCATTTGTGAGTCATGCCGCCGTCCAATGCGGCTATTGCACGCCTGGAGTGTTGATGGTGCTCACGGCGTTGCTCGACGACGTGCCGAACCCCTCCGAGGCCGACATCCGTCAGGCGCTCGCAGGGAACATCTGCCGCTGCACGGGGTACCAGCAGATTGTCGAAGCGGCGCTCGACGCGGCCGGAGCGGCGTCGCTGTGAGCGCGCTTGGTGCCAGCCCAGCCCGCAGCGATGCTGACGCAAAGCTGCGAGGCGAAGCAGTCTTCGGCGCCGACCTCACCCGGCCGGGAATGTTGTGGGCTGCTGTCTCCCGATCACCTGTCGCTGCCGGACAGATCCGTGCCGTCAACACTCGCCCCGCTCTGGCAATCGACGGTGTTCTGGAGGTGCTGACAGCGGCTGACGTGCCGGATTGGCGCACCGGTGTGATCGTGTCTGACACTCCATTCTTGGCCGCCGACTATGTGGCCTATGAGGGAGAGCCGTTGGCAATCGTGGTCGCTGACAGCCGGGTCGCAGCCGAGGCTGGCGCAAGCGCGGTCGTCGCCGACATCGGGCCGATCGTGCCGATTTCCACGCCGGAGCAGGCCCTCGCACCAGGTGCTCGTTTGGTTCATCCCGAATGGAATCGCTTCGCCGTGGCCGGCGGTGCCGATATCGGGCGCGACGGCAACGTGGTGGCAGAGGTGGTCCATGACCCCGGCGACCTTGATGCGGCATTCGCTGCTGCAGACCTGGTGGTAGAGGGCACCTACCGGACGCCTCGGCAGTATCAAGCACATCTGGAGCCCAAGATGGCGCTGGCGGTGTTCGAGTCGGGCCGTTACACCATCGAGGTTTCTCACCAGTATCCGTTCCGTCTGCGAGACCGGATCGCTCAGATGCTGGCGGTCAAGCCTTCGTCGTTGCGGGTGGTCGGTCACCACATCGGCGGGGGTTTCGGCGCCAAGCTCGATGTCAGCGTCGAAGCGTTCGCTGCGCTCCTGGCCCAGCGATATCGCCGCCCCGTGCGTATGCAGCACCGTGCGCTCGAAGAACGGCTCGTGGCGCCATGCCGGGCCAACGCGCTGGTGTCGGTTCGCTCTGCTGTGCGGGGTGACGGCACGATCCTGGCGACCGAGGTCGAGATCGTGTCCGACAGCGGTGCCTATGCCAACAATGGCCCAGCACTGTCGGCCATACCCATGTTTGTGTTCGGCTCGATCTACCGGGTAGGCACCGCTCGGATACGGACCCGCAACGTGTACACGAACACGGCGCCTACCGGTGCCTACCGGGGAGTGAACGGACCCTGGCTGGTGTTCGCCAACGAGCGTCACATGGATGCCATCGCGGATGCGCTTGGCCGCGATCGCCGGGAGTATCGGCTGGCGTCGTTGTCTCAAGATGGCGAGCTGATGCGCAACGGGCAGCCGCTCGAAGAGGTCTCGATCCTGCATGAGGCCTTTGAACGAGTCGACGAGCTCGCACCCTGGCACGCCATTTCGGAGCGCACAGCAGCATCGAAGAGTTCGGGCGATGGCGTGCTGCGCGGTGTCGGCCAGGCTGCGTCGGTCTGGCTGACCAACCCGATGCCGGGTCATGCCACGGTGAAGCTGAACGAGGACGGCACCGCGACGGTGATCACCTCGGCGACCGAGAACGGTTCCGGCGCTGTCGCGACCGGATTGCGGCAGATCGCAGCTGAAACGCTCGGTCTGTCCGCGGATGACGTGATGGTCACCATGCCCGACACCGATGCCACCGGCTACGACGCCGGTTCCCAGGGCAGCCGCACCACGCACGTGGTTGGCCGAGCGATTGCTGACGCCGCTGCGGAGGTGCGGCATCAGGTGATCGACCACGCTGCGCGCATGCTCGAAGCTGCACCTGACGACTTGGTGATTGCCGAGGGCACTGTGACGGTTGCGGGCGTGCCCGCTGCCCACCTGACGCTCGGTCAGGTCGCCCAGGCGGCCACTTGGTCCCAAGGGCCGATCGCCGCCGCAGCGTCGTATGTCACGCCCACTCCGCCGCACGATCCCATGTGCGCGACGGGGATGCTGATCAAGGGTTGGCCGACGCCCACCTACCACCTGCATCAGGCAGAGGTCAGCGTCGACCCGGTCACGGGCCGAGTCACGGTCGACCGCTATGTCGTTGCCCAAGAGGTCGGCCGGGCGATTCATCCAGCCGCCCTTGCCGGTCAGATCCAGGGCGGCGTCGCGCAGGGCTTGGGCTTCGCGCTGAGCGAGCGCGTCGATATCGACCACGGCCGCTACGTTCAGCGCACCTTCAAGGATCATGGCCTGCCGCTGGCCGCAGACGTGCCGAAGGTGGAGATGATCGTGATGGAACACCCCGACTCCGCTGGCCCCTACGGTGCAAAGGGCGCCGCCGAGCCACCCGTCGTCCCGGTAGCGGCTGCTGTTGCCAATGCGGTCTCCGACGCCATCGGCGCACCGATCGACACGCTGCCGATTACCCTCGAAGACGTGCTCGACGCGCTGGAGCGAGCGCAGTGAGTGGCGCAGAATTTCCGCCGCCTGCGCCCTTGCGAATCGGCGTGGACGTCGGCGGGACCAACACCGATGCGGTCGCCATGTCCGCCGAAGATGTCGTCGGCTGGGCGAAGGCAACAACGACGCCGGACGTCACCGACGGGATCGTGACGGCGGTGCAGTCGCTGCTCGGCGAGCACGATCTGTCTCCCGATGCGATCAGCGCCGTCATGATCGGCACGACGCATTTCACCAATGCGCTGGTGGAGGGACGCCGGCTGGTCCCCACAGCCGTGGTGCGTCTCGGACTTCCGGCCACCAAGGGACTGCCGCCGTTCATCGACTGGCCCGATCGGCTGCGGGAGGTGCTGGGAGATCACGTCTATCTCTGCCACGGCGGTCACGAATTCGACGGTCGACTCATCAGTCCGATCGATCACGACGAGCTGCGTGCCGCGGCGCAGGACATCGCGTCGGCGGGCGTGGGTTCGGTGGCGGTGACATCAGTGTTCTCACCGGTTGACGCCAGCTTCGAAGCCGAGGCTCAAGAAGTCCTGACAGACGAGGCACCCGAACTCGACATCAGCCTGTCGAGCGAGATCGGACGCCTTGGGCTGCTCGAACGTGAGAATGCGGCGATTGTGAATGCATGCCTGCGTCCGCTGGCCGAGCGAACCGTTGTGGGGCTCACCAGGGCGTTGGTCGAGCTCGGCCTCGATTGCCCGCTGCATGTCAGCCAGAACGATGGGACGCTGATGAGTGCCGACTTCGCTCGGCGCTATCCCGTGGCCACCTTTGCCTCCGGTCCGACGAACTCGATGCGCGGCGCTGCCTTTCTAAGCGGCATCCGCGACGGAGTCGTCGTCGATGTTGGCGGCACAACCTCAGACATCGGCGTGCTGGTGCACGGATTCCCCAGAGAAGCCTCCACGGCAGTCTCGGTGGCAGGAGTGCGCACGAACTTCCGGATGCCCGACGTGATGTCACTGGGACTGGGCGGGGGGAGCTTGGTGCGATCACGCAACGGTCCCCGCAGCGAGGTGACAGTGGGCCCCGACAGCGTCGGCTACGAGCTGACCGAGCGGGCGCTTGTGTTCGGCGGCGACGAGCTGACAGCGACCGATGTGGCCGCGGCTGCGGGCATGGCTGACATCGGCGAAGCGACCTCAGTCGGCGAGCTCGATCCTGCGCTCGTGAGCGATGCAGTCGAATGCATGCAGGACATGCTCGCCGAGGTCGTCGAGCAGATGAAGACCTCTGCGGACCCGGTACCGGTCGTGATCGTCGGCGGCGGGGGAGTGCTGGTGCGTGATGGTCTCGCAGGTGCATCGGAGACAATCCGCCCGAACCATTTCTCGGTCGCCAGCGCGATCGGTGCCGCGATCGCCCAAGTCGGCGCCGAGACCGACCGGGTGTACTCGATGGCGGAGATGACCCGCGACGAGGCGATGGCCGAGGCCCGCTCGGCCACCGCCCAGCGTGCCGTCGACGCTGGGGCCGACCCAGACACGGTCGAGATCACCGACATCGACGAGATCCCGCTGACATACCTGCCGTCGAACGCCATCCGTATCAGGGTGAAGGCAGTGGGAGACTTGGCGTCGGTCAACGGTCCTTCGCATGGGGGAGCGGGCACATGAGCAGCGAGGGATCGATCGGGATCATCTTGGGCAGCGCGATAGCTCCCGAGGCCATCGCGGATGCCGCGGCGCAGGCGGAATCGAGCGGCTTCGACGAGATCTGGCTCGCTGAGGACTACTTCTTCACCGGCGGCATCTCGGGCGCATCGGTGGTGCTCGGCGCCACCGAAGAGATCACGGTGGGCCTCGGCGTCGTGTCGGCAGTGGCACGCCACCCCTCGGTGCTGGCGATGGAGCTGGCGACGCTGAGCCGATCGTCGCCGGAGCGGCTGGTGGCCGGGGTAGGACTGGGTGTGCCGGTGTGGGTCCGCCAGATGGGCCTGCATCCACGGTCGCCGATGACGGCGGTGCGTGAATGCGTGACCGCTGTCAAGACGCTGCTCGCTGGAGACGTGCTCGATCGCCGCGGTGAGGTGTTCGAATTCAACAACGTCAAGCTCACGTATCCCGAGACGGGCCCGCCGATGCCGGTGCGGCTGGGCGTCTCAGGTCCCAACATGCTTCGCCTCGGCGGCGAGATCGCGGATGGCACCGTGCTGTCGGTGTGCTCCAGTCTTCGGTATGTGGAGTGGGCGAAAGAACGCATCGACGAAGGCCGCCAGATCGCGGGCCGCACTGATCCTCATCCCATCACGGTCTTCGCGTTGTATGCAGTGGACGAGGACGGTCAGGCGGCGCGAGATTCCGCTCGGGCGTCGCTGGCCTTCTACCGCCAGCACGGGCCGAATGCGCTCACCGACGTGTACGGGATCTCCGAGGAACTGCAGGTGTTGATCGACCGGGGCGGCTACGAGGCAGTGCGCGACGGCATGCCCGACCAGTGGGTCGCCGACCTGACGGTGGCGGGGACACCGGCCGAGTGTGCCGCCAAGATCCGCGCCCTGTGGGCCGGCGGCGCCGACTCCGTGGCGTTGTTCCCGCTAGCCACCGACCGCTTGGCAGAGATCATCGACCTCACCGCGAGCGAGGTCCTTCCGATTCTTGCGAGCGCCAAGGCTCCGCCGGCGCTCACCCGATAAGGGCGCCAAGACTCCGTCGGCGCTCACCCGATAAGGGCGCCAAGACTTCGTCGGCGCTCACCCGATAAGGGCGCCAAGACTTCGTCGGCGCTCGCCCGATAAGGGCGCCAAGACTTCGTTGGCGCTCGCCCGATAGGGGTGCTGAGGCTCAGCCGAGGCTCGTTGCCGACTGCGTTCAAACAGCGGGGATGTAGTCGGCGTCGATGCCGAAGGCGTGCGGTCCGACGACGGCCAGGGCTTCGGGAGTACGCAGCAGATCAGGAGCCGGCAGCACGAGCACGTCTGCGCGGACGCCGAAACGCAGGAGTTCGGTCGTGATCGGTTCGCCGGTGTCGGAGGTGACGAGCGTGATGAGATCGGGCACCATCACCTGGGGTTCGTCGTCCTCGTAGATGGCGAGGTTCTCATTCTGGAAGTCGATGCGGATGGTGCGCCCGGCGTCGTCGCCGATGCCCGCCACGGTCATCTGGCCGCGTGCAAACCCCGCCGCGTTGCGCCGGTGCACATCGGTCACCTTGCCGCGGAGGTATCGCATGCCCCCAGCGACGCCCAGGATCGCCTCGCTGGGGTCGTCCTTGACCTCACGGGCGTGATGCACCGCATGGCCTATGTCGCTGGCCAGCCGCAACGTGTTCGGGATGATCGAGCGGCGGCAGTATGCGCCGTCCATCACGGCCGACGCCAGCCCGGTGTGAGCTCCCATCTCGACGGTCGCTGCGCGGGCTATGCGCTCGAGCCACTTGGCGTCGGGCACCTCGGCGATGACCACCTGGCTGCCTCGCTCGTCGGCAATGGCGGCGGGGTAGGGGCTGCCGCCGTAGATGAGGTAGGTGATCATCTGCAGCTCCGGGAAGGCCCGGCCCATGCCGTCGCCGTTCACGATGGGGATGTCCATTGCCGCGGCCACCACCATCGGCACCATCGAGTTGCTGCCGCCCATCTCGAATGGCGCGATGGCATCGAACTTGCGGCCCAGGTGGCTCTCCAGCGCCCGGGCGGCCACGGTTTCCTCGTCTCCGCCGGCCAGTTTTTCGTGACTCACCATCGGTGAGCCCATGCCGCCGACCGCCACGAGCAGATCGTCATCGGCAATCTCGTCGGGCTCGATAACCCGTACCTGGCCACCGGTACGCATCACCTGCAGCACCCGTAGTCGACCGAGGTAGGGGTTCCCGCCGCCGCCGGTGCCCAGCACCGCCGCTCCGAGTGCAATCGGTGCGAGATCAGGCTCGGTGATCTCCCACACGGCATCCCTCCTGCAATCCGCGACGCAGCGACAGCCGACGCTACCCCGCTCCGGTAAATCGGTTGTTGGGCTGCCCGGACGCTCAGGCCCGCTCGCCGGTGTCGATGATGGCGGTGCGCAGGTCGGTCATGTCGAGGATCGTGTACTTCCCGCCGATGCGGCCCCAGCCGGTGCCCGTGCGAGAGGCGCCGCCGAAGGGCGGGTGCTGCTCCCAGAATGCAGTGCCCTCGTTGACCAGCACGGTGCCGCTGCGCAGCTCGTCGATCGCTCGGTAGGCGCGGGCCAGCGATGAGGTAAAGACCGAGGCCTGCAAGCCGAGATCGGAAGCGTTTGCGAGCGCGAACGCCTCATCATCGGTGTCGAAGCTGGTGATCGGTATGACGGGTCCGAACGTCTCGTCCAGGAAGACGTCCATGACGGGCGTCACGTTGTCGATGACGGTGAGCTCGTAGTACAAGTCGGTGGGTTGATCGGCTCTTCGCTCGCCGCCGCAGAGCACTCGGCCGCCGAGCGCCTGGGCGTCGGCGACGTGGGCATCCATGCGGGCGGCCACCGTCTCGTTGTTGAGCGGTCCCATCAGCGTGGCGTCGTCCAGCGGATCACCCAAGGCCACTCGTTCGGTCCGGTCGACCACCCGATCGACCATTTCGTCGTGGACTGAGCGGTGCACCAGCAGGCGCTCGGTCGCGACGCAGCACTGTCCCGACACGAAGTGAGCGCCGAAGACGGCTGCATCCGCGGCTGCGGGAAGGTCGGCGTCGTCGAAGACGATCTGCGGGCCGTTGCCCGACGCCTCGATGATCGTGCGTTTCATGCCTGCGGCGGCAACGATGGCTTCCGCGGTCGTCTGCGAGCCGACGAAGCCGACGCCGTGCACGCCTGGGTGCGAGACGAGCGCCTGGCCGATGTCGCCTCGGCCCATCACCACCGATACCGACCCGGGCGGGAAACCTGCCTCGGCGACTGCGTCTGCTAGCGCAAGTGCCGAGAGCGGTGCGTTCTCCGACGGCTTGATCACTGCTGGATTGCCTGCAGCCAATGCCGCTGCCAGCAGTTCCGCCGGAATGTTCATCGGGAAGTTCCACGGCGTGATCAGCGCATAGACACCGTTCGGCTTGCGATGGGTGAACACTCGCTTGTGGGGATCCACGCTGGGCAGCACATGAGTTTCGAGCCGCTTGATCTCCTCAGCAGCCAGCCGGAAGATCTCCGCCGATTCGGCCAGCTCGTCGGCAGCCTCCGCGGCGAGCGGCTTGCCGCTCTCACGGGCGAGCTGCTCGGCGTGTTCGCCCGCTGATGCATCGATGCGGCCGGCTGCGGAGTGCAGCAGCTCGGCTCGCTCGAAAAAGGTCAGGCGCTCAAGTTCGCCAGCAGCTTCATTGGCGCCGGCGACGGCGTCATCGATGTCGCCAAGCGACGCGACATCAACTCGCTCAAGCACATCGCCGGTTGCTGGCTCGCGGACCGTGAGCGTTTCGATGCTGCGACCCAAGCGTCGCTCGCCATCGATGAGCTGATGCATCTGCGAACCCTAGATCGGGGTCGGCGAGCTCTTCAGCAGGCGCTCGCACCCGGAAACGACCCCCTTGCGGAACATCTCGAGTTGACCGTCGGGCCACGGAACCTCGGGCCGAGCGGCCCGCCAGCCGAGAATCGCCATGCCGCGGATGAGCTCGAACATCGGCACCAGCGCCAAGTCGTCATCACTGATCGGGCGAACTGCTCGATAGCTGTGCAGGAATGCCTGCCGCGCAGCGCGGAAGTCCGCGGTGTCCCGGGAATGGAACATCGCCACAGCGATGTCGTACTGGTGCCACCCGAAACCGGCGTCGTCAAAGTCGATCACGCTCAGTTGCCCGTCGCAGGTGAGCAGGTTTGCCAGATGCAGATCGGCATGAATCATGCTGAAGGTGCGGCGCGGCTCGCCATAGCGGCGAAGCCGTTCCCGGCAGTGATCGCGGGCCGTGATGAGCAGCTCCCGCTCGCGCCCATCGAGCACCGGGTTCTCCCAGAACGGACCCCAGAAGGGAGCATCGCCGAGCAATCCGTCCAAGTCCAGGCGATGGCGCCGGAACGATGACGGCGGCGTCCAGCCGGCCGCCTGGTTGTGCATCGCCGCCATCAGGCCGCCGAGCTGGCTGAACGGCGCGGCGATCTCGGGCGGTCCAGTTGCGTCGGTGTTGCGGTCGTGAGCGGTGAGCAGCTCGCCGACAATCTCTCCTGGCGCCCAGACGTTGAGCCCAGCCTGCCGCGTCTCGTTCCCGGCAACGCCCACGGGCACGAAGTAGCGACCGTCGGGTGCGTCAACAGGCGTCGGCACCGAGATGCCGCTGCTGCGAAGTGCCTCCAGCCACACGCGTTCGGAGTTGAGCTCGTCGAGAGAGTGGTAGCCGGGCCGGTGCAGTCGCAGCACGTAGGCCTTTCCGGAGCGATCGTCGTCGGCCCGATATGTGACGTTCTCGCTGATGCCGACCAGTTGCAGGCGCGCAGTCTCGAT
Organism: Acidimicrobiaceae bacterium; assembly: GCA_026713105.1. GTDB lineage: Bacteria > Actinomycetota > Acidimicrobiia > Acidimicrobiales > Poriferisodalaceae > Poriferisodalis. The sequence goes on from JAPOPC010000093.1 coordinate 25,941, forward strand.
GCCGAATGCGCGCAGTGCCTCTCGGGCGGCTGGTTCGTAACGGGTAGCAAACCCGTCAGCCATCGATTTCCTGCAGCACCGCGTCGAACGCAGCGAGGAACTCCTCGGCGTGGGACTGTTGCAGGACGAGCGGCGGGCGGAGTTTCAGCACGTTGGCAAACTCACCGGCGTTCGAAGCAAGCACACCTTGGTCTTTCAACCGGTCGGTGAACTCGACCGCCCGTGATCGGTCAGGCACCAACTCGCCCTCCGGCTCCACCATCTCCACTCCGATGTACAGGCCGTGGCCCCGGACATCGCCGATCCATGGGCATCGTTCGGCGCGTTCCACCAGTGCCGCCCGCAACCCGAATCCGAGCTCTGCGACGCTCGCGGCCAGCCCACGCTCCTCGATCTCGTCGATGACTGCGTGCCCGACGGCAGCTTGCAGCGGGCTCGCGCCGAAGGTGTTGAAGTAGCGGGTCTCGCCCCGGAAGCGTTCGACCAGATCCCGGCTGGCGACTGTTGCCGCGAGCGGCAGGCCGTTCCCCATGGGCTTACCCATCACGGCAATGTCGGGCTCGAAGCCGGTCAATTCGTAGCCCCACCAGCGACCGGTTCTGCAGTAGCCGGCCTGCACCTCGTCGGCGATCACCAAGCCGCCGGCGGCTCGCACGAGATCCGCAGCCTTCGCCATGAAATCGCCCGGTATGTCCGGCAGGCCTTCATTGGCCTGGATCGAGCACAAGATGACGGCGGCGACGCCGGCACCAGACGACTCCAGCCGTTCGATGGCCGTCGCCAGCTCGTCGAGGTAGGCGTCGGCGAGTGCCCGCTCATCCAGCCCTGCCCGGATCGGACGCAATTGCTGTGGATACGGGAATGTCGTCACGTCGGGGTGCTCGTCGGGCCTTATCGCCGCCCGACGCAACGCGATGACCGCTTCGGTATTGCCGTGGTAGGTGGCATTGGTGGCGATGACACCACGGCGTCCGGTTGCGATGCGAGCTATAGCCATCGCCACCTCGATGGCTTCGGTGCCGGTGCAGGTGATGACAGCGCTCTCGATCCCGTCGTGATGCAATGCCACCAATCGCTCGGCGAAGCTGACGATGCCCTCGTGCAGGTAGCGGCTGTGCACGTTCAGCGTGGCCTGCTGGGCCGCCATGGCCTCTGCCACGCGGGCATTGCCATGCCCCACGCACGGCACGTTGTTGTACATGTCGATGTAGCGGCGGCCGTCCGCGTCGAAGAGCTCGACGCCGTCGCCTCGCACGATGTGCAGCGGGTCGGTGTAAAAGAGCTGCGCGCCGACGCCCAGCGCCCGGTCACGTCGTGCTTGAAGCGACTGGTTCACTCCACAGTATTCAGCAGCGCGGAGTTGGAGTGCTTCGAGCTCGGCTTGCGGCCCAGCGCTATTTCCGGTGTGAGCAGGTCGACCGGCCCGGGCATGCCGTGTGGGTCCGAGTAGTAGCCCAGCGCATAGTTGCCCATCGAGTACCCCATCAGGTCGGCCAACTCGGGGTCGAGTTCCTTGGCGACCTCAGGCGGGCAGGACAGGAACTGGTTTTCCTCGGTGCGCAGCCAGCCGAGCGTGTAGGTGATGTTGATGCCGGTGCGGTCGGCATCGCCGCGGTTCTCACCTCCGCCGTGGATCACCGAACCCGAATACAGCAAGACCGACCCGGCACCCATTGCGGCCTGGGTCTTCTCGTCGTCGGTGGCTCGACGCTCCTCGCCCCACCCGGGACTTCCCGGCACGATCCGGGTGCCGCCGTTGGTGGGCGTGAAGTCGGTGACGGCCCACATGGTGTTGAACTGAGGCTCGATCTCGCCGGGGATGTAGCCGCCCCACGCCAGACGGTCTCGGTGAAGCGGCTGGGTGCCCTGGCCGGGCTTGATGTTGATGACTTGGGTCAGGTGCAGCTGGATCTTGTTGGTGTAAGGACTGAGGAACCGGTTGGCCAGGCTGATGACCTTGTCGTGCATGACCAGCTCACGGCACGCTGGCGAGCGGGCCACCAGCGCTCCTGTACGGGTGGTGTTGTGGCCCGAGAAGTTGTCGAGTCCGCCTGGTGTCTTGTCGATCCATGGCCGCAGCTCGGCCTCGAGCCGCTCCACCATGTCCAGATCGATGGCGTCTTCGATGATGGCACCGCCGTCAATCCGCACGACTTCGGCTATCTCTTCCTCGGGGCTGTCCAGCTTGAAACGCGCGAGTTCGGCCATGTCTCAACAGTACGCGTCGTCGCCGGTGAGCGCCGTCCTTGAGCGACGCGTGCCAACAGAGGTGCCTACGGGCACGTTCGGCGCAGCACGCGCACTGCCCGACGCGTGCTCGGCATGGAGTTCGTCACACGGATCGGTATGGGCCGCCAAGCGGTCTCGGTTGCTCGGCGTTCCGATGTGCGCCGTCGCTCGGTAGCGCACGCGCGGCGGGCGGGCAGTGCTCTTGCCCCGAGCATGTGGGAGACCGCCACGAGGCCGTGATGGAAGAAGCGATCGTTCGCTTCGCTCCACGCGCCGTAGGCATCGAGTTCGGCTCGCATCTGAGCGACCTCGGCGGCGACGCTCTCTTCGTATTTTTCAGCGTGCTGTTCAAGGCGTCGCAGCTTGGCTTCGGTCTTTCTGACAAACCGGCGGTGGCGCCGCAGGAGGAGCACCTGGTTTGCGGCCGCGATCAGGAGGACCGCCACCGACCAGGCGATGAATATCGGCTTGGGAATCCCCGCTGCGAGCAGCGAGGCCGCTTCGGTATTCATCGCCCGGCTCCGTCCGTGCGAACCGGGAATCGATCATGTCTGCGCAGTGTCATGTGCCCACACAAGCAAATTGCCGATTTGAAAGCAATTGAATTTATTGAAAGAGGCTGAAAAGTGTTGTTTGTGGGCGCGACACGGGCGCGATCACGGACCTACGCTGCGCCGAGTGAGTGAGCCGAGCGACAGCGTGCCGGTCTTCACGCCGGACGACGACAGTTTCCACGCGCACCTGCGCGGCGACGACTGGTGGTTCACCGAGACCGCGTGGTTCTCGTTCCACCACCGCGAACGTGCCCTCGGCGGATGGCTGTACACCCTTGTCCGACACAACATCGGCACAATCTCCGGTGGTGCGTGGGTGTGGGACGACACCGCACACTTGCCGTGGGAGGTGGCCTACAGCTCCAATCTCTCTGCGCTGCGACTGCCGCCCGAGCTCGACCTGCGCAACGCGACGCTGCCCAACGGGGTCAGCGTCCGGGCCGAGACACCCACGATGGCGTACCGGATCGGCTACGACGACCCGGGACGCTTCAGCGCCGACTTGCGCTTCGAGGCAGTGCTGCCGCCCCGGCCGCTGACGGCGGGGGGCTCGACTTTCGGCCATTCGGCGCACTTCGACCAGATCGGCAGGGTCACCGGGACCATTGAGCTCGCGGGCGAGCAGATCGGCATCGATTGCTGGTCGATGCGCGATCGCACCTGGGGCCGGCGGCCCGAGGACCGTCCCCGCCAAGCCGCTTACGTCACCGGAGCAGGTGATGACGGCTCGGGCTTCTTGGCCGTCACCAGTTCCCGAGACGGCCGCGACCGTGTCGCGTATGGGTTCGTTCAGCGCGGGGATGCTCAAGTCAGCCTCGTCGACGGTGATCGCACGGTTCGTCGCAGCCCCGAGGGCTGGATATCGGAGATCCGCATCGACGCAGTCGACGCTGCCGGTGACTCTTTCGCCGCCACCGGCACGCCCGTCAGCCGGATCATCATCAACCGACACAGCTTCATCGACATCAACAGCCTTGTCCGCTGGGAGGCGGTGGGAGCGGGTACCTGGTGGGGCGAGGATCAGGACATGTGGCCCGTCCGCCGCTTCGCCGCCGCCAAGCGCAGCGGAGACTGGTCCATCCCCAGCTCCAGACCATGAGCCTCGACGACCACGAGTTGCTGTCACGGCTCGCCGACACCGTGCGGACCCAGATCGCGCCCGCAGTCGACGACGAATACGCCCGCACCCAGGCGTTCATGGTCTCGGTGATCTTGCACCGGCTGGCGAAACAAGCTCAGTTGACCGACGAACATTGCGCGGCTGAGGCCGCCGATGTCGCAGCCCTGGCCGATCAGCTCGACGCAGTGATGGCCAGTGCCCGCACCGCTGCCGACGATTCAGGAGATGTCCCCGAGAGTGTCGGTAACGCCGTCGCCCACATGCGGAGCCAGACGTCGATTGCCGCTGCGTCGGAGATCATCGAGGCTCTGTACGGCTGGGATGCCTCCCATCCTGCGGCTGAGTCGGCATTGGCCGCCATCCGCTTTGCGCTGCGTCGCGACATTGACCGCCGCATGGAGATTGCGCGGTGAGTGCGGCATCCGTGCGTGGCGAAGGACCCGACGATCGCGACCTAGCCGGCGTCCTCGGCGAGTATCTGCGCGATCGTCTCGGCGCCAGCGGACCCGTCGGCATCGGCAGCCTCGAGCGAATAGCGGTTGGCTGGTCGCACGAGACGTGGCTGTTCGACGCAGCCTGGTCCGACGATATCGACGAGCAACGTCAGGGCTTTTGCCTGCGGCGCGACCCAGGCAACGCGCTGCTGCGGCAGGAATCCGATCTCGCAGAACAGTTTCGGGTGCTGCGCTGCCTCGAGAGCACTGCGGTTGCTGCCCCGCGAGCCTTCTGGTACGAACCCGACCCTGCGGTTCTCGGTGCCCCCGCCATCGTGATGGAACGAGTCGTCGGCGAATGCCCGAGCCCGTGGCGCCGGGCGGGGCGTGAGTACTACGCCGCAGCGGCCGAACGGGGCGTGCTGCCGGCCAGCTTCACCGATGCATTGGCGGCAGTGCACAACGTCGACTGGAAGGCAGCGGGGCTGGAATTCCTCGGCGTCCCTAGGGCCGGCAGCGACTTTGCGCAGCGCGAGATTGCCAAGTGGCAGGCGCTCATCGACGACTCCGGGCATCCGGGCCATCCGATTCTCGCCGACTTGATCGGCTGGCTGAAGCACAACGCGCCGCCGACCGACCAGCTCACGCTCGTGCACGGTGCGTTTCGGACCGGCAACGTCCTGATCCACGACGACCAAGTGTCGGCGATCCTCGACTGGGAACTGCAGGTCATCGGCGACCCCATGTACGACGTCGCGTACATGCTCACCGAACTCAACCGGGAGGGCACCGAGCTGCTGTCGAACGTGGTGCCCCGGGAGCTGTTTTTCGACCGGTACCAGCAGGCCACCGGCATCGAGATCGACGAAGAGCGCTGTGCCTACTTCCAGCTGCTCTATGCGATGCGTTCAGCGGCGTTCTGGATGAGCGCGGCAGGCCTGTATGCCGATGGCTCGAACAGTGACCTGCGGCTGGCCCGGACGCACTGGTCGGTCACCGTCGCACTCGAACGCGCCGCCACCGAGCTGGGCTACTAGGTGACCTTGGGCCGCTGGCTTACGCGAGCAGGGTCGGGTTCAGGCGGCGAATGCGTCGATCATGGCGTGCACGTCGCCGAGCGGATACAGGATCGGGCAGGTGGCGCCGTTGGCGAGGTAACCGTCGACGGCTTCGCGGGCCTCTGCAGGCGTGCCCGAGGCAGTCAGCATCTGCACGATGTCGTCCGGCACCAGCCGCGATGCGGCCTCGACTTGCTCAGCCGTCGCCGGCCAGGTCAGCACTTTGCCCACCTCTTCGAGCAGTGAGTCGGGGACCCCGGAGGCCTTCATGATGTGGGGCTGCTGGCCCAGGTACTGGGTGACCATGTTGCGTGCCATGTCCAGGGCGGTGTCCCGGTCTTCGTGCACCGAGCACACCACGAGTTGGGGCCGGTCCAGGTCGTCCACGCTCCGCCCTGCTTTCGCTGCGCCCCGCTCCAACGCATCCATGGCTCGGCTGTTGTAGTCGGGCGAGACGAGGTAGTTGAGCACGACGCCGTCTGCGATCTCGCCGCTCACCTCCATCATCTTCATGCCGGTGGCGCCGATGTAGATCGGCACGTCCTTGGGTCGGCGCTCCTGGTACACGTAGTCGAGTTCGACATCGTCCAGATGCACGTGCTCGCCATGGAACGTGACGTTCTCGTTCGCGAGAAGCGCCCGAACCACCGTGGTCACCTCGCGCATAGCGCCGAGCGGGCGTGCTCGGCTGATGCCGACCTTGGCTGCCAGCGGGTCCCACCACGCGCCCAGCCCGCAGATGATGCGACCGGGCGCGAGGTCGTCGAGTGTCGAGAACATCGAAGCCAATCGAGCCGGATTGCGCGACCAGATGTCGATCACACCTGCGCCGACGTTGATGCGCGAGGTGGTCGCCGCGAACGCTGCCATCGGCACGCTGGCCTCGCGCACCAGCCGCGAGTCGGCTTGCCAGACGGCCTCGAAGCCGCGTTCCTCGGCGTACTGCGTGAAGCCCATTGCCTCGGTGATCGTGTGAGCGTCCTGCAGGTACAGCGCATTTCGAGCTGTCGTCATGAGTCAACGTCCTCCTGTGCGCCCTGTCGCCGTCGTCCCCGCGCGCATCGGGGTGCCGCTCGCGGAACATAGCCTCAGTCCGGTATGGCCAACCACACTTCACCGAATGGGGGGTCGGGGACCGCTGGGCAATTTCCCGCCAGCTACGCAGCCCAACTCGCCACCGAGGTCACTGACGCAGGTGGCCGCGCCCGTGTCGTCGAGCGCTTTCGGGAACAGGGCATTCGCCTGCCCACCTTCGCCGAGCTCGCCGATCCGACGCTCATTGATCCCGAAGTCGACACTGCTCTCGTCGATGTCGACCCGGACTTCGCCGACCCTCTCAACCTGTTCCGCGTGCACTGGTTCAACGACGGAAGGGGAGGACGCACCGACATCCCCGAGCATGTCGTGCTACCGAGCGAGCTGACGGGAACTCCGGCCAAGGTCGTCGTGCTGTTCGGCAACCGGTTTCCGATGATCGGCGCTCACAAAGTGCTGGCTGCGTACTCGTGCCTGGCCCCACGGGTGGTCTCGGGCCAATTCGATCCGACACGCCACCGAGCAGTGTGGCCCTCGACCGGCAACTACGCCCGCGGGGGCGTAGCCATCAGCCGGATCATGGCGTGCCGAGGGGTGGCAGTGCTGCCCGAGAACATGAGTCGTGAGCGCTTCGAGTGGCTCGAGCGCTGGATCGCCGATCCGGCCGATGTCATTCGCACGCCTGGCTCGGAGAGCAACGTCAAGGAGATTTACGACGCCTGCGCCGAGCTGTCCCAGGATCCGACGAACTTCATCCTGAACCAGTTCAGCGAGTTCTCGAACCACATCGGTCACTACGAGGTCACTGGCACAGCGCTCATGTCGGTGTTCGAGCACCTGCGACAAGGATCACCGCCGGGCAGCGAGCTGAACCTGGCTGCGTTCGTCGCGGCCAGCGGTTCCGCTGGCACGCTCGGAGCCGGCGACCGGCTGAAGGACGAACACGGCGCACTGATCGTCGCCGTCGAAGCGCTCGAGTGCCCGACCATGCTCTACAACGGCTACGGCGAGCACAACATTCAGGGCATCGGCGACAAGCACATCCCGCTCATCCACAACGTGATGAACACCGACGTCATCGTCGGTGTCAGCGATGATGCGACCGACGGGCTGGGGCTCGTGTTCAACACCGAAGCGGGCCACGACGCGCTGCGCGAGCACCTCGGGGCCTCGTCGTGGGTTCTCGATCACCTCGGGCACTTCGGATACTCGTCGATCTGCAATGTGCTCGCGGCTGCCCGTGCCGCGAACGAGTTGGGTCTCGGGCCCAACGACGTGGTCATGACCGTGGCGACGGACGGGTTCGAGATGTATTTCTCCGAACGGGAACGTCACCTAGCGGAGCGGCACGCGGGCAGGTTCGAAGCGAGCGCGGCCCGCAGCATCATCGATCAGTACCTCACGCCCGACGCTCGAAGCGACGACGCGCCCCACATCGAGGTGCTGTCGGACCGCGGCCGCGACCGAATCTTCAACCTCGGCTACTACACCTGGGTGGAGCAGCAGGGCGTCCCGCTGGAGGACTTCGAAGCGCGCCGCGACCAGGCCTTTTGGGATTCGCTGCGAGGCCTTCCGAGGTTGTGGGACGAGATGATCGACGAGCTCAACGACGAAGTCTCCGCCACGTTCGTGTGAGCGAGTCGTGTGCATTCGAGCGAAGGCACCGCACACCGCAAATGGCGGCACAGCTTGCGTGAATGGCAATGAGAGAATGACGACATGAGCGGATCGACTGGGGGTGCGCCGCAGATCGACGGCCAGCGGCTGTTGGGACGCCTCGACGAATTGGCGCAGATCGGCGCCATCGAGGGAACACACGGGAACTGCCGGCTCGCGCTCACCGACGAGGACCGCGACGGACGCGACCTGGTCGGAACGTGGATGGCCGACCTCGGGCTCGACATCACCATTGACGGGCTCGGCAACGTCGTGGCCTGCACCGAAGCGGGCCGCGTCGCCGATTCGGTGATGATGGGCAGCCACATCGACACCGTCGCCACCGGAGGGCGCTACGACGGCAACCTCGGCGTGCTGGCCGGCCTGGAGGTGATCGAGTCGGCGCTGTCCAGCGGCCGGATGCCGGCACGCCCATTGTCGGTGGGGTACTTCACCGACGAGGAAGGCAGCCGGTTCGCTCCCGACATGCTCGGCAGCCTCGCGTATGTGGGCGGCATGGCCCTCGAGGAAGCTCTGGAGATCACCGACCGCGATGGCATCGCGGTCGGCGACGAGCTGGACCGCATTGGCTATCGCGGAGCGGCGCCTGTGCCCGGCACTGTCCCATTTGCATTCATGGAACTGCACATCGAGCAGGGTCCGGTGCTTGAGTTCCACGGCGTTCAGATCGGTGTCGTGGAAGGCGTGCAGGGCATCTCATGGACCGAGGTCACACTGCGGGGCCAGTCGAACCACGCTGGTACGACGCCCATGCCGCTGCGACGGGACGCTGGGCTCGCGGCGTGCCGCATCGCGAATGAGGTACGCGACCTTGCGCACAACATCGGCGACTCGCAGGTCGGCACTGTCGGAGCAATCTCGCTTGTGCCGAACCTGGTGAACGTCATCGCAGGTTCGGCCACGATGACGGTGGATCTGCGCAACACGTCCGAGGCGATGCTGCAACACGCCGAGTCGCGTCTCGACGAAATTGTGTCTCGCAACGCCGAGGCCGAGCATCTCGAGGCCTCGCAGCGACGAACCGCACGCTTCGAGCCGGTGGAATTCGATACCGCAGTCATCGACCTCGTCGAGAAATGCGCCGCCGAGGCCGGCTTGACGCACCGCCGCATGCCCTCGGGCGCAGGCCACGACGCGCAGATGCTGGCGCGGGTGTGTCCGACCGCCATGATCTTCGTGCCCAGCTTCGACGGGGTCAGTCACAATCCGGCGGAGTACACGGCCCCCCCCGACATCGAAGCGGGAGCGAACCTGCTGGCTGATGTGGTGTGGCGTCTCGCCAACGGCGAAATCGACAGCGAGATCGTCGAGAGCGGGGCGACGACGTGAGACCGCTCACCGTCGGCGCTGCGCAGCTCGGGCCGATAGCCCGCTACGAGACGCGGGCCAGCGTGGTCAAGCGCCTGATCGCCCTGCTTCGTCAGGGTGCCGAGCGAGGCTGCGAGGTGGTGGTGTTCCCCGAATTGGCGCTCACCACCTTCTTTCCCCGATGGTATTTCCCCGACGATTCACCCGAGTTGCTCGCGTACTTCGAGACCGAGATGCCCTCCCCAGAGACGCAGCCCCTCTTCGACGAAGCCAAGCGACTCGGCATCGGCTTCCACCTGGGGTACGCCGAACTGACCCCGGATGGACACCGCTACAACACCGCCATCCTCGTCGACAGCGATGGCACCCTCCTCGCCAAATACCGCAAGGTGCACATTCCCGGGCACGAAGAGCACGAGCCCCAGCGCCCGTTCCAGCATCTCGAGCGGCGCTACTTCGAGGAGTCCGCCGAGGGCTTCAGCGTGTGGCGGGCATTCGGGGGTGTCATGGGCATCGCGTTGTGCAACGACCGGCGCTGGCCCGAGACCTACCGCGTCATGGGCCTCCAAGGCGTCGAGATGATCTTCATCGGCTACAACACGCCGCTGCACTACGCGCCAGACCCGATCCAGGACCCGCTGCAGGCATTCCACAACCATCTGGTGATGCAGGCAGGCGCCTACCAGAACGGGACCTGGGTGGTCGGCGTCGCCAAGGGCGGCACCGAGGAAGGCGTGGAGTCGCTGGCGCACTCGGCGGTGATCGCGCCGTCGGGCCAGATCGTCGCCCAGGCAGTCACCGACGGCGATGAGCTGATCACCGCCCAGTGCGATCTCGACTGGTGCTCGCAGTACAAGGACACCGTGTTCAACTTCGACCGCTACCGCCGGCCCGAGACCTACCAGCTCATCGGCAAGCAGAAGGGCGTCGTCCCGCCACCGTGAGCAGTGGTGCGATTGACTGCGCGGCGGTGCGACAATAGCCAGCGGGGAAGGGACAATGGGGTTCCGGAGACGAGGTATTCGATGACGGCAGAGCACTCGGTGACGGGGTTCGTGCTGAACGGCTCGCCGGTCACGGTCGCCAGCGACCATGAGCACCTGCTGGCGGCATTGCGAGATGAACTGGGGATCATCTCGCCCAAGGACGGGTGTGCGCCGTCGGGTCAATGCGGCTGCTGCACGGTGCTGGTAGACGGCAAGGCCCGGGTGGCCTGCCAGACGAGCCTCGAACGCTCGGCGGGCACCGAGATCACCACTGTCGAGGGGTTCGACGAAGCCGAGCTGGACGCCATGGCGAACACCTTTGCGGCCCACGGTGCATTGCAATGCGGATTCTGCACGCCGGGCATCGTGGTGCGGCTGAAGGCTCTGCTAGACCGCAAGGGCTCGGCATTGACACGTGAGGAAGCCAGCCGCCATCTCGGCGGGCACCTCTGCCGCTGCACTGGCTACACGAAGATCCTCGATGCGGTGGAATCGCTGGCGGCGGGAGAAGTGCCGGTGGCGCTGCCGCCCAAGGGCATCGGCAGTTCCGGTGTCCGCTACGAGGCCCGCGAGCTCACACTGGGCAGCCGCCCTTACATCGACGACATCGTGATCGACTCGTCGATCAGCGGTGTGACAGCCCCGTACGGCATGCTGCACGGCGCCCTGCGGTTCGCCGACCATGCCCGTGCCGACGTGCTGTCGATCGACACCAGCGCAGCTCAGGCCATGCCCGGCGTGCAGGCCGTGTTCACCGCCGCCGACATCCCCGGAGTGCTGCGGGTGGGCCTCATCCACAAGGACTGGCCAGTGATGATCCCCGTCGGCGGGCGAACGTCCTACCTCGGCGACGTGCTGGCGATCGTCGTTGCCGACAACCGGCCCGCTGCTCGGCGTGCCGCCGAAGCGATCGAGGTGTCCTACGACGTCCTTGAGCCCATGACCGACCCGGTACGGGTGAAGGACAGCGACATCGACGCTGTGTGGGAGCTCGACGGCAACATCCTGTCGCGCTCGACCTATTCCCGCGGCGACATCGACGCGGCGCTGGCTGCGTCGGCCCACACGGTGACGGAGACTTTCCAGACCCAACGCATCGAGCACGCGTATCTCGAGCCCGAGTCCACCCTGGCCGTGCCCACGCCTGCCAACGGGCTCCCTGCGGGACTGCACGTCTACACCGGCGGCCAGGGCATCTGGGATGACCGCAACGACATCGCCGCGGTACTTGCGCTTGACCCGTCGGTCGTCACGACTGAGCTGGTCTCCAACGGGGGCGCGTTCGGCGGCAAGGAGGACATGTCGAATCAGGCCCACGCGGCGCTGGCGGCGTGGCTGACCGGTCGCCCGGTGCGGATCACGTTGTCGCGTGAAGAGTCCTTGCTCATGCACCCCAAGCGGCACCCCATCCGCATGACCTACGAAGTCGGCTGCGACGTCGAGGGCAAGCTCACCGCTGTGCGGGCGCGCATGTTCGGCGATTCGGGCCCGTATGCGTCAGTGGGCATGAAGGTGCTGGAACGCTCGGCGGGCCACGCCACCGGGCCATACCTGGTGCCTGCTGTGGACGTCGAGTCGGTTGCGGTGCGCACGAACAACCCGGTGTGCGGCGCCTTCCGAGGCTTCGGCGCGAACCAGGCGCAGTTCGCCATGGAAGGCGTCATGGACCGGCTGGCCGAAGCGGTGGGCATCAGCGGGTTCGAAATGCGCCAGCGCAACGTGGTGGTGCCCGGGGGAGTGTGGGGACCGGGCCAGATCATGGACGACGGCTGCCTCGGGGCCCAGGCCTGCCTCGACGCCGTGCGTGAGCCCTACGAGGCAGCCCGCGCCGCCGGCAAGCCCGTCGGGATCGGACTGGGACTGAAGAACTCCGGCCTCGGGAACGGCTTCAAGGAGATCGCCAAGGCGATTGTGCGCTTCTGTGACGACGGCACAGTTGAGATTCGTCACTGCTGGACCGAGATGGGCCAGGGCGTGCACACCGTTGCGCTGCAGGTCGCCGTGGAGGAACTCGGCGTTGATCCTGAGGCGGTGCGAGTGATCGTGGACTCCACACGCGAGCTCGGTGCGGGCCAGACCACCGGCAGCCGAGGCACGCTCATGGGCGCAGGCGCGGTGGCCGATGCCTGCCGCGCTGCTCTGGCCGACGGCTGCAAGCCCGAGGTCGACTACGAAGGCGAGTACCGGGTCGACTGGACCAACTCGCTGTCGGAGGGCTTGGAGAACCCAGTTATCCACTCGACGTTCGGCTACGCCGCCCAGGTCGTCATTCTCGATCCCGACTCCGGCGACGTAGAGAAGGTCATCGCAGCGCACGATGTCGGCCGGGCCGTGAACCCTGTGCTGTGCGAAGGCCAGATCGAAGGCAGCGTGCATATGGGACTCGGCTATGCGCTGAGCGAGGGCTTCCCCGCTGACGCCGATGGTCGGCCGCTCAATTCCACGCTGCGCAGCCTCGCCATAATCCGGCCCAAGGACATGCCCGACGTCGAGGTGATCCTGGTGGAGTCGCCGCAGCCAGGCGCTCCTTACGGCATCAAAGGCGTCGGCGAGATCGGGCTCGTGCCGACGGCGGGAGCGGTCGCAGCGGCCCTGCGGGAGTACGAAGACGAATGGCACAACGAGCTGCCGATGCGCAACCCCTCGAACCGCGAGCGGGCCGACGCCTGGGTATAGCTCGACACAAGCAAGGCTGAGCCGGTCATCACGCCCGGTGGCGGCGCGGGTGGCAGAGTGCAGGCCATGACATCACCTGGTTCAGTCACGTTCGGCCTGCTGTTGCCGTCACGGGAGCTTGCGATGTACGCCCCCCATGACGGTGATCCCCGCCGGCTTGTCGACCTAGCGGTGCAGGCCGAGGAACTCGGTTTCGCTGCTGCATGGATCGGCGACTCGCTGCTGGCCAAGCCGCGGGCCGAACCGCTCTCGGTGCTCGCTGCTGTTGCAGCTGCAACCGAGCGCATCGACATCGGCACAGCGGTGCTGCTCGCGTCGATGCGAAATGCGACGCAGCTCGCCCAGCAGGCCGCCACCGTCGATGCGCTGTCTGGAGGCCGGCTCATCCTGGGTGTCGGCGCAGGCCCACCCGCACCCGATGTCAACGCCGACTTCGACCTCGTCGGCGGCGACTTCGATCGGCGGGGCACCCAGCTCATGCAGATCGTGCACGATGCCCGCGAACTCTGGCAGGCCGATGGCACTCCAACGGCGCAGCGGCTTCAGCCAGTGTGCGTGACTGAGGGCGGTCCCCGCCTGTGGTTGGGCGGCTCGGGGCCTCGTGGGCTCGAGCGGGCCGGCCGGCACTTCGACGGCTGGTTCCCGACCGCTCCCGCGGTGGATGCGTTCGCCGAACAGCTCGTGACGATGCGTGCTCACGCAGCCGACGCAGGACGAGACCCGGCCTTGATCACCGCGGCGGCCTACCTGACCGTCAACATCGGCGATCCCGACACCGCCGCTGCTGAAGTTGACGAGCACTCCAAGCTCTATTACGGCGCCCCCGCAGAGGTGGTGCGCCGGCTCCTGGGCACGTATTCGGGGACGCAGGCGCAGGTGGCAGCATGGCTGCAGAGCTACATCGATGCCGGTTGCGAGCACATCAGTATCCGCCTGGCATCATCCGACGTCGACACCCAGCTCGACCGCCTCGTCGAATTGCTCCCCGAGCTGCGCAGCTGACGGCGCTGGCACGCCCAGGCGACCCAGAAGGCCTCAGCACCGGGATTACGCTCGCAGCCGTGAGTGAGGGGGGTGCGTCAACGCCTGGCCTGGTGTGCTCGCACCATCACCTGTACTCGGCGTTGGCGAGGGGAATGCCTCCGCCGCCGCGCACGCCAGGCGGCTTCGCTGAGATCCTCGAGCTGGTGTGGTGGCGCCTCGACCGAGCGCTCGATCTCGAGATGCTGGAGTGGTCGGCGAAACTCGGCGCGCTCGAAGCGCTGGAGTCCGGCTGCACTGCGATCGTTGACCACCACGAATCGCCCAATGCCATCGAAGGCTCGCTCGATGTCATCGCAGCGGCCTGCGCCGAGGTCGGAGTGCGCATCAGCTGCTGCTACGGCGTCACCGACCGTCACGGCGTCGATGGGGCGCGGCGCGGCCTCGCGGAGAACGATCGCTTCCTCGCCGCTGGGGGTCGGGGATACGTCGGCGTACACGCGTCGTTCACCTGCACCAACGACACCCTGGCTGCTGCGGCGGACCTCGCCCGCCGCCACGACGTCGGCGTCCACATCCACGTTGCCGAAGGCCCGCCAGACGCCGACGCTGCTCAACGGCTGGCCGGACTCAGCGACGAGCGTTGGCTGCTCATCCATGGTGTCCACCTACCGACCGTGCACGGTCTTGAGGGCACGATCGTGCACAACCCTCGGTCCAACATGAATAACGCAGTCGGCTATGCCAACCCCGTCAGGTTCGCCGACGTGAACCCCATCGCCTTAGGCACGGACGGGATCGGTGCCGACATGCTCGACGAGTTCCGTGTCGCGTACGCACGCTTGCGCGAGCACGACGTAACGGCGGGTCCGGATGCGCCGTGGGAGTGGCTCGCGCACGGGTGGGCGCTCATGCCAGAGGCCCGTAACGACAACGTGCGCTGGTCCTACCCGAGCGACGACCCTTGGCATCTCGCCTACACACCCGGCGTCCACGCGCTTGACGTCACGATTGACGGCGATCAGGTGCTGGCAAACGGCGTCGCTACACGTATCGATCCTGTCGAAGTGCGGGCCAAGGCCTCAGAGCAAGCCCAACGGCTCTTCGCTGCGCTCGACGAACTTGACTGAGACTTTGGACTAGGGAGACCGACGATGGCTGCACTGGTGACTCGCAACCCGCTGTACGACGGGCGCGACTGGCCTGCCGCCCCGACTGAGGTGCGGGCATTTCATCGCCGGCTGCCTGCGTACGCGCCCACGCTGGTCATCGACGCACCCCGGCTCGCAGGGAGCCTCGGCGTCGGGCGAGTCCTCGTGAAGGCCGAGACCCAGCGGATGGGGCTGCCCTCATTCAAGATCCTCGGTGCGTCGTGGGCCTCGTACCGCGCCATCTGCGAGCACCTCGACGGCGAGCCGCCGCCGTGGGCAAACATCAACGCCTTGGCGGCCAGCCTGGCCCATCTGCGACCTATGACCTTGGCGGCCGCGACCGACGGGAACCACGGCCGGGCCGTCGCCTTCATGGCTCGGCTCCTGGGCTTCGATGCCCACATCCTCGTGCCCGATGGCACCTCGGACGCTCGCATCGCGGCCATCCAGGGCGAGAGCGCCACGGTGACCGTCGTGGACGGCACCTACGACGACGCCATCGAGCAGAGCGCCGGGATGGCCAGTGACCGCTGCCTGGTGGTGTCAGACACTTCATGGCCCGGCTACGAGACCATCCCCGCCAACGTCGCCGAGGGCTACACCACGATCTTCGCCGAAGTAGACGATGCGCTCGCTGCGAACGGCATCGGCCAGCCAGATCTCGTGGCGGTCCCCGTCGGCGTCGGAGCGTTCATGGCCGCTGCGGTCACCCACTACCGCAGCGGCGAGCACCGGCCTGTGCTGGTTTCGGTCGAGCCCGACGACGCCAACTGCGTTCAGGCTTCGACGATGGCAGGGGAGATCACCGAGACACCGGGGCCGCACCGCTCGATCATGGTCGGGCTGAACTGCGGGGTGCCCTCGCCGCTGGCTTGGCCGATGATGGCCAGCGGCGTCGACTGGTGCGTCTCAGTCGACAGCTACGCCGCCGGCCGGGCTATGGCCGATCTCGCCGGAGCGCAGGTGGTCGCGGGCGAAACCGGCAGCGCATCGCTCGCGGGCCTGCGGGCGCTGCTGGCTGACGAACAGGGCCGCGATGCGCTCGACGACCTGGCGAATGCCACGGTGCTCGTCATGGTTACCGAGGGTGCCACCGACCCGCCCAACTACGAACGAATCGTCGGCCGGCCCCACACCGAGGTCGGCCGGGTGCTCACCGCTGTGCGGTGAGGTTGATCGGGCACAGTCTGACCGCAGTACGTTGAGCGACGACTCGACGCTCGCAACCAGGGAGAAGCACATCATGCCGCTCGACCAAGCGAACTACCACGCAATGCTCATCGACAAACGCGACAACGGCGTCGCTGTCGTCACGCTTAACCGCCCAGAGCGACTTAATGCCATCAACGGGCAGATGCATCACGAGATGGCGACGTTCACGCGCGATGCGCAGACCGACGACGACGTGAAAGTCGTCGTGCTCGCCGGCTCAGGGCGTGCCTTCTGCGCCGGCGGCGACTTCAGCGACACGGGCGGGCCGGCGGTCAGCTTCGAAGAGGCACGCCAGATCGTCGACCACCTGCTCGAGTTGCGCAAGCCGATCATCGCCGCAGTGCAGGGATACGCCATGGGCCTCGGCGCCAACATCTCCCTGCTGTGCGACGTCGTCGTGGCGGGGCACAGCTCAGTGTTCGCTGACACGCACGTCAACATGGGCATCGGTGCCGGCGACGGGGGCCAAGTCATCTGGCCGCTGCTCATGGGTGTGAACCGGGCGAAATGGCACCTGATGACCGGCGAACGGGTCACCGGTCAGATGCTCTATGACATGGGGCTCGTCAACTTCCTGGTCGACGACGATGCCCTTCTCGATACTGCGCTCGCGAAGGCAGCGCAGCTCGCCGCAGGACCGCAGAAGGCCATCAGCGCCTCCAAGGTGCCGATCAACAATTGGATCCGGCAGATGTCGGCGCAGATCCTGCCGCTGTCGCTCAGCCTCGAAGGCGAGACGTTCCACAGCAACGACGCCCGCGAAGCGCAAAGGGCGTTCGTGGAAAAGCGCGCCCCGAATTTCGACTAACCACTAACGAGGCACGGACTGCAGCGACGCCGAAAGGGGGGGCATGGCGCTGGGATCTCTCACGGGCGACGACGAAGGCGCGACGCCAGACGTCCCTGTCGGCCGGCTCGCCCGGCTGCTGCGTCCGTTCGTTGGTGTCGCCGTTCCGGCGTTTGCAGCAATCGCAGCGCTGATCGTGGGCGCAGTGATGCTGCTCACATTCGGCGCCAACCCGCTTGTCGCCTACGGCGAACTCGTCACGGGCGCGTTCGGCAGTGCCGACAACCTCGCCGACACTGCGGTGCGGGCGATGCCGCTCGCACTGGTGGGCGTCGGCATCTGCATCGCTTTCCGCACCGACGTCATCAACATCGGCGGAGAGGGACAGATCATCCTGGGTGCCATCGCGGCCACCGTGACGTCGATGGCCTTCGACGACGTGCCGCGCGTCCTGCTGGTGCCGATGGTGGTCGTCGCCGGCGCGATCGGCGGCGGGTTCTGGGGCGCGATCCCCGGTGCGCTCAAGGCCTACGCAGGCGTCAACGAGATCCTCTCGACGATCATGATGAACATCGTCGCGGCGCACTTGCTGAGCTTCCTGCTGCAGGACCTGCTCATCGAACCCGGCGCCATCAAGATCCAGCAGACCCGCCGCCTCAGCGAGAACGCCGACCTGCCGCTGCTGCCCGGCGGAACCCGGCTCCACATCGGCGTGCTGATCGCCATCTTGGTCGCGGTGCTGGGTTACCTGCTGCTGTTCCGCAGCGCACTCGGCATGCGGCTGCGGTCGGTGGGCCATAACCCCGACGCTTCCCAGTACGCAGGCATGGCGGTGAAGAAAAGCATCACCCAGGCGCTCGCATTCAGCGGGGCCTGCTGCGGTATCGCCGGCGCAGTGCTGGTGTTCGGCAGCGAATCCCATCGCTTGATCGGTGAGGGCGGCGCGGCAGCCTTCACCCAGAACGCCGGCTTCAACGGCATCGTGGCGGCGCTGTTCGGCGCGCTGCATCCGATCTTCACCGTGCCCGCCTCGTTCCTGTTCGGCGGCATGCTCACCGGCGGCAGCGACATGCAACGAGCCACACAGGTTCCCGCGGCACTGGTGGTCTCGCTCAATGGCGTCGTGGTGGTGTTTGTGGTCGGCAGCCTGCGGTTGCGTGACCGGCTGCGCACCTGGGCGGGCGGGATCGCAAGCTACGGGGGCCGGGCGTGAGCGATTTCTTCACCGTCAGCGTGCTGGTCGCCACCCTGGCCTCGGGCATCCGGCTGGCAACGCCGTTCCTGCTGGCGTCGCTGGGCGAGACGATCGGCCAGCGCTCAGGCGTACTGAACCTGGGCGTCGAAGGCGTGATGCTCATCGGCGCATACGCGGCCTACATCACGGCGCTGCGCACCGGGAGCGTGACAGCGGGCGTCGTTGCAGCCATGGCCGCCGGTGCGGCGATGGGAGTGGTCTACGCGTTCATCACCGTCGTGATGCACGCCACCCAGGGCATCAGCGGCATCGGCATCTTCCTCTTCGGACTGGGCTTCACCGACTTGCTGTTCCGACAGCAGGTCGGCACACCGGTGCCGATCGACGGCCTGCGTGGCGTCGATCTCGGCTGGCTCTCGGAACTCCCGGTGGTCGGCGAGCTGCTCTTCGGTCACAGCGTGCTCACCTATGTGGCGTTCGCTCTTGTGCCCGTGGTCTGGTTCGCAATGAATCGGACCACGTTCGGCCTCAACGTCCGTGCCGTCGGCGAGACACCCGAGGCGGCCGACACGCTCGGCGTGCGGGTCAACGTCGTACGCACCCAAGCGATCATCATCGGCAACGTCATGGCCGGCCTGGCCGGCGGCACACTGGCCCTCGACGTCGGCATCTTCCAGCAGAACCTGACGTCAGGGCAGGGTTTCATCGCCGTGGCGCTCGTGTACTTCGGCGCGTGGCGGTCCAGCGGCGTGATGGCGGGAGCGCTGCTGTTCGGCGTCGTGTCGTCGACGGTGCTGCAACTCAAGACGCTCGGCGTCATCGTGGGCGCCTCGTCGACGATCGCCGCGATGGCACCGGCGATCCTGACCATCGTGGTGCTCGTGCTCGTCAGCCGGCGCATCGGTGCTCCGTCGGCGCTGACCGTGCCCTTCGAACGCGACAACTAAGAGGCTGAGCCGAAAGGCGAAGCCGTGGCCCGAGCGGCCCGTGAGCGACAGCGAACAAGAGCGGGAAACAACTGGTGCGACAGCGAGAGGGTTCAGCCATCCGCGCATCTTCTAGGTACTTCTCGGGAGGTGTGCGCCTGGCGCGCCCCCCGTGGTCCGCCCCTCGAGCGCAGTGACGGCCTCGAAACGTGTCCGACATATGGCCGGAATCCGATGTTGACGGGACAGGGCACCGGCGGTCTCAGGGGTGACCTAGCATCGCTGAAAGGCCAGATGCTCGGGTAGGCGTGCCGTGGTACAGCGCGCTGCCCCCAATCTCGCGACTGGCCGATCCGGGAGGGGTCATATGTTTGTACGCACCAGATGCAAATCGCGCCTAGCGAGACTCGTGGCGGTAGCCGCAGTCGTGCTCCTTGTGGCAGCCGGTTGCACCGGCGCCGACGAGGAGGATGCAGGTCCGATTCGGATCGCGATCGTCGCGCCGAGCGCCAGCAACGACTTGGCGTTCACGCAGAGCATGGTCGACGCGGTGAACGCGGTCGGCGAAGGGCGTGAGATCGAAGTCGCCGTGACCGACGGCACCTTCATCGTGGAGGAGGCCGCAGCGGCGATCCGTGGCTATGCCGAGGACGGCTTTGACCTCGTGATCGCACACGGCAGCCAGTACGGCGGACCGCTGGGCGAGATCGCTCCGGATTTCCCCGATACGTCCTTTGCCTGGGGAACCGCCGCGGACTTCATGGGTCACGACAACGTGTTCGCTTACACGGTGCGTTCTGATGAAGGCGGCTACGTGTCCGGCACCGTCGCGGCGCAGATCACCGAGACAGGCGTGATCGGCGTCATTGGCCCGATCCCTGTCGGCGACGCAAAGCTCTATGTCGACGGATTCGCAGCCGGTGTAGCGGCAACGGACTCGTCGATCACGACCAACATCGTGTACACGGACTCATTCAGCGATGTGGCATTGGCGGCTGAAGCCGCCGAGGCTCACTACTCCAACAACGCCGACGTGCTGACCGGTTCGGCGCAGATGGTCGTGGGTGCGACCGGTGTCGCCAATGAGCACGGTTTGGCGTGGTTCGGCACCCAAGCCAACCAAACCGCGCTCGGCGAGAGCATCGTGGTCGCCTCGCAGGTGTACCACTGGGAGGTACTGCTCGCAGACATGATCGACAAGATCGATGCTGGCACCCTCGGCGGTGAGGTCATGATCGCTACCCTCGCCAACGGCGGCATCGAGATCGAGTTCAACGACGGTTACGGCCTCGACGCCGGGATCCAAGAGGCTGCGGAGGCAACCATCGCGGGCATCGCCGACGGCTCGATCTCGACGGGCATCGAGTAGAAGCACCCTGCCAGCTGCGGGAGGCTGCGAGGTTGCTCCAACGCGGGAAGCACTCGTGGTCATGAATTCGCAGCGCACCAGATGAACCAGCACGACGACACGACGGCTGCCGGGGTCTCGACATCGAACGAGGCCCCGGCGCCGCCGATGCTGGAAATGCGTGGCATCACCAAGCGATTTCCCGGCGTCATCGCCAACGAGGATGTTGATTTCGTCGTACAGCCGGGGCACGTTCACACGCTGCTTGGGGAGAACGGCGCCGGCAAGAGCACGCTCGTCAAGATCCTGTACGGGCTGTACCGCCAGGACGAGGGCACCGTCACGATCCAGGGCGAGCAGGTCCAGGTCACCTCCCCGGCAGACGCCATCAGTCACGGCATCGGCATGATTCACCAGCACTTCATGCTGGTGCCGACCCTGACGGTGGCTGAGAACGTGGCGCTCGGTTTGCACGGGCGGCGCGGACTCGCCGACATGGGTCCGGTACGCCGTCGGCTCATCGAGGTGTCCGAGCAGCACGGCCTCGAAATAGACCCCGATGCGTACATCTGGCAGCTCGCCGTCGGCGAGCGTCAGCGGGCCGAGATCCTCAAGGCGCTCTACCGCGACGCTCGGATCCTGGTGCTCGACGAGCCCACAGCGGTGCTCACACCGCCTGAAGTCGTCGATCTGTTCGCCACGCTGCGGTCGCTGACCGATGAGGGGCGCGGTCTCATCTTCATCTCCCACAAGCTGGCCGAGGTGATGGAGATCTCCGATGAGATCACGGTCCTGCGTGACGGCCGGGTCGTGGGCCGCACCACACCGTCGGAGACGACCCGGGAGGGCCTGGCCTCGATGATGGTCGGCCGTGAAGTACGGCTCGGCCGGGATGTCCCGCCTCAGCCGACCGGTGACGACCTGTTGGTCGTCGACAGCCTGCACGTCGAGGGCGACCGGGGTAACGCAGCACTCGAGAACTTCTCGGTCAGCGTCTCCAGCGGCGAGATCGTGGGCATCGCCGGCGTCTCGGGCAACGGGCAGCGTGAGTTGGCCGAGGCGATCTTCGGTCTGCGGCCGATGAAGTCCGGCAGGCTGGAGGTACGCGGAAAACCGATCCCGACACCGGCGCCAAAGCAGGTGCGTCGGCGCGGCGTTGCGTTCGTCCCCGAAGAACGCATGCGGCATGGCGCGGTCGGTGAGCTCTCGGTGTCAGAGAACCTGATGCTGGTCGAGTACGAGCACCGGCCCTATGTGCGTGCCGGTTTGCTGCAGTTCCGGGCAATTGCGGAACGATGCCGCGATCTGGTGCGTCGGTTCGCGGTCAAGACACCGTCGATCGCGACCCAGACGTCGCACCTGTCGGGCGGCAACATCCAGAAAGTGGTCATCGCCCGGGAGTTCAGTGCCGAAGCTGACGTGCTCATCGTGGCCCAGCCCACTCGCGGCATCGACATCGGCGCCGCCGAATACGTGCACGAGCGGCTGCTCGAGAAGCGGGCCGCCGGTGCGGCGATCCTGCTGATCACCGAGGATCTCGACGAGGCCATGCAGCTCTCGGATCGTGTGGTGGTGCTGTACGAGGGCCGGGCCATGTGCGATCTGCCTCGCGAGCAAGCCACCACCGATCGCGTCGGACTGCTGATGACCGGTGTCAGCGAGGACGAAGCCGCAGCGGTCTGAGGTCGGGTTCAGCGAGAGGCAATGCGATAGCTGCCGTCCTCGCGCACGATGACCCGTACCGGCAGGCCGAGCTGCAGATCGTCGGCGTCGATGCCGTCTGCCATGGCGGTGATGCGTACGCCTTCGTCCAGTTCAGCGATAACGGCGGCGTAGGGGACGTCCTCCGCGAAGCCTGGGTGCAGGGTCCGGTGGGTCACCGTCCAGGTGTACACGTGACCGAAACCGCTGGAGCGTTCCCAGGCCCACTGTGTCGAGCCGCAGCTGCGGCACCCGTCTCGCGGCATGTGCCGCCAGATGCCGCATTGTGAGCAGCGCTGGAATCGCAATTCGCCCTGCTTGCAGAACGCGAAGAACTCGCCCCAAAAGCCTTCTCCCCGTGGGATGGGTCTTGCTGCCGCGGTCGGTTCGTTGGTCACCGGACTTACCGGCGCAGGATCGCGGCGGAGCCTTCAGCGAAGTTGCCCCAGCCGGTGACCAGGCCGACCTCGCAGCCCTCGACCTGCAGGTCGGCCTCATGGCGCAGTTGGCGGACGGCCTCGACGATGTGGTTGAGGCTCTCCACGTGGGCTTCGGAGTGCAGCCCGCCGTGGGTGTTGATGGGCAGTTCGCCGTCGATCCGCAGCCGCCCGCCGCTCACGTAGTCGCCCACCTCGCCGGTTCCGCACAGTCCCAGCGCTTCGAGTTGCAGCAGCACCACGTAGGTGAAGCAGTCGTAGATCTGGGCGAAATCCAAGTCCGCCACGGAGACATCGGCCATGGCAAAGGCCCGGGGTGCCGCCCGCTTCAGTCCGATGTCGGCGATGTCCGCGCGGCTCTCGAAGTCGTCGGCGGGGAAGGGATGCCCCTCGGCGACGCCGCTGATGTACACCGGCGTGTGCAGGGCATCAGCGGCCCGCTCCGCAGACGTCACCACGACCGCACAGGCTCCATCGGTTTCCAAGCAGCAGTCGTACATGCGCAGCGGCGAGGAGATCATCGGCGACGCCATGTAGTCCTCGAACGTCAGCGGGCGGCCCTGCATGTACGCCTTGGGATTCGACTGTGCGTTGGCCCGGCTCAGCAGCGCGATCTCGGCCGTGTGCTCAGCAGTGATGCCGTACAGCTCGCTGTGCCGGGTGGCCAGCCAGCTGTAGAACTGCACGGGCCCGAACACGCCAGTCGGGGCATAGGCGTTGAGCACCGCTTGGCTCATAGTGTCGTCGCCGGCAACCGGGCCGGCGTCTTGCGCGGCGGCGGCGCCATCTTCTTCTCGCCGGCTGATGCGGGTCTCGGAGTAGCCGTTCCAGCCATAGGGCACCAGCACCGCAGTGGCCACTCCAGTCGTGACCGCCATGGCAGCGCTCTGCAGCGCAGCAACAGGGTTGGCTCCGCCGAGGTGCACCGAGGCCGTGTAGGTGAGGTCGTTCAAGCCGATGGTGGCGGCCACGGCCTCGCCGAAGACCTTGGTGCCCGACAGCACCAGCCCGTCAACTTGGCTCGGCACGAGCCCTGCGTCGGCGATGGCACGGCTGCACGCTTCGGCAACCTGGCTCAGCACGGTCCGCCCGGCACCGCGCACAAACGCCGTTTCACCGACCCCGACGATGCACGACTGATCCTTCAGGGCATGCGTCATGGCTCGCTCAGATGATGAATGCCATGTTCGGCAACGCCGAGGTGGAGTTGACGAGCTCGATCTTCTTGCGGGCGATGCGCAGGCCCTCGTCGGTGCGGCGCAGGCGATGGGTGGTGCGACCCACCCAGATGCGCATGTCGTTCGTTGCCTGCACGGCGTGCTCGTACAGCACGAAGTTGCTGCCCACCTCGTACTCGTCGGCGCTGCCGCCATCGCCGTCGCCGTCGGGATGCACGGCGAGTACCTGGATGTTCGAGATGATCCGCCGCATCGGCGACTTCGGCACTTGGGAGTAGCGCCGGCCGCTCATCAATTGGGTGATGCGGGTGGCGAGCCTGGTGCGGTTGTCGTTGAGAAAGCTCACACGAGAGCCGGGCTCGTAGTCGCCGTCCCCGGCGGGCACCCAGTAGTGAATGTCGTCGGTGACCAGCTCGAGCCATTCGGGGTAGCGGGATTCGTCCGCCAGCATCGCCTCGTGGTAGAGGAATTCTTGGATCTCGCGGTGTGTCGCCCCGTCAACAGCGGACATTGCTGCAGTTCAGCCCTGACCGTTGCCCGGCGACCCGTTGGGGGAGGCCGCGGCCGCCTCGCCGATCCTCGACATCACGTGCCGATAGTGGTGCCAGAAGCCCCGGCTGGTCGTCTCGTCGGTGATGTCGCTCCAGCGCTGCCCGTCTGAGTGCTGTTCGCGCTCGATGCCTCGGCGGAGGTCGACCCATGCGTGTTGGTCGGTCGGATTGGTGTCGAAGGCACGGTGCATTCGCTCGGCAATGACGACGTCTTCGGGGAGGAAGAACGAGGCCGGGCCCATCGCCGCCTCAGATTGCAGGATCACGCGCCGGTTGATGCCCGGGTCGGAGCTCTCCACCAGCAGCGGCGTGTGAAAGTGCTCGGTGAGCCCTGGTGCGAGCGGGTCGATGCGGGCAATGTTCATCTCGCCCAGGAACAGATTCGGGAACACGAAGGCGTGCGGCGGCCCGTCCCACATGATCTGTTTCGCCTTGTCGTCGCCGTAGGCGGCTTCGAGGTCGTCGCAGTAGGCGTTGACCTTGCTGCGGGGCGCCCCCAGCCAGGCCAGCTCAGTGGCGTAGCTGGCCCGGAAGTCCAGCTCGACGTGACCGCCACCGTAGTCACGAGCCACCGAGGAGGTCTCACCCTCGCCTCCGAGGATGACGTCCTCGTACTGGCTGCCGGCCAGCAGCGACGCCGCCAGCGACTCGTGGGCGAAGATGATGTGGTAGCCGTCGTTGTCGCTTTCGGGCCACATTTTCCAGTTCGAATCGGCCCGCTGGCCGAGCCAGCCGCCGTTGAGCTGCAGCCGTCCGGTGGGCGACATGTCCGCAGCGCGGTCGATGAGGTCGCTGCCTCCAGGGCCGAGGTGCTCGCTGAGCGGCCCGGCGGCGCCGCTCTGGTTGGCGAACACAAAACCGCGGTAGACGTCGACTTGGCCGGGCTGGTCGAGCCGCACGTCGGGCTTTCCGTTTTGGAATCCCTTCGGGAAGGGGGCGCCGAGCAGTGTCCCGTCGAGGTCGTAGGTCCAGGCGTGGTAGGGGCAGCGGAAGTTGCGGCTGTTGCCCTCGGTTTGCGGGCACAGCGTGGTGCCCCGGTGAGCGCAGCGGTTCGCAACCACGCTGATCTCGCCGTCGTGGGTGCGGGCCATGAGCACGTTCTCGGCGCCGAGCCGCCGAGCGACCCAGTCGCCGGCGTCGGGAATCTCCGATTCGTGGCCCACGAACACCCAGCCGTCGGTGAAGATGCGCTTCATCTCGTCGGCGAACACGGCCGGGTCCGAGTACAGGCTTCCGTGCACGCGGTAGTCCTGCACCAGATGCGTGTAGTCCCTGCCGGTGCCGACGGTCGAGGATTCGGTGGCCAACTCCATCGCAGTCGAGACTACTCCTCGGCCTCGATTTGCATCAGGGGCCCCGCCGGCTGGGCTTGCTGCGACAGCGTGGCTAGATGATGAACGGCAGGTTCGGCAGCGGTGAAGTGGAGTTCACCAGCTCCACCTTCTTAGCGGCCATGCGCAGGCCGTCGGGCGTGCGCCGCAAGCGATGTGTCGCCCGTCCCGCCCACAGGCGCAGATGACCGGTGGCCTGGACTGCGTGCTCGTAGAGCACGAAGTTGCTGCCGACGTCGTACTCGTCGCCGTC
>JAPOPC010000094.1 GCA_026713105.1 Acidimicrobiaceae bacterium
AGGCAGCACGTCCCTGAAGCACCTGTTGGTGTAGTCAGGCTTCGGAGTCCTTGCCCTTTCCTCGTCCGGAAGCATGTCCCGCTTCTTCTTCGCTTCGAGATACTCTCCGTAGGACTTGTTCCCGCACGCCGCCCACTGGCTCGCCTGAAGGCTGCGAATTCCCTCGCCCGCGCCGCTCTGATCTGCACCGGCCCGATGTCCACGACAACGAACTGGGGCCAAGGGCTACATCTACTCTCCGTTGCCGGCGTCATGTGTCGTGCCGATCCAAATGGTGAACCTGCCAGTTCCGGTCGCGTAGACGGCCTCAAGCAATGGGTCAGACGCGTATAACCAATCCTCGTCGATGCGCCAGATGGGCCAGCGGTCAACCTCGCCATAGCGGCCGTCGCGGAGGTCTGCCAGCAGGGGCAAAGGGAGCAGGTCGATCAGGACCGGGCTGGCCGACCCGTCGATGTCAAAGTCCTCGGAGTCCGCCCGAGGTGCTGTGAAGCGGCCAAGATAGGCACGCAGGTCGTCGATGCGGACGAGGTTGGTCAGGCTGCGGTCGTTGTCGGGAAAGCTCGGGTGCGACAGCGGCGAGTGGAAGTCGATCAAGGTGGCACACAAGTTACCGATGCCTTGACGTCGCAACCCGTCGAGGATGTGCTCGGGATACGGCCGAGTCAGGT
This sequence comes from Acidimicrobiaceae bacterium, assembly GCA_026713105.1. Classification (GTDB taxonomy): domain Bacteria; phylum Actinomycetota; class Acidimicrobiia; order Acidimicrobiales; family Poriferisodalaceae; genus Poriferisodalis. Next base: position 672 of record JAPOPC010000094.1, read on the forward strand.
CCTCGACACTCTCCCATCTGCACCATTCCTGATAGAACCTGAAAATCCGCGAGAGGTCCGCCTCGTCGGTCATGATGGCATTGACAGCGATCTCGATCCGCTCAGGATCGACAGTGCCGCTCCAGCCCTCAATCTCGAACGGGGCCAACTCACCTGGCTGAACCGACAACGGCCACAAGAACTCCCGATCTCCTGCGTTGACGGTCACCTCGTAGGCCCAGTAGCGACGGGACCAGTTGCGCACCAACCCTCGCAGCACCCCGTCGACGACCTGCACGGATCCGTCCAACAACCGCACTTCGTCTACCGGCGAACCTGCGTCCGCGAACCGGATCAAGAAACTTCTCGTGTTGCCGTGGGGGCTCAGCCCATGAGTATCGCCTTCGATGGTGTTCTTGTTCCGTTCGCGATGACCCGCGAGCAGCAATTGCTGGTGTTCGACTGCCCCTTCGCGTGTCTGGAATCGTCGCAGGCCGCCCCAGTCGTTCACGCGCAGCGCCCAGCGCGGCCGTTCAGCACCGAAACTGGGGTCGTCGCAGCCCATCTCGTCGCGGTCTGAGACCAGTTCGGGATAGCTGTTGCCCGGGAACAGATCGCCCTGCTGGTAGGCCTCGCCGGTGTGGGCCTCGTATGCCTGCGCGTCATCGCACATGTCGTACACAGACGATGACAGCGTCGGCGACTCATAGAACCAGTGCAGCGGCCCGGGACGATCATGCGCGTTCAGCGGTACCCGCAGTCGTCGCACAGCGTCGGACATGAAATAGTCCGCCGCGGCGAAGGGCGCTACATCAGCAGCGCTGCGCAGCAACCGCTCTGACTGCGCCGGCACAGCCTCGCTGAGGACCGCCTCAACGGAACCGTGACCCGGACCCGGCGCGGAATCAGCGAGTGACTGGGCATGCGTCTGGGGCACTGGGGGCGTTGTCGCCGTCGTGTCCGCGGCGCGGCCAGTGCACCCCGAAGCGACCAGCACAGCCGCGAACCAGCCCACCCAGCGCGCTCGGCGCAAAGCCCTAGAGCCCCGCATCGCGAAGTCTCTTGGCGAGATCGCCGGCATGGACGCTGCGCCATCGGCACGCTCCGCCCGCTTCGGGTCCGAGCGCCCTGCAGACCCTCACCAGCAGCACCCGATCGTGCGGCCCGTAGTCGTCCTCATGCCACGAGCCCGCACCGGTCATATCCACCTCGGTCTTCACCGACACCGCTCGGTACAGCGTTGTCGTCGTCCCCAAGAACGACTCAGGGAACACCGCGAACCTCTTTTCCTCGTTTCCCTCGCCATGGGTGAAAGAGATGAACGGTGCAGCCAGCGGGCTGATGACCCCCGGGATACCCGGCTTGTCTTGGTCTTGCATCCAGCCCTCGGGGTTGTCGGTGTCATAGAACCAGCAGTCGAACTGGTCGCCGAACCCTTCCCAACGGCATTGAAGCTTCGAGAGACCTCCGCTGGTGCTGTAGTCGCTGCGGTGGTCGCGAACAACAGGATCTCCGCCAGCGTGCGTGCCGTTGTATTCCCGGTACTCGGTGCTGTAAGAGGTGACGTGCAGATCATCGGTGCCCTTCACCCACAGATTCAGATACGACAGCCGGTAGCAGGTCTGCGAGGTGTTCCATCTGCACGCAATCCACGGACTCAACGCTCTATTGATCGCGCCCCGCATGCCTGACTCACTGACACCACACAATCTTCTTGCCAGGAGGTCGGCGACGGCGCGTCCGCCGATGTGGATCTCGGCGCGCTCGGCGTGGTTCAATCTCCTGAAGTCCGTACGTGGATCGTCCAGCTGCCAGAGCCCGACGCCGGGGTGCCAGAACGCCCGCCGAGAGTTGCCCGCCGGCGGGTAGAGCGCGTCTTCCCGATCCTTGCGCGACAGCGCCATCGGGGAGCGGCCGGGATCGCGCTGCACATAGAACTCTTTGTCTTTTTGTTGTTGGCCGTCTCCGTTGTCGTCTATCCACCACGAACGAGGCACTTCCCACAGCGGTATTGACAGCATGATGGCGGCGATTCGATTGGCTGTGGGAGTACAGTCTCGGGTGATGCTCGGCGAAGGGTTCATGTAGGCGTTGCGTGCGTCTTTAGCGACTCTCTTCACTCCCCATAGCGTGCCCAGGGTGACCGGGTACTTACGGCCTCGGTCGGTCTCAGTCACACGATCTTCGTCAGTGACACGATCTTCGGGATCGTTCGTGGGAGGTGTCTGTGCTGCAGTAGGCACGCACAGATGACCATTTCGGATACTGGTCGAGAGGCCGGTACCGCATGCAGCCTTGACGTTGAACTCCACCAGGGCCGGCTCCGCTGTTGACGACGGTCTTGTCAGTGCCATCACGACCCGATGCGTGTCGGCCATGTCCGCGGTCACCGCCAGGTAGTTGCGGCTCCCAGTGTGCCCTGTCGACCAGTCCAGAGTCGGCGGCGTGATCGACCGCACGCTTGCCACGTGATCGCCCGTTTCGAACCCGATTGTGAGCGTCTCGTCGACGGTCACGTTGTATTGCCGCTTGAGTCCGGTGACGGTGGCGTCGACGACGAGGTCGTAGTTGCCGGCGGTTTGGGGTTGTTTGGTGGTGGCTTCGATGGTGTAGCTGCCGGGCTGGAGGAACAGGTCGGTGAGGCGGGCGTCGGTGCTGCGTCGGCTGCGGTTGTCGTTGCGGGCGACCGGGGTGCCTTTGTTGTCGTCGTCTTTGAGCAGCACCGCGTAGGTGTCCAGCGGCCTGGTGTTGGCGGGGCTGTTGGCGATGCTGATGGTGACCCAGCCGGGCGTGTCGAGGGTGAAGGTGTGCCGACGCGCCCAATGCGGTTCTGTTCGGGCGTAGAACACGCTGGTGGTGCGCGGCCGACGCGCTTTGGCCTCACAGCCGCCCTCGGTGATGATGCCGCTGCGGGTGACGGTGCCGGTCGCGAGCGTGCCGAGGTGCTCTGAGCACGGCCGCGCCGCGGCCAAGGTGACCTGGCGGATGCCGTCGGTGTAGCCGGCGGCTTCGCAGGTGACGATCACCTCCAGCGATCCCGGCACCGCGATCGACGCTGTCAGTGTGCGGGCGCCGCCGACCCCTGCGGTGACGGTCGCGGTCGTCGGGTCGGCGGTGCAGACGGCTGCGGTGGGTGTGACGGTGAAGCCGCTGGTGACGGTGAGGGTGCCGGTGCCGTTGTCGGTGGCATCCGCGAGGCCGTCGATGCGCACGGCGTCGCCGCATGTGATGACGAGTCGTGCTGTTTTCTTCGCGTCGGTGCCCGCGAGGGTTGCGGTGGCGGTGGCGGTCCCCTTGGCGGTGCATTCGAGCTCGACGGTGGCGGTGCGCTGCCATCCGGCGACGGTGTTGTCGGGCGCGAACAGCGGCACCGCGCCGCGCTGGGCGGGCGACGCGAGGCTGATTGCGCCGGTGGCGGTCCAGGCGGTTTCGATGGCGGGGCCGGTGGCGGTGGTGTCGGCTGCGACGGTGACGGTGTTGCCGCGTCCGATCGTGCACCGGTAGGCGGCGTCGACGCGTCGCGGCGGCGTGGTCGCGGTGCATTCGCCGCCGCCGCCGGTGACCCGTGCGGTGATCGAGGTCAGCGCCCCGGCGTGAGTGAGGGTGACGTCGGCCGCTGCGGGTCCGCGGCCCGCCGCGGTGCACGTCACGGTGACTCTCAGCGATCCGGGCCGCCCCAGCGTCGCGGACACGGCGCGCCGTCGGCCGCTGCGCGCTGTCACGGACGCCGCGGGCGGCGAGGCGGTGCACTTGGCTGCGGCGGGTGTGACGGTAAACGGCTCGGTGATTGTCACCGCGCCGGTGCCGGAGTTGGCGGCGTCGGCGAGTGCGCTGATGCGCACCGGCGAGCTGTAGACGGCGCGCACTGTGAGCCGGTAGCCGCCGGTCGCCTGGGCTGCGGCGGTGGTGGCCTCGATCGTGTAGTCGCCCGCGGCCAGACGCATACTGCGCAGCCGCGCGTCGCTGCGCGGACCGGAGTTGTCGTCGCGGCCCGCCACATCAGCCGCCGCGGCGTAGCGGCCCCGGTACAGCACCGCATAGGCGTCGAGGCCTGCTTCGCCTGCGATGTCGACGGTGACCCTCGCCGCCGCGTCGAGAGTGAACGTGTGCCGACGCGCGTAGAACACGCCTTGGTCGCCGCGGCCCGCCGACACGCACCCAGGATCAGCAGCGATGGCGCCGTCGCGCACTGTGACGCCGTGGACGACGCTGCCCAGCGGACTGTCGCAGTCCGCGGCCACCCCCGACAGCACGACGTCTCGGGCGCTGTCGGCGCGGCGGTCCGCAGTGCACGACACCGTGACGGCGGCGGTGGTGCCGATGTCGATGTCGGCGGTGAGCTGTCGGTGGTGGGGCCGGGTCGGGTCGGGTGCGGTGACAGCACCGGTGGGGGCGGCGGTGCAGAGGGCGTCGGCGGGTTCGACGGTGAAGTCCTCGGCGACGGCGACGGTGGCGCCTGTTTTGCCGTAGCCGGTGCGGTCGTCGAGGCCGCTGATGGCCACGGGGGCCTGGCAGTCGATGCGGATGCGGGTGGTGTGGGTGCGGTGGCCGGGGCGGCGCCCGGCAGTGAGGACCGCCGCGACAGCGCCGTCTGTGGTGCATCTCAGCGTGGCGGCTGCGACGGTGCGCCAGTCGTCGGTGGCGGCGTTGTCGGGGCCGACGACCGGCACCGCGGCAGGCATCGTGCGCACCTTTGCGGTGATGCCGCCGGCGGTGTTCCAGGCGTCGGAGACCCGGTAGGTGCCCGCGACGACGGTCAGCGTCGCAGCCAGCGCGGCGCCCTCGTCGAGACTGCACTGCCACACAGCGTCCGCGTCCGCGTCGGCGTCGGCGTCGGTGCGTCGGTCAGGCGCCACGGCGGTGCAGGCGTCAGCGGGCGCGAACGTCGCCGCCGATGTGATCTGGGGCCGCTGCGCGTAGGAGAACAGCGCCTGGGCGCTGGCAGGGCTGTAGCCCGCTGCAGTGCAGGTGACCGTGACCGTCGCGGCGCCGCCGGGCGACACCCGCGCCAGCACCGTGCGAGTGCTGCTGCGACTGCTGGCCCACGGGGTGCCCACCCCGTGACCGGCCGCGGTGCCGCTGCAGCGAGCTGTGGAGGGCTCCACGGTGAACTCATCCGAAGCGGTGACAGTGCCGTTGCCGGTCTCGGTGTCATCCACACCTACGCAGCGCCCGACACGGTCCACGTAAGCAATAGGCCGGACAGGGCTGCCCTTGCGACGGGCGAAGACCGTCAGCGTGTCATCGCAGGGTTGGGGCGGTGTCTGCGCCGCCGACCCAAACGAAACGGCCAGGGACGGCGATGTAGAAGCCGACGTATCCATCCAAGCTGGGCACGACTCGCTCGACAGCGAGCGGCGTTTCTCTGAAGGTGCCATCGGCGTCCCAATCGCCCGGACTAGTGGGCGTGAGTGCTGTGACTTCGGTGACCTTGCCGTCCGCTGCGAATCGGGCCGTGTAGACGAGCGGTTTGAACTCCGGCGGCGGCAGGTCCAACGGCCATTCGCCATCGGCCCGGTCATCGCTGACCCTAGTGAGGGACGGATGGGAGTCGACACGTTCGGGTAACGCAGGGCGAGCTTCGTAGTACCCGAGCGCCTCGTTTTCTCCCGGGTTCAGGCGGTCGATGACCTCTTGAGGCAGAGCCTCGTGGAACTCCTCAGGAAGGAGCGTGTTCAGATACAGGATCCTCCAGTGGCGGGTCCGGTCGATGTCGGGTGACATCTGTGCGGTCACGGTGTACTCGACGGCGAGTGGGTCCTCGCCTGCGGTCCAGTCCTCGAACTCGAACGGCGCTGCTTCGCCGGGCTGCATCGACAGCGGCCATTCCCAGGTCCGCCCGCCCGCAGTGACAGAGACGGAGTAGGCGAACGAGTCCCGTGACCAGTTCCGAATCAGGCCGCGCAGCACCCCGTCGATCACGCTGAGCGATCTCGGCAGCACCCGTACCTCATCGACCGATGCGTCAGCGCGGGAGTACTCGATCGCCAGCCAGCCAGCGAGGCCCGGAAGACAGCGGTCGCCGCTGCACAGGTTCAGCCCCAGCGGCTCAGCGCCGACGGGCAGCGTGTGCGAATACCGATGAGGCATCTGATGCTCGAAGCGCTCGATGTATGCCACCGCTTCCTGTCGCGTATCGAAGTCCCGACCGAGAGCGCGGTATCTGCCTCGCTCGTATCCGAAGAACAGCGGGCCCTTGACGCCGTCGCCGTCGCAGTCGAGCTCGTCCTGGAAGACGTGAATGCGGCCGACGTCACTTGATTGCAGCGGCCACCGTCCGTCGGACGTATAGCGGTCGACCGCGTCATGAAGGTCGCACATGTCGTAGATGCGCCTGGCTGCGTCGCTGAGTTCGATGTCGCGGTCTGCTTGCCACAAGGCCCCGCTGGTGTCACCTGGGGCAGCGCCGATGCGGACGCCGTCGCGCTGCGAGGGCCCCAGCGGCGCGGGAGCATCCAGCAGTCTCCACTTCGAGCCTGCAAATGGGCTCGCCTCGGCCCATGCAGTGTCCTCGACCCAGCCGACGGCTCCGATGCCGCGGGTCACAGGCTCCGCAAAAGACGACAGCACCGGCAACGTGACAGCAGCGGCGATTGGCATCGTGCCGTCGGGGACCTCGGCGTCGTCTGAGTCCACGGCGCGTTCGTTGGCCGTCGCGGGCAAACGAGTCATGTGCGGCTGCGCCTCGGGCATGTCGCCGCTGCAGCCCCACAGCGGGATGCCTGCCACTGCCAATGCCCCCAGCGCAGCGCCCCAACGCACAGCAGTGCCCATCGTCATCCCCTTGCCGCCGCGATCCACGACGCGAAACTGCCGCCGGGGGTGGAAGCGTCCGCGCTAGCGCTCACCCACGCGCACTGCGGCGGCGCGAACAGCGCGCCCACCCGGCACAACCACAGCCGCAAGTCCTTGCCCAAGTAGTCGTCGGTGTGCCATGACGAGCCCGTGTGCGTGCGTACCAATTCGCTAACGGGCACGCTCTTGATCGGCGTCGAGGAATGCCCGCCCAGAAACGACGCGGGGAACACCGCGAACCGGACGCCGTCGTCAGTGAACGACACGAACGGCACCGCATACGGACTGCTCGAATTCGTCGCTGGACCCGGCCGACGCCTCAGATCGCCACCGAGCGGCGCATAACCGTGCAGCGAACCCTCCGGGTAGTCGGTGTCATACAAGTAGCAGAGACTCTCGAGATCTTCGTGGCCGCCATCGATGGTCTCGGTGCCGTCGTCCGTCCGCCAGCGGCAAGCGAACAACTCCGCGCCGCCGGTGCGGCTGAGATCGTGACGGTTGTTGCGCACGGTCACGAACAGGTCATCACGGGTCCCGTTGCTCATCCAGATGTTGTCTTTGGTCCTCAGGCACTGGCTCTTGTTAGTCATTCGGTCTTCACTCGGCTGGCACGCCTTCCACGTGTCTTCGAGCCAGTATTCGAAACTGCCCCGCCGCTCGTTGTCGTGTGTGCGCCTGCAGGACTCAGCTAGCAGCGTTTCCGCAACCCGCACCCCGCCGAACCTGGTGTCGGCTCGCTGTCCGTGGTTCAGGTCGGGCGAGTTGAACTTGTCGATCTGCCACATGCCCACACCGGGGTGCCAGAACGCACGCTGCGGCGGCCTCGTTATCGAATTGTATGAGTACAGCAGCGAATTGTCGTCGCCCGCTTCGACGTCGGTCCATTCGTGGTCCTTGCGGGACAGCGTCATCAGCGACCTCGCCGGGAACCGCATGTTCGCCTCTGCGCGGCGACCGCTGATGTTCATGTGCTTGGAGTTGGGGTTCTCCCACACACCGATAGCGAGCATCAGCGCTGTCAACTCGTGCACGCCCATCGACCGTCCGGCAGCGCATGGCTTGCCACGGCGGGCATCGACAGCGGACCGCGCGGCATCGCGTGCGCCCAGCAGCGCTCCCACCGTCACCTCGTACGGGCCGTCGTAGTACGCATAGGTATCGGTCGCCCGGTTGTAGACGGGCCGCTCATCGACGTCGTCGAGCCTCGAGTCCGAATCGCTGGATGGCGTCACGCACAAGACCTCATTGATCGGGCTCAAGGTCTTGCCGGAGGGGCACTCGCCATTGACGGTCACATTGACGGTTCTGTGCGCGCTCGCCCGCTGGGCGCCGCGCGCCGACGCGCCTCGGGCAGCGCCTGCCGGGCCGGGACTCATCGACGCAGAAGTGCTCAGCCGCACCGACACCGTGTGGCCGCTCGGCCGCTCGGGTGCCACGACCAAGCTGAAGCTGCCGTCACGCCTCGACGACGCCACTGCGATTTCTGTCGATGCCGCCGCGACATTCGCGTTTGTGGGCCAGTAGTTGAAGTTGAGTGTGGTCTGTTGGTCGACGGTGGCGTCGTATGACTTGGCAAGCCCATGGATGGGAACGGTGACGGTGACGGTGTAGTCGCCGCTGCTGGCAGCGCCGACGGCGGTGGCTGCGGTGGTCTCGATGGAGTAGCTGCCGGCTTGGAGGTAGCGACCGCGGATCTGTGCGGCGTTTCCGGTTCCGCTGTTGATGTCCTGCTCGACGATCTCAGGCTCGCCGCCGTTGGTGTCAATGAGCAGCAGGTAGGGGTCCAAGGTGCTGCCGGCGGCGGCGGTGAGGTCGATGTCGATCCATGCGGGGGCAGCGAGGGTGAAGGTGTGCCAGCGCGCCCCGGGTCGGCCGGTCGGGGTGCCGCGACGCGTCGAGACGCATGCGCTCGTGATGGTTCCGGTGCGCGGATAGCGGCCCGCGGCCAGTGTGCCCAGGTCGTCGGTGCACGCAGCGGAAACGGCTGCGGCGGCGACTTGCAGCCGATAGCTGCCGGTGCGGCGCTTGTTGGCTGTGGTGACCTCGACGGTGTAGTCGCCCGCGGCGAGCACCAGTCCCGACAAGCGGGCATCGCGGCGGGGCCCTGAGTTGTTGTCGCGGCCCGCCACGATGCCTGTGCCGTCCGCGCTGCGGCCCTCGAGCAGCACCACATAGGCGTCCAGGCCGCGCCGTGTCGGCGAGCCCGCGTCGATGGTGACGCTCATCGGCGCGGCGAGCGTGAACGTGTGACGGCGCGCCCAGTATCGCTTGGAGTTGCCCCCGTCTCGCACACGCTGAGGCGACACGCATGCCGAGCCCGCAGCGATCGTGCCGTTGCGCACCACGCTGACCACCCCCAGCGTCCCCAAAGGATCCTCACAACCGTCCGCCGCAATCGCCGCGAACGTCGCCGACGCTGACGCCGGCTCATAGCCCCCATGGGTGCACGTGACCGTGACCACCGCCGAGGCCCCCACGCCCACACCCAACCTCACAGCACGCACCCCGCCCACGCCTACCGTCACGACCGGCGCACCAGCCGTCGCGGTCGCAGTGCATTGCGCAGCGGCGGGCGTGACGGCGAACGCGTCGGACACGCTCACCGTTGACGAGAAATCGGCGCCCTCGCGAAAGCTGACCTCGGTGACCCCGCACATGTCATACACCCGGAAAAACCCCTTCCCGGCCGACGACCGGTCCAGCAGCGGTCCCGGGGCATCGCCCGGCCCCAACGAGCGCTGCAAACCCGTCGGCGGCGGCCCCGCCCCGATCCACAGATCAGCCAGACCGGGGGTGGCGGTGAGGGGCGTTGTTGTGCCCGAGCCGTCGTCCTGAGCCGTCGGCGGCGTCGCCGGGGAGGATCACCAGATAGGTGTCGGAACCGCCGGGGTGGGCCAGGTCGGCTTCGAGGGTGACCGTCGCCCAGCCCGGATGGGCGAGCCTGAGGATGCGCAGCTTGGCGTGGTAGGTGCTGTTTGCGCCGATCGGTGTTGCCGCAGCACACAAGAGAGCTTCACACTTGGTGCTACCACCCGTCGCGGCGCAGCTCGTCGACTTCGGCCTGATATCTCGCCGGTGTCTCCACGACGGGCAGTTCGTTGTCGAGCCGATCCAGCACTTCCTTCGCGAAGTACGCGCGCTGCGGAGCCAGCAGTTCGTCACGCACAGCCGAGTCCAGCGTCGGGTAGGTCACCGCATACAGAGCGCACTCATGGCGCAGTTCGGAGAACTCGTAGTACGACAATCCGGGGTTGGGCTTGACCCGATCAAACCGGGCGTCGTACCCGCGTCCGCTGTGCAGCACGAACAGTTCCACATCGGGCCAAGGCGAGTCGCGGCCGCATTCCTCGAGCGCCTCGAAGAATGCGTCGTGCAGCACCTCGACGCCCTCGCTGGGGGGCACCGACCTGATCGCCCGGTTTGCCGCTTGGAGCAATCTGTTCTCGAACAGATGCTGCGTCCCGCCCTCAGTGCCGGCGTCGGCATGGAAATAGCGGTTTGCGATTCCGCTGTTGATCAGCGCCGCTCCCGAGATGAACTCGGCGGTAGGCGGCATGTCGATGATGTAGGCATCGAGGAACTCGATCACACCGAGCTCCCTATAGAACTTAGACACCCCCCGCTCGAGCACCGCCGGCCCCTGGGTCAGCTCAATGAAGTCCAGCTCTTTGAGAGCTCTCAGGGCTTCGGCATCCTCGCTGGAGCCGAGGCCCGCGACACCGCCCGACGCTGAAGGCTGCTGGGTCTGCGCGACACCGCCGCCGCCGGCCTCACGCGATCCTGTACACCCCCACAGCGACACAGCCATCGCAACCGCACACACCAACCCCGCCGCCCGAAGTGCGCCCGCACACCGACCCGCGCACCGGTGCGTCATTCGCGGCGAACATCGCACTGGCGGCTTGACGAGTCAGTGTCCGTCACACCACAATCGACCAGCCCCTCACAACCACCTGACCGATCGGCGGGGACAGGCATCTTCAGCTACCAGCCGTTCGCACGCAGATCGTCGACTTCGGCCTGGTACCGGGCCGGTATTTCCACGACGGGCAGTTCGTTGTCGAGCCGGTCCAGCATCCCTTGAGCAAAGTAGGCCCGCTGGGACGCCAGCAATTCGTCACGGACTTCTGGGTCGAGCGTCGGGTAGGTCGCTGCGTACCTGCCGCATACGTGCTGCAGCTCCCGGTACTCGTACATCGAAATGGCCAGCGCGGGGTCAAGGTAGAGAACATCCCCTGCAGCGTTGCCTTCTCGATCGGCCATCTTCACCTCGGGCCACGGCGAGTCGCGTCCGCATTGCTCGAAGACCTCGAAGAACGCATCGTGCAGCCGGTCAGCACCGGTGGGCGCCGGCCGTCGGTTCAGCGCATCACCGTCCAGAGCTATCAGCACCGTCTGTTCGAAGTCACGCACGATTCTCGCCTCGTCATCTGCACGATCACCCATGATCCGCGACGCAGACATAGCTGCATGTATCTCGAAATTGTGCAAGAAGTAGGCACCTGTGGGGATGTTGACGATGTAGCTGTCGAGCATCTCCATCACCCCGAGGTCGCCCAGCAGCCGGGCGACTCCCAGCCGCTGCACCGCTGGGCCGTCACGAAGCTCTTGGCGGTTGAGATCATGCAGACCCGCGCCCGAAGCCCCCACGTCGACATCGCCGCCTACGAACTCGACAGCCGACTCCGAATCGGCAAGCGACAACGCATCCTCAAAGACATCGCCGCCCGCGCAGCCCGCCGCCAACACCACCGCTGCCGCCACCGCGGGCCACAGCAATCGCCGCACAGTCCCGTTAGCCACCGGATTCCTCCTCTGCCCGCTGCTCACACACGCCACAGGTTCCAGCTTCACGCTCGCCCCCTTCACGAACTCGGCGGAACCACAGCCGCCGAGCACGCACCAACGGCCGCCGCGCTGGCCTGGGTACTCGGCGTGAGCCGCGCCCGCAGGTAAAACGCAGCGCACAAGCTCAGTTTCCCGAAAGGATCCGCCACCCCCTTGCGCAGCGCGGGCAACGCGTAGTCCGAGAACGAACCGTGCTCCAACTCGGCCTGGAACAGCTGATCGGAGTAGTAGTCGCACTGCCAATGCTCAGTCGTGATCGGCTGACAGCCCTCCAGCGCCTCCAACGAGTCGCCTTCGGAGAATCCGTCCGGCTTGATCATCAAGATTCGGCCAAAGTCACCATTGCTGGTGACGATCTGATCTCCAGTCTCCACGATCCGCCGGTCCGACCTCAGAATGTACGTCCGAGACTCCTGGATACGCCTGCACCACAGATGCGTCCTCGTCTCCGTCAGCGGATACTCGTGACAACCGGAATCCGGCGCGTAGCCATGCGGCGGATTTCTCACGATCACATCGGCACCCCTGAGCAAAGCCTTTAGCGGTACGCCGCAGCCGGCTGGGAGTTCGACCTGTCCGGTGGGGCAGTAGGAGATGATGCGGGTGTGCAGGCTGGTGGTGGTGCCGCCGTTGGAGTGGGCGACGTAGATGTCGTAGGTGCCGACTTCGGAGGGGGTGGCGGTGAGGGTGGCGTCGCCTTCGTCCGCGGTGATCCTCGTGTCGATCCCGTCTGTCGGTGAGGCCAGCGCGATCGCCAGCCGGGCGCTGGCGGGCTCATAGGTCCAGCTGCGCGTGACGGTGCCGCCGTTCTCAACGCGCAGCTCTGCCTGCGCAGACTTCGCGGTGATTTGGGTGCGGTAGTCGGCGGCGACGGTGAGCCGGAAGGTGCCCTCGTCGCGTCGGCCGAACGTGGTGGCCTCGATCGTGTAGCGGCCCGGCTGGAGGACGATGTCCTTGAGGCGGGCGTCGGTGCTGCGTCGGCTTCGGTTGTCGTTGCGTGCGATCACGGTGCCGCCGCTGGGGTCGCTGCCGTTGATCAGCGCCACGTAGGCGTTGATGCGAGACCGGCCGGTGCCGGTGTTCTCGAGGTTGATTGTGACCCACCCCGCCGCGGGCATCGTGAATGTGTAGCGCTTGGCGTAGTGGTTCTGGCTGCCAGTGCTGCCATAGCGTCCCAGCGACCTGCATTCTGCTGCGCGGCTGAGCGTGCCCGAGCGGGGGGCGTTCACCGAGGCCAGCTTCCCGAGGTGCTCCGAGCAGGTCAGCGCGCCGGTCAGCTTGACGCTGCGGACGCCGTCGGTGTGGCCGGCGGCTTTGCAGGTGACGGTGACGTGGTGGCCACAGCCGAGCCAGGCGGCATCGTCCTCACCGGTGACACCGGCGACCTCAGCGCCCTCGCCTCCTACGCCGTCGACGTCAGCATCCACCACGTCTGAATCGACCGCAGCCAAAGAAGAGCGCCCGAGATGTCCGCTGCTTGAGTTCGGTCGCGTCTGCGGTGGCGGCGGTTGCCCGCAACGCCGTGTCAGCGGCTTGTTTCGCCCAAGATCAGCCCGGCAGCGGGCTCGGTCGCGGTCACCTAACCGTGAGAGGCCGCTGAGCGGGCTGCGGCGAGCCACTCATCAGCCAACGCACGATGAGCCGCGATCCATTCGGTGGCGAGCGTGGCGGGGTCACTGCCGTCGGCCTGTTGTGCGAGGGCCTGGGAGACGTCGGTCGAGGGCAGCGTGACGGCTTCGAGCAGCGTTGCCGCTGCAGGGTTCGCGGCCAGGAATTCGTTGCGGGCCACGACTGCTATGTCGTTGGCGACCCAGCCGAGCGGGCACAGTCCGTCGGGGCGGGATGCCGCCGCTGGGCACTCCTTGGTGCTGATCGCTGCGTAGCCGCCAGCACCATCGTGTCCGCGGGTCGCCTGAGAGAACAGTTCTCCTTCGAGATGGCCCAAGGGGTTGGAATCGTCAAGAATCTGCTCGACACCCAGCCAGTACACGTCTGTGCCGATCTCCAGCGCCGCTGTCAACGCCAGCGGAGTCCCCACGAACATGGCCACGGGTGCGTCGGCGTTCACCGCTGCCACCACGCGTTCGATCATCTCCTCATCGCCGATACTGACGAACGCGATGTTGTCCCAGCCCGAGAACGCCGCCTGCGATTCCGCGATGCGGCCATAGAGGCCCACCAGCGAGAAGACATCAGCCTTGCCGTTGCCGGGCACCGCGTCGGCGGCGTCAAACGCGGCCAGCGCTGCCGCGTCGCGGTTCAGGTCGTCCATCGTGAACACGCCGTGCTCGTCAGCGAAGGACTTGGAGATCAGCCAGCCCACCACATTGCCCACAGGCATCTGCTCGCCGACCACCGACACGTGATCTCCTACCCGCGACCCGTCGAAGCTCTCGCCGTCGAGCCAGACCTCATGGGACGGGAGCCGCCCGTCGGTCCAGTAGTCCAAGTCGCCCGCGGCCATCCACAAGTAGGCCACATTCGGGCCTGCTTCCCAAAGGACCGGCACCTCATAGCCCAGCTCACCCAGCAGCTGCCTGTAGATCTCGGCCCGGAAACGTCCCCACTGGCCTGTCTGGGTGCCTGCTGTGACTTCAACTCCCGCTCCGGGCCGCAACGGGGCTGTCGTCGGCGCTCGCTCGTCGGCCGGCTCGGCGCCCGCATCGGCTGTGTCAATCGGCTCCCTGGCAGCGGTCACCATCGGCGGTGCCGAGCTGCCAGCCGCAGGGATCTCGCCACCGGAGCAACCCGCCATGGCCAAGCCGAACACGCACACAGCCACAAGCAACAGCCGGCGCACAGCACCGCTGCCCAACTGGCTCGCAAGCATCCGTCCAGCAGTCGTGGACGCGGCGAATGGCCTCATGACGCCGATGCGCCATGATCGGCGCCGATCCACATCACCCAGCCGAATGCAGATGTGTCCTCGAACAAGACACGCACTTCCCGACCACCGAGTTCTGGGACCGGGTACCGTCGCACGACGAACGGGGAATAGTGGACCCGGCCGTCGCGCTCGCCGTAGGAATCGACCACGTATTCCGCGCCGGGGGGCAGATCTCCGTCCGATGGAGGCTGAAGCCGACGCCCCTCGCTGAACGGAGTGGGAGATCGCACGTCGGCCACGGTTCCGTCGTCGCCGAGGAACGCCACGAACACGGCCAGCTCGAAGCCGAGACCCTCGGCAAGCTCGCCGTGCAGGCTCGGATGGGAATCAGGAAGGTCGTAGTAGAGGTGATAGCGGGCGCCAGCGGACACCAGCTGCTCGGCGCCCGCAGGCAGTTCGTCGAAGACTTCCTGAGGCGGCTGATGGCGCCAACCGCCGGCCTCGATGACTTGGGGGTAGGGCAGCATCCACCACGAGCGGGAGATGTCGGCGTCGTTCGACATCTCCGCCACTATCGAGATGTCGATCTGCGACGGGTCAGAGGGGCCGTCCCAGCCGTCGATCTCGAACGGCGCGGCCTCGCCGGGCTGGACCGACAGCGGCCACGAGAAGTCCCGGCCGCCCGCTCGGACCCGAACTCCGTATGCCCACAGAGTCCTGGACCAGTTCCGCACCAGCCCCCGCAGCACCCCACCGGCGGCACTCACCGTGCCCTCGAGCACCCGCACCTCATCGACTGGGCTGTCACGGCCTGAGTACTCGATCGGGTACCCGAAGCTGCCATACAGATCCGCTTCGGGCGGCAGCGTGTTCTCATAGCGCACTTGCAGCGCCGCCCTATGCTGCTCGTACCACGCGGCAGCATTCTCGCGGGTGCGAAAATACGTGCCTTCCAGCCCATGAGTGCCGAAAACGCGGTAGCGGCTCGGCCAGAATCCCAGCAGCGGCTCAGCAAGCGCCTTGTCGACACCACGGCAATCGCGCCCGAGCAAACTGCGCGCCAAATCGTGCCGCTCCTGCGCAGAAAGCTCGCCCACCTCGGGCACCTCGTAGGGCCAATGCTCCGCAACCAGCACATCCTCCAAGCGGCACAAATCCAAGATCGTCCCCGCTGCCTCGAGTTCCTGCGAGCTCTGCGACGCCACCGTGTCAACTTCGAACAACGCGCCCTTGACATCGCCATCGCCCTGAGGCACACGCAACATGCGATGCATCACCGGCTCGGGCACCGTCTCGAACACCACCCAAGTACTCGTCGGCGCCGCAACCTCCGTCGCGGGCGACGCAACCGTCGCCGCCGCCGTCACGGGCGACGACACTGCCGCGGCCGATGTCGCCAGGGCTGGCACCGAGGGCTGCGACGACCCCGCGGTCACCACAGGGCCCGTCACCGAAGGCACGACCAGCTCAGACGAACACGCCCCAACCAACAACGCCGCCACACCCGCTGCCCCCGCCACCAGCCGCCATGCACGAGTGACTCGCACTTCGGACTCCCTACGACTCATCGCTCATCCCCCGGGGTGTCGCCCGGGTAGGCCCTGCGGACCGTCGCGGCGAACGAGCGGTCAGTCGTGCTCAACCGTTCACATCGGTCGGGCAGGCCAGTGATGTGGGGCGGGCAGATGTTCGCATACAGCTCTTTGTCCCCGTTGGTGCCATCATTGTCTTCGTCGTAGTCATCCTCATGCCAAGAGGAGGCTGCTGTCTTGCGCACGACAGTGTCCGTGGGCACGGCCTTGATCCAGGTGACCTTGGTGCCCGATGCGTCAGCCGGATAAGCGAACGACTCAGGGAACACCGCAATATTCTTCCTATTGCCCTCGGGGCCGTGGGTGAACGACATGAACGGCGCCGCCAACGGACTGTCCCCGCCAGTGATCCCGCGCTTGTTATCAGCGCTGAATTCCCCCTCGATCGACGCGCTCTCGGTGTCATAGAGCCAACACGGAAAATCCCTGCCCATGGCACCGAACCGGCACGACATGTCGTACACACCACCGCCTTGGGTGTGATCGTCACCTGCATTCTGCGCGGTAGTCACCCACAACCGCTCCGTGCCACTGAACGACTCCACACCCAGATAGATCTTCTGATAAGTCTCATAGCACAGGTGATCACCGAAAGTGTCGCCCACACATGAGGTCCAGCCCCCCAGCGTCCCTGAGCTGCCGTCTAGGAAGTCTCTGAGGCTGTCCTCCGCTGTCTCGTCCGGCCCGGGGCTGCAATACGCCCGCGCGAGCTCATTGGCGACCGCGCGGCCGCCCTTGTCGATGTCGGCGCGCTCGGCGTGGCCCATCTCCATGGGCCAATAGTCGAGTTGCCAGTAGCCGACACCGGGATGCCAGAACGCTCCCACATCGACGACCTGCTTGAACTGATTCTCTGGATAGAGCGCCTTATGACGATCCAGGTGCGAGCGCGAAAGGGTCATCAACGATCGTGCCGGGTCCCGCCGGTTCGCACCCCTAGCGTTGTTAATCGGATACTCCCAATAGCCGACCGCGATCATGACCGCGGCGAGCTGGCCTTTGCGCATGCCGCACCGGGAGCGATCGGCCAAGGCCTGCGCGGCAACCCGCTTGGCACCGTCAAGCAGCGCCGGAGTCACCTCATAGAGCTGGCTGCCGCGTTTGTCGCCGCCAATCTCGATGGCGGCAAGATTCTCGTCGCTGTCCCATATGCAAGTGCCGTTTGGGTGCGGCCCGGGAACCTGGCCGGATTCTCGGTCGCAGGTCGCGGAAATGCTGATCGTACGCGACCATGTGCTGCTCGCAAACCTTGCAGAAGCACCCGCTGCGCCTTGCGCGCCGCCGCTGCTGGGGAGTGCCTGGGAAAACGTGACGGTGACGGTGCGAGTGAGCGCTCTCGACGGTGCAAGCCGCAGCGTGCCGACGGCGCCGCTGCGGTGGGCCTTGAGGCCGAGATCAGCATGCGATGCAGTGGCGGCGGCGTGGAACTTGCCGAGGTCGAAGTCGATGCGAAGCTCGCGGCCCACGACGGCGCTGTAGCTGTCTTGGAGTCCGGTGACGGTGGCTTCGATGTCGAGGTTGTAGTTGCCGGCGGTTTGGGGTTGTTTGGTGGTGGCTTCGATGGTGTAGCTGCCGGGCAGCAAGAACAGGTCGGTGAGGCGGGCGTCGGTGCTGCGTCGGCTGTGGTTGTCGTTGCGGGCGACCGGGGTGCCTCTGTTGTC
>JAPOPC010000095.1 GCA_026713105.1 Acidimicrobiaceae bacterium
ACGACAACGCACGCGTAAGGTCAACAGCCACAGGGATCCTCCCGAATCGGGGCAACAAGACACCTCCGATTCTGGGGGATCCCTCCCTATCGAGCCGGGACCCTCACCGAGCTACTCCACGCGCAAACGCGAAGCGCCGGATTAATGGGTTACCCAACTGGTCATCATTGAACAACGTTGATGCAAAAGGAGCACCATATACGGTTGTAGCCATTTCGCCCAGTGGCACAATGGCCCACTTGTATGGGACAGGACCGAACTCGGAGTCAACGAAACCGTCTGGGAAGAGGTCGTAGAGGTGGGCGGGAAGGCCCGGCAATGATTCTCCTTCCCGCCAGCGGCCTTCCATCTTGGCTCGCACAGGTTCAAAGTCAACAAACCAAGCCTTGAACAGCGTTGATGCCGTGTCCTCCAAAGTTCCACACATCCGCCGATTTAACTCAATCGTCTCGTCCAGTGCTCTCAGCGTCGAGGACACCTGCTCTTGAGTTTCAATGGGCAAATCGGGGAAAGGAACGTTTCGCAACTGATCCCGTGAGATATTGGGAAATGTCGACCCCGTCGCCTGGTTCAGTAATACCGGAAGGTGATATTCGATGGCACCGCGAAGAAAATGTTGGAGGTGTGGAGATCTCTTGAGCCGAATTGCGGCGATTCCCCGCCCGATTGCGTAGTCTTGATCGGCCCAATTCATACGACCTGTAGTTGATCCGCGAACGCAAAAGAGTATGTCCCCTTTCTTGGCGAAACGTCGTGGATCGGTTGTGTATTGAACAGGCGAAGGATTGTGGTCTCCGAACTCTGTAGGGCCGTTCAACAACGGATACCCATTATCGGGTGACACCGTGTCACTAGGCGGTGACTGCCCCATGATTACCTCAGTGACGTCTCCTAAGCGTGTTTGGTGTCCTTCTTGTAGAACTACACTCTTGTTGAGGATCTCCTTATGAAAACTCTCTGGAATTTTCGCCCAATCCATGACGTCGACATGAAATGGAAGATCAGATTCTTCAAATGCTTCGCGCAAGCTTGCCAGAGCGAATAGGCCGACGCTCTCAGTGCTCTTGACTGCCATGTCAAGATCAGAGTGCTGCCGCGCTCTCCACTTAACGCGGGATCCGTAAGCACGTACCTCGCATCCGGGCACATGCTCGCCGAGAATTCGGATGACGACATCTCAATCCTTCGGGTCGAGATCTACGGCTTCGTACTCTGCCACGGAATTCCAGTCAGATGCTCGTGAAGCCTTATGGCATCGCCAATAAATCGTGGAACAAGTGAGATGCAAGCTTCGGCCTTCTTGCCGTCGTAGTCATGGGACGTGCTGATGCGAGCCTTGTTGTATTCGATCCAGTCGACGGTCTCGCCGCCTAGCAGCTGATTGCTACCTCCCAAGCGAAGTACCGGAATAGGACTACTGGGAACGTCGACAACGCCGAGATTGTTCAAGAGATAACGACGAAGCATCTTCCAACTCGTATCGAAACAAGTCTCGAAATGCTGAATGACTGATTCTCGCGTTCCTTCAAGAATCCAATCAGGCTGACCCTCGGTGTCTTGCACGAAGTGCCGGTGTTGTTCCGCGAGTCGGCGAAGCGACTGGGTGAACTTGCTGTAGTCGATGTGCTCTTCGGAGTCAGTCACAGTGTTGTCCTCCGCCTCTTGGCCTGTCCGTCTAGGTGGATGGTGCCAGGCAGGCTTCAGAAGCCCAAGGTTTGCAGGTTTGCTTCGATCTGGGAATCCAATTTCTCGGCTTCTGCTTGCTGAGCGCGCCATTGGGCGGCCAGGCGGGTCATCTTGTCGGCGAATGGCTCGCCGTCGTCGGCCTGCGGTGCCACGCCCACATAGCGACCTGGCGTGAGCACGCAATCGTGAGCGAGCACATCGTCGAGCGAGACGGACTTGCAGTACCCCAGCTCATCGGCGTACGGCACCGCATTCCCTGCTGATCGCCAGGCGTGGTAAGTGCCGGCCACGCGGGCGAGGTCGTCGTCGGTGAACTCGCGGTGGGTGCGGTCAACCATGCGTCCTAGCGTTCGGGCGTCGATGAACAGGATCTCGCCTCGTCGGTCGCGTAGCGCACTGTCGCCGGAACGGTCCTTGGCCAGAAACCACAGGCACGCCGGAATCGCGGTCGAGAAGAACAACTGGCCCGGCAGGGCAACCATGCAATCCACGAGGTCGGCCTCGATCAAGTTCTTGCGGATCTCGCCCTCTCCTGACTGCTGAGATGACATCGAGGCGTTCGCCAGCACGATGCCCGCGACACCCCGCGGGGCGAGATGGTGGACCATGTGCTGCACCCAGGCGAAGTTGGCGTTGCCCTTGGGTGGCACGCCGTAGCGCCAGCGCTGATCGTCCGTCAGTCGATCTCCGCCCCAATCGGAGACGTTGAACGGCGGGTTTGCCAAGATGAAGTCCGCCCGCAGATCAGCATGGCGGTCGTCATGGAACGAGTCGCCGTGCTCGATCTGGCCCCCGATGCCGCGGATCGCCAGATTCATGCGAGCTAGGCGCCACGTCGTGTAGTTGGACTCCTGGCCGTAGATGGAGATGTCGGTGCGTGCCCCGCGAGGTGGCATTCCGCCATTCCCGTTCCCGTCGGCGTGAGCCTCGATGAACTCCACCGACTGCACGAACATGCCAGCAGAGCCGCAGCACGGGTCGTACACACGGCCTTGGTACGGCTCGATCATCTCGACGAGCAGCCTCACCACGCAGCGGGGGGTGTAGAACTCGCCTCCGCGTTTGCCCTCGGCGTCGGCGAACATCGACAGGGAGTACTCGTACACCCTGCCGAGCACGTCGCGGGAGCGAGCTGCCGAGTCACCGACCGTAATGTTGCCCAACAAATCGATGAGCTGCCCGAGCCGCTCCTGGTCAAGCGCGGGTCGCGCGTAGTCCTTGGGCAGCACGCCCCGCAACGCCGGGTTCAGCGCCTCCAGCTCGTCCATGGCCTTGTCCACAATCGAGCCGATCGTCGGCTGCCGGGCTTGAGCGACAAGCGTGTCCCACTGAGCGGGCGGCGGCACCCAGGCGACGTTGCGCCAGCGGTACTCATCGATGTCGTCGGGATCGGCACCCTGCTCGATCTCGTCTTCCAACTGTGCCCGCACTTCGGAATACGCATCCGAGACGTACTTGAGAAATATCAGCCCGAGCACCACATGCTTGTATTCGGCAGCGTCCATGCTCCCGCGCAGCTTGTCGGCTGCGGCCCACAACGTCCGCTCGATATCGGCCAGATCGCCACCGTTGCCTCTTGTGTTCTCGATTCCGTCGTGTCGGCCGAAATTGCCCGACTTGGCCGCAGCGGGACCGGCCACATCGCCGACCTCTGCGGGTACGTCGGACTCATCGTCGGTCCCGCCCCATTTCGCTTCGTCGTATGAACGCCGCAGTGTCTCCAACAGCGTCCTGCCGTGAGCCTCTGTGCCATCAGGCCGCCACGCCACGATCCACTGTTCCGGATACTCCACCTCAATCCGTGACTCACGCCACTGAGCGAGGCTCCAGGTGTTCTTGGCTGCCCGCTGGAAGCGGTATGACGCAACATCTGCATCGTCAACGACGTTCCCATCGTCATCGACGAACGACACCTCGAATCCCTCGATCTTCGAGATCGTCTTGGCGACTTCGCCGCTTGCGGGCATTTGTCATCTCCACACTGCCCGAGGCCCCGCAAACGGGACACACCTGCCGTCGCCTGTTTCTACCCGACGCAGGCTGCTCCCGATGCGATCCGATCTGCAGCGACAGGTCGGGGCGCCACGCCTATGTAGCGTCGCGGCGATGGTTGCTGTCGGGCTGGCGCGACTCGTGGCTGCGTCGCACTTGAGCTACATCGTGTTCCTGCTGGCCGGTGGGTTCATGGCGAGGCGCTGGCCGAAGCTGATGAAGTGGCACCTCGGGGCCATCGGCGCCGCTGGCGTGGTGAACCTCACCGGCTCCGATTGCCCGCTCACGGTGTGGGAAACCTGGCTCCTGCGCAAGGGAGGCCGAGAACCCTATGACACCGGATTCATCTCCCACTACCTAGTGGAGCCGATCTACCCGCCGGGCATCACCGGCAGGGTCAACTTCGTGATCCTCGTGACCCTGACGGTCCCGATCACCGTGAGCTACTTGCGCATGCGCAAGACCCGCTCAGGCACCGATTCTCGCTAGGGCGCTGCCGACACTGGGCGGCTCCCGTCGTATCCCGCTCTTGTTCGCTGCGCTCACGGGCCGCTCGGGCCACGGCTTCGCCATTCGGCTCAGCCTCTAGACTCGCCGCTGGTTGTCGTGAGCGAAGCCGGTGAGATCCCGGCACTGTCCCGCAACGGTGATGCCCCTTCGGGGGACAAGTCCGGTCGCCTCCCGTCTGCCATCCACGAACCGATTCCTCGAGGTAAGGAGCGGCTCGTGCGGTGGGTGCTCCCGCTGCTCGGCCCTGAACTCGAGCAGAAGGGAGAACACCATGAACCGCACCGCCCCCAGACGGGCCTCACTGCCACAACGGCTGGCATGGATCTTCGCGACAGTGCTGCTGCTGGCGTCAGCTTGCGGCAGCGACGACGCGACGAGCAGCCCAACACCTGCACCGGCCACGGACGCCATCTCCGAAGCGCCGGCAGCGACGCAGGCGCCAACGACGACAACCGAAGCCGCTGCTGAGGGGCCCGCCGACACGGCCGCGGCGGCCGACGAGGCCAGCGAGGCAGAACCTGCCCCCGACGAGCCCGAATATCGGTACCAGCGGATCGTCTCCATCTCCCCCACCGGCACCGAGATTGCGTACGCAATCGGCGCAGGCGACCGGTTCGTGGCTGTCGACGAGTACTCGTACTACCCCGAGGGGACGCCGGTCACCGATCTGAGCGGATGGAATCCGAACATCGAGGCCATCGTGTCGTACGACCCCGATCTCGTCATCATGGGAACCGACGGCGACGTGATCGCAAGCCTGGAATCCACCGGCATCGATGTGCTCGTCCACGACCCGCCCATCACCTTCGACGACGTGTATGCCCAGATCGCCCAGTTCGGCGAGACGCTCGATCTGGTCGACCAAGCCGACCTGCTGGTTTCAGACATGCAAGAGCGCATCGGCGAGCTGATCGCTACTGCGCCTGATGCATCGGAGCTCAGCTACTACCACGAGCTCGACAACACGCTCTACACGGTCACCAGTGCGACCTTCATCGGTCACGTCTATGGGCTGTTCGGCCTCGAAAATGTGGCCGACCCTGCCGACGCCGACGGCTCCGCCTACGGCTACCCGCAGCTCAGCGACGAGTACTTGGTGGATGCCAACCCCGACGTGATCTTCCTGGCCGACACGCTGTGCTGCGGGCAGAGTGCCGAGACCGTCGCCGCACGCCCCGGCTGGGACCTGCTCACCGCAGTGCAGAGCGGCCGGGTCGTCGAGCTCAACGACGACATTGTGTCCAGGTGGGGACCTCGACTCGTGGACTTCATCGAGGCCATTTCGGAGGTACTGGTGTCGATCGGCGACGGCGGATGAGCCAACCGTGATGCGAAGCCGTCGATGATCGGCGAGAGCCCAGCACCCTCCGAGGTGCGAAACGACTCCCCCGGAGTTGCACTGCGAGCGTCAGATCTGCGCCCACGCGCCCTCGTCGCAGGCGTCGGTGCCGTCGTGGTCGCCGTCATCTGCGGCATGACGATCGGGCCGGTCGGCATTGCGGCGCACCGGGTGGCGATGGAACTCGCGAACATGGCACCCGGGCTGGCGTTCGATTCAGGGCTCAGCGATGCGCACGCAGCGATCGTGACCCAGATCCGGCTGCCTCGCGTCGCTCTCGGCCTGCTCGTGGGCGCCACTCTGGCCCTGAGCGGCGCGACCTACCAAGCGGCCTTTCGCAACCCGCTGGCCGACCCTTACCTGCTGGGCATCGCCGCGGGCGCCGGGCTGGGCGCGACGCTTGCCATCACCAACAACCTCGGCGACGGTGCCGGCGCGTTCGATCTGGTGCCCGTGGCAGCGTTCGCCGGAGCGCTGGTAGCGGTTTCGGTGTCGTACGCGGCCGGCCATCTCAGCGGTCGCTCCACGGCATCGCTGATCCTGGCGGGAATCGCCGTCGCCAGCTTCCTGACCGCCTGCCAGACCTACGCGCTCCAGGCCAACAGCGACGCGTTTCGCAAGATCTTTGCGTGGATTCTCGGCCGCATCGCCACCTCGGGATGGTCGGAGCCGCTGCTGTTGCTGCCGTACTTCGCGCTGACTGCGGTGGTGGTGCTCCGCTACCGCAGAGCACTC
>JAPOPC010000099.1 GCA_026713105.1 Acidimicrobiaceae bacterium
GCACAGCCGATCCATCTACGTTCTTCATCAGGTGGTCCCTCTCTTGGAGTTGTTACGAAGCTCTCCAGACGATGCCCCAACGGCACCGCCCGGAGAGGGACCACCACCCCTCTACTTCAACAACTCCCGGGACAACCTCCGGATCAGCTCCGCAGCCCGGCATAAATCTTCTTGCAGGCCGGGCATACCGGGTAGCGCTCGCCGTCGTGGGTGGGCACCCACTTCTTGCCGCACAGCGCCACGACCGTTTCGCCACTGACCGCTGAGCGGGTCAGCGCAGTCTTGTCGACATAGTGCGAGAACCGATCGTGGTCGCCATCGGTCGTGCGGGTGTCGGGGCGCTCGATGACCTCAGTCTCCATACGGCCTTCACCGTACGGCAGTAATGTGCCCGTTCGCGTCGCAACCGCAGCGGCGGTGCGTTCGTGCGTCGAGGGGCAGCCCAGACCCAGTATGGCCACGTCGTCTTCCCAGCCCGCCAATGGCCCGACGTCCGGCTCGGCCGGCAGCCCCGGGCTGGATTCTGCCGCAGGTTGGGGCGTCGCTCTTTCCGCGGCGCTCGCCACCTTCGCCGTCTTCGGCGTCCAATACAGCTTCGGCGTGGTCCTCGCCTCGATCCGGGCCGAGTTCGGCATCGGCACCGGCGTCACCTCGCTGCTCTTCGCAGTCTCGACGTTCATCTACTTCGTCCTCGGGGTGTTCACCGGGCGCCTCGGCGATCGTTACGGGCCCCGGCGAGTCCTGGTGGCAGGCGCCGTCGCCCTGGGAGCGGGACTTTGGGCGACCAGCGTGGCTCAGCAGTTATGGCTGGCAACGGCCACCTACGTGATCGGTGTGGGAATCGGCGTGGCATGCGCGTATGTCCCGATGGTCTCGGTTGTCGGCGGGTGGTTCGAACGGCACCGCACGGCGGCGCTCGGCGTGGCAGTCGCGGGCATCGGACTGGGTCAGCTCGTCGGGGCTCTGACGGCGGAATGGCTGGTCGAGCTCTCCGGCTGGCGGGGCACCTTTCAAGTGCTGGCTGTCGTCGCGACGGCTTTGCTGCTGCTGGCCGCGATCGGTGCTCGGCGACCCCCCAATGCGGCACCGCAGAGCGAGATGCCGTCGCTGCGCGGGCTCGTGCGCAACCGGAGCTTCACGCTGCTGTACCTGTCGATGCTCCTGCTCAGCGCCAGCCTGTTCGTCCCCATCATCTTCATCAAGGACTACCTGGAGGACCTCGGCAAGCCGGGAGGTCAATGGCTGATTGGCATCATCGGTCTGGCCTCGCTGCTCGGCCGACTAGCGCTCGGCGCGCTCGGCACGATGCTGCCGCTCATGCGGCTCTACCAGTTTTCTTTCACGATCATGGGGCTCAGCTATCTGATCTGGCTCTTCGCCGGCGACAACTACGCGGTCCTGGTGATCTACACGCTGGTCATGGGGGCCAGTTACGGCGGGTTCATCGCGCTGTCTCCGGCGGTGGCTGCGGAACTCTTCGGGCTTGCAGGACTCGGCGGCGTCCTGGGCGCGCTGTACACCGCCGCCGGAGTCGGCGGACTCGCCGGACCCCCGCTCGCCGGCTTGCTGATCGACGGGTCCGGCTACCGGGCCACGATCGTGGCAGCGATGTTGGTCGCCCTGTGTTCGGTTCCCCTGCTGATCGCAGCCGGGCGCACGCGTGCTGTTGCGCTGGCGACTGTCGGTGATGGTGAGGCCGCGGGACGGGCGGCGGCGGCAGCCCGCGAACACGCCGAGCCCGTGCTCGTGGCCCAGCCGAGCCATGTGGCTCGAGCTGCGAGCGCCGGGCACAGCAGACCTGCGACGGTGCTGCACTTCCGAAGTGCCCCACGAGAGCGGACGCTGGGGCCTGCAGCCATCGATTCGGTGCTGCTGCTGTCGTTCGGGGGACCTGATGGTCCCGGCGACGTCATGCCCTTTCTGCACAACGTGACCCGGGGGCGCGACGTTCCGCCAGAGCGGCTCGCCCAGGTTGAGGCGCAGTATCTGCGTCACGGCGGCGTGAGCCCGATCAACGAGCAGAATCGCGCCTTGCTGTCGGCGGTGTCTGGCGAGCTCGCTCGCCGGGGCACGCCGTTGGCGTGCTACTGGGGAAATCGCAACTGGCATCCGTACCTGCGAGACACGGTCGGCCAGATGGTCGGCGAGGTTCGCCGACACGCCGCCGTGATCGTGACCTCCGCGTTCAGCTCGTACTCGGGCTGCCGCCAGTACCACGAGGATCTCGCACGGGCAGCAAGCGAGGTGCCCGGCGCACCGCAGCTCTCGCGGGTGCGCGTTTACGGCAATCACCCCGGATTCGCCGGGGCAGTCGCCGACCGCATCAGTGAGGCGCTCGACGGCGCGCACCTTCGCAGCGACGTGCACACCCTGTTCACCGCGCACAGCCTGCCCAGCCGGATGGCTGCAACGTGCGACTACGAGACGCAACTCGCAGATGCCGCGGCGACCGTCGCCGACTTGGCGGGCCTTTCTGGCGAGATCGAGGTCGTCTACCAGTCCCGCAGCGGTCCGCCGCAGGTGCCGTGGTTGGGACCTGATGTCAGCGACCGCCTCGCCCAGCTCGGCTCGCAAGGCTGCCGTGCCGTCCTCGTCGTCCCGCTGGGCTTCGTCTCGGACCACATGGAAGTGCTGGTCGACCTCGACACCACCGCCCGTGCGGCTGCGGCCCGTTCAGGCATCACCATGGTGCGTGCCCGCTCGGTCGGCACCCACCCGATGTTCGTTGAGGCGCTGGCTGATCTCGTCGAGGAAACGGCTGGCTTGCGTGCTGATCGGCCGACCGTCGGTCGCCTCGGACCGCACCCGGACGCATGCGCACCTGGGTGCTGCACGACGGAGCGGGTTGTCTGAGCCTCAGCCGCAGCCGCTGGTTGCACCGCACGAGCGGCACGCAAAGCACGAACCTGCGCGCACCATGCGGTCGCCGCAGGTCATGCACAACGGCGCATCGGCGTACCCGTGCGTTTCCGTCCGGAACGACGGGGGGTCAGGAGCCGGCTCGGCCCCGATCGCGGTCTCGACTGATGCGCCCTCGAGTCCTGGGAGCGGCGGATCGGTGCGCTCCTCGACGCTGAGTACGCCGAGTTCACTGCGATGCGCGAACGACAGGTACTGGAGCGCCAATCGGCGGAAGATGTAGTCGACGATGCTGGTGGCAATGCGCAGCTCGGGGTCGTCAGTGAGCCCCGCCGGCTCGAAACGCATGTTGGTGAAGGCTTCGACGTAGGACCGCAGCGGAACGCCGTACTGCAAGCCGTGGCTGACCGAGATGGCGAATGCGTCCATGATCCCGGCCAGCGTGGAGCCCTGTTTTGCCACGGTGAGGAAGATCTCTCCGGGCCGCCCGTCGTCGTACTCGCCCACGGTCATGTAGCCGTGGCAGTCGGTGACACGGAAGGAGAACGTGCGCGACTGGCGGCTGCGCGGCAGCCGGTTGCGCGGCGGCATCGGCGCTCCCCGCAGCGCAGCGGTCGCAGACGCAGTGGCCCCCTCGGCCGATGCCAGAGTGGCCGATGCTGCGGGCCCGACCGACAGCGGCTGGCTCACTTTGCAGTTGTCGCGATAGATCGCCACCGCTTTGAGACCGAGCCGCCACGACTCGACAATGAGGTCTTCGATGTCGCCGGGCGTTGCCGACTCGGGAAGGTTGACGGTCTTGGAGATGGCACCCGAGATAAAGGGCTGACAGGCCGCCATCATCAAGATGTGACCCTGCGGTGAGATGGCATCGTCGCCGATCGAGCAGGCGAACACCGCTCGGTGGGCATCAGAAAGGTGCGGGGCACCAGCAATGTGGCCCGTCTGCAGAATGTGCCCTTCGATGTCGGCGATCTCCGGGACGGAGTAGCCGAGCCGGCCGAGGGCCATCGGCACCGTTGAATTCACGATGCGCAGGTCGCCGCCGCCCACCAGCTTCTTGTGCTTCACGAGGCCCAGATCGGGCTCGATCCCGGTGGTGTCGCAGTCCATCATGAACGAGATCGTCCCGGTGGGAGCGATCACGGTGGCCTGCGAATTCCGGATTCCATATGCCTCGCAGCCGCTCACGGCGCGGTCCCAGCGCGCACGCGCTGCGACGCGCAGATCTTCCGCCATCACAGACAGGCCCGACGCCTCAGGCTCCCCGAGCGCGGCGCTGTCGGAGCTCACGACGTGGCCAGGCGACTCGATGCCGCCGAGCGCGTCGCGATGCCTGCGCAGCACGCCGCACATTGCCTCGGCGTTCGCCTCGAAACCGTCGAAGGGCTCGAGCCGCTCAGCCAGATCCGCTGAGGTGGCATACGCCTCGCCGCACATGAGCGCAGTCAGCGATGCCGCGAGTGCCCGTGCGTGGGGCGAGTCGTAGGGCACGCCGGCTGCCATCAGCAGCGCTCCCAGATTCGTGAAGCCAAGGCCGAGCTGACGAAAGCTCCGAGACGTTTCGCCGATCAGCTCGGTCGGGTAGTCGGCATGGCTCACCAGCACGTCTTGCGCGATGAACGTGATCCGCACCGCTTGTCGGAAGCCCTCGATGTCGAAATCGCAGCCCGCATCTGCACAGTCCGAAAAGAACGGCAGCAGATTGAGACTGGCCAGGTTGCAGGCGGAGTTGTCGAGGTGGACGTATTCGCTGCACGGGTTGCTTGCGCTGATGGGTCCGTGGGCCGGCGCGGTGTGCCAGTCGTTGATGGTGGTCGAGAAGTGCACGCCGGGATCGGCGCATTCCCAAGCCGCCTGGGCGATCTGGCCGAGCAGATCCCTCGCACGCATGGCCGAGGTGACCTCGCCGCTCGTGCGTGCGCGCAGCTCCCACGGACCGTCTGCGTCAACCGCCTCCATGAATCCGTCGGACAGGCGGACCGAGTTGTTGGCGTTCTGGTACTGCACCGAGAACGAGTCGACGCCGTCGAGATCCATGTCGAAACCTGCGGCGGCAAGCGCGCGCGCCTTGCGCTCCTCGCGCGCCTTGCACCACACGAATGCCTCGATGTCGGGGTGGTCGGCATCGAGCAGCACCATCTTCGCGGCGCGCCGGGTCTTGCCGCCGCTGCGGATCGTGCCCGCCGAGGCGTCGGCACCGCGCATGAAGCTGACCGGGCCGCTCGCCGTCCCGCCACCCGACAGCGGCTCGCACGAGGCCCGCAACGCCGACAGGTTCACACCGGCCCCCGAGCCGCCCTTGAAGATGCGGCCCTCGGTGACGTACCAGTCCAAGATGGATTCCATCTCGTCATCGACGGCGAGAATGAAGCACGCCGATGCTTGCTGGGGCACACCCTGCACGCCGATGTTGAACCACACCGGGCTGTTGAACGCCACCCGCTGATGTGCCAGCAGCCATGACAGCTCTGCTTCGAATGTCTCGGCCTCCTGCGACGAATCGAAGTAGCCGTCGCTGTGCGCCCAACGGGTGATCGTGCCTGCGACGCGATCGATGACCTGGCGCAGCGAGTGCTCGCGTTCTGGCGTGCCGAGCGTGCCGCGGAAGTACTTCTGGGCGACGATGTTGACCGCCGTGGGGCTCCAATCGGCGGGAAATTCGACGTCGGGCTGCGAGAACGCGACCGATCCGTCGACCGCGTTCGTAATGGAAGCGTCGAAGCGTTCCCAACGCACGCTGTCGTACGGATGTGTGCCCTCAGCGGTGAAGTGCCGCTGCAGACCGAGCGGCGCGCCACCGGATCGATGCTCGGGGCTCTCGCCCTGCGCCCGCTGCGTCTCGGTCATCGTCACCTGCCGCCGACCTCCTGCACCAGTGTCGCGGACCGAACTCGACTCGCGCGAACGCGCATGCCGAGACTTGTGGCCGCCAATGACAGACGCACGCTACGACCGCCCGCCTGTGGACGGAAAGTGGTGAACATCGGGGCTTTCATGGGGATATTCCTGTGCACAACTGCCCAGTGTTGTGGACAGGTTCTCCACAGCCTGTGGATGACTGCCGTCACACCGAACGCCCGCTCGACCCAACGGTGGCAGACTCGCCGCGTGGAGCGGCTGTACCCATTGCCTGCGGGGACGATCGACGCAGCACAGGCGGCACGCTCGCAACGCTCATCACACGCCGAGCGTCCGTGGGTGATGCTCAACATGGTGGCGAGCATCGACGGCGCCGCTGCCATCGACGGACTGTCGGGCGGCCTGTCGAGCGAGCCTGACAAGGCGATGTTCGGGGCCCTGCGCGCGCAGGCCGACATCATCTTGGTCGGTGCGGGCACCGCAAATGCCGAGCGGTACCGCCCAGCGCGGCGATCTGGGGCCCGCATCGCCGTGGTCAGCGGGTCACTGAGCGTCGACCCAGAGCTCCCGCTGTTCAGCCCGCCACCGGACCCGACGGCGACACCGCTGCCCCTGGTGGTGACCACTGCAAGTGCGGACCCCGACGCCGCGGCCCGGCTGGCAGGTCGCGCCGAGCTCGTACGCACCGGCGGGGAGTCTGTAGATCTCGCGGAGTCGCTGCGGCACTTGGGCTCACTCGGGGCGCGCGTCGTGCTGTGCGAGGGCGGTCCGTCGCTGAACGCCAGCTTGCTGGCGGCTGATCTGGTGGACGAGGTGAACCTCACCCACGCACCCGTGGCAGTGGGAGCCGACGCTCCACGCATCGCCGATGTGGCAGGGGCCCACGTGCCGCTGGCAGCGCCGCGCGCGTACTCATTAGCGCAGGTCGTCACCCACGATGGCGTGCTCTTCGTGCGCTGGAAGCGCTCCAGGCACTGAGCTGCCGAACAAATGCGCGCTATATCGAACACTTGTTGCTAGTGTAGTGGTCCGGAACGACAGTTCCGTCTCACCACAGGCATCGTGAAGGCAGGTCGGACATGCGAGGTCGGACGAAGGTCCGGTATCGCGGGGTCCGAGACGAAAGGTCAGCAATGAAGAACATCAGCGCAGCGGATCAGCGGGTAGCACATCTCGGCGAGCGTCAACGCGCCATGCTCGAGTTCATAGATGCGACTCAGCGCGAGCGCGGCTACCCGCCATCGGTCCGCGAAATCGGCGAGGAAGTCAATCTCAGTTCTCCTGCAACGGTGCACCGCCACCTGCGATCGCTCGAAGCGGACGGATGGATCCGGCGCGATCCGTCACGGCCCAGGGCGCTCATCGTCAACTTCGACTGGCAGACCGGTGTCAAGGGCGAGCGGCGGCCAACCCGTCACGTGCCGCTCATCGGCGATGTCGCAGCGGGCACTGACGTGCTGGCCCAGCAGAACGTCGAAGAGCTGCTGCCGCTGCCCGCAGACTTCACCGGCAGCGGCGAGCTCTTCATGCTGCGGGTACGAGGCGATTCGATGATCGATGCCGGCATCTGGGATCGCGACTACGTCGTGGCACGCCACCAGCCCGAGGCAGAACCGGGCGACATCGTCGTTGCCGGAATCGACGGCGAGGAAGGCACCGTCAAGCGCTACCGGCGCTCCGACGGCCAGGTCATTCTCGAACCCGCCAACGCCGACCATCGCCCGATCATCCGCCCCGCCAACGAAGTCACCATCTTCGGCAAGGTGGTGACGGTCATCCGGCGGCTCTAGGCGTCAGCACTTCTGAAACTGCGCTCGCGTGCGCGGTGTGCTCAACTTGGCTCGTGTTCACGGTCCTGAACCAGCCGCCTGAAGACCTCGACGAGAGCTCTCGGGTGTGGGTGCCGATCCGCTCGGGCACGGTGTTCACCGAGCCAGGCGGCGGATTGTGTGCCAGCCCCGCGGCACCGGTCGGCAACGGTTCGCCCCCTGCAGCATTCCTGGGCGTGCTCGACGGCAACGGTGTCTGGGCGGTCGACATGGATCCTGCGGAAGAACCACCGCTGGACAAAGGCGACCTCGAGCCGGTACCGCTTCGCAAGCTCTACGGGCGTATCCCCGACGAGCACTGGCAGATCGCCGGGCGTGCCGCACAGATAGTCGAATTCGAACGAACCCATCGCTACTGCGGGCGCTGCGGGGCCCCGACCTGCACCAATGCCTCCGACAGGGCAAAGGTCTGCGGCGAGTGCGGACACATGGCGTTCCCGAGGCTCAGCCCCGCCATGATCGTGCTGGTTGAGCGCGGGCCCCAAGTGCTGCTCGCATGGGGCCGGCAGTTTCCCGGCCGCTTCTACAGCGCGCTCGCAGGGTTCGTCGAGCCCGGCGAGAGTCTCGAGGACGCCGTGGTGCGTGAGGTCTACGAGGAAGTCCAGCTCACCGTCAGCAATGCCCGCTACTTCGGAAGCCAGCCGTGGCCGTTCCCGCACTCGCTGATGTGCGGCTTCGTCTGCGACTGGCAGGACGGCGAGATCGAGATCGATCCCGAAGAGATCGTCGAAGCCGGTTGGTACACCGCCGACAACCTGCCCCCATGCCCTCGAGGCGGCATGTCGATCGCCGGCTGGCTCATCGACGACTGGCTGCAGCGAACCGCCGCCGTCTAGTCACGCTGAGACGCGCGTCGGCGGAGAGGGTGCCAGGACCCTCAGCGTCAGGCGCGGTGCCAGGTTGCTCCCGCGGGGCCGTCGGCGACGACGATGCCTGCTGCCGCCAGATCGTCGCGAATGCGGTCGGCGGTGTCGAAGTCGCGAGCCGATCGCGCCGCTGACCGTTGTGCCATCAACGCGTCCACCTCGGCATCGGACAGCCCGCCGTCGAGGCGGGTGTCGCTTCCGCCATCACCGCACGTGAGCCCCAGGACGCTGAGCAAGTGCAGCGCCGTCCGTGCCGAGCGGGAAGCCTCGCCAGACGATGCAGCGTCGAGGGAGGCGTTCGCACGGCGCACGAGCCGGAAGATCACATCGAGTGCTGTGGGCGTGGAGAAATCGTCGTCCATGGCCGCTGCGAACGCCGCCACGGTTTCGGTATCCAGATCGGAAACGGTCCCGCCTTCGATGTCTGGCCGTCGCACTGCGGCTGCCACCGCGGTCGAGATGCCAGCACCCGCGACCCGGCGAGCGAATGCATCGAGCCGGCCTACGGCGCTGCGCGCGGCTTCGAGCGCCTCGGGACCCATCTCCATCGCCCGCCGGTAGTGGGTCTGCAGCACCAGCAACCGCACAGCGCGAGCACCCGCGGCGTCGATCACATCGGCGAGCTGGGTGTAGTTCCCCAACGACTTGGCCATCTTCTGGCTGCCGACGTTCACCATGGCGCTGTGCACCCAGTAGCGGGCGAACGCTTCTCCCGCGGCGGTCACCTGAGCCCATTCGTTCTGGTGGTGGGGGAAGACCAGGTCATCTCCCCCGCCGTGGATGTCGAAGCCGGGCCCGAGCGCGCTGAGCGACATCGCCACGCACTCGGTGTGCCAGCCGGGCCGGCCCTGCCCCCACGGCGTGGGCCAACGCGGCTCGCCGGGTTGCGCGGCCTTCCAGAGGGCAAAATCGACCGGCGACCGCTTGTCGGGGTCGACGTCGACGCGCGCTCCGGCATCAGAGTTGAGCTGTTCGAGTGTTCGGCCCGCCAACTGGCCGTACCCGGGCACAGAATCGACGGCGAAGTACACGCCCTTGCCGGGAACGTCGTACGCCGCCCCGATCGACCGCAGCTCGGAGATCACGTCAATCATCTGGGAGATGAAGTGCGTCGCGTGCGGCCGGGTGTGGGGCCGCAGCACACCGAGCCGATCCATCTGCTCGTCGTATGCGGCGGTGAATTCTTCCGCCACATCAGACTCGGCGCGACCCTCCCGCAGGGCTCGCTCCACGATCTTGTCATCGATGTCGGTGACATTGGATGCCACCGTCACCTCATAGCCCGACCACTCCAAGAACCGCCGGATCATGTCGTAGGTCAACGCCGTGCGGCCATGGCCGAGATGCGGCACGTCATAGACCGTCGGTCCGCAGACGTACATCGAGATCTCGTCCGGCGACCGCGGGACGAAGGCGGTCTTGCGCCGCGTCATCGTGTCAAAGATCTGCAAGCTCACTGGTGCCGGAATCCCGATCGGGCGCCAAGGGTACCGACGAGCCCGATCTAGCTGAGGGCGCTGCTCACGCTCCAGACAGCGAAGTTGTGCAAGGCATGCAGCGCCAGTCCTGCCCACCACCCGTAGCGCACCCGGGCGATGGTGAACATGAGACCGACCCACAATTGCGGGCCGACGACGAGCGGTGCCACCACGACCGACGCCAGATGCAGGCGCACGTCGAAGTTGTTGACGTGCACGAGGCCGAACACCCCGATCGAGCACCAGATGATCCATCTGGGGTGAGCCGACCACCACCGCCCGAACCGCTCAGACCAAGGGAGGCGCGTGGGCTCGCGAGCGTCGATCGCGTCGCCCCGCCCGATGCCCGCAATCATCGACTGGGCCCACAGCACGAGCGCTGCGACAGCGATCACGGCGAAGAGTGCTGCCACGATCTGAGTGAGCACACCGCTGAACGCGAAGTACACGAACCCCGTCGCACCCGACAGCGCGAACGCGCCCAGTCTCGGCCGGGCGGTGAGCGCCAAGCGGAACGCAGTCTCCTCGAACAAGGGCGCAACCACAGCGACGAGGATCAACTGGGCAAGCAGCGGCTCGGCGAGCAGCTCGTCTTCCAGGGTCGACTCATAACCGGTCTGCGCTGCTGCCAGCGAGACGAAGAGCAAGGCGATCGAGCCGCCAAGGCCGATGACGAACAACAGGGCGAGGCCCCCCGGCCAGGACTTGCGATTCGCGGCGACCCGCCAATCGGGGCGGGCGCAAAAAAGCGGGCTGATCGTGCCCCACACGCCCCCTGGCGCACCAGCGTCAGCGGGTGGCAGCTCCTCGCCGCTCAATCGTCGTCGACCGTCTCAGGATCGTCATCGAGTTCGGTCAGGCGAGCCTCGGGATAGAGATGCTCGAGACTTCCGGGCTCGACCTTGCACTGCTCCACGAACCTGTCCACATCGCTGAGCCGCAGCCGGATGACACGCCCGAACCGGTACGCAGGCAGGTCGCCCCGGTCGATGAAGCGGTACAGCGTCCGTGTGGTGATGCCCATGCGGTTCGCTGCCTTCAGCGTGGATAACCAGATGACTTCCTCGTAGGCAGCCTGGGGTTCATCCTCGCTCGTCGCGCCGTCGTCGCCCGCCTCAGTCGGCACCTCGGGCATCATCGCTCCTCGCAGTCGCTCGGCCATTGACGTTCCAGGGAGTCTGCTGATCCCTTTCGGGTAACGCTAGTGCGCCGGTCCCCCGCAGCCGTGCATTTCAACATCAACCTTCAATATTACGCGCTATATCGCCGTATTTGTGAAACATATTGAATCTTATTGCTGGATTTTCAATAACTATTTTGTAATTTCACACAGGAATATGCTTAAGTGCTCGGCGTGCCCCCCGACCCGCCGTTGTCGCCTGATGGCCGACCCATGCCGCCGGTGTCGGCCACAGCCCGTCAACCCGGCGGTGCACGTACATCACTCCGCCCGCGAGTCATCGCCGGCACCCTCTTGTGCAGCATCGCAGCCCTCGGGCTGTGGTGGGCATTCGAGCAGGCGGCGGCTGAGCCCGAGACCCGCTACGCGGTCGCGCGGTCACGGCTCGCACCGGGCAGGGTGATCGAGGCGGCCGACGTCGCCATGATCTCGATTCGCCTGCCGACCGAGGTGGAAGCCACCGTCTTCGGTGCTGGAGAGGACGTTGTCGGCGGTCTCGTGATCGAGGCCGTACACGCCGGAGAATTGCTGACTCGTGGCGACATCGGCTCGCCGCAGTCGGTCTCCGGTCGCGATGCGGGCTATGCCATCTCCGTCGCGCTCGATCGTCCTCGCGCCCTCAACGGTCTGGTGGCCGTCGGCGAGCGAGTCGACCTCGTCGTGTCGGGGCACCTGTCCCCTAACAGCGCAACGGTCGTGGCCACCGGCGCCGTCGTGCTCGATGTCGACGACCCCTCAAGCGTCGACCATGTCGCAGACACGGTCATCGTCACCCTGCAGGTGCCCGACCGAGCCGGCGCCGTCTCCGTGGCCGCAGCGGCGAATGCCGGTGCCATCACCTTGATCCGGGCGTGGGGAGCATCGCCACAGGTCACGTCATGACCGACCCGACGCCGCTCGCGGAGATCGAACGCTCGGTTTCTGAGCGCGCCCGTCACAGCGGATTGGACCCGCGCGCGCCCGGCGCAGACCGTGCGATCACCGCACTCGCCCACGAGGAGATCCGGCGTTGGAACCTCGGCTTCAAGAGCGGTACTCACCGCCACGCAGTGACGGACACTGACGCCGTTGCCGATCGGATCCGCCGTGACCTGCTCGGCTACGGACCTCTCGAAACGCTGCTGGCCGACGCCGACGTGTGGGAGATCATGGTCAACGCCCCCGACGAGATCTTCGTCAAGCGGCACCATGGCCAGTGCGCAGACCATGACGAGTCGTTCCACGACGACGAGCACGTCCGGCGCACGCTGACGAGAATCATCGACGACGCGACAGCCTCCCATCGCAAGCTGGACCCCAGTGAAGGACTCCAGGACGCCCAGCTCGACAACGGTGCTCGCCTGCACATCGTCCATCCCGACATCGGCCGCGGCGGACACCTGATCTTCAACATCCGCAAGTTCACGGGCATCGCGTTCTCGAGCTTGAGCGATCTCGCAGCAGTCGGGACGCTGACCCGCGAGATCAGCGATTTCCTGCGTGCCGCAGTGCGCGCCCGGCTGTCGATCCTGTTCGCCGGCGCTCCCGGCAGCGGTAAGACCACGCTGCTGGGATGCTGCGCCGCCGAGCTCGAACCGCACCTGCGAGTCGTGACCGCGGAGGAAGTGTTCGAACTCGACATCCCGCTGCCCAATGTGGCCGCCATGCAGACCCGACCGGGTCGCACCGAGCGAACGCCTGTCGACTTGAGGCGCCTGGTGGCCGGCTTCTTGCGGATGGCGCCCGACGTGGCCATCGTGGGCGAAGTGCGAGACCGCGAGGCGGTCCCCCTGCTGCTGACGCTGTCGAGCGGCGTCACCGGCTACGCGACGATTCACGCGGGATCCGCACGCCAAGCGCTAGGGCGGTTGCGCCTCATCTGCCAGCTCGCGCCTGAAGTTCGCGAGATGCCCATCGCGGCGATCACCCAGCTTGTGGCCGAATCGATCGACATCGTCGTGCACCTGCGGCGAGGTCCCGACGGGGTGCGCGTCACCGAGGTGGTGGCCGTCGAGGAGCCAGCCGGCAACAGCCACCACACTGCGTTCGAGACGACGACGCTGTTCGCACCCGCCGCTGGAGAGGAGTCGCCGGTGCGGACTGCGAACCTCTCGGGGCGCGTTGCCTCACGGATGTCCTGCGCCGGCGTCGCGACACCGGACCTCGCCGCCCCGCCGGGCACGCCGACATGACCGGTGTGCTGTTCATCGGCGCGGGCGCGCTGGGCGTCTGGCTGCTCGCGACGCCCGACGGCGACGCTTCGGCGGCGCTGAGGCGGCTGGTGCCGTCGAAGCCCCCCGCACCGCTGACAGCGCCCCGGCCAACGTCACGCGTGGTCGCCGGCACGCTGGCTGGCGCCGTCGCGGCGGTTGCGGGGTGGGCGGGTGCCTGGACGCTCTTCGGCGGCGTCGCCGCGCCGGCCTTGGTTGCACTGTTCAGTGCGGCGATCCCGCCCTGTGCTGCATCACAGCGCCGCAGGCAGCGCACCGCGAACTCCTGGCAGGCGTGGCCCCGACTGCTCGCAGAGATCCGTGTCGGGGTTGCTCACCGGGGCCAGTCGATCCCCGCTGCGCTCTTTGCTGCCGGCACCCACGCACCGCCGGAGATGCACCCGGCGTTCTCCGAAGCGGCCCGCACTTGGTCGTTGAGCACCGACTTCGAAGCGTCGCTGCGTGTGCTGAAGACATCGCTCGCGGACCCGACCGCGGACGCGGTGTGCGAGACGCTGCTGGCTGCGCACCAGATCGGCGGGGTGCGCGTCGACGTTCGCCTGCGCGCCCTGGCCGAAGCGGCTCAGGCCGAGGCCGCAGCGCGTTCAGACGCTCGGGCCAAGCAGGCCGGAGCCCGGTTCGCGCGCGGCTTCGTCGCGCTGGTGCCGGCATTCATGGGCGTCATCGGCCTGAGCATCGGAAGCGGCCGGCAGGCCTACGCGGCACCTGGCGGTCAGCTTCTGGTAATGCTCAGCGTGCTCGCTGTGGCCGGCTGCTGGTTGTGGGCGGGCCGGATCATGGCGGTCCCGCTGCGGAAGCGAGTGTTCGTGCAGTGACGGCGTCGGGGGCATTTGCGCAGCGCATCGCCGGGCTCGCCAACGCCGATGCCGAGCTTGCAGCCCGGCTGAGGCGAGCCGGCAGCTCGCGGCCCCCGTCCGAATTCCGTGCACGGCAGGCGGGAGGCGCAGCAGCAGGGCTCGTCGTCGCCGGCGGGGTGCTGAGTGCCGCGGGCATGGGCCTGCCGCTCGTGTTCGCCGGTGCGCTTGCCGCGGCCGCCGCCGTATACGGCGCAACCGAGCACAGCCTCGAGAGGCAGATTGCCGTGCGACGCACACAGATCACCGAGGAGCTGCCGATCGTTGCCGAGCAGGTCGGCATGCTGCTCGCGAGCGGCATGTCGCTGCGGGGCGCGCTTGAGGCCGCTTCGCGTCGCGGCCAGGGGATTTGCGCCGAAGGATTGGCCCGTGTCGGCGCCCGAGTCGCCGGCGGCACCACCGTCGAGGTGGCGCTGGCCGAATGGGCCGACGATGCCGGATCGGCGGACATCCGCAGATTCGTCGGCGTGCTGACCTTGCACGAGGACACGACAGACATAGCCGCATTGGTCTCGGACGAGGCCCGCTCCTCCCGCATGGAAGCCCACCGGCGCCTCATCGCCCACATCGAGCGCCGCAACGAGCAGGTGTGGATACCTGTCACCGTCGCTGCGCTGGTGCCTGGGAGCGTCCTGCTGGCGATCCCGTTCAGCGACGCGCTGAGCGAATACGTGGCGCTGTGAGCCGCCCGTCGGGCGGCAGCGGGGCTCGCCGGCACCTCCCACTCCCACGACCTGCATTCACCGAAAGGACAACCCCATGTACATCACCTCCCTCTCCACAGTTCTTGCCGTCTTCGGCGCCGCCGCGGCCGTCGCGCTCGAGATCTCCGTGGCCGCGCTCAGCGCGGTCACAGCCAGTGGCGGCATCGCGACGCTGGCCCGATGGCAGTCCCCCACCATCGCGCGAGCGCTGCGGCGCGGCGCGGGACGCAACGAGCGAGGCGAAGGGGTCATCTCCGCGGCCATTGCCGTGCTGATCATCGCGTCGCTCGGTGCCCTCATGTGGGTCGGCTTCAAGGCGCTCTGGGAGAACGCCGAGGAGACCACCAATTCCGAGATTGCGAAGATCGGCAAGTGAGGTTGCGCCGCGATGAGAGCGGCGCCGGTCTCGTCGCCCTGCCGTGGGGAATCCTGGCGTTCGGGACGTTCCTGATGCTCGCAGTCCAGGTCGCCATGCACTTCTACAGCGCTTCGGTCGTGACTGCGGTGGGTCATGACGCCACCCGGCGCGCAGCGTTCGGGGGCGGTGACTCTGCAGCGATCGTCGATGCCGAACGCTGGCTGCGGTCGCGCATCGGGCCCGCAGTCAGCATCGAACGGCTCGACTGGAGCTCGAATCGCGAGATCGTTGCCTTGGAGCTCTCGGCGCGCCCGCCGACGCTGCTCATTGATGCCTCATCGCTCATCGGACGGCGCAGCATCGAGCGCCGCTTCGAGGTGCGGCGCGAGCTGACGCGCTTCGCCGGTCTCCCGTGAACCGAGGACGCCGTGAGATGCCCTCAGCGTGACTCCGCCGGCGTGGTCGGGGCCGAGGTTCTGCCGTTCATCGTGCTCGTCTTTGTCGGAGGGACGCTGTTGTTCGCTCAGACATGGGCAGCGCTGGACGCGAAAATCGCCGCGGTCGCCGGTGTCAGGGAGGCCGCACGGTCCTTTGTCGAACATGGCGGGCAGCGCTCCGCGGATGCCGCCGATGCTGCGATCGCCGCAGGGACGCAGGCCATCTCCGGATACCGGCTCGGCGGCGAGGCGTCTGTGCAACCGGTCGGTTCGGCCCGGCTGCGGCGCTGTGAACGGGTGACCTTCGAGGCGACCAAGGAGGTCCCACGCCTGGCGTTGCTGCGAGGCGGCTGGTCGCCGCTGTCGGTGCGTGCACGCGCCAGCGAGATCGTCGATCCATTCCGGCACGGACTCAGCGGGCGTGCTCCCTGTGCGCACTAGGCCGAAGCCACCCGTAATCGCTGCGCCCCCGAGGTCGCCGACAACCCAAGCCGGTGACGTCGAGCGAGGCTCAGTGCTGCTGCTCGTGCCAGTCGGTGTGCTGATCGTGGTCCTGCTGGCTGGCATCACCGTTGACAGCGCGGCCGTGTTCCTGGCACAGCGCGAGGCATCTGCAGCAGCGTCCTCGCTCGCCAACGACCTGGTCTCGCTCGCGCTCGACGAATCCGCTCTACGTCACCATGGGATCTACCGTGTGGATGCCTCCCGACTCCGCCGCCTCACTGCG
Source organism: Acidimicrobiaceae bacterium (assembly GCA_026713105.1). Taxonomy (GTDB): domain Bacteria; phylum Actinomycetota; class Acidimicrobiia; order Acidimicrobiales; family Poriferisodalaceae; genus Poriferisodalis. The sequence continues at coordinate 16,365 of JAPOPC010000099.1, forward strand.
GGGAGCCAGCGAATGGCGCAGGAGCGGCTGTCTGCGATCTTCGAGCCCGGATCGGTCTCGGTGGCGATCACCGCAGCGGGTCCGTCGGCTGTGCGGGTCTCGGTCTCAGGTTCGGCCCGACGGGTCATCGGCTTGATCGGGAACGTCGACGGACGCTCAAGCCGTCCCGTTTCCGCTGAGGCCATCGGGCGCGCCCGGCTCTCTGGTTGACGCCGCGAGGGCATAGCAAGGCCATTGTTCATATTATTTAGTGATTTGCCAGTATTTTTTATATCTTTTGATGATGCTCAGAAGTCCGACTGTCCGCGAAGATCCCTCCGGCGGTGCAGTGCTGATCAAGCACGCCGACGGAGCCGAGCGGCCGCGCTTGCGTCATGAGGCTCAGGTGATCGCCGCAGCGCGCATGGCGGGGGTCGTCGACTTCATCAGTCTCGACGAGTACGACGATCGCTGCGAAGTGCGACTGCGCTACCTCGAAGCCCCGACACTCGCCGAATTGCCGCCGCTCGGCCCCCGGGACACGCTCGAATTGCTCATCGAGCTCGGCACGACGCTGGAAGAGCTGCATGCTCGCGGCATCTGCCATGGCGCACTGCGCAGCGATCACGTGCTGGTGGCCCCACCGCATCGGCCAGTACTTTGCGGCTTCGGAGAGGCAACGGGCCCAGCCGACGAGCTGCAGCACCTGCCGGGCTCGGATCTCGCGGCCCTCGCCGCCCTCGCCGCCTCGGAGCTCACACGGGCAGATCGAACGGCAACCGAGGCCGGCGAGCGTCACTGGATCGCAGAATCGCTGCGCGCCTGCGAGAGCCTCACCTCCGCAGCAACGATCGCTCCGCGCGACGGCAAGCCGCTGTCGACGTGGCTCGACCGCCTGCGGCACCTGCGCGACACCGCGGGACGCACCCACCCCGAGGCCATCGACGGGGTCGGGCCCGCTCGAGGGTTTGGCGTGATGGCTGCGCACGACACCGACGGCCTTCGCGAGCGGCTGCGTGCACAAGCACCCGGTCCCGAGCCGTCAGAAGGCATCGGTCCCGGACCGCCGCAAGCCTCACGCGCGCTTGCATCGACGCCAGACCGGCGCCGGATCGTCTCGGGCGCAGTGCTGGCGGTGACCCTGGCCGTCGCCGCGATCGCCGGTTGGCGCGCCCTTGCAGGCGGCGGCCCGGTGACCGAATCGACCAGCCGGCTGCCGCACGTCGTCGCAGCGACCAGCACCGCTACCGGCGCATCGTCGCCCAGCGTCCCTCACCTAGGGCCTGATGACTCGGCGGTCCATGGCGCTGATCCCGGTGACCCCTCAGCACCTCTCGGTGCCTCCGACGCACTGCCTGTGCCAGTGACCGAGGGCGCAACGCTGCTCTACAGCACCGCAACAGCGCCTCTTCCCGACATTGAGGCAACGGTCGGATCTTCCGCTGACTTGGTGGCCACCGGCGATTGGGACTGCGACGGCCATTCGACGCTGGCGGTCGTGAGCTCAATCACGGGAGAGGTCGGGTTCTACGGCACTGAGTCCGGCACCGATGGGCCGGTCGTGCCTGTGCGAGTCGCCCACGTGCCGCTTGCAGCCAGTGCATTGTCAACGACCAGACCCGAACCAGACGCCGCCGGGGGCGAGGCGCTGCAGCTCCCCTGTGACGCGCTGGTCATCCACTACGGCGACCTGAGCGTGATCCTGCCGCCGCATCGGCCGGCGCCCGTGGGTGAGCAGCCGCCCGAGGCCGCCCAGCGCTAACGAGCTGACGGCAGCCCCAGCCGGACGGCCACCTCGTTGGCGAGCAGACGCCCACGAGCGGTCAGCTTGAGCCGGCCTTCCCCAGCGGGTTCGAGCAGGTGCCCCACGTCGTGGGGCAGCGCGCCGGCCGGGACACCGTCGGAGGTGCGCAGCGCGAGCTGCAACGCTTCGAGGCGACGCTCGTCGGGGCCCAGCTCCTCGCTGCCGGCAACGGGAGACGTCCCGTTCGAGATTGCCGCTATGAACCGCTCGGGGGTGCGAACGCTCCAGTAGCGGCGACCGTCACGGTGGCTGTGCGCGGCACACCCGACGCCTGCGTAGGAGCCCTGCCGCCAATACAGCCGGTTGTGCCGGCATCGCGCGCCCGGGCGAGCCCAGTTGGAGATCTCGTAGGCCTCGTAGCCCGCGCGTCCCAGCAGCTCATCGGTGAGCAGGTACTTGTCGGCCATGTCGTCGTCGTCGGGATGGCGGGACGGATCATCTCCGAGCGCGGTGCCAGCCTCTGGGGTCAACCCGTACACGCTCAGATGATCGGGCTCGAATTCGATGGCGCGGGCCAGCGTGTGCTCCCAATCGGACACCGATTCGGCGCGCGAGCCGTAGATCAGGTCCAGGTTGAGCTGACCGATGCCCGCCCGCCGGACCGCATCAACCGATGCAGCCACCATCTCAGGGTCGTGGCGACGACCCAGCGCGTCCAGCACGCCAGAGTTCATCGATTGCACGCCGAGGCTGATGCGGTTCACACCCAGCGCCTCATAGGACTGCATCTGTTCGGCGGTGACGAGGTCGGGATTGCACTCCACCGTGATCTCGGCTCCGCCCGCCAGCGGGAGCTCGGCCAGCACCTCCCCCAGCAGCTCAGGCGCCACCAGATTCGGCGTGCCGCCGCCGAAGAACACCGAGGTCACCGCCGGAAGCTCCGCCGCCAGCTCGCGGGCCTGGCGGCGGCAGCTCGCCATGTAGTCGTCGATGAGGTGCTCGCGATCCGTCCAGGTTGCAAACGCGCAGTAATCGCACCGATGCGTGCAGAACGGGATATGGCAATAGATGCCGAAGGACGGCGATGCGCTGCCGGTGTCGGTCACAGCACTGAATCGGGCGGGTAGCGCTGCGATGCCGGTTGGCTCTGGCTGCCGTCCCGGCCGCCATTCGGCAGCAATTCGGCGGGCGGCACGCCGTACAGCTCCGCCAAGCGCAGCAGACGGTTCACGGCCACGCCCCGCTCGCCGCGCTCGTACGCCCCCAGCACTGACGTGCGGAATTCGCCGCCTGACACCGCCTCGACCTCGCCGAGCGTCATGCGCCGCTGTTTTCGCACCGCCCGCAGCCGCTCGCCCACAAGCGCATCGACTGCACGCCGGTCGTCGGGCATCTCACTGCCTCTGGCGCCGTTTCCGACGACGCTGCGGCGACTCCTCGCCGTCGAGATCATCGCGAACCCCCTCAGCGCGGTTGGGGGCGGTGCCGCCTTCCACCTGCTCGCCACGTTCACGGGCGACTTCCCGAAGCTTCGCCGCCTCGGACTTGGAGAGCTTCTTGGGTATGTCCACGCGCACCACAACGTGCAAGTCGCCGCGACCGCGCCCATTGGCTCGCGGCACGCCGAGCCCGCTCAAGCGGATCGTGTCGTTCGGTTGGGTGCCCGCCTTCACCACGAGTTCCTGCAGTCCGTCCAACGTGTCGAACGGCACGCTCGCGCCGAGGGCCGCTTGCAGCATCGTCACGGGCAGCTCCGCCACCAGGCTGTCGCCCTGGCGGACGAAGACGTCGGATTCGGCGACACGCAAGTGGACGTACAGGTCGCCTGCAGGCCCGCCGCGCGGCCCCGCCGATCCACGGCCGCTCAGCCGGAGCGTGGCGCCCGAATCGACGCCGGGCGGCACTCGCACAACCAGCGACACCTGCTCGGGATGGCGACCTTCGCCCCGGCACGACCGGCACGGGTCGGCGATCTCCTCGCCGATCCCGCGGCAGCGGGCGCATGGCGCAGCGGTGACCATCTGGCCCAGAAGGCTCTGACGCACTTGGCGGACTTGCCCCATGCCCTCGCAAGCGCTGCACATCGTCGGCGAAGTGCCCTGCGCCGCGCCCGAGCCATCGCAATCGGCGCACGACATCAGTACTCGCACCTCGATCGGCCGGTCGACCCCGAAGACCGCCTCGTCAAATTCGAGGTCGACGACGGTCTCGTGGTCGTCGCCCCGCGGCGGTCCCGACCGGCGGCGGGACCGGCCACCGCCGAACGGATTGCCACCGAAAAACGACTCGAAGATGTCGCTGAGGTCGAAATCGAACGCCGGGCCGCCCATCCCGCCGCGCAGGCCCTCATGTCCGAAGCGGTCGTACCTGGCTCGTGCTTCAGGGTCGGCGAGCACGGCATAGGCCTCGCTGATCTCCTTGAAACGGGCCTCAGCGCCGGCGTCGCCGGGGTTCGCATCTGGGTGGTGCTCACGGGCCTTGCGCCGGTACGCGCGCTTGAGATCGCCCTCGCTGACGTCGCGGCTCACGTCGAGCAGCTCGTAATAGTCGGCAGGCATCTGTGGCGGTTCTACTGCTGGATCGGCTGCGAGATGCCCGCCGGCGCATGCGTGCTGTCACCGTCGCCGAGCGACGCCGACAGTCGCCGGCTCACCGTGTGCACCGCCGCGAGCGCCTTCGAGTAGTCCATCCGGGTCGGGCCCAGCAACCCGACGCTGCCCACCGTGCGGCCGTCGACCTCGTAGGGCGCGACCACCACCGAGCAGTCCGCCAGCGGCTTCATGCCGGTCTCGGACCCGATGGCCACGCTGAGACCGCGGTCGACGAGGCTGCGCAGGAGCGTCACCACCATCAGCTGCTCCTCCAGCACTGACAGCACCGAGCGAAGCGACGACGCAGCTTCGAATTGCTCGGTGATCTTGGCCGTCCCGCCCACGTAGAGCTCGCTGGGGTGCGGCTGGTCGTCGGCCAGCGCCACGAGTGCCGCGGCCACCAGTGCGTCGGTCGCCGTGTCGCCGGTCTGGGGAGCTGCCAGCAGCTCCGCGCGGGTACGTCCTACCAGAGCTTCACTCAGCACAGCGGAGGCCGCACCCGTGCCGGGCCCTTGGGCTGCGTCCGCCAGTTCCCGGTTGTTGTACACGTCGACGTAGGTGCGCTCCACGGCGCCCGACGACATCACCAGCACGACGAGCAGCCGACCGCCGCCGAGATCCACGAGCTGGGCCGACCGGATGGTGTCTCGATCGTGCCGCGGAGCCACGACCATCGCGGCGTACTCGGTCAGGTCCGACAGCAGCCGGCTGGTGTCGGAGAGCAGTTCTTCGATCTGTCCTTGGGTGTGAGCGAAGAACGCCCGCACCTGCCGGACCTCGGTGTTGTCGAGGGAGCCGGGCCCGAGGCCGTCCACGAAGTAGCGGTAGCCCGCTTCGGTCGGCACCCGTCCGGCGCTGGTGTGCGGCTGCATCAGGTAGCCGCCTGCTTCGAGCGCTGCGAGATCATTGCGGACGGTCGCAGGCGACACATCGAGGAGTGTCATGTCGAGCACCGCGGCCGATCCGACCGGCTGCGCGCTCTCGATGAAGTTCTCGACCACCGCTCGCAGCACTGTGGCTCTGCGCTCGTCCATCACTCCCCTGCCACTCCTGCGAATGCCGTGCTCGCAATAGCCCGATGCTACCGACGACCCCATCGCCGAACAGGAGGAAGAGCTGTGGAGGCGGCAGGGAACTCTGCGACGTTGCGACCTGCTGGATCGCGGGAGCAGAGGGCCCTGCCGCCTCCGCAGCGGGCGTAACTCACTGTTCGAGGCGCAGCGCAGAGACGAAGGCCTCGTTGGGCACCTCGACGCGCCCGATGGCCTTCATCCGCTTCTTGCCTTCCTTCTGACGCTCGAGCAGCTTGCGCTTGCGGGTGATGTCGCCGCCGTAGCACTTGGACAGCACGTCCTTGCGCTTGGCCTTGACTGTCTCACGGGCGATGATGCGCCCGCCGATGGCGGCCTGGATCGGCACGTCGAAGAGCTGGCGCGGGATGAGTTCGGCCAGTTTCGCCGTGATGGCCTTGCCGTAGGGGTACGCGCCGTCGCGATGGCGGATCGCCGAGAACGCATCGACCGATTCGCCGTTGAGCAATATGTCGACGCGCACCAGTCGCTCGGCGCGATAGCCCGCGTGGTCGTAGTCGAGACTCGCGTATCCCTGCGTGCGGCTCTTGAGCTGGTCGAAGAAGTCGGTCACCACTTCGGCCAGCGGCACCTCATAGCGCAGCTCGACGCGTTCGGGCGACAGGTAGTCCATGGAGGTCATCGAGCCCCGACGCGACTGGCACAGGTCCATGACGGCGCCGGTGTAGGCGCTCGGCGTCAGCACGGACACATTGAGCATCGGCTCCGCGATCTCGCCGATCTGACCGGCAGGCGGCAGGTCTGACGGGTTGTCGATCTCGACCTCCTGATCGTCGTCGGTCCGTACCCGGTAGGCCACCGACGGCGCCGTCGCGATGAGCGAGAGCCCGAACTCGCGCTCGAGCCGTTCACGCACGATCTCCATGTGCAGCAGGCCCAGGAAACCGCACCGGAACCCGAAGCCCAACGCACCGGAGGTCTCGGGCTCGAAGGTCACCGACGCGTCGTTGAGCCTCAGCTTCGCCAGCGCGTCGCGCAGGTCGGGGTACTCGTCGCCGTCGACGGGGTACAGCCCGCAAAAGACCATCGGCTTGGGATCGTCGTAGCCGGCCAGCGGTACATCCGCCGGTGCCGCCGCGGAGGTCACTGTCTCGCCTGAGCGCGCCTGCGCCACGTCTTTGATGCCCGCGATGAGGTAGCCGACCTCGCCGGGACCCAGTTCGTCGGTCGGCGTCACAGCGGGCAGGCGCAGCCCGACCTCCTCGGACAGATGCTGGCCGCCGGCGTGCATGAAGCGCAGCCGGTCTCCTGCACACAACCGGCCGTTCATGACGCGGACCGACGACACGACGCCCCGGTACTGGTCGAAGTGGGAATCGAAGATCAGCGCCTGCAGCGGGGCGTCGGGGTCGCCGCTCGGCGGGGGGATCCGTTCGGTGATTGCGTCGAGCAGCGCCTCCACGCCCTCGCCAGTCTTGGCGGAGATCGCCAGGACCTCGCTCGCGTCGATGCCCAGAACGCGTTCGATCTCCGACGCATACAGGTCCGGATCGGCTGCGGGGAGATCGATCTTGTTGAGCACCGGCACGATCGTCAGATCCGACTCGAGGGCCAGATAGCAGTTGGCCAGCGTCTGCGCCTCGATTCCCTGCGCTGCATCGACGAGCAGCACCACGCCTTCGCAGGCTGCGAGCGACCGGCTGACTTCGTAGCCGAAGTCGACGTGTCCCGGTGTGTCGATGAGGTGGAGGGTGTGGCCCCGCCAGCTCACGCGGACGTTCTGGGCCTTGATGGTGATGCCTCGCTCGCGCTCAAGATCCATCGAATCGAGGTACTGGGCGCGCATCGAACGCTCCTCGACGGCGCCCGTCAACTCCAGGATCCGATCCGACAGCGTCGACTTCCCGTGATCGATGTGGGCGATGATCGAGAAGTTCCGAATAGAAGCAGCGCTGGTCGATCCGGTTCTGGCACCGCCGTTGGGGATGTCAGCCGCAGGGGGCACGTGGGGCATCGCAGGTCGCACGGTACCCTCCGGAGCCGGTTTCGAGACGGAGAGCACGCTTTCGTGGCAAACATCAAGAGCCAGATCAAGCGCAATCGCCAGAACGAGGTACGCCGCGTCCGCAACCGCGCGATTCGCTCAGAGCTGCGAACCCGAGAGAAGGCAGTCCAGGCTGCTGCGATGGCGGGCGAGCCCACCGATGAGCTGATCCGCGCTGTGCAAAAGCGCCTCGACAAGGCCGCCGCCAAGGGCGTCATCCACCGCAACGAGGCAGGCCGGCGCAAGTCCCGGCTCATCTCCCGCTCGATGCAGGCCAGCGGCGCCTAGCGCCTGAGCGGCCGGGTCTGGACTACTAGGTCTGGGCTGCTAGGTCTGGGCTGTTGGGTCTGGGCCAGCAATCAGCGGGCGCTGGCGGCGAGCCGAGCGCACAGGATCTCAGCGACACAGCGGGCGTCGAGCCCGGATCTCCCGCGCATGTCCACGTCTGCCGCGGCGAGCTGCTCGACGGCTCGCGCAATGCCGTCGCTGCCGCGCCGTCGGCAGGCGTCGAGCGCCTTGCGCGCCGGAAACGTGGAGCCCCGCAGACCGAGAACCGCAGCGGCTTCCTTTTCGTTCGCCGCATCAGCGCCGTCAAGGCGAGCCATGCGGGTGATGTGGTTCGAGACCGTCGCCGTGACCGCCAGGGGATGCCGGCCTGCGCCCCACATGCGCTGCAGCACGGCGAGGGTCGCACCGACGTTGCCGCGGTCGATCGCATCGGTCAGCTCCCACGGCGGGACATCGCCCTCGGCACCGAGATATGGCAGCGCGTCGTCCGCATCAAGCCGGGCGCCTTTGCCGAAGACGGCCTCCAGCGTCTCGAGCACTCCCCCGAGCCGGCTCAGTTCGTTGCCGAGATGCTCCGAGATGGCCGCGCGGGCTCGAGCGTCGAGCTGCACTGGTGCCTCCGCTAAGCGCTCTTCGAGCCATGTCCGGCGATTGCGTGCCCCGCCGGGCACATCTGAGGCGACCCGCTGGCCCCCCGTGGCCTCCACGGCTTCGACGAGCGGGCGCGGCACGCGGCCTGAGTTCCACTCGAGCACGAGGTCGGTGGTGGGGCAGGGATCATCCAACCAAGCGATCAGCGGGGCGAGCTCGGCTGCGCTGAAGCGGCTGAGCCCCCGGGCCACGACCACCCGGTGGGTGGCCAGCATGGGCGGCGTCGAGGCAGCGATGGCGACATCGTTGAGGGTGTACTCATCGCCTGAGTACTCGTCGAGCACGTCGGCCCGCTCGGCATCGCCGACGAGGTCAGCGACGGCAGATCTCACGGCTTCGGCCGAGAGAATCTCGTCGCTGCCACTGATGAGTCTCACGGCTCCGCCGGCCATCAGCGCCGTGCCCCCGCAGTGGCGGCCGGCCGGTGCTCCACCGGGCTCACGGTTCTTGCCGCCACCCGTCCGACGCTAGTTCCACCGAGACAGCCAGGCGCTTCGCTGCGGGCTCGACGGTGAGCCCCGCAACGGTGACGGGCTCAGTCACGGTCTCATAGGGGATGGCGCCGCCGAGGCCCGCCGGTGCGAGGACGTGCACTATGTCGTGGCGGGCGTCGAGAGCCCGCACGACCTCGCGCCCGGCGCGACTGGCTGAGCGCGCCACAAGCACATCGATGCGATCGATTCCCGCCGTGGCGAGCTGGCCCAGCGCACGGGCCGGATCCGGACGATCCACGACCACGACGACGGGATCGCTGCTGCGCACCGAGATCTGGGATCCTCCCGGCAGCGGCGGGCGGTGCGTGCCGGCCACGAGCCAGATCCCGACTGCGGCCGCGGCGACGGCCAAGCCACGAGATGCGACCGGAAGGTTGCGCAGCACAAACGCCCCGGCCGCGCACAACACGACAACTGCCAACGCTGAGCCGACTTCGGCCGCCTCGATGTGAGGCCAACCCGCCGACGCCCCCCATCGCGCCACGCCCGCAACCCAGCCCATCATCAGCTTGGTCGGCAGATGCAACATCGATGCCACGGCGTCGCCGGAGACACCGCCGGCCAATCCGGCGATGAGGCCCCAGACCATGGCCGGGCCTGCGACCGGTCCCGCAAGGACGTTGGCGGGGATGCTCACGAGCGGCAGCGAGCCGAACACCGCAAGCTGCACCGGCAGCACTCCCACCTGAGCGCTCAGCGTCGCCGCAAGCGCCAGACGCAGCCAGGGCGGACCCCACAGCAGCCTGGCGAGGGGACGGGCGCCCATCACGATGGCGGTAGTCGCAGCGACAGACAGCTGGAAGCCGACGGATCGGACTAGCAGAGGATCGACGAGCAGCAGCACGATGACCGCCAGCGCGAGCAGCCGCGGCGCCGAGGCGCGCCGGCCCACGGCGTGCGCGCCGACGGCGAGCGTGGCGAGCACGCAGGCCCGCAGCACGGAGGGCTCGCCCCTGGTCAGCACGGCGAACTGGGCGAGCAGGACAGCGACGGCGCCGAGCCGGGCTCCGAGGCGCAGCCGGGCCAGCAGTGGCGCGAACAACAGCAGCACGAACGCCACGTTCGATCCGGACACAGCGAGCAGGTGGGTGAGCGACGTCGCCCGGAAGTCGTGCACCACCTCGGGCAGTTGCCCCCGATCGTCGCCGTACACGAAGCCAGCGAGCAGCGCCGCGTCCCGCGGCGACAGCGATTCGCCCGACGTCTCGACGAGGTTCCGCAGCGAATTGGCAACACGGAACGGCGCCGCACCGCCATCGAGACGGTGCGCCGTGTGGATCTGGGCCGTCCCGACGAGGTGTCTGGGCCACAGGAAGCGCCGCTCGCCCGGCTCAGCTGGCTCCGCCGTCACCTTCAGGCGCCAGCGCTCCCCCATGGCGGCGTCTTCCAGCTTCCATGCGGCGGGTCCCCGAGCCCAACCCTCCCAGCGATGCTCGGAGCCATCGAGCGTTGCGCGCAACGGCACGACCAGGGCGCCCGAACGCCACCGCGGATCGCCGACCACGAGTACCTCGCCGTCGAAGTTCCCTCCGATAGCTGCGTTCAACTCCGCGAGCTGCGCTCCCATGGCGGCGGCTGCAAGCACCAGCAGGCCGGCCGGAATGAGTGCCCGTGCGCGGCTGGCAATCCCGATGGCTCCCGCCACGACGCCCCACCACCACGCCACCGGGGGCGCCCACAGCGCGCCGGCTGCGGCGGCGACGGCTCCCGCGATGATCCACCGGTCGGCCACGGTGCTGAGACCCCGATAACGGCGGGGCGCAGCGCACGGCGGAGAACGGGTCGCACCCGGCGGCTCAGACGGTCGCATGGGGCCGCAGCTGGGACAGTTTGGATGGGCCGATCCCGGGCACCAGCTCGAGTGCGTCGAGCGTCGCAAACGGCCCGTGCTCGGACCTGAAGGCGACGATCGCCGCCGCCAAGGACGGGCCGATACCCGGAAGCTCGGTGAGTTGCGCCGCCGTCGCCGTGTTGACGTCGATCTGTCCGCCCCCAAGCGCGCCCGCGGTCGGGGCGGCGGGTTGCTCGCCCACCACCGGCACATAGATCTGCTGGCCGTCACGCAGCCGTTCAGCGAGGTTGACTGCGGCGCCGTCGGCATCGGCCCCCAGGCCGCCGGCAGCGTCGATGAGGTCACCGACGCGATAGCTGGCGGCGACCTGGTATAGCCCTGGCTGGCGGACGGCGCCGGCGAGGTGCACCTGCAAGAGCGATGGCTCGGTGGTTGCGACCGGCGGCGGCGCCTCGCCGGCCGCGAGCGGCAGGTCGATGGGCGCAGGCGTGCCGTGGCGAACTCCCGCAAGGAATCCTGCGGCAACAAGCGCGCCGACGACGCCGAGCAGCACGAGGACGGGCACTGCTCCGACCCGCCGTGCGAAACCGGCTGCTTCTGCCGCTACCGAACGCCAGTCTGTTGAGCGCTCAGCGTCCGGCGCCCGCATGTCTGCGACCCTAGTGCGACAGTGTCGTTCCCTTTGGTGGAATTTTCACTGCTTTCAGTCTTAATGCCGCTGCGCCGGCAAGCGCGAAGCAGACCAGACCCCAGCCGCCGAAGAGCCACCGCGAGCCAATCTGGCCGTACAGCGGCGGGCCGGCGAGTGCGGCGGCGCCGGCGACTGCGAGCCCGATCGCCTCGAGCACCCCGCCGCCTATCGCGGCCCGTTCGACGCCGGTGGCCTCGAGCACCAGCACCTGGGCACCCATCACGCTGTAGGACTCGCCGACGGCCTCCATCACACCGATCACAATGAAGCTCAGCAGGCCGCCGATCCATCCATACAGCACCACCGAAGGCGCGAACAGCACGAGCGCGGGAACAGCGACCCGACCACCTCCGAGGCGCTCTGCGAGCGCTCCCGTATACGGCGGCAGCAACATGAGCGGGACTCCGATGATGAGCAGTCCGATCGCCAACTGGTTCGACGAGAGCCCGACATCGGTCAGGTACCGATCCACGGTCGCGTCGAAGACCCCGATCAGTCCCCAGACGCCTACGTGCACGCAGATGGCCGCCTGAACCCGCGGGCGGCGGAGCAGGTCTCCGAGATCGGAGTAGTCCACGGGCACCGCAGCGATCGGCGATCTCGCGATCAGCACCGCTGCGAAGGGGCCCAGCACCGCCATCAGCACTCCGGTGAGCAGGAATGGGGCTTCGAATGAGACCCCGCTCAGCGCAGCGCCGATCGCAGGACCGCTGATGAACCCCGCCACCGCACACGACAGCAAGCCGCCCACCTTGGTGCCGCTGCCAGTGATGTCACGCCCGATCAGGGCCTTGCGGGCGACCAGCCCGAACAGCCCGAAGCTGACGCCTGCCAGCGCCCGGCTCGCAGTCAGCGACCATGTGGCGGTTGCGAACACGAATCCGAACGAGCCCGCCACTGCGGACAGCACCGAGATCCATGCGACCACGCGGTGGTGGCCGCGGTCCACCAGCGGCGAGAGCAGCAACTGTGACGCCAGCCCGGCGACGAACCCGGCTGCGGCAACGATGCCCAGCTCCAGGTGGCTGAGGCCGTAACGGTCCTGGAGGTCTGCCAGGTAGGCGAAGACGACCCCGAGCGAGGCGGTGACGAAAAACTGCGTTGCGTAGATCGTCACGTACAGCACCGGCGCAGCGTATTGGTGCCGTCGTCGCGCTAGGCCGCCTGGCATGTCGCGACGCCGACGGCGCAGTCCGCTGTCGGGCACCGCTGCACGGCTGCGGCCATGATGGTGCCCCGCAGGGCTCGACCACGGGAGGGAACGACGGTGTCTGCTGCAGTCTCCGAACCGGGCGGCCCGGTTGCCGGCATCGATCCTGGGCCGGTCACCGCGTGGATGGCCGAGCGCGTCGAGCTCAGCCCCCCGCTGCAGTTCGAGATCATCGCCGGCGGGCACTCGAACCTCACCTACCGCGTCACCGATGCCGTGGGCAACCGCTGGGTGCTGCGCCGCCCGCCGCTGGCCCACCTGCTCGCCGGGGCACACGACATGGTTCGCGAGCACCGCATCCTGGCTGCGCTGGAACCCACCCCGGTCCCCACTCCCCCGGTGGTGGGCCTGTGCACCGATGCCGAGGTGAACGGCGCCGATTTCTATGTGACCGGGTTCGTGGAGGGCACCGTGCTGCGGTCACTGGCCGATGCCGAGGCGCTGTCGCCCGAGGCTCGGGGAGCACTCAGCCGGCAGCTGGTGGAGGTTCAGGCCGCCATCCACAGCACCGACTTGGAGGCCACCGGCCTGGACACGCTGGGCCGCCCCGACGACTACGTCGCCAGGCAGCTGCACGTGTGGCGGCGCCAGTTCAACGCCATGACGTCACGGGAGCTGCCGATCATCGAACGGGTCCACGACGTGCTTGTGGCGTCGATCCCGCCCCAGACCGAGGCCACCCTGGTGCACGGCGACTACCGCTTGGACAACTGCCTGTCGGGGGCGAGTGGCGAACTGGCGGCTGTGTTGGACTGGGAGATCTCCACCTTGGGCGACCCGCTGGCCGACTTCGGATTCTCGCTGGGCTACTGGGTGGAGGCCGGCGACGCGTTCAACCCACTGGGCCACGACGCCACCGCTGCGCCGGGCTTTTGGACCCGCGAGCAGCTGGCGAGCGCCTATGGCGAGCTCACCGGCCGGGACGTCAGCGCGATGGGTTGGTTCTTCGCTTTCGCGAGCTGGCGCCTGGCCTGCATCCTCGAAGGAGTCCATGCCCGGTACGTGGGCGGCGCCATCCCCGACATCCCCCCAGAAGTGCACGAGTTTCCCCGCAGCATCGTGGCGCTGGCCGAGCGGGCCGAGGCTGTGCTGACGAGTCTCTGAGCGGGCGGCGCTGCGCAGCCACGACCGTCGCTTGCCGAAGCCGGCGCCGCAGAATTCGCAATCGCAGCCCGCTAGCGTCCCCGCCATGAAGGTAGACGGCGGCCTCGGAGTCACAAGCGGATTCGATGGGATCATCGAGTCGAGTCAAGAACAAGAAGCGTTGGGCTACGACGGATTGTGGGTGCCAGAGACCAGCCACGACCCGTTCACCATGCTTCCCCTCATGGCTCATGCCACCTCGACGGTGGAGCTGGGCACCAGCATCGTGGTGGGCTTCGCCCGCAATCCGATGTCGCTGGCCTACAGCGCCAACGACATCCAGCTGCTGTCGGAGGGCAGGTTCATCTTGGGCCTCGGCAGCCAGATCCGCCCGCACATCACCCGGCGTTTCTCGATGGAGTGGTCCAAGCCCGCCGCTCGCATGCGCGAGATGATCCTGGCGATCAAGGCCATCTGGGCCTGCTGGAACGACGGCGAGAAGCTGAACTTCCGTGGCGACTTCTACGAGCACACCCTGATGACGCCGTTCTTCGACCCCGGCGCGAACCCCTACGGCGCTCCCCGACTGGCCCTGGCCGGCGTCGGCCCGCTGATGACCGAGGTGGCCGGCGAGACCTGCGATGTCTTCCTCTGCCACGGCTTCACGACCGAGAAGTACCTGCGTGAGGAGACCATCCCGGCGATCGAACGGGGTGCTGCGCGCGCAGGCCGCGATCCCAGCGAGATCACGATCTCGGGCCCGTCGTTCATCGTGACCGGCAACACCGAAGAGGACATGGCCAAGGCCAAGGACGCCACCAAGCAGCAGGTCGCGTTCTACGGTTCCACGCCCGCGTACCGGCCCGTGCTGGAGTGCCACGGCTGGGGCGAAATGCAGACCGAGCTGAACGCCATGTCCAAGGAAGGCCGGTGGGTCGAGATGGCGAACCTGGTCGACGACGACATTCTCGATGCGTTCGCCGTGGTGGCCGAGCCCGAGCAGGTTGCCACCGAGTTGAAGCGTCGCTTCTCCGACGTGGTGGACCGGGTCAGCTTCTACGCCCCCTACAAGGGCGATCGCTCCCGCTGGGAGACCATCTTCAATGACCTGAAGAGCTAGCGCCAGC
>JAPOPC010000090.1 GCA_026713105.1 Acidimicrobiaceae bacterium
GCGAAGCCGTGGTCCGAGAATTCGGCTCATGCCCGCGCACTACTGTTCGGAGCGCACTCCCAGACGGGGTAAAACTGCACAATGGCAGCAGATGGGACACAGCCGGAGGCTGTTTGGACACAGCCACAGGCTGATTGGACACAGCCGGGATCCGAGTTCTGGGCTCCCCAGCGCACCACCGTCGACACGTCGTTCGCGATGCAACCGGCCGTCTATGCAGACGAGGCGTTCTTCGCCGCCGAGCAGGACCGCCTGTTCGGCCGGGCATGGGTGGCGGTGGCCTTGGCATCGGAGTTGGCGCGACCGGGTCGGCTGCTGGTGCGCTCAGTCGGCGGACGCTCCATCTTGGCGACCCGGTCCGAAGCCGGACTGCACGGTTTCCTGAACTCCTGCCGCCACCGCGGCACCGAGCTAGCGGACAGTGATTGCGATATCGCCAACACGATTCGCTGCCCCTACCACCGCTGGCACTACAGCGCGGACGGTCGGCTCGTGGCTGCTCCGCTGTTCGACGAAGTGCCGCGGGAAGACTTCGACATGGCTGACTACGGGCTGATTCCGGTGCGCACCGATACTTGGGGGCCCCTGGTGTTCGTCAGTCTCAGCGACGACACCCCACCGCTCAAGGCATGGCTCGGCGACTTGCCGGATCGGATGGCCGACTACCGATTCGACCAGTGGCAACCGGCTGCACTCGAAGGTGTGTCGTGCACATTCGACGTCGCCGCGAACTGGAAGCTCCTCGCCGAGAACTTCGCGGAGTACTACCACCTGCCCTGGGTGCATCCCGAGCTGGCCAAGGTGTCGCGGGTGCCCGACCACTATCGCTACCAGGGACCCGGGATGTACTGCGGGCAGACCACCACGCCGGTGTCGGGAGACGAGCGAGGTGACTGGCTGACGCTGCCCCCCGCAGCAGGTCTGGACGACTCCGACGCCGCCAGCGGCAGGTTCGTGGCACTGTTCCCCAACGTGACCCTCGCAGTGCTGCCGAGCCACATGTTCCTGATGCGGTTGGAGCCGCTGAGCGCCGGCCGCACGCTCGAACACTGCACGTTCCTGTTCCCGCCAGGCCCGATGACGCAGGGCGAGCCCTCGGCCGCTTTGCGCGAATCGTTCGAGATCACTCGCCGCTTCTGGATTGAGGTGAACGACGAGGACATCGACATCTGCGAACGCGCTCAACGCGGCATCTCGCGGGGTGGAGCTCCGCCCGGACCTCTGGCCCCTCGCTTCGAGGAACCGCTCAATCGCTTCCACAAGATGACCGCTGACCTGATGACGCTGCCCTCGCTTGCCGACGTGGAGATTCCCCAAGGCGATCGCTCTGGACACGTCGATCTCTACGGAAGCGACCCCAACCCTGCGCCGCCCGCCATCGAACGCCTCCCGGTGAGTACGGCTGCAATAGTTCCCACATGACCGAACGCGTCCAAGCGGTCGTCATCGGCGGCGGCGTTGTCGGAGCTTCGGTGCTGTATCACCTGACTCGCGCCGGCTGGACCGACATTGTGATGCTCGAGCGAGCAGACCTGACTGCGGGTTCGACGTGGCATGCCGCTGGCGGCATACATCCCATCAACGCCGATCCGACGGTCGCAAAGCTGCAGAAGTACACGATCGAGCTGTACCGAGAGATCGAGGAGTTCTCGGGCCAGGACTGCGGCATCCACATGACCGGCGCCATCTTCCTGGCAGACACGACTGAGCGCCTCGACTGGCTGCGGATGACGGATGCACGAGGCAAGTACCTCGGCATCACCTCAGAAATGATCCCGGTCGACGAAGCTGCCCGGCTGCTGCCCATCATCGACCCCGACCAATTCGTGGGTGCGATGCTCGATGCCGAACACGGTCACGTCGATCCCAGTGGCGTGACCCTTGCCTACGCCAGGGCGGCGACCGCATCCGGAGCCCAGATCCGCCGCCACACCTGGGCTCGCCGCATCGAGCGAACGCCCGACGGTGCCTGGCGCATCGGCCTGTACGACACCTCCGCCGGCGACCTCGCCGGTACACGGGATGCCACCGGCGACGACGGCTGCGATGAGTGGATCGAAGCGACCCACGTGGTGAACGCTGGCGGGCTGTGGGCCCGTGAGGTGGGCCGCATGGTGGGTGTGGAACTGCCGGTGCTCGCCATGGAGCACACCTACGTGATCACCGAGCCGCTCGATGACGTCATCTCCCACAACGAGAGCACCGGCGAAGAGCTCATGGGCTCCATTGACTTCGGTGGCGAGATCTACACCCGTCAAGAGGGCCAGGGCCTGCTCGTCGGCACCTACGACCAGGCGGCGGTGGCGTGGCAGCGCCGCCAGACGCCGTGGGACTTCGAACGGCGTCTGCTGACGCCCGACCTCGAGCGCATCGCGCCCTCTCTCGAGACGGCGTTTCGGCACTTCCCCGTGCTCGGCGATGTCGGCATCGCCCGGGTGGTGAACGGTCCGTTCACCTTTGCGCCCGATGGGAACCCGCTCGTCGGGCCGATCCGGGGCATGCCTGGCTTCTGGTCAGCCTGTGGGGTCCTGGCCGGGCTGTGCCAAGGCGGAGGCGTCGGCCTCGCACTGTCCAACTGGATGACGACCGGCGATCCCGGATTTGATGTCTGGGCCATGGATCTGGCCCGGTTCGGCGATTGGGCCACCCGCCCCTACACCGCCGCCAAGGTGCGTGAGAATTACCGCCGGCGCTTCAGCATCGCCTTCCCGAACGAGTTCCTTCCCGAGGGACGTCCGCTGGCAACCACCTCGATCTACGAACCGCAGCGCGACGCAGGAGCCGTCTTTGGCGACGTCTACGGACTCGAGGTGCCGCTGTGGTTCGCACCCGAGCCTGACACGGTCGAAGACGTCACGTTCGGTCGCTCCAATGCGTGGCCCCACGTGCGCGCTGAAGTGCATGCCGTCCGTCATGACGTGGGGCTTATGGAGACGTCCGGATTCGCCAAGTTCGAAGTCGAGGGCCCCGGTGCGCGGGCATGGCTCACGCACTTGCTGGCGGGCAGGCTGCCGCAACCAGGCCGGATCGCGCTCGCGCCGATGTGCAACGAGCGAGGCAATCTCACCGGTGACCTCACCGTGGCCTGCCTGCCTGCCGCGATCGGGACCCCAGAAGGGCCTATCCAGTCAGTCACCGGCGGCGCCACCGGGAACACGGCGACCACCGAGCGCTTCATGCTGTTCGGTTCGGGCATCGCCGAGCGCTACTACGAGCGCTGGTTCGATGCGGACCTTGCCCGCTGGAACGGCACAGCGCCGCATGGGGCGGCGTCATCGGATACAGCGCCGCATGGGGCGGCGCGGTATCGAACGCTTGGATCCCAGATGTGCGGCGTGGCAATCGCCGGGCCGAAGTCGAGAGCGCTCCTGTCAGAGGCAACTGACGCCGACGTCTCCGACGAAGCGATGCGCTTCGGCAGTTTCACCGCGCTCGATGTGGGCTGGGCACGCGTGTGGTGCGCCCGGCTGAGCTACACGGGAGAACTCGGATACGAGCTCTGGACCGATGCCAGCTACCTGCGCCATGTCTTTGACCTGCTCGTGACCCGTGGCCGGTCCCATGGGCTGCGCCTCTTCGGCTTGGCGGCGTTGAACTCGCTGCGTCTGGACAAGAGCTTCGGAAGCTGGGCACGCGAGTACCGGCCCGCATACGACCCCTTCGAAGCGGGCCTGGGTCGATTCGTACGTCTCACGAGAGCAAACGACGACGGCGACGACTTTGTCGGGCGGGCGGCCCTCATCAGCAAATACGGGAACGGCAAGATGCCGATCGCCGGCGTGCAGGCGCCCGCTGGCGCGATGGCGCTGCGCACATGGACGCTCAGAGGTCGCGATGATGCGTCTGGCTTCGACGCAGCCGGTGACGAGCCCATCTATTGCGACGGGGAACCAGTCGGCTGGGTGACCTCGGGCGGTTTCGCCCATCACAGCAACCTGTCGGTCGCCATGGGGTACGTGCCGGCCGAACTTGCTCACGACGGGGTCCGGTTTGACATAGAGATCGTCGGGGAGCGACGCGCCGCCCGTCTGGTCGACGGCTGCCTCTGGGATCGGGAAGGCACCGCGATGCGCCACTGACCGCCGCCGGGTCGCTCGTCGTACGACCGTCATGCAGCGTGCAGATCGCCGCCACCTACGCTGAAGGCGGCATCTGGCAGATCGCACAAGCAAGCTGGTACCCGACGATGAGCGACTACTTGGAGATACATCATTGGCAGACCATCATTGCGGTCTCCGACACCGGCTCGATTACTGCGGCAGCCGGCCGACTTCATGTCAGCCAATCAGCAGTCAGCCACCGGTTGGCCGAAGCCGAACGGCGCCTCGGCGGCCGACTGTTCGAGCATCGGCCGTCGCGTGGCATGCAACCGACCCCTGCAGCGCTTGCGCTGTGCCAGGCCGCTCAGCGTGCGATGCCTGATCTCGCCAGAGCCGAGCAGGACTTCATACGCAGCAGCGGCGATGTCTCAGCCACTGTCCGGATTGGTGTCGGCTCCTATGACTGCTACCACTGGCTGGCGCCATTCGCCGCAGCGTGCAGCGATCGGCTGGAAGGGCTGCTGCTCGAATTGGTCGTCGTCGGGGACATGCCGGTGCCGCGGCTCGCTGACGGGACAGCCGACCTCGTGCTCGCTCCAGGACCCGCACAGGGGGCCTGCGAGGCCACGCACCTGTTCACCGATGAGCTGGTACTCGTCACGCATCCGGAGCACCCGCTCGCAGGCCAATCCTGGATCGGACCCGAGGCGATTGCCGAAGAGAACTACTTCACCTACAACCGCCAGCCGTCACCCGGTTTCGAGTACGAGCGATTCGTGCGTCCTGCGGGACTGTCGCCCCGCACGATCACTGTGCTTGAGCAGACCGGTGCCATCGCCGAGATGGCCGCAGCCGGCTTCGGCGTGTCCATCCTCAGCCGCTGGGCCATGTCGCCTTGGCTCGATTCCGGACGCCTTGTCTCAGTGCGCTGCGGTCGCTCCGGGCTCGAACTGGAATGGTCGGCCCTGACGCGCGTCGAGACCGCCGACGACGCACCGGAGCGGCAAGTCGCGAACGCCATCGTCGGCTGGCTCGGCGATGTTCCCATGAGCTGAGCGGGGCCCCACCGAACGAGTCAGTCGAGCAGGGACCTGCTGATCACGACATCCTGGATCTCGGTCGCGCCGTCGACGTAGTGCGTCAGCCTCGAGGCGGCAAGGTGGCGCGGTAGGGGATGATCCCGGCGCGCGCCGACGGCGCCCATGACCTGCATGCAGTCGGCCAGCCGGCGCTCGGCCACTCGGGTCGCGAACTTCTTGGCATGAGCTGCGTGAACCCCGGCGGAACGACCCTCGGCAATCCCAAGCGCCGCTCGATATGCAAGCAGGCGAGCCGCTTCGAGATCAGTGGCCACATCGGCCAGCCGGAACCGCACCCCTTGGAGGTCAGCGATTCTCCCCCCGAAAGCCTGGCGCTCGCGCACGTAGGACACTGCCGTAGCCAGCCCGGTGCGCAACATGCCACAGCACATGGCCGCAACCAGCACCCGGGCAATGTCGATGCCTTCCATCGCAGCGACGAAGCCCTCGCCGACGGGCACCATCACGTCAGCGTCGGACACGCGGCATCCCTCGAACTTGATGCCGTTCGTTCCGAGGCCGTGCGCACCGCTCAGCTGGTAGCCCTCCGAACGCTCGACGCCGTCGGTGCCGCCATCGACGAGAAAGGTGACAATCCCGCGATGGCCAGCTACGGGATCAGTCTGCGCGTACACCGACAGCAGTTCTGCTGAGGTGCCGTTGCTGACCCAGGCCTTCTCGCCATCGAGAACCCATTCGTCGCCGTCACGACGCGCCGAGGTGGTGATCTTGGCGGCGTCGCTGCCCACGCCTGGCTCGGTCAGCAGGAAAGCTCCAAGCCGCTCGCCATGAGTGAGCGGCGGCAGCGCGCGGGCGCGCAGATCCGCGGGGGCGCGCCGGCTCACAGCACCCGCGAGATTGTTGTGACACACCAGCGAGAAGGCGACGGCGAAGTCCACGGCGGCGATCTCCTCGAGCACACGTGCGAGCCCGATCTGGGTCATGCCAGACCCACCGTCAGCCGTGGGAACCAACAGCCCGCAGAGCTCCTGGCCAGCCGCGCCCGAGAACGCCTCGGCTGCGAAACGCCGCTCACGTTCCCATGACTCGGCGTGCAGCGCGACATAGTCGCGAGCCCATGACGCAGCGCGCTCGATGACCGCTTGATCTTGCTGGCCGACCGCAGCGTCGGCGACGTCAGGGGTGAGCTCCGCTGCCAGATCCACTGGGGGCATCGAGGGCGAGTCGAGAGCGGGCAAGTCGGTCGCTTGAGTCGTCATGACCCGGAATCTTGCCATTGCGGACCCCTAGAGTTCGCCGGAGCCTGGCGACGCGACGCCAGCGCACCCCAAGTCGAGGAGTACCGCTCCGATGAGTCCCGACCGTGCTGCAACCCGCAATGGCAACCGTGGCGGGACCCAGCTCGGGGTCGACGATGCAATAGGGCGCATCGGGCGCAGGGCACGCGTCTACGTCGCGCAGGGCTCGGCCACGCCCTTCGGCCTGCTTGCCGCAATCGACGCCGCACACGACCGCTTCGAGCACATCGAGTTCGTCAGCGCCTTCCTGCTCGACCGCCCTAGCCCACTGGATCATCTCGGCAATCCATTCCGCTGGACGTCGCTGCAGCCCAGCGGCGCGGTTCGCGACGTGGGAGACAACCCGAACTTCAGCGTGGTCCCGGCCAGATACTCCGACATCACTGGGCTCGTCGGACCCGGCGGCGGGTTGGAATCCGACGTCCTGGTGTGCCAAGCCAGCCCACCCGATGCAGATGGCCGCATGAGCCTCGGCACCGGGGTCGGCGGTCATGTCGAGCTGCTGCGATCCGCCTCGCTGGTGATCGCACAGGTGAATCCGCAGATGCCTTATGTCTGCGGCGAGGGCGAATGTCACCGAACCGACTTCGACGTGCTCGTCGACATTGACGAGCCCCTCGCCGAGCTGGCGCCCGCTGTCGTCGATGAGACCGCTGAGGCCATTGCTGCCCACGTCGGCCAGTTCATCGGCGACGGGACGACACTGCAGTTCGGGATCGGTTCGATCCCCGATGCCGTGCTCTCAAGCCTGACCGACCGCCGTCACCTGGGACTGCACGGCGGCATGATCAACGACGCTTGCATCGACCTCATCGACAGCGGCGCGGTCGACAATCGCCACAAGGGACCGCTGGGCGATGGCGCGAGCGTCGCGGCGGAGGTGATGGGCACCCGTCGGCTGTACGACTGGGTCGACCGCAACCCAGCGGTGCAACTGGTGAACGGAACGCTGAGCCACGGCATCGAGGGCATCGCCCAAGTGCGCAACTTCGTGGCGCTGCAGTCGACCGTGCAGATGGCGCTCGACGGTTCAGCAAACTCCGAGATGATCGGCGGCCGCTATATCTCCGGACCTGGCGGTGCTCCGGACTTCGCATTCGGCGCTTGCGTGGCAACCGGCGGCCGAGCCATCGTGGCGATGCCCTCCACGGCGGCAGGCGGGCGCATCTCGCGCATCGTGGCGCACCTTGAACATGGCGCTCCGGTGACGCTGCCCTCCTATGTGGCGGACATCGTCGTGACCGAGTTCGGCGCGGTAGAGCTTCGGGGGCGTTCGCTTGCCGAGCGCGCCGAGTTGCTCATCTCGATTGCGCACCCTGACTTTCGTGATGCGCTGATCGAAGAACGCCTGCGCTGACCTCGTCGAATCGAGCGGTGCGCTCCGGCCGTTGCTACAAGCGCCGAACCGATGC
Organism: Acidimicrobiaceae bacterium; assembly: GCA_026713105.1. Lineage (GTDB taxonomy): Bacteria > Actinomycetota > Acidimicrobiia > Acidimicrobiales > Poriferisodalaceae > Poriferisodalis. The sequence continues at coordinate 7,791 of JAPOPC010000090.1, forward strand.
CGCCTTGCCGGTCGTGCCGTAGGCCATGCCTGACATTCGATGGATGTTGCGGGTGTTGTGGATCTTGCCGTGGATGCGCGGTCCGGCGGCGAGCATCGCGCCGTCGACCACCAACTGCTGGCCACTGACGAATTCGCTGTCGTCGCTAGCGAGGAACAAGGCCATCGCTGCGATGTCGGTGCCCTCGCCACGGTCGGGCCATGGCTGCAACTCGGCCATGACCTCCTCGGCTTGGGCCTCGTTGCCGCTGTGCATCAGCGGAGTGAAGATCAGTCCCGGGCAGATGGCATTCACCCGTATGCGATGAGGCGCCAGCTCCAGCGCGGTCGTCTGAGCAAGGCTGATGACGGCCGCCTTGGCCGCCGAATACGCCTGCGGGCCGGCGCCGCCGCCTACGCCGGCGATCGATGCCGTGTTGATGATCGAGCCGCCGGTGCCTTGGGGGATCATGACCCGCGCAGCGTGCTTGGTGCCCAGCATCACCGAACGCACCAAGATCGCGAACGTCTCGTCCCAAGCATCCACCTCCAGCTCGGTGATGGGTCCGAACGCCCCGCCGATGCCGGCGTTGTTGAACACGACATCCAGCCGGCCGAATGCCTCGACCGCCAATTCGGTCATGGCGGCCACGTCGTCTTCCACCGACACATCCGTCCGCGTGAAGCGAGCGCGATCGCCGAGACCGGCGCTGGTCAGCTCCTCGATGAAAGCTTGCCCGGCGTCGGCGTTGAGATCGCCGACGACGACCGAGGCGCCCTCAGCCAGGAATCGCTCAACTGTCGACCGTCCCATGCCGCTCGCGCCGCCGGTGATCACCGCGGCCTTGCCAGCCAGCCGCCCTGCGGGATTGCCGCTGCTCTCGCTCATCGTGCTGTCCTCCCCTGCTGCCCAATACGACGCCGCGATTGTGGCCGATGTGACGTCGCTGCGCCTCGGCATCGCCGAGCGGTTCCGCTTCGGAGCCGTTCCGCTGACGCCCGAGCTCGGACGTGAGAGAATCCGAACGGGTATCAGGGTTTACGGGGGAAATCATGACCACGACCATCCAGCAGCAGATCACCGCCGACGGCGGACAGCGCCACATGCACGAGGTGCACAAGATCGCGCACGCCGGCGCAGTCGACGCCGACGGCCACATCCTCGAGCCGCCCGACCTGTGGGAGGAGTACCTCGAGGATCGCTACAAGGACCGGGCGCTGCGCATCGAGATCGAGCCGGAGCGCGGCCTCGAAGTGCTCATGATCGACAACCAGCGAAGCAAGCTGGCCCGCCCCGGCATGGTCTCGACGCTGGGCGCCATGGGCGCAGCCGATCTGCCCGACATCATGTTCAACCCGGATCGCACCTACGCAGGCGAGATCCCCTTCGGGGCCATGGACCCTCACCAGCGAATCGAGCTGCTCGATGCCGAAGGCCTCGACATCGCGGTCCTGCTGCCGACGATGGGGCTGCTGTGGGAAGCCGAGCTCGAAGACGCCGAGCTGAGCCAGGCGTACACGCGTGCCTACAACCGGTGGATCTGCGAGTTCTGCCGGGATCACTCCGACCGGCTCATTCCCGTCGCCCACATCTCGCTCACCGATCCGGCCGCCGCAGCGGCCGAGCTGCGGCGCTCGGTAGCCGACGGAGCACGCGGCTGCTTCGTGGCGCCGTTCACCCATTCGACGCGTCCGCTCGGCCATGCCGACCACGACCCAGTATTCCAAGCTGCGCAGGATCTCGGCGTGCCGTTCGCTATCCATCCCACGTTCGAGCCCCAGTGGACCAAGGGCACTCGAATGGGCACCTGGGAGCACGTGCGCGAACTGCGTCTCACGGCATCGATGACGGCGTCGGACGGCGTGCGGCACCAGTTCGTGTCACTGTTCGACTACGGCGTCTTCGACCGATTCCCGGAGTTGAAGGTGCTGGTGCTCGAGTCAGGCGGCGGCTGGCTCGGCTACTGCCTGGACCGCATCGATGCCGTGTTCGGACATACCTACACGGGCACCCGGGTGCCGCTTCAGATGAAGCCCAGCGAGTACTTCATGCGGCAGGTATGGATCTCGTGTGACCCCGATGAACGCTCGATCCCTTCGCTCGCACAGCGCTACGGGTACGACCGGTTCATCTGGGCCAGCGATTTCCCTCACGCCGACCACACACCGGAATACGTGCTCGACCTCGATGAGCTCGTCGACATGTTCCCTGCGAAGCGGCGGCGGGCCTTCATCGGAGACAACGCTCGCCGCGTGTTCGGCCTGTAGCCCGCATGCATTGCGTGACACGCGAAAATCATTTCGACCCAACGCAAGGCTGAAGTTACGCTTGGCGCATGGCACAGCCAGCAGCCGACGCTCCAGATGATGTCCTGTCCTACATGCGGGACATGGAAGGCCGCCTGCACGAACGCCTTGATCGGGTTGACGGCGACGTAGCCGAAGTCAAGACCGACGTCGCCGAGCTCAAAACCAACATGACCGAAGTCAAAACCGACATCGCCGAGCTCAAAACCAACATGACCGAAGTCAAAACCGACGTCACCGAGCTCAAGACCCACGTCGCAGGAATCGAAGCGGAACTTGTGGAAGTCAAGATCGACGTAGCTGAGGTCAAGGACGTCGTGACGCACGTCAAGGCGGACGTGACCGAGATCAAGCGTGTTGTCGGCGGCGTCAGAATCGAGAACGACGCGCTCATGGAGTCGGTCGCGTTGCTATTCCGCGGTGGAGAAGATGCCTGATCTTCCTGAGACCACCGACACCTCGGACGGCACCGACTCCCACACGCCGACACAACCCGACGATCAGCCTTGGCGAGAACTTCGCCACCGAGAAGCGATGCGGCGCGATGAGGAGCGGTGGGCTGCAGAACTGCTGCATCTGCTGCTGAAGTCCGAACGCTGGGAAGCACGTGACTTCAGCGGCGGTCCTGAGGGCATGCACGACTTCGACTTGGTATTCGGCGACGGTCGGCGCATTGCTGTCGAGGTCAAGATCCACCCCGCGCACCAGCCATCTGCGTTCGATGTCGAGCGGCGCCAGAGAACACCAATCTGCGCGACCTCGCTGCAGAGCGGATGGATGGTGGATTTCGATGTGTCAGACGACGAACTCGCTGATGCTGACGCTGCCGTCGTGTTGTTTGATGAGGTCAGCAGCAAGATCGAGGCGCTGCTTGCGCGTGTGGAACGCGATGGGTTGCAGGATCACGTCCGAGACATCCGCTCGGCCAGCGGAGGCGCGGCTTCGCTCGAGCACCCGATCTGCACCGAGCTTCGCGGACTTCGCATCGGGAACGCGTTTCCCGCCCCTTGGATCACCGAGGGAACGATTCGCCTTAGCAGGGGCGCAGCAATCGTCGCATTCGCGCCGAGCACCGTTTCCAAGGCAATCCAGCGTCATCTCGCGTGCGACTACGCGATCCTCAGGCGCGCCAAAGATCTCGGTGCCGATGAGGCTCATCTCTTCTTGTGGATGCCGCTCGGCGTCTCGCGCAGCGAGACGGCAGGCATGAAGTTCTCGCCCTTCGTTCCCGATGACGCGTGGCTCCCGCCGAGACTTGACTTAGACGGCTACGACTGCGCCTGGGTATCGAAGTTCACGCTCCCGGTCGTAGAGCCGGAAATCCAAGGTTTCACGTCGCCGATATGGCAGCTCTCAGACTCCGGCTGGCATTGCTGGACGCGTGACTGGCGTCCGTCGAGACACGAGATGCCTGCTTGAACTCAGATGGACCTCGGATTCACGGCGATTCGGTGGTGACGGTTTTGGGAGGGAAGTACAGGCCGTCTCGAATGGCGCGGTCGCCGAGGGGTTCGCTCAGCGTGATCGTCACCGAGGTCGGCGGGTTGTCGGGGCAGTTTGCGGCGCCGGCGACGGGCACCACAGCGAACGCCACCACCACTGCTTCGGCAGTCTCGACGACCTCGGGGCCTCGCAGCGCGTCACCCATCTCACGGCCGCTGGCGCAGCCCTGCTCGGTGACCAGCAGCGTGATCTCGACATCGTCCGGACCGGGCAGATTGTCGGGGTCCAGATGCACTTCGACACGGCCGAGTCCCTCGGGCAGGACCACGGCAGGCTCGCAGCGCGGCCCGGAACCCTCCCCTGCCCACAGCCATCGGTCGCCGCGGCGCTCGACGGCTGCTTCCTCCTGCCACTCGCCTCCGTCAAGTACGAAGCGCACCAAGTCCTCGCCGATGTGGACGACAGCCCAGTCACCTTGAGATAGCGGGCGTGGCGACGGATCGGATTGACGCGCTTCGAGCTCGTCTCGAAACACGTCCACAGCAGGGTGATCGACCTCGTCGATCGGCTGCCAGGCCGTCAGTTCCGAGTACGGCTTGGGCGGCGCACCCCAGCAGGCAACGATCGGGTCCGGGTCGCGCAAGTCGGGCAGCACCTGCAGCGTTCCGGTGGGCGGCGGGGCCGTGATCGTCAACTCGACGCAGACGACACCGAGTCCGAACTTCGGCGGCACCGATGCCGCAATCTCGGCCAACGCGCCCGGAGGCGGGTTCTCAACAACCAGATTCACCCGATTCCGCTTGACGTCGATGCCGTATCCATAGATGCCGAGTTCTTGATCCCACGTCGCTCTGCTGATCCTGCCTTCGGCTGCCATCAATTCGCGCTCGCTGAATGTGACCTGCACCACTTCGAGGACAAGATCGTCACGCTGTCCCAGAGGGGTCATGTCTTCGACGTCGCCATACTCGGTAGACGGCGGCAGTGCCGACAACGCCGCTGTGTGCTGCTCGATGTCGTCGGTGAAGCCAACCATGATCGTGCCGCCGTTGTCGCGGTCGAGCCAATAGCCGCCATACGTGTCGAACTGGCTGCCGTATTGCCACACAGCTCCCTGGAGCCCCGATGGATAGTTCTGGGTCCTGCGCAGGGGACCTTGGACGCTCGCCGTGATCATCGCGACGTCATCACAGTCCTCAAGACCGGACCCGTCGATGCCCGTGGCATCCGGGCCGTCAGCGGATGTGGCAGCGGCCGCGCCATCGGTGCTGGCTGTGCCGCTCGTCGCCGCCTCGGTCCGTACCGAGGAGAGGTCGTCGCCGATTCCGCCGTCCCGCGAACCCCCGCCGCATCCTGCCAGGACGGCCGCCAACAGCCCGGCAGCCAGTAGTCGACGCGTATTCGGAACCCGACCATCCGTCCGACGCACCATGCCCACTCACCGTACGGCAGCCAGCGACCAGCGGGAACGCGGTTCAACGTCGGAAGGGGCTGCTCCAGTTTGCACCTTCGAGGTGATGCTATGATGTCATCGTGAGAACGGTCATCACGCTGCCAGATCATCTTCACGCCGAGGCAAAACGGCGCGCGGCAGATCAGGGAATCAGCTTCGCGGAATTTGCGCGACGGCTCTTCGACAGAGAACTCGGCGCGGCAGAGCCTCAGGGCGATCTGGAAGCCATCCGCGCGATGGTGCATGGCGAGCCGTTCGACATGGCCGCGGACGCCCAGGCCATCGTGGCTGAGGCTGCGGCGGCGCAGCACATACAGCACATCGACTGATCGCCGGATCTGACAGATGGAACTCAGCTTCGTGGACACCTCCGCGTGGGTGTCGATGGCTGACAGCGCGGAAGCAACCCACGCGCGGGTGGCGGCGGCACTTGGGGACAGACGAGGTCGGCTGCTGACGACCGATCACGTGCTGCAGGAGACGTGGATGGTGATGAGGCATCGCCATGACCGGTTCGCCGCGGAGACGCTGGTGAACGCGATCCGCAGGGGTATCGCCCGCGTCGAGGTCTCCTTGCTGGGCGATCTGGAAGTTGCGGCGGAGATCGGCGCAACCTTCAGCGATCAGGACTTCTCGCTCTCAGACCGGACAAGCTGGGCGGTCATGGAGCGGCTGGGCATCACCGAGGCGATCTCACTCGACCGAGATTTCCGGGTCTACCGGTACGGCCCCGGACGACGCAAAGCCCTCCGAATCGCGCCCTGACGACGTTGCCGGCCCGCCGCCGGTACGCGCCAGCGACCTCAGGCGGTGCTGGGAACGCGGAATACCTTCATGACCTCGTCGCCGAGATGGTTGATGACCTTTACGGCGATGTGGCCGGTCTCGGGCGCAGGGAATGGACGTGAGAGGTCGCTGTGCAGTGAAGCCCAGGCGTCCTCGTCGATTTCGGCCTTCAGGGTGGTTTTGAGCGACTTGTAGGGATCGTTGGCGCCGAGGAAGTAGGCATGGCGCACGAAGAAGCTCTCGTGGTCGTAGTCGGTGTCGACGAACCAGCAGGCGATCGAGTCAGGTTCGTCGCTCCGCACATCGCCGGTCGTCGGGTCGAACACGTCGATCCCTCTCAGCTTGACGCAGAACTGTTCGGTGCCGTCATCAGCCGGATGCGCCGTAACTAGTTCGATGTCCGGTTCGCCGAAGATCACGAACAGGTTGCCGCTGCTGGTGGTCTTGAGCTCGGTCGCCATGTGCAGGTCGGCGTTCATCCGGGCTTGCAACACCTGCAACGGCCCTGACTTGGTGAACTCCGACGCGTGCGCGTCATAGTTGAAAGCGCAGGCGATGAGCACATCGAAGCCAGCCTCTGCGGCCTCGCGGGATGCCGCCACAAGTTCCGACCGGTTGACGGTGCCGAACTCGGGACCAACAAAGATCGCTGCTCTTCGTGTCGCGGCTGGTGCAGCGGTCTCGTCGTCTGAGGGTGGTGCGGCCTCATCCGATTCTCCGGACGAAGCAGCCGACGCTTCGATGTAGGCGCCCTCCGCACAGACGTAGTCGCCGGGCCAGGGCTGGAGCGAGATGAAGTTGATGCGGTCTGCCTTGTGCGCCTGTTGCACGCCCGCGGTTCGCAAGTTGTCGAGAATGATCGAGACGAAGTCCTGCGGCTTCTCGCCGTCGCATCGTGCCTCGGTGACGGGATCGATCAAATTGTCGTCGGCGTCGAGACCCAAGTAGCGATGGGGCGAGATGCTCTCGACGGTGAACGGCCCCGCGACGCGCACCTTCGAGTTGTCCTCGTAGGGCTTGTCGTAGAGGAACTCGAAGTCGGCCTTCGCAGCGATGGACTCGTCGATTGCCCGCTGCCGCTCAAGGCGGGCCTGCCAGAACCGTTCGTGCGGTTCAGCGGCGGCTGCCGGCCAATCGCCGGGCCGCTCGCGAGGCACTTCCCATTCGAGCAGGCCACTCGCAGGTGCTTCCTCGCCCGACGGCAGCGCGACGGCGGCATCGGGAGGCAGCCCGAAGTCGACCCGCTGGTCTTTCCGGCCGCCGATCTTCACCTCGAACGTCGACGGTGGGTCGGCGCGCAGCGTCGAATTGAGATCCGCAAGCGCAGTCTCAACCACCGGCTGGCGCTGCTCGTAGATGACATCGATCTCAGCGTTGTTCGCGATTGACCGCAGGGTGATGTGCGGGACGTGCTCGTAGACGAAACCTTGCTTCACGTCGCCGTATGTCGTGGCGTCAGACGGTTCCGCATGGCTGAGATCGGCTTCCTTCTGTAGCCCTTCGGGACTGTCACACAGCAAGTAGTACGGATAGCGAGCCCCCATGAGCCGTGCTCTTGCCAAGGCCAGCGCAACCCGCGAAGTATCGATCGTGATCCATCGGCGACCCCACTGTTCTGCCACGTACGCAGTCGTTCCCGCCCCACAAGTCGGATCGAGCACTAAGTCTCCGGGATCGGTGGTCATCAGCAAGCACCGTTCAATAACACGCGGTGCCGTTTGTACGACATAGACTCGTTTCTCCCCGAAGCCGCTTTGACGTGTGTCATCCCATATATCGTTAAAGTCCTGCAGAGGCCAATCCAAAAAGGGCCGGACGAAGCCAAGTGTCTTTCCCGAATACGTCAGTCTATTGCACTTCTTCAAGCGGTCCATGCCTGTCTTATTTGTTTTCCAGCCTCCACTTCCGGGCCGGAACAAATTACGACAGTATTCGTATTCGAATACTGTCGTCGCGCTCGCAGATTGAGATGTAAGCGGATTCATTCTGGAAATGCGATGAGGCGCATCTCCGGCAGGAATGAACTCACCCGCCGCGTCCCAATCGTAACGATAGTTGTTGTCATCGCTCACGATCCTCTGGAACTTTATTTCTCGACTCTTTGTTTGCGCCCTATTGCGCGCATACCACAAGATGACGTCATAGGTATTATCCAATAGCGATGCCGCCTTCCCAGTTGTTTTTCGGAAGACAATGCTCGCAATAACATTGTCAGCGCCAAATACTTCATCCATCAACGAGCGCACACGATGAACGTTCTCGTCGCCTATCTGCACAAAGATGGAACCGCTCTCCGTCAGGAGATCTCGTGCGACTGTGAGGCGGTCTCGGAGGTAGGTGAGGTAGGAGTGGATGCCGTCGCGCCAAGTGTCTCTGAATGCCCGCACTTGCTCGGGTTCGCGGGTGATGTGGTCGGCTTTGCCGTCTCGTACGTCGCGACTCGTAGTGGACCACTGGAAGTTTGAGTTGAACTTGATGCCGTAGGGCGGATCGACATAGATGCACTGCACTTGGCCACGCAATCCCTCGCGCTCGGCGAGGCTGGCCATCACCTGCAAGCCGTCACCCAGGATCATCCGGTTCGACCAGTTCATCTGGTGCTGATAGAACTCGGTTCTGGCATCGGCACTTGGAAGCCCGTTAAAGTCGGAGAACAACTCAACCTGGAAGCCCGCCTCGGATGCCGCTTGCTCAATACTGCGGTGATGGCTCAAACGCCGCAAGTCTTCGATGAGCGCCTTGGGCTGGATCTTCTCTTGGATGTACAGCGGCGGTGCCTGAACCACTAAGTCAGACCAGTCCGCCACGTCTTTGCCTCGCCACACGAGCTGGGGGTCGAGATCGCGATTGAGCCGCTCGTAGGCGACTCGTATCGCCGCCACCGCTTCTTCTGAAGATTGCGTCTGATACTCAGCCGTGGGAATGTTCAGCCTGGCTGACTCATCGTGCGTGAGGTTGTCTACCCGCTTCTGTTTTGCGCCTCGCTTGGCCATCGGTCACTCCTCGCCGTACTCGGTGAGAACCTTTTGGACAACATTGAGGAGCTGCGGCACCGACATCGTTACTGCGTTCCACACCGCCTCTTCATTGACGTCGTCATACTTGTGTACGAGTCGATTCCTCATTCCACGGACATCGCTCCAGGGTATGTCTCCTAAGTGATCGCGTACTTGGTCGGGCAGCCGCCCAGCGGCTTCCCAAATGATCGTGATTTGCCGAATGACTCCGTCTTGGCGTAGTTCGTCGGCCCTGAACTCATCCTCCGTCATGCCGGCTACGTATCGCTGTATTTTTTGGCAGGCTTCGCTCATATGACGAAGAGAAGGCAGCCATTCATCAGGCTGCACACATCTAAACATCGATTGCGTCCCTCTCGGCGTTTGGCCGGACATGGTCGCGCAGATCTTTGCCTACCGCGATGTCAACAGTGCGCCCGAGGAATTCTTCCAAGAAAGGGCCCTCGCCGAAATTGCCCCAGCTCTCTGGCTCGGTGTGGTATTCGACAATCAGGTCGATGTCGCTCGTGAGCTGGGCTTCGTCTCGGGCGAACGATCCGAACAGCTTGAGGCTGGCGATGCCGAATTCTCGCTGCAGGCGCGGTTTGAGTTCTCGCAGTACGGCCAAGACCGCTTCTCGACTGCTGAGAGCTGACCCACCCGTACGAAACGCATGCGCCTCCCGGCGAGCCTGAGTGATGGCTGTCTGGAGTTCTTCGGCAAAAACCCAGCTGTTGCAGAATTCAACGAACTGCCAGTAGCCGAACGTGCCGAGGCGATTGACGCCGGGTACCCAGTAGTTGCGCATCGTGGCGGCTTTGTCCTTGGCGTCCTCGCCGCGGAAGCCCTTGACCTCCACCACCAGATGCAGTGGTTCGCCTTCACCATCGCCCTCGTCGCCCACCCGCAGAATGAAGTCAGGCACGTAGATGCGGTTCTGGCCGCCCGTCCGGTACGGCACCTCGAAGCCCATACCGGCATTCTTGACGTATGCCAGCACATCGGGATTGGCCTCGACCACGCCGCAGAATTCCGCTTCCCAGTTGCTGTCGCACACGGCCCAGTTGACATGGCAGCGGTCTGCGCGGGTGCGCCACTTCAGCTGCTTGGAGGTGGTGAAGCTGACATCACGGGTGGTTCCGACAGGTGAGAACGAGTCCAGCACCGCAGTAATGTTGCCGCCAACAGCGCGCTCGGCTTCGACGATGGCCGTGGTGATCCGCTCGCACGCTTGGTCTGCGAGCGTGAGGTAGAGCAGATGGCCGAGCGACGTGCCGCCCTCGCACACAAAGTGCTCGTCGATCCAGCGCTCGGTGATGCGCTTGAGCTGCCCGAAGAGATGCAGCCGGGGCTGGCCGTCGTGGTCGCACCACTTCGTGTGAAGCAGGTACCGAGTGAGGTAGTAGACAACCGTGGAGCGACGCGTGCCGCCGATGTCGGCGAGGTCGAGGTTGACGCCCTCGCCGATGATCCCTTCGTTGCGCGTGCGAGTCGGACCGAC